>NZ_PVNP01000047.1 GCF_002993365.1 Marisediminitalea alba
CTGACCAGTCAACGGCAATGACAGGATGTTTACAGGTACAAAATAACCGGCAAATCATTGCATAGATAAACGGTACTTCACGCTGGAGGTGACCATTAGATAACAGCCGGTCAGCCCGCTTAATACGGTGTTTCTCATAGGCATTGGAACGGATACCGCGCCCCATACTGGTCACAGTGGCCGAACCGCTCTCAATCAAGCTTCGCACACAGGCGACAACGGCCTGTTTGCGGGTTTTATGCATTTTATGGCTGACAAAAGAGACAAGATTGTTCAATATAGAGCGTGCATTCATGGTGTTTTCTGTGTTGGTTTTTTTTGGCGAAAGATCTGATCACCAAATGCCATGAATGTTCCCTAACTCTTTGACTTTATTTTACTATTCGTGGGGATAGCTCAGTATCCAGTACCATTTAACTTGTTAGAAGACTGGATAATTCAATACTCAGAAAATTAATTCACTTTCTTGTGTGAATCATCTTTTAACACGAGAATAGTAAATAAAAGATACAAAAGAACCGACTCAAAGGTCGGTTTAGTTGCTAAATTTTCTTGCAAAGAATGGTACCAGAGGCCGAACTCGATCCGGTACAGTATTGTTATCAGTGGATGTAAATCCGCTACGTCTAACCATACACAAAGCGCAAATATAACAAAAAAGCCCCGACCATTTCTGATCAGGGCTTCTTGATAAGTGGTGCCTCGACCCGGGATCGAACCAGGGACACGCGGATTTTCAATCCGCTGCTCTACCAACTGAGCTATCGAGGCACATAAAACTGTGCAGTGTAAGCTTTAATTTTTCTTTGCAAAACTTTGCAAGCTAAATCGAAGTGCTTACTAACTTTATATCTCTTATCCTAACAGATCAGCTTGGTAAAATCGATTGATAAAGCTCGCACTTTTCAATCCGCTGCTCTACCAACTGAGCTATCGAGGCAAAACTGGTTAGCGATTAATGTTGCTGTCTCGCTGTGGGTGCGTATTTAACGAGTTTCGCGCTTTTAAGTCAACCACTTTTTTGAATATTTTAATCAACTGCATGTTCTTTGTGCAATCTGTGCAAAATCACGGCTTTTTGGGCGGAACATAGCCTTCAATCGTTGGTTCTTTACCTTCAAACAGAAAGGCTTCCATCTGTTCTTCCAGGAACTTACGATCGGTTGGCTCCATCATATTGAGCTTTTTTTCGTTGATCAGCATAGTTTGCTTTTTTTGCCATTCGGCCCAGGCTTCTTTGCTGATACTGTCGAAAATACGCTTACCTAGCTCGCCTGGGTAAAGCTGAAAATCCAGTCCGTCTGCTTCTTTGTCGTAGTGTGCACAATATACCGTTCTGGGCATTGTTATTCTCCGCATTAATTTGTTGTGATTATAACTGTTTCGTTAAATCAGTTAGAAGTCTTTTTACCGGTGTAGGCACGCCCAATTGCAATGGCTTATATAACGACACCCAGCTGTGACCCGTCTCGGCAATCACCGCGCTTAACGACTCGCAATGTAACAGCTTAGGCTGAATATCCAAATGATAGTGGCTAAAGGTGTGTCTGAATGGCGTAAGCAACTGTGCATCGAAATCGCTGCCGATGAACTGGGCAACATCCTTTGGCACAGCATCAGCATCTTCGCTTTCGATAAAACTCCAGAGTCCGCCCCAGATACCTGTTGCCGGGCGCTGCCTGAGTAACACACTGCCCTGGTAGAACGGGATCCACATCACGGTGCTTTTTACTGGTAGGGTCTTTTTCGGCTTTTTGCCCGGGTAGTCAGTCTGATTACCCTGCGCATAGGCAATGCAGTCGCTTTGCAATGGGCAGCGATCGCAGGCCGGTTTGCTCCGGGTACAAATCATCGCGCCTAAATCCATCATGGCCTGGGTGTAATGATTGGTGCGCTTATCCGGCGTATTCTGGGTCGCATACTGCCAGAGCTGTTGTTCTACCTGGCGCTTGCCGGGCCAGCCTTCTACGGCATAATAACGAGCCAGTACACGCTTCACGTTACCGTCGAGAATAGGGTGTGACTGACCGCAGGCGATGGATAAAATGGCCCCTGCCGTGGAACGACCAATCCCCGGCAACGCAACTACCTCATCCAGGGTAGCTGGAAACTCGCCGTTATATTGTGTGGCAATCTGCTGCGCCGCTTTGTGCAGATTACGCGCTCTGGCGTAATAGCCCAGGCCCGTCCACAGGTGAAGCACATCATCCTGCGGCGCCTCGGCCAACGCTATCACGGAGGGAAAACGCGCCATAAAGCGTTCAAAATACGGGATCACCGTGGTCACCTGAGTTTGTTGCAGCATGATCTCAGACACCCATACCCGGTAAGCAGAAATGGCCTGTTGCCAGGGCAGATGCTTACGGCCATGTTCGTCAAACCAGTTTAATACCCGTGTAGAAAATGTATTCACGACTTTTTACTCCCAATTACTGCGGCGCAGTGTAACAGTGATTGCACCGATCCCGTAGAGCCTGATAGGCTCTGACCAACTTTTTCCCAGGAGCGTTTCATGCGATACGTTTTTTTACCCGGTACCTTATGTGATGAGCGTGTTTGGCTGCCGGTCTGGAAGCAGCTCAGCCTGTCTGCCCGAGCTTATGTACCGCTGCAATGGGCAAATAGTTTAGAAGAAATGTTAGCGCTCACCAGCGACCGCACCGACCCGGACGGTAAAAATCACCTGATTGGTTATTCCATGGGGGCCTATATCGCTGCGTTGTGGGCGCTGACCTATCCGGATAAAGTGGCCTCGCTAACGCTGATGGGCTACGCCCCTACCGGTTTGTCGGAACGTGAGTTAAAACGGCGTAAAACCCTGCTGGAGCAGTTAAAAGGCGGCAAAGTGGATATCACGGCTAAAGCCTATCTGGCTAACATGATGCTACCAGAACACAGTGACGACATACTGCCAATACTCACCGATATGGCCAGCGATTTAGGCACGGCGACATTACGGGCGCATGTACAAAGCACCACACCCAGAAAAGACCTCACCGCCAAGCTCGGCCAGCTCAACTGCCCGGTAAATTTAATTGCCGCCCGTCAGGACGCAGTGGCAACATTCCCGGCTATGCAAACCGCCCACCAACAAATTAACGGTGCCCGGCTGCTGCCGGTTGAAGACAGCGGCCATATGATGATGCTGGAACAACCGGCGAGTGTGGCGGCGCTGCTAAACGAGCTATTGGCTTAAGCTCAGGTAACGGCTAAGGGCCTGCTGTGCGGAGGGAAACGCCAGTTTAAGCTCCGCACAGTCAGATAATGGCCGCCAGCTAAAGCCACTCACCTCACTGTTATCCACTTTGCAGGCAGGCTTATCGTGTAGTTCGGCAGCAAAAAAGATATCCATGGTTGGGTAAACCAGTGTTTTATACGGGTATTGATTCGGCCACGCCCCCAGGTATTGCAATGACTCGCCGGGATCGATTCCGGTTTCTTCCCGGCATTCTCGGCGCAGCGCCTGCTCTGCCGACTCATCGGGATTAATAAACCCGCCCGGCAAATCCCACTCGCCGGCAGCCGGGGCTTTACTGCGTTTGACCAGCAACACGTGTTGCTGATACACCAGAATCCCGCCTACCGCTGCGCCCACATTACGAAACACTTCAAACTGGCAGTCGCTGCACTGGTAACGGTTGTTGTCCTGACTGGTAAAAGTCTGCTGCCCGCATTGAGGGCAAAAGTGAGCTGACATTAGGTGAGTTTCCATTCGTTTAAGCTGGGTTTACGCTATCATACAACCAGCGACCCGTCGTGGCTGCACGCCAGACCGTTGCAATTTTGTACGCGTCGTGGATAATGCCGCGGCAATTAACAGGTGACAGACTATCATGGCAAAATTTAATTCCCAGGCCGAAGCCGAAGCGGCCGGCGTTTATATCAGTAAAGTAAAGAGTTTTGTGAAGCGCGAAGGGCGCTTAACCAAAGCCCAGGGCCGTGCGCTTGAAGAATTCTGGCCAACCAAAGGTATCGAATACCAGAGCGAGCCGCTGGATCTTGCTGCCGTATTTGGCCGTGACGCGCCGGTAGTCGTTGAAATCGGTTTTGGTATGGGTAAGTCACTGGTCACCATGGCTCATGAGGCCCCTGAGCTTAACTTTATTGGTATCGAAGTTCACCGTCCGGGCGTTGGCGCTTGTCTGGCCGATGCCGGTGAGCTGGGCGTAGAGAATCTGCGCGTTATGGAACATGATGCCGTTGAAGTGCTTAAAAACATGATCCCTGATACCAGCCTGCATCGCCTGCAGTTGTTTTTCCCCGACCCGTGGCACAAAAAGCGCCACCACAAACGCCGCATTGTACAAGCGGAATTTGCTGAATTGGTTCGCACCAAACTGGCTGTTGGCGGCACATTCCACATGGCCACAGACTGGGAGCCTTACGCAGAGCACATGGCCGGGGTAATGAACGCAGCAGAGGGCTACACTAACACCGCTGCCGAAGGTGATTATGTACCACGCCCTGATTACCGCCCAACCACTAAGTTTGAGGTACGCGGCCAGAAACTTGGCCACGGCGTTTGGGATCTGATTTACGAGCGCACAGCATGAGCCTGTCGCCACAAAGCCAGTTAATACTGCGTAACGAAGAGCAGTTTGAGCAGGGTAACTGGCTGATTATCAATCCCGACGATGCGGCGCTATTCAGTGCGCTAAGTGACGTAAAGCTCACAGTTTTGCATCAATATTACGATGTATTTAAACAGTGTGCCCGGCGTAATGACGCAGCCCGTTTTGACAGTCGCGACCTGATTAGTAATAACGCTAACTTTGCCCTCACCGCCACTTCTGGCAATCACACACATACCTTTGCTCCAGCAGTTGGTGATGTCGCAGCGATTACCGATGTGTTGATTTTTATGCCCAAAGCCAAAGCGCATCTGGCGATGCTGATGGCTATGGCAGCTGCGCTGGTTGGTGAAGGTAACCGGGTACACGTGATTGGCGAAAATCGCGGCGGCATAAAAAGTGCGGGTAAAACCATCCAATCTTATGGTGATGTAGATAAAATAGACTCTGCCCGTCATTGCAGCTGGTTAACCTGTCATCTCAACCAGGCGCCCGCTCCGTTTACCCTTAACGATTATATGAGCCGCGACACCTACAATCGTAACGGTATTGAGTGGACCGTGTGTTCCTTACCCGGCGTATTCAGTCATCGCGAGCTGGATGCAGGTACTGCCATGTTGCTGGATAAGCTGCCCACATCTCTGTCCGGCAAGGTTCTCGACTTTGCTTGTGGTGCCGGTGTTATCGCCAGCTACCTGTTATCTGCTGGCAGTAAGGCCAGTGTAGAGCTGCTGGATGTCAGTGCTCTGGCTCTGTGGTGCAGCGCCCACACGTTGCATGAAAATCATCAGCAAGGCATTATTATCGCCACCGACACACTGCAGGGTGTCAGCGCTAAGTACCAGACGGTTGTAACAAACCCGCCGTTTCATACCGGGGTTAAAACCGATTACCGCATCAGCCGCGAGTTTATTCAGGCCACCCGGCAACATCTGCAGCCAAAGGGAAAACTCTATCTGGTCGCCAACCGCTTTTTACCCTATGCGGAATTGCTCGCGGAACAATTTTCAAGCCCATCAGTGCTCACCCAGGACAATCGATTTTCTGTGTATTTTGCACAAAGTTAGCGTTTAAATCCCTGTCTTGTGTGGTAATTTGTGTAAAGCATCAAATTAAACGCTGGAGAGTAGTGTGAACATTGTTTTTGCGATTTCTGAAGTTGAAGAGCTGGTCAAAACCGGTGGCCTGGCCGATGTGGGCAAAGCACTGCCTCTGGCACTGAAATCGCCCGAGCATACCGTTAGCGTATTTATGCCCTATTACCGGGCCATCGCCGAGCAATTCTCACTTTCTGAAGCCTGTAGTAGCCAGACCCTGTTTGCCGAAAGTAAGGTTTACCACTATGCCGTTCGTCAGCTTAACTGGCACGGTATCGACGTTTACTTTATTGACTACCCGGAATACTTCAACCGGGAAGGTTTGTATAACAGTGCGTATGAAGCCTATAACGACAACGGCGAGCGCTTCAGTTTCTTCTGCGGCGCGGTATTAAGTGCGATTCAGGCGCTTGGCATGGCGCCGGATATCATCCACTGCCATGACTGGCATACCGCCATGCTGCCGTTTTTATTACGCAGCGATCGCAGCGGCTATTTCAGCAACACGCGTTCGGTATTTACCATTCACAATGCCGCGTTTCAGGGTGTGCACCGGATAGAAGAAATTCCGTACCTGCGCCATCATCCGGCTATTTTTGAGCAGGTCCATGGCGGCTACATCAACTTTTTGCAATCCGCCATCGAGTGCGCAGATAAAATCACTACAGTAAGCCCTAATTATGCTTCGGAGCTCCTTACCGACCTCGGCAGCCATGGCCTGCACGACCGGCTTATGCAGCGCAGTAACGACTTATCAGGTATTTTAAATGGCTGTGACTACAGCCAGTGGGATCCAATGACCGACCCGTACATTCCGGCCCACTTCAACGCGGATGATGTGAGTGGCAAGGCAGAATGTAAGCAGGCTCTGCAACGTAAATCCGGCCTGCCGGCGGAGCCTAACGTGCCTGTGTTTGGTATGGTATGTCGCCTTACCGAACAGAAAGGTTTTGGGTATCTTATTCCTATTCTTGATCGCCTTATCCGCCACAAACTGCAACTGGTTATTATTGGCACCGGCGATCCCAGGGTTTGTCAGGATCTTGGCGAGTTTGCCGAGCAACATCCCCAGCAGTTCTCCTTTATTAATGGTTTCAGTACCGAACATGCCCACCTGATTGAAGCGGGCGCGGATTTCTTTTTGATGCCTTCTCAGTTTGAGCCTTGCGGCCTTAACCAGATGTACAGCCTGGCCTATGGCACTGTGCCTATTGTGCGCGCCGTCGGAGGCCTTAAGGATACTGTGGTCGATCCGGAATACGCCCCGGATACGGCAACCGGCTTTGTGTTTGAAGAGCCCAGCGGCGAGGCATTACTTGGCTGTATTCGTCGTGCGCTGTTAGCTTACTACGAATGTCCGGTGACTTTCCGCGCCATGCAGCAAAAGGGCATGCACACCCGCTTTACCTGGCAGGAAGCCGCTGAACAATATCTGGCGCTATACCAGAGCATCAATTAATGTCACTACGGGCATTATTACTGTTAGTAGCCTGTACTCTGGCGAGTTCTGCAGTGTGGGCAGAGGTGCCTGAGGAATGCATTCAGGCGCCGGAGCGACAAACCTACTGCCCTCACACCCTGTATCGGGTAGCGCGCGTAGCAGTGCCGTCACTGGCCATTAATCAGGGCTCAATGGTGTGCCTGTGCTTATCCGACCTCACCGATTTACCGGTCAGCCGTCAGCAAGTTGCATTTACCAGTATCGCCCGCGAGTATGCGCTGCCACCGCAGGCACTTTTTCAGCTATTGGAAATACCGGCACCAGACTGGGCAGCAGAAAATAACCAATAGTCTGGCGTAAATAGGGCTTTTATAACGCAAAACCACACCTTTAAGCCCCCGCAATACTTTATTTTTTAGCCTTTATGAGCCACTATTAAATGACTAATCCTTGTGGGCTTATTTAACCTTCTCATGTCGCCGTCGGCCGCCAGACTTTCTATCAAAAGTATCATGATATGGCTCGTTATTGTCGTATCCGGCAGCGCTATGTTGTTATCCACCCTGGTGACAAACTATCTGCAACATGCAGAGGTAAAAGAGCAGTTACTCCAAAACGTGCGTTCGCTGGCCGATATGGTAGCCAGTAACGTGCGTCCCATTATGGCTATCACGCCCAGCGATTTAGACGAAGAGATGAGCCGCAGCGATCAGCTCGCCAATATGCTGCAAGGGCTCGATAGTTTTCCGGACGTATTAAACGCGCATATTTATAGTGCCCCAATCAACGGCCAGACGCCGCAAATGCTCGCGCTATATACCAAATCAACCAGTATCGCCGCCGAGAGTAAGATCAATGACCTGGCGCGCTACTTCACCGCCCGGTTAGACGAAGATAATCAGGTAATAGAAATAATCCGTCCCATTAACATAGAAGAACAAACCCTGGGCTATGTCTACGTGCGGATGTCATCCGAATCTTTTTTCAGCTACGTCAGTGGCACCCGAATGGTGCAAGTGGCCACAATAGTGCTGATTATCATTGCCGCCTTTTTGGTTGCGCTTAAATACGGCCAGATGCTGGCTAATCCGATCCAGGATACCAACCTGATGCTGCAGAAGGTTGCCCGCAGTCGCGATTACTCGCTGAGATTCTCAGCCAGTAATGTCCGCGAGTACGACCATATGCTCGATTCCATCAACATTTTACTGTCGCGGGTTGAGGAATATATCAGCAAACAGCAGCAGGCCGAACGAGAGTTACAAACCCTCAACAGTCGCCTGGAAGAAGAAGTAAATCAACGTACCGTTGCGCTGAAGAGCGCTAACAACGAACTGATTCAGACTCTTGAGAAGCTGCATCAGTTTCAGCGCCAGATTGTGGAAAACGAGAAGATGGCGTCACTCGGCGATATGGTGGCAGGGGTTGCCCATGAGGTAAATACGCCTATTGGACTGGGTATTACTGCCTCGACCATGATGCTCGACCGGCTGGCGGTTATTGACCAGCAGTTTAAGGGTAAAACCCTCAAGGCCAGTGCCATGGAACGCTTTATCAATGAAAGCCGGGAAAACCTGAATATTATTTACCGCAACCTCGACCGGGCCGCCCAGTTAATCTCGAGCTTTAAACAGGTAGCGGTGGATCAAACCAGTGAAGAAGCCCGGGAAGTCAACGTTAAGCAGTTGATTGAAGAGACCCTGATGTCGATGCGGCCGCGTCTGAAAAAGGTCACTCATACAATTAATATTGTTTGCTCAGAAACCCTTAATGTTATGTGTAAAGCCGGGCCGTTAAATCAGATTTTGATCAATTTAATCATGAATTCACTGATCCACGCCTTCGAAACGGTTGAAAACGGCAAAATTGACGTCATAGCTAGGTTGACGGATGACCAAAAACTGAAAATAATTTACAAGGATAACGGAAGCGGTATACCAACAAGCATCAAGAAGCGTATTTTTGATCCCTTTGTTACAACAAAACGTGGCCAGGGTGGCTCCGGATTAGGGATGCATTTAGTATTTAACTTGGTAACTCAGGCGCTTAATGGCAATATAAAGTTAGAAAGCGAAGAAGGAAACGGCGTTGAGTTTACGCTAACGTTCCCGGTAACAGTAAAAAAACCATAAAACCGTTATTTAACACATTTTTTCTTGGACTTAACCTGCCCTTAAGCGTACTTTTACGAATGTGGCAATTAATTTGCAAGATAAAAAGATCGATAACAATAAAATCTGATAAACTTTGTACAGAGTTCTAATTTTTGTAAATAGAGTGTGAAAATGCAGACGCCCAACATATTAATAGTAGAAGATGAAGTGGTCACCCGAACCACATTGAAAAGTTTGTTTGAAGCCGAAGGGTATAACGTTTTCGAAGCCGAAAACGGCGAACAAATGCATGACTTTTTTGAAAATCACACAATCAATCTGGTTATCATGGATATTAATCTGCCTGGTAAAAACGGATTGATTCTGGCTCGCGAAGTACGCGACCGTAAAAATATCGGCCTGATTTTCTTAACTGGTCGTGATAACGACGTGGATCGTATCCTGGGTCTGGAAATTGGTGCAGACGATTATCTCACCAAACCATTCAACCCACGTGAGCTGACCATCCGCGCACGTAACCTGCTGAGCCGCACCACCAGCAGCACTGAAGACGATGATTTACCAAGCCGTGTTAGCTTTAACGGCTGGACTCTGGACGGCGACAGCCGCTCTCTGATTGCGCCTAGCGGTAATGAATTCCGCCTGCCACGCAGTGAGTTCCGTGCTTTACACCTGTTCCTGAGCAACCCCGGTAAGATCCTTACTCGTGAACAGCTGATTATGGAAATGACCGGCCGTGAACTGCGTCCGAACGACCGTACCGTGGATGTTACCATTCGCCGTATTCGTAAGCATTTTGAATCTGAGCCAAATGAAGAAGAATTGATTGTCACTATTCACGGTGAAGGTTATCGCTTCTGTGGCTCGGTAGACAGCTAAGGTAAGACAAGCACTCTGTTGTAAAAGCAGGTCGGCTGAATTAACAGCCTGACCTGTTTTGTTGTGCGCGATATAAAGAGCTTATTTCTAAGCGCCGGCAATTTTCATTTTTTCGAGTAACACAGCGCCGGTACTAACACTTCCCCGCGCATCACGTTCGGCACCAATGGCAACAATATTGGCGAACATTTCCTGCAAAGTGCCGGCAATTGTTACTTCGTGTACCGGGTATTGAATCACCCCGTTTTCGACCCAGAAACCAGCTGCGCCACGAGAATAATCCCCGGTTACGATGTTAACGCCCTGCCCCATCATCTCAGTAACGTACAAACCTGTGCCCATGGTTTTCAGCAGCTCTGCGTCTGACTGACCGGAATCACTGACAATCCAGTTATGAATGCCACCGGCATGACCATTAGTCACGGTGTTAAGTTTGCGGGCTGAGTAGCTGGTATACAGGTAGGTAGATAATTTACCGCTATCGACGATAGTCATGTCTTTGGTGGCCACGCCTTCGTGATCAAAGTTACTGCTGGCCAGCCCGCCTTTTAGGTGCGGGCGTTCAACAATATTCAGCCACTCGGGGAATACCTGACTGCCGAGCTTGTCGAGCAGGAAAGAAGACCGGCGATATAGCGAACCGCCGCTGATAGCGCCAACGTAATGGCCAAATAAGCTGGAAGCCAGTTGCTTATCAATTAACACCGGTACGGTGGCAGTTTTGATTTTCTGTGCGCCAAGACGAGCCACGGTGCACTGTGCAGCTTCCAGTCCAACCGCTTCGGCTGAGTCCAGCTTGCTGGCATCCCGGCTAACTGTATAGGCATAGTCGCGTTGCATATCGTCGTTGTCACTGGCGATCACCATACAGCTCAGGCTGTAGCGACTGCTGGTATACCCAGCGTTAATTCCGTGGGTGTTACCGTACACCCGCATGCCCATATTGGCGTTATAGCTGGCCCCGTCGGAATTGGTGATCCGCGGATCATAATCCAGTGCTGCCGACTCAGCTGCCACAGCAGTCTTAATAGCTTTCTGAGGATCCAGTGGAACCGGGTGATAGAGATCTAAATCGGGAAATTCAGTAGCAATTAACTCAGCATCCGCCAGTCCGGTACAAGGATCTTCACTGGTATACTTAGCAATATCCACGGCCTTCTCAACCGCCAGCGCTAAGGCCTCCATGCTGAGGTCGGCCGTTGAGGCGCTGCCCTTATGCTTACCTACATAAACGCTGATCCCCAGGCCACCATCATTGGTAAACTCAATATTTTCCACTTCCCGTAAGCGAGAGGAAACCGAAATTCCCTCAACCTTCGACATGCTGGCCTCGGCTTGTGTAGCGCCTTTTTTCAGCGCTAACTTAAGCGTATCAGCCACTTTCGATTGAATTTCTGCTAGTTGTTGTTCGATCTGCATAGAAGTTTCGCTATAAATGTCCGTTGTTCATGGCTACAATTCACTATTATCAGTTATAAACGAGAGTCCAATGAACGACCCAAGTCAGCATGATGACGCGAATTGGGATAACGACGACAGCTATCCCGAGCACGATGAATTCGTTAGTAAATCTGAGCTTAAACGCCTGTCTGCCTTACGTCAGCAGGTTGGCGAACAACTCGTAAATTTGTCTGACGCGCATATTAAAACCATCCCTATGGATGATGAACTTGCCGATGCCGTAACACTGGCCCGCAGAATAAACCGTAAAAAAGATGGCTTTCGCCGCCAGTTACAGTTTATTGGTAAGTTAATGCGCAGTCGCGATTTAACACCTATTGAAGAAGCCCTGGCCAAGTTGCAACACCAGCACCAGGCGCAAAATGCGCGCTTCCACCAATTAGAAAAAACCCGCGATGCGATTGCCGACCGGGGCGACGATGCCATCCAGGAGGTCCTCGATGAGCACCCGAGCCTGGAGCGCCAAAAACTCCGGCAGTTCCACCGGTCTATCATTAAGGAGCGCAGTAAAAATGCGCCACCAAAAGCTTATCGCGAGTTATTTCAATATCTTAAAGAACATATGCTGGACCAGGATTAACTGGTCCCGCCGACGGTTAGCTCGTCTATTTTTAAGGTAGGCTGACCCACGCCTACCGGCACGCTCTGGCCATCCTTACCGCATACCCCAACGCCACGATCCAACGCCACATCGTTGCCTATCATGGAGATCTTTTGCATGACTTCCGGGCCATTGCCAATTAGCGTAGCGCCTTTCACCGGCGCGGTAATTTTACCGTTTTCGATTAAATAGGCCTCGGCACTGGAGAACACAAACTTACCGGAAGTAATATCCACCTGTCCGCCGGCAAAGTTAGGCGCGTAAATGCCTTTATCAATCGAACTGATAATTTCATCCGGCGTATACTCACCACCGAGCATGTAGGTGTTAGTCATTCGCGGCATCGGTAAATGGGCATAGGACTCACGGCGACCATTCCCGGTAGGTTTAACACCCATCAGGCGGGCATTCATTTTGTCCTGCATGTAGCCGGTCAGAACACCGTCTTCTATCAGCACATTATGTGCTGTTGGTGTGCCTTCATCATCAACCGTTAGCGAGCCACGGCGATTATCCAGAGTGCCGTCATCTACCACCGTAACACCTTTAGCGGCAACCTGCTGGCCCATTCTGCCGGCAAAGGTAGAAGCGCCTTTGCGGTTAAAATCGCCTTCCAGCCCATGACCAACCGCTTCGTGCAGCAAGACACCCGGCCAGCCACTGCCAAGCACTACTGGCATCAGGCCAGCTGGTGAGGCAATTGCCTGCATATTGACTCTGGCCATATGCAATGCGTCATCGGCAATTTGTTCGTAAAAAGGGCGACCATCTTCCTGACGGGTGAAGAAGGCATAAGTGTGTCGGCCGCCGGCACCGGCGCTGCCGCGTTCACGGCGGTCACCATTTTCCATCAGCACTGAGCAGTTAAGACGCACCAAAGGACGAATATCAGTAGCCAGGGTACCATCGCTGCCAGCCACCAGCACCTCTTCATACACGCCGCTGATTGACACTACTACCTGATTAATACTGCTGTCCTGTTTGCGGATATAGCCGTCTACGGCTTTTAGCAAGGCAATTTTTTCCGCCTCAGCCATGGCCAGAATAGGGTTATCAGCGGCGTACCGTGGCGCCGGCGTGATATCGCTTAAAGTGCCAACATTGACCTGGCCACCAGCAGGCGCAATGCTGCGGGCCGCAGTACAGGCTTTGGTAATCGCTTCCACACTGATTTCGTCTGAGTACGCAAAGCCGGTCTTCTCGCCACTTACCGCGCGCACACCTACACCACGTTCCAGGTTGAAGCTGCCTTCTTTAATAATGCCGTCTTCCATTACCCAGCTTTCGTGTTGGCTGGATTGGAAATACAGGTCGGCGTAATCGGTTTGATGAGAATGAATCGAAGCAAGTGCGGTATCCAGCGATTGTCGGGATAACCCTGAATCAGCCAGCAAATTAGTTTCAACTTGATTTATCAAAGTGACTCCTGAAACGATTGTGTTGAGCCAATGGCATGGCTTGTCGGTATTTATTGATGTCCTTCAGAGACACGGTATGCTGCACAATGCCCGTTGCGGTTTCCCGCTCTGCCAGCAAATCTCCCCAGGGCGAATATATCACGCTGTGGCCGTAGGTTTCACGGCCATTTTCATGGGTGCCGGTTTGGTTGGCGGCCACTACGAAACACTGCTTTTCAATTGCTCTGGCACGCAATAACGTATGCCAGTGGGCAGCACCGGTAACCTGGGTAAACGCAGCGGGTAATACCAGTACATCAATATCGCCCATGGCGTCGAACAAGCCGGGAAAACGCACATCATAACACACCGCAACGCCGATTCGCCCATGCGGGGTATCAATCACCACTACCTGCTCGCCCGCCTGCGTGTACTTCGACTCTTTGTAGGCTTTGGTGTTATCGGCCACGGCGGCATCAAATAAATGGATCTTCTGATAGCAGTCGAGTGTCTTACCATCCGGACCAAAAACAAAGCAGGAAGCGGTAAATTTCTGCGCATCGTCACAAGTTGCCGGAATCGTTCCAGCCACCAGGTAACACTCGAATCTGGCCGCAATCTCAGCCAGTCGGGTTTGTATGGGCCCGTCACCGGGGGATTCGGCGATAGTCAGCAAAAAACCGTCTCGGGTACCAAAGCAGGCAAAACATTCGGGAAGCACTACCACAGTATGGGCGGGTAATGCGGCTTCTGCCAGTTGGGCTTCAACAAAATCCAGATTCGCATCAACATCCGGGCCGGATGTCATTTGCAGGGCGGCAAGATTAACTGTCTGCATCTACAGGTTCCTTTGACTCTGCGGGTTCTATCGGTTCATTATCGATACCCTGGGATTGCGCTGGCTGACGCTGCGCCGGCAGCTCTATGTCGGTGCTATCGCGGCCAACTTCTTCCAGTTCAGGGTTATCGAAAGTGCCGGTAATGTGGTAATTCACATTAGAGATCACCTTGGCTGAGGTCAAGACCTGATCTAATGCCAATGCCGCCAGTGCCGTTGGCGGGTTCACCATAAAGTACACCAGGAAAGGCAGGTTGCCGGTCACGTTGGGTGCAAAGCTAACGTTGTAATTCAGTGTCTTATTGGCCAGGTCGGTATAACCTTTGATTTCGATTTCACCGGCGCCACCGTCGATTACGGTGTCGGTTGTATTTGCTACGCCATCAACAATTTCCAGGCTGCCCTTAATATCATCATAGAAAAAGCCCTGGGCAAACACATCACGAAAATCGAGGCTGAGTTTTCTGACCAGTGAGTTAAGGCTGAACAGAGTAAATATACGTGAGCCTTTATCACTTACCTGGGTGAGGTAACCGTCAGTGAGCTCGGTTTGCACGCTACCGTTTAATGATTCCATGGCAAAATTAAATGGTGAATTATCCCAGTTAAGCACAAAATCAATACTCGCCTTAGAGTCCTTTATCCCGGAGTTAACCCCTAATTCTGACAACATACCGCCTATATTGTGACTGTTAATGTCGCCTTCGAAGTGGGTTACTGAAGTATTATCGCCAGCAGTTAACCAACTGCCGGACGCCCTTAACTCACCAAAGTCATTAGTGGCATCAAAGCGGTTAATTAACATGCCGTTATCGGTGCGGGTCACTTCTAGATCCACCGTACCGAAGTCTTTATCGAGCAGGTTACAGGCATCACAGTGAAAGCGAATAGGCGGCAGCGCATCTGGCTGGTAATCGTATTGCAATTTTTCCCGGTCGCTGTCATCGGTTTGCCACTGGGTAAGGCGGATAAAATCGGCATCAATTTCAATGCCCTGCTCCAGCCACGCATCAAACAGTTTTACTTCTGCTTTAGCCTGGGAAGAGAGCACGTTCAGCGACCAGTTATTACTCTGCTGGCGCGCCGAAATGGTCACATCGGTGAGCGTCTGGCCGGCCACAATCAGGTTTTCCGCTTCAACAAATATCCGCTGGGGAACAGAAAAGTAGCCTGGCTGCTTGGTGGCCCTGGCGGTTTGAACGGAGTCTGACGACAGCCCGCCAATCAATAAATCAATAACGTGATACCAACGGGCGACGTCGACTTCCGGCATGGCCGCTGAAATACTAAAGCCTGTACCAAGCCCTACAATATCGCTGTTGCCCAAAGCCAAATGGGCACCGGCAAACTGTTTGGTATCATGAGGCAGCACACCGGAGAAACTTATATCATTACCCACATTCAGCGTAATGTCTGACACATCCTGATCGCCATCCACCAACACCATGAGCTGTTTCACCGTCATTGCATCTTTATAAAACGGCGCAGGTAAACGCGATTCAACGCCAGCCAGCTCGCTGGTCATACTCGCATTGTACTGAAACCCATTTTTACCCAGCGATACCGATACATCAGTTCGCCACTGCGCATCGCCGCTAAGGTAGTCGGCAAATGCCGGATTAACCTTTTCGATTAACGGCTGCGCGGCCCAGTTTCCGCTTAGTTCAATATCCAGTAAATACTCATCACTCAGTTGATTTCCGGCAAGTTCCAGGGCCACCGGCTGGCCAAATAGCGAAGCAGTCAGACCGTTAACCGAAATATTGGCGTTAGAAAAGCCCACTTCACCACTGGCCTGGACAAACTTAAGATCCAGGCTGTTAACGTTTACCTCATTACCCTCAAGCCGGGCTATGCCCGTGGCTTTCACATTCTTGCCATTCAAGGGGATTTTCAGCTTCACCTCACTGGCAACCGGCCCGCTAACCACTACATCCTGAGTAAGAATTTTACCCAGTGAATCCTTTAAACCCGAATTACGCATCAGTGCGGCTACCTGCTCGCCTGAGCCTTGCCCTGTGGCGTCGATGGTCAGCACTGAAGAGCCACTTAGGCGTGGAATACGGGCGTACAAGTCTGATAATTTGATGTCCATTAACTGACTGGCGGGGCTGGTCATGGTCAAGGATTCATTTTCAAACATCAGCCGCATATTCAGATTTGCCAGCGCCGGCCAGTCGGGCGCAAAAGTAAATCCAGCGTCAGTAACGTCTACCCGGGCCTGAAACACGCCCTGCCCGTCGGCAAAGGGAAATTGTGCCGGATTCCCAAACCACAGTACGCTGGCATTTTGCACCTGGCCGCCGTGGCTAAACGCCCTTTGCAGGTAATTAACCGTTCCTTCGCCCATGTAGGCAGCAGGAAAAAAAACCGGCACGTCGGTTAACGCCATGCGGTCAATATCCATAGCAGCACTCAGTACACCACTACCAAACTCATAACGGATATCCTGGGTAAAGCTCAACAGCTCACTCTCCACCTGCATATTTTGCAGGCTCAGCACCCAATCGCCCTCAGATTCCGGGTAGAAATAGGCGCGGCCACGGATTCTATCGAGGGTCAGGTTCTGCGGTAACAGGTTATTAATGCTGAGCTCTGAGTCACTGGCTTCCAGTTCGAGCACGCCATGATCATGGTGCCAGAAAAACTCTCCATCAATGGCACTGAGTCCCGGCAATTTGCCGCTCTGATTCCAGTGCATATCAAAAATCTTTGCCGCCACAGACAGGGCCTCTTGCTGCCATTGTAACTGTAAGGTAGCCAGCTCGGCGGTTGGGTTAAGCCGTTTAACCAGTTGGCCGCTGTTGCCTTCAGTAAATAATGGCGCAAGGGCCATGATGGGAGCCAGCGAGATAGGCTTAACCGTATTGATGGTTAAATCCCCTTCGCCATTCAGGCGCCCGACTAAATCGGTGACCAGGGTATTGTTGTCGGCTTGCAGAATTAACTGATCGACTCTGACTGACCAGCCATCCGCCGATGGCAATGCCTGGATACTGCCGCCGAGGAGCTGTGATTGCAGGATATTATCATCCCCGGCCAGTCGCCAGGCGATATCACTGTCGTCAAACTCCACCTGAACGGCATCAATATGATTATTCTGCAGACTCGCCCAGACCTCAAAATTGCCTCGGCTACGCTCTACCGGAGAGCGCGTAGGTAACAGCGCGCTGATCCACGGTGAGATGTCCAGTGACTCCCCTTTTACATAGAGGGTACCGGAAAGGTCTGATTTACCGCCATATAAGTCGAGCACAAAAGCAGCCGAGTTATTGGCGATATCCTGCACCCGAATCTCGCCGCGGCCCTGGTGGCGGCTATCGCGGTTAACCCAGTACAGCTGGGATAATTCAATGACCTCTTCCTCGGCCGGGGTGACCAGCGTCACCTCGCCGTGTAACAGCGAGAAACTTTGCAACTGATCGAGAAACAGGCTGCGTAGCGCTTCCACAATAGGGAAATCGCCTTCACTGCCCTTTTCCATACGCTGAGTATCCACCCGGGCGTGCAGGCCAACCAAATCGAAGCGCTTGGATGAAAGCTCCCGTTGCTGCAGGGATTGCCAAAAATCCACTTCCACATAAACCTGCTCCAGTTTGAGCTCTACCGGCGACAGATCGTTCTGTTGAAACTCAACGCCATTGAGTACTATGCTCGGACCAGTGCCCTGCCAGGCCGCTGACAGGCTGTCGATGGTCAGCTGAATGCCGTACTGGGCACTCAGATAATCTTCAATAAGTTGTTTTTCTTCGTCAAGATAAGGCAGGGTGTAGCGCAGCGCGCTAAGTAAAACGGCAAACAGTACCAGTACAATGGCGCAGAACAGCCAGAGTTTTTTAACAATGTAAGCGGCAACGGAGAGGGGACGGTTCACATCATTACCACATCGTACTTATCCTGGTTGTATAAGGTTTCTGTTTGTACTTTTATTTGTTTCGAAACGAATACTTCCAGTTCGGCCAACATGTGAGACTCCTCTCCCAACAAATAATCGGCCACCGTGGGCGACGCGTAAACCACAAACATATCGGCATCGTACGCTCGGTTTACTCTGACAATTTCACGCATGATCTCAAAGCAAATGGTTTCAATGGTTTTAACCGTGCCGCGCCCTTTACAAACCGGACAATCGCCGCACAGAATATGCTCGAGGCTTTCGCGAGTACGCTTACGGGTCATCTCCACTAGTCCCAGCGAAGTAAAGCCATGAATATTGATTTTAGCCCGATCTTTACTGGTTGCAGCTTCCAGGCTGTTAAGTACCCGGCGTTTGTGATCATTATTGGTCATATCGATAAAATCAATCAGGATCATGCCGCCAAGATTACGCAGCCGTAGCTGACGAGCAATCGCCAATGTTGCTTCGATATTGGTGTTAAAGATGGTTTCTTCGAGATTCCGATGACCAACAAACGCGCCGGTATTAATGTCGATGGTGGTCATGGCCTCGGTTTGATCGATTATCAGATAACCGCCGGATTTAAGGTCTACGCGGCGCTCCAGTGCCCGCTGCATCTCGTTTTCAACATCATTGAGATCAAAAATGGGGCGGTCGCCGGGGTAATATTCCAGCTTGGAGTGCATTTCCGGCACATATTCTTTGGTGAACTCTCCAAGCTCATGGTGTGACAGGTTGGAGTCGATGCGGATGCGATCCAGTTCGGTGCCAACAAAGTCCCGCAGCACGCGTCGAGCCAGCGGTAAATCTTCGTATAGCACATGCGAGCGGCGCTTCTTCATGCGCTGCTGAATTTTGCTCCATAAGCGGCGTAAAAAGGCGGCATCGGCTTTAAGTTCCGGCTGACTAACCCCTTCAGCAGCGGTGCGCAAAATAAACCCGCCTTCCTCGTCACAAAACTCGGCAACGAGCTCTTTTAAGCGTTCACGCTCAGCTTCATCTTCAATGCGCTGGGATACCCCAACATGGGTTACGCTGGGCATAAACACCAGATAACGGGATGGAATGGTAATATCAGTAGTCAGCCGTGCACCTTTGGTGCCAATGGGGTCTTTGACCACCTGCACCACAATATCCTGACCATCGCGAACCAGGTCGCGGATATCATGTTTTTCTATATGACTGGTAGAGACTTCGCCGACGACCTCGTTATGAATAACAATGTCAGATGCGTGCAGAAATGCCGCTTTATCCAGCCCGATATCTACAAAGGCCGCCTGCATACCGGGTAGAACCCGGCTCACTTTACCGCGGTAAATATTGCCTACCAAACCACGTTTGGTGTGACGTTCCACATGGACTTCCTGCAGAATACCATTTTCTATCAGCGCAACACGTGACTCTGACGGTGTAACGTTAATCAGTAGTTCTGCACTCATTCAATCACTCCAAACTCTTGCAGTAGTTGTACGGTTTCATACAGCGGCAACCCCACTACGGCGCTGTAACTGCCCTCAATCGATTTTACAAACTGGCCGGCAATTCCCTGAATACCGTAAGCCCCGGCTTTGTCTGCGGGTTCTCCGGTTGCCCAGTAACGGGCAATTTGTGTTGCGGACAAGGGGCCAAAATGGACCTGAGTTGTCACGCAAATCGTTTTTTGTCTGGTACCATCAAGCAGGCTCACTGCTGTCATCACCTGATGTGTTCGGTCGCTTAATGCGCCCAGCATAGCCGCCGCATCGGCAAAATCGTTAGGTTTACCTAACGCCTGGTTATCCAGCACCACAACGGTGTCAGAAGCCAACACCACGCAGCCCTCGGTATCCTTATGCACTTGTGCGGCGGCCTTTGCTTTCTCGGCCGCCAAACGCTTTACCAGTGCTTCGGGCTGCTCACCGGCTAATGGCGACTCATCCAAATCCGCAGGCATAACACTAAATTTGACCCCAATCTGGGTTAATAGTTCGGCGCGGCGCGGGGATGCTGAGGCCAACACCAGTTTTCGAAGCTGATTCATGTGATCCTCAGTTGCCGTCTGACTTTACGTAACAACCAGAAGATCCAGGGCCACAGTGCCATCGACGTAAGCACCGGCCACAGTTCCTCAAAGCGAAAGGTAACGTCGGTCAGTAAACGTAGTATCCAGAACAGTAAGGAATGGTACAACGCCGATATTACGCCAATAATCACCGCTTGTTGCCACACCGAGTAATTACGCAGGCGCTGGTAATTAGCCGCTAACACGTAAATGGAGATACTCAGAGCAAAACTGTGCACACCCATGGCGGTGCCAAGCAGAATGTCGAGCGCCAGACCGCTGGTAAAGGCTACCCCCACATTAGCGCGGTGCGGTAAGGCCATCACCCAGTAAGACAACACAATTAGTACCCAGTCCGGGCGGTATAAGTCTAATTGCACCGGTACCGGAATAATCTGAAAGACCATGGCAATCAGCAATGTGATAGCAATGGTATAATGACGCACCTTAATCATTAGTTACCTCCGGTGCCTGTTCATCAGGCTCTGAGGAGGTTTGTGGCCACAGTAGTAACAGATACTTGAGACGATTTAAGCGGGCCTGGGGGGCAATGGTTACTTGCGCGAAGGGGCGCGATTCATCGCGAATCACCTGAATCACTTCTGCCACCGGGTAACCTTCCGGAAACACATCTCCCAGTCCGGAGGACACCAGCACATCGCCTTCGCGGATATCGGCACTGTGCGCCACGTGGGTAAGATACAATTCATCGATCGCGCCACTACCTGAGGCAATAAAGCGGCTGTTGTTGCGGATTGAGCGCACCGGAATGGAATGGGTTACATCACTGATCAGTAGCACACGACTATTGGTGGTGCCTACATCCATCACCTGGCCCACAATACCTCGTTCATCCAGAATAGACTGACCCAGGTAGACGCCGTCTATAGCGCCTTTGTTAATGACGATTTGCTGACTGTAAGGGGTGTTGTCCACCGCCATCAATTCAGCCACCATTTTACGCATATTCTGACGCACCGGCGCATCGAGCAAGCGACGCAGTTCTTTGTTTTCCTGCTCCAGCGCCTCAAACCGTTGTAGCTTTTCGTTTTGCAACAGCAGGCGATTGGTGAGTTGTTCGTTTTCCTCAATCAGTGCCTGTTGTGAGGTCAGGCGTTGGGCGCTGGCATTGAGCAATTGCCCGGGCAAATTAGCCAGATACTGAACCGGGCTAACCAGGGAGTTCAGAAATACCCGGGTGGTCGAAAACGCATCGAGCTTAAAATCGAGCACGATCAACATCACCGACATTGCCAGAGCTAATGCCAGCCGGATATTGAGTGAGGGACCACGGGTAAAAATTGTATCCATAATGCAAGAAGGCAACCTGAGAAGGTTGCCTTGTCTATTTACTCGTAGCTAAACAAATCCCCACCATGCATGTCTATCATGTCGAAGGCTTTGCCTCCGCCACGCGCCACACAGGTGAGCGGATCATCAGCTATTACCACCGGGATACCGGTTTCTTCCATCAGGAGTCGATCGAGATCTTTAAGCAATGCGCCACCACCGGTGAGCACCATGCCTCGCTCTGAAATATCAGAGGCTAATTCTGGCGGTGATTGCTCAAGGGCCACCATGACTGCCGATACGATACCGGTTAATGGCTCCTGCAATGCTTCAAGAATTTCATTTGAATTAAGAATAAAGCCACGTGGTACCCCTTCAGCCAGGTTACGACCACGAACTTCAATTTCGCGAACTTCTTCACCCGGATAAGCAGCACCAATTTCGTGCTTAATGCGTTCAGCTGTGGCTTCACCAATCAGTGAGCCAAAGTTACGGCGGATATAGTTGATAATCGCTTCATCGAACTTATCACCACCAATACGCACGGAAGAGGAATAGACCACACCGTTAAGAGAGATAATCGCCACTTCGGTAGTACCACCACCGATATCAACCACCATTGAACCGGTTGCTTCGGATACTGGTAAGCCAGCACCGATGGCTGCCGCCATGGGCTCATCAATCAGATACACTTCACGGGCACCGGCACCCAGCGCCGATTCTTTGATTGCGCGACGCTCAACCTGAGTAGAACCACAGGGCACACACACCAGTACACGAGGGCTGGGGCGCAGGAAGTTATTGTCGTGCACTTGCTTGATAAAGTGCTGCAGCATTTTCTCGGTGACGTAGAAATCGGCGATAACACCATCTTTCATTGGCCGGATGGCACGAATGTTACCCGGCGTTCTGCCCAGCATGCGCTTAGCTTCGGCACCTACCGCAGCAACACTTTTTGGGCCGGCGGCACGTTCCTGGCGAATAGCAACAACGGAGGGTTCATTCAGCACGATGCCCTGATCTTTTACGTAGATCAATGTATTGGCTGTTCCGAGGTCGATGGACAGATCGTTAGAGAACATGCCTCGAAGTTTTTTAAACATGAAGTGGTATTTCCTGTAATAAGCACCTGTCACTGCGCCGTGAAGTGCGGGAATAAGGCGGCTGGACGTGATTTAACAACTATCCGCACACTTTAACAATGGGGGCTATTTTGAGCAAGTAAACTCCCTGACTAAACCGAAAAAAACCAGCCATTGCCCTTATTTGCCTGTCGCTTTGCCAATGCTGCCCGCTCAGCGTTCAACGAATATACTGACTTAGTCCGGATAACAGGTATTTATGCCTATACAAGGTTACGCTGTTACCCTGCCTCTCGGTGGTTTAGTAGCCTTCCCGAATGTGTATGGTGCGGTCGTTGCCACGGTAAATACCAAAGAAGGCCTCACCGCTTGGTTTGTCATCGGTGTCGATATCACCGTCGCCATCCCAGTCGATGTTGAGATACCCGGCCCAGTCGGCACCACTTGCTGCTGGCTCCAGGGTTATTCTTACCGCACCACGCAGTGCTACGCCGTTCTGCATTGCCGGCCCCAGATTAATCATAGAGTCCGGACTTTTACCCGCGGATAACACGCCGGTACTACTAATGCCTGGGAGGTGACTGGTAATATCCTGCTCATCGTTACCCTCGGAAACATTGGCAATCGATACCTGCCCACTGCTTTGAGATAAACTTAAGGCAGTGCAGCTATCCTGCACGTTTATCATCCAGTTGCCATTATCATAATATTCCGTGACCAGCGGCGCCGTGAGGGTTTCGGTTTCCGGGCCAAAGGTATTTTCGATTCTGAGTCTGCCATAGCGCATTTCACTACCTTGAATCGACGGAATAGCAAAGCTTTGGCAGGTTCCGGGGTAAGCATTTTGATAACAAACACCATCGCTGTCAGTCAAAAAGACCGCCCCTATTGCCATGCTAATATCACCGGCAAACGGCGATCCATTGCCAGTACCCAACGTCGGCGACGCAATCTTTGTATACTGAAGTTCACTGTTGAACAACGAAATTGTGCCTTGTCCATCATAATCTGCCTGCTCTGCCACAATAGGCGTGTCAGCTTTATTCAGCGTTAGCAAGGTCCCCTGATAATTACTGTTATCTGTAAAACTTACGGCGGCTAAGCTGGCATTTCCTGGAGACAGTTTCCAGGCTGTATCCGAATAATTATGCGTAATCTGCCCTTGCGCATTTAATGCAGTGACTGACAGTTCAGGCTCACTGCCAATCTCCATCCCAAATGACTGACCAATATAAGTAAAAGCTGTACCACATTGAGCCGCCAGTTGTGGTGTGGTGGTCAGCATCACGTCGAAATAAGCCGGAATAAAACGATTCAATGTAAGACTATCCGCATTCAGAACGTGGCCCAAATAGGCAGCATCCTGAACATCCCAGATATAAGTTCCTGTTTCATCGCTGTTAGCCTGACCGTAAAGCCATTCACCGTTAGTAAAACCACCTACTCTGGTGCTGACCCACGTGCTGTTTATTGCACTGGTTAATATCTGCGAGTCTGAAACTTTTAAACGGGTTTCACGAGCCCTAGCTGACTGAGGCGTTATTCGCGTCAAACTCATTTGCAGTAAACCCGGAGAATACCCGGGCAATACACTACCAGCGGCTCCTACAGCTTTAATAGCCAGTTCGAAGTCTGCGCCCGCAACTTGCGGCGTGGCAGCAGTACTGGCCAGCTCTAATGCAGCCGGGATACTATTGAACTGTGCGTTGCCAGAATCAAGTGCCACACCGGCAATGTTAGCAGAAGCCTGCAATGCTATCTTGCCAGCATCTGCATAGTGATACCCCCTCAGACTTGCTTCACCATTTTGGTTAAAAGTGACACTGACGGTGCCGCTATTGTCTGTGCTGCCATCCCCGCTCACCGGTACACCGGCAAAAGGGACTGAGCACTGATCCGTTGAATAAGATGTGCCACCGTCGATACAATCATAAGTCAGATTGATATTCTGTGAACCGGTTAACAGCGCCTCACACACGCCTGAATTATCACGCACAACCCTCAAGCCAATACGCCCCAGATCCGACTCAGCAATAAGATCCGGTAACGTTGAACGGTAGGGCGATAATGCATCGTAAAACTCAAAGCCAGCATTAACAAAGTTGATACTACAGTTGGCAGAACACGTTGTGGCATGCTCAGCACTCGAAGCTGCTCCGCCCCCGGTTACGGAAATTCCGAATGCACCGACTTGAGCCTGCTGAAGGCTTATAGAAATGCTACCAGTGAATGTTAACGGCACGGTCTCAGACCAGTCACCGGCGGGTAAGTTAACGTTGACTGCGTGTGATACCAACTGAGTGCAATCAGCATTGGCACAGGCTTTTAGAGTAATTTCAGCACTATCACAGGTAAGCGCCTGCGAAGGATGCACCACTTCGTAGTGATGAACACTTGAGCACGCCGTTGTGTTGCGCATATCAGTACGAATCAGCGCGAGGGATTGCTCAAAACTGTAAATTCGCACATCGTCGAAATAGCCGTTAGCTGAATTAGCAGTCATATCGGCAACAATGTATGTAGAAGAATTGTCGCCAATAATCAAAGAGCCTAAGGCTCCTAATGTAGACTGCGACAGGGTAGACTGACCACCGATGAATGCCTCGCGGCCGTTAATAAAAAGATGAATATCCTGACTGACAATATCCCAGGAAAGGCCAATGTGAACCCACTCATCGGCCATAAAACTCATCACATTTGAACGGTATTGCAGGTCTTTATCCGCTGAGTCCTCCAAACCAAATGCCAGTTTTCCGCTATCCAGTAATGTCAGATAAAAATACTTATCCCCGAGACTGGCATCCAATAGTTGCCTGTTACCTCCATCAATCCAGGGAGCATTGCTGCGATACCAAAATGACACTGTTCCTCTTTCACCGATCGCATTTACATCAACTAAGGTGTCAACAGCAACTTTCGCGGTATCATCATTGTAGGGCACGTTTAACGCCCTGCATGAGACCGGTGAAGACACTAGCTCAGGTGATACGCCGTTAAGTGGTGTGCCGTGCTGACTATTTCCGGAGCTATCTTCAACACTGGCTGCACCTGACCACGACAAGGCTTCAAACTTATACTCAGCTATTGGCCCCGTATCATTACAATTGATACAGGTATAATCTGCCGCATCCACTAACGCCTGCACCTCACCGGCAGAAAGTAGTCCGCTGTAGAGCCTGATATCGTCCAGACTTCCAACAAGATATTGACTTGCTAACGAAGAATCAGCAGCTCCCTGAGCAAAATTTTCGCCTGATGCGCCGAATACTAATGGTTGCTCGTTCTGACTCCAGGAATAAGCGGCAGTGTAGCCGCCTTGATACACGCCATTGATATAATACTTCATCCCATCAGCACTCCATTGATAGGCAATGTGATGCCATTGTCCTGTACTCAAGGTCACATCACTCACCACTTCGTCGGTTTGCTGACTTGTCTCCTGATGCAAGATAATTTGTCCGAGCCCATTAATATAAGCGGTGAAATAGCCGTTATTATTTGACTGACGACCATCCTTTGATACCAGCGCCATCCGATCGCTGGCAAGACCGGAAAGTGAATCCACTTTAAACCAGAATGCTATTGTTCCTGAAGACAAAGCAAAATCAGTTTGATGTTCAACGTCGACAAAGGCGTTTCCGTTGAAGTCCAGAGCCTGACAAAATCGGCCGGTGTCGTTTACGCCGATACCTGAGTGAGACGTACCGTGGTAACCACTTTTTACATCAACCACATCTCCGGTCTGGCCATTCAGACTACAAACATCGAAATTCCAGTGTGAAATCAAAAAAGCGGAGGACTGACAGGTAATACAGGTTCCTGCCTGCAGGTCATAAAGCAACGTTACCTGTGCTGCGCTTAACTCGCTGTCATAAATACGTAAATCATCCAACTCACCACGGAAAAAGTCCGTCAACTGCGCTATATTCTGAGACGGGCCATCGAGATTGCCGGCATTCGCCGCGAGCGTGATTAATGCGTCATTGGCCAATACACTTTCAGTGTAATTGTTATTTGTAGCGGCCAGCACCTTATCCACATAGAGACGCATACCCGCCTTCCCTGCGGTGTAAACAATGTGGTGCCATTGTTGCTGGTTAATTACCGGAGCTGACTGCATCTGGTAACTGGCACTCCGTGATTGTTGTTTTACAGAGATATTGCCAGCGGTTGTTACTGATAGCGAAAAATGCCCCCCGGCTCCAAAACCTTTGACATCTTTAGACAGCATAGTCATAAGACCTGCCGCTGACTTATGGCTATAGCTCAAATCATCCGTGCGCATCCAAAATGACACTGAAAAGTCATCTTTTGCATAAGCAGGCTGATGCGGGATACTGATTATGTCATCAATGCCTCGAAACTGGCCGGCCTGACAGCGAATACCATTTTCTTTTATGCCAGGCAAATTACTTGAGGTACCGTTATTTCCAGCAATGAGCTCCGGTAAATCATTGTTTTTTCCTGATAGGCTACATACATCAAATGGCCAGTGGCCAACCGGTTCAGGAAGTGTTTCCTGAGTCTCACAAAGGTTTCCTGCCGGCAGCTTATAAATAGCAGAGGGCGCATAAGTAATGGCGGCTTCATTTTGGAGCAGGATATTTCGGGCATTCACCGCACCAACATGTTGGGCCCGATAACCGTAGTCAATTCGCTTTTTAATATACAGAAAGCCATTAATCTGAACTTCATTGTGAATCTTTACGTTATTGTGAGCAATCAGCAGAAGGTTACCAGGATCGGCGTCGTCGAAGCGATTTAATCCAGCCTGGAACTTAACCTCGAAGTCATGTTTTACATACAGCGTTACCTTTGCACCCGGCATTAAACGAAGGTTGGTTTCGTTGTCCATATTCAGCGTGTCTATCCAATAGGTGCCACTCGACAAGTACACCGTTGCCCGGTATTTCAAATCCAGCTTATCAATGTAGTAGGTACCACTTGCCGTAGTATTAAGAACGCTTTCGTTACTTAGCTCGATGTTGTCGTAGTGACCGGGACTGATAGCGCCGGTTTCTCGATAATTCAGGGTCAAGTCGCTTTTGCTGGACGACTTTTTGAATGATTTTAAAGTAAATGACTCAGATTGATTTCCGGATATGCTGCAGGGCGCTGAATCGCAACTGGTCCCCGCAGATTGATCGTCCATTCGCTTAACTTCCAGCTCACCATCGCTGCCAATAAGACGAGAGTGGTAATTAAACGTAATTTCACCACCAGAATGATAAGAGGAGGCAGGGTCAGGAAAAACACTGGAGCAGCTGGCAGCCGCCGCCAACATGGCAGGCAACCATAACAGTAGAATACAACAACGCAATACAGTCACTGCTTACCCTTTATTAACGTTCTTCGAACGCATCCAGCTCGAAGGTCCGGCTGGCCCAAATATCATTCGCCCGGCAGATACCGGTACTCTCAAAGCGATAGTAATTATAATCGACATTTTGTTTTACCACCTGAGTGGTAGTGCAGGTTGCCTGATAACTGCAGTTTTCCAGCCCATCGCCGGTGCTGAAGGCAGCATTACTGGTAATAGTGGTACTACAGGTTGCCACCGGACTGTTTAATGGAAAAGCGGTGCTGAGTAATCGCTGTACGCCACTCTGAGCCGCCATTTTCGCTCTGGCGCCGAGCACCTCATATACCACCGACTGATTGGATGACGATAGCAGATTAACCATAGTAATGCCCAAAAAGGCGAGTATGATTATAATGAACAACGTCATCACCAACATACTCCCGCGTTGGCGTTTGTCAGGGAATATTAGCAATGTGGATCTCCTGCTGATAAGCAATCTGTTCATTATTATCGATAAAGCGCAGACGAATTTCGGCTATCGAGTTACTCTGCAGACTGGTAGAAATAATCCGGAACGGGTCATCCTCCTGCGGATTATTCACCGGATCAGCCGACAACACATTGGCCACATGCTCGGCAATCACCGGCAGGCCGGGGAAAGCCCCTAACTGATTCACCAGTAAATCATTTTCATAGCGGATCAGACGATTCTGATAAACACAGTAACTCACGGCCCGGTCGATCAGATAAACCCGGGAAGCAGGTGATTCCTGCGCCAGTAACCCGGTCACCTCAAGCTGCACAATGTTATCACTGTCATCCAGCGTGGTGCAGTCGCCGTCACCATCATCGCTGCAACCGGACACGGTAACCCGGTGGCCATTATTGGCATCAAACACATCCTCACTGCGGGTAGGATACACTACTGCAAAATTATCGCCGCCGGGCAGCTCATAGGGCACATTGTTTATATCGTGCAGGGCAACCACGTCGATTTCGTAGGTGGAATCGCCGGCATCAGGCAAATCCGTATACACCGTAGCCCAGTTAATCGGCACAAACTCCATGCAGTGATAACTGGTGTTACCGGTTATTCTGACGCTGTTAGGTAAGGCATTGCGTAGCTCCCGTTTAAGCCGTTCAATAGCAAAACGGCTCTCGGAGAGCAGTTGCTCACGGGTACTGACATCTATATAGGTTTGCATAGAACCACGCACAAAGCTGGCAATGCCAGCGCTGGCCACACCGAGAATGACAATAACGGTGACCAGTTCAATAAGGGTAAATCCGCGGCTGCGCCGGGTGGTACTGATCATACGTTCCACCGGTAACTGCTGAAGGTTATGGCTTCACCGCCGGGCGTGGTTACGGTTATGACAATCCGCTTTACGTTGCCAATAACCGTGCCGCTACCACCGGCATCGTCATTGACGCCGTCTTCGTTATCATCATAGTAAACCTGAACGGCGACAGAGAAACCGGTATACAGACTCTCGCCATTGTAAAGCACTGGCAGGCCCTGGGCCGACAATATAGTCGCCCCGGATTCATTCAGGCCATTGTAATCATCAATATCATCAAACTGAGCGCGACCTTCGCCGGCATCGGGGCCGAGATTTCCCGAAGTCGTACAGGGTATAGATTCATTGCAGCGCTCGCCGGTGCTGCTGTTAGCCAGGTTGTTATCGAACGCGCGGGCATTAATTTCGCTCATCAGCGATTGCGCCAACTCGCTGGCCCGTACCTGCCAGATGGGCTCCACACTGAGCCGCGACTGCGGGCCAATCAAACCAATGATCACCATCATAATGATGGAAAACACAGTAATACCAATAATCAGTTCAACGAGGGTAAACCCTTTTACCACTTTAACAGGCATGGATGTAGCCCTCGCTTTCAATACAAACATCCACGCTTGACTCACCAGTGATAGTTACCCGGCACGGCGTTCCCGTACCACAGTTAGCTGCATTGTTCAGCGGCCTGCCCAGCGCATCAAACCCGATATAACTGAAGTTAATCAGCGCACCATCGGCACTGGATAAACTCAGTCCTTCATCGGTAAGCTCGGTGCCCACGGTGGCCAGAAAAGCCGGTGCATCACTGGCTATGCCGCTACCGCACGTAGCACTGCCGTTACCGGGTGCATAATCGAGAGATGGTGGTCCGTACGCGCTACTGGCGCCGTACTGAAAGTTGAGCCGGAAGCAAAACCCGTCACGGGTATCCTGCATGGCTCTGATTTGCATATTACGGAGGGCGGACACGAGGCGGTCCTGATAGGCATATTCAACATAGCCCTGGCGGCTTTGAAGTCGGGTGCCGGCCACAACGGCCAGCACGCCGATTAAGGTAATGACTGTGATTAACTCAACAAGACTAAAGCCCGCGCTACAACGAATTCCTGCCATAGCACAACCTTATTAAATCTAACTATTAAAAAGAGTATTAACAACCATCAGATTGAACAGTAATTGTTGGTGACTCACCTTCTGCTGTAGGCTCGATATATAAAACCTGGCAGGCATTATCCGTGTCGGCATCATATGTAACGCCGTTAGGAGTAAATGCATTTGTACCCAATGCAGGATTTCCGGTCTGACCATCGCCCACAAGTAAAGTCCAATCGGCAGCGGCGATTTCAACCCAGGCATTTGCCGACGCTGAAGTCATAAGTTCTGCATCAGGATAACCAAAATCCGTCTCGACGGTAGTGGAGCCTATTTCTACCTGAGTAGTGCTGTCGTTGGCATTCGCATTTCCTTGCTCACCAGCAATGGATGATTTCGCATAGACTAAATTAGAGCCACCTTGTAACGCAGCTTTAAGACCCTGAAGGGTTGATGCCCGAGCATCGCCCTGGAAGTCAATAAACCGCGGTGCGGCTGTTACAGCTAAAATGCCTAGGATCACGATCACGACGATCAGTTCGATTAAAGTAAAACCACGCTGTTGCATGTTAATTCCCCTCAAAACAAGTTTTTCTATTATTCACTATTTTTCAATCGAGTACAGTGTTTACTGTACTAATTAGACGAATTGTTAGTATTGTTGCTAAAGACTACCACCTGACCGATTCTGGGATCGTATATAAATCCATCCCCAACAGTGTCATCGGTTGGCGCATTCTGTAAATTCCGCACTGATTTACTCAAATAATAAAAGCACAGGTCATTACCGCCGGAGCCTGTCCCATTACTGAAGTTAGTAAAATAACGGAAACTGTCAAATGGCCGGTTTGCCCAGTTAGACGTAATAGTTGGTGCGCTCTGCATAATCAGATTAAAAATACTTTCGCAGTCCAGCGCTGACATGGCATCGTCTTCGGTGCTGTTATCGTTGTTCAGTTGCCCGGTGGGATAGCCGGTATTACGGTCGACACCAACAATAATACCGTCGATGGTGACAAACGACAGATTGGCGCCCTGATTATCCCGCGGTCGGGCCTCAAGCTCCCACTCCGCCCTGACCAGGCCAACACCAGTCGCGAACCCACCGGAAACCGCCTCAATAGTGGCATCTTCGGCCTGTTCGGTAACATCCAGGAAACGCGGAATAGCCACTGCTGCCAGTAACCCCAGTAAGACCACTACAATAGTGAGCTCAATGAGGGTAAAACCTTTTACACCCGCGATCTGCGAACCCGCGTTGTGACGTTTACAATTTGTCATAGATAACTCCTGAACTCCCAATTTATTCACGAACTAGTCATTCCCTGATTGTTGAACAATACCCGTATAAATACTGTAGTCGAAATAGGGCCCGGTACTCACCCGGTAGCGACACCGTGCATTTGGTGTTTGCTCCCCTTCATTATCACTGGCGTAGTAATCACCCAGTACCCGAAATCCTTCAACCCGGGTTGGCGTATTCAGTAATTGCTCCCAGAGCTGCAAACAACTCTCTGAGCTTGGCTCGACTTTGGGCCAGCCAAAGTGAGCCATTCTGACCGGCCGGCGGCCGACTTCCTTACCTTCGTTGTCGTAATGCACCAGCATAATCATTTCCGGACGACCTTCTGCCTGCCACTGCCAGTGAGCATTGGTTGCGCTGGTCGCAAACTGACGGGCGTAGCCCCGCATGATTTCTGCTTCCACGTCTGGTTCACTGTCGTACACATAAATAATCGCGGTGGCCATCAAAATGGTAAACACAACGACGACCGCCAGGTTGACCAGCACCTTATTAAGGTTATGTTCGGCAACGTCTTTTGATTTCAAGCTTATTACCCCTTAATCGCACTCATCATGTCCCACATCGGGGTAAAGATACCCAATGCCAACACCAGTACCATACCTGCCACAATACCAATCAATACCGGCTCTATTTTGGCCGTCAGGCTATTGAGGTCATAGTCGACTTCACGTTCGTAAAAGTCTGCCACCTCAGCTAGTAGTTCATCTACCCGACCAGTTTCTTCACCCACATTAACCATTTGCAGCACCATGGGAGTAAACAGGCCGCTTGCCTGAGTCACCCTCGACAGGTTTTCGCCCTTCTCAATGCTCTGGCGCATATCAATAATCTTGGTTTCCATAAAGCGGTTGCCCACCGCTTCTGCCACCAGATTGAGCGCCGTGGTTAACGGTAAACCGGCTTGCAGCATCATCGAGAAACTGCGACAAAAACGGGCGAGCAGCGAGCGCTCTATGACTTTACCAATAATCGGCAGCTTCAGTTTCTTGCGGCTCCAGGTCAGGTTTCCATCCGGCGTTTGTAAGTAGTTACGTACACCAAGAACTATAGCAATTAAGGCACCAATTAATATGTACCACTGATTTATAAAAAAGTCAGACATGCCTAACAGGAAGCGGGTCATCACCGGCAATTCGGCGCCAAACTTATTAAACATATCGGCGAATTTCGGGATAACAAAAATGTTCATAATGATGAGCGCCGCCACCAGTGCGAACACTACAAAAATCGGATAGCGGGTTGCCGCTTTAATCTGGCGACGGGTTTCCTGCTCACGTTCAAGGTAACCGGCTAACTGCAAAAATGCCTCATCCAAACGACCGGTATTCTCACCCACGTGCACCACGCTAACGTATAACCGGTCGAAGATTTCGCTGTGCTGGTGCATGGCTGAAGACAGCGTGCGCCCTCTTTCCAACAGGCTGATGATATCGGTCAGGGCTATTTTAAGGCGCAACGACGATGACGATTCGGCCAGACTGCTTACCGCTCGCAGAATCGGAATACCGGCATGAGTGAGGGAATACATCTGACGAGACAAAATCACCAGCTCATCAAGACTCACCTTAGGGGTAAGGAAATTAACCTTTACCTCGCTCTGTGTCGCCCCGCCTTCTACCGGATTAATAGAAATAGGTGTAATGCTGCGCGCCAGCAACATTTTAGCCGCTGCGTTAGCGTCAAGCGCATCAAGCATGCCGCTTTTCATTTCGCCACCAGGCTCACGGCCGGTATAGCTGAACCTAGGCATCCGGTAAGTCCTCCAGACTCAGGCCGCCTGTATTGCCATTATTGCCAGAATCGCGCTTTGTGGATTGCTCATCCTGCTCTTGGCTTTGCGGGAGCTCGGCAACCATTTCCACCAGTTTCAGTACCTCTTCTACCGTTGTCTGGCCCATTTTGGCATAGGTCAGCGCAACGTGAGACAGCGGCTTATATCCCGGACTGCGTAAGGCATGCTCACCAAAGGCAACAGTGTCACCGGCTTTTAATGCATTCATCATCGGATCGGTCAGTTCGAGCAGTTCAAACACGCCCATCCGGCCGCGATAACCGGTATGGTTACACTTCTGACATCCCTTGCCCCGTTTAAAGGTAACGTTATCCAGGTTGTTATCAATATGCCCGAGCCAGAACAGCTCATCGTGTGAAGGTTGATGCTCTACTTCGCAATTATCGCAAATCCGCCGCACCAGACGCTGGGCAATGATACCTCGCAATGAACTGGCAACAAGGTAGCCTGCAGCGCCCATATCGAGCAAACGAATAGCGCTGGATACGGCATCGTTGGTGTGTAGCGTGGATAATACCAGGTGACCGGTTAACGCACCGCGCAATCCAATTTCCACGGTTTCCTGATCCCGCATCTCACCCACCATGATGATATCCGGGTCCTGACGCAAGGTGGTCCGCAGTACGCTAGAGAAACTAAGTCCGATACGGCTGTTTACCTGTACCTGATTAATGCGCGGCAAACGGTATTCAACCGGGTCTTCAACGGTAATAATTTTGCGCTGCGGCTGGTTTAATTCACTCAGGGCACCATACAGCGTGGTGGTTTTACCGGAACCGGTCGGCCCTGTTACCAGGATCATGCCGTGAGGCCGTTTCAGTAATACCCGTAAACGGTCGAGTAATGGCCTGGGCATGCCGGTTTCATCCAGGGTTAATACGCCGGCTGACTGATCCAGCAAACGCATAACCACTGCTTCACCGGTTTGTACCGGCATAGTTGATAAACGCACATCCACCCGGTGACCTTTTACGCGGACCTGGGTACGGCCATCCTGCGGCAAACGCTTTTCTGAAATATCCAGACCCGCCATCAGTTTAAGGCGTAATACCAGCGCTGCGGCAATGTTATTTTCCGGAATAACAGTTTCCTGCAATACCCCGTCTACCCGCTGCCGGATGCGTAATTGCTGCTCATCTGGCTCGATATGGATATCCGAGGCCTTGGCCTGTACCGCATCCTCAAAGATCGACTGCAGCAGGCGGGCAACGGCAGTATCCTGCTCGTCCTCTAGCCCGGCGGTAAGCTCAAACTCCTGCTCATCGCGGTACTCATTGGCCAGCTGTTGGGCAAAAGAGGCAATTTCATCGGTGCGCCGGTAGAAACTGTCGTAAGCGCCAAACAACTGCTGTTCACTTACTACGGCCACTTCAATGGGCTTGGGCAGGATCTCGCCAAGGTTATCCACGGCGGTGAGGTCGGCCGGATCGCTCATTCCCACCAGTAACTTATCGCCACGGTCTTCCAGCACCAGTGCCCGGTAACGACGGGCCTGCACTTCCGGCAGCAGTTTGACCGCAGCCGGATTAACATTAAAGTGATCAATGTCGATCAGTGGCACATTTAAGTGGGTGGAGAGCAGTTCCAGCAACTGCTTTTCGGTAACCAGTTCCATGGCTATCAAAGTGGCGCCGAGCTTGCGGCCGGTCTGGCGTTGTTCAGCCAGCGCCGACATCAGTTGAGGCTCGTCTATCAGCCCCTGCTGAACCAGCAGATCACCCAGCCTGACTTTTACACCACTCATGATGAAACTCCTGTCAGATTAGTTAAGCGCTGGCGAATAAATTGTTCTATACCGTCCTCGAGCTGCCTTAGTGACAACGCTTCCCGATAGCTGCTTAGCGCGAGGGCTGTGTAACCCTGTTTGTCGGCAACCACCGCCTGACCGAGCCACCATTTAGCGGTCTGACTATCAAGCACAACCAGTTGTGCGTAGTCCTGCAGCGCGTCATCGAGCAGGCCGAGCTTTTGCGCCAGCGATGCCCGGTAGCCTAACAGTTCAATAGATGGCTGGGTGTAGTCGTTAACGTCCTGCAGCGTGTAATAAGCCAGCTTGGTCTCGTTTTGCTGCACCAGCAAGCGCGCATACATTAGTCTGACACTACTGTCGGCGGGCATATCCGCCACGGTTTGTTGCAGTAACTGCTGGGCGTCGGTGGTGCGGCCAGCACTGAAATACAGGGCGGCCAGACGTTTACGGGCGGCCACATTATCAGGTTGCTGGCGGATCAGCGTACGTAACAACTGCACAGCCATTGGTGTATCGTTCTGGCTCAGAGCCTGACGGATTTGCGCTTTAAGGGCTTCTTCCGGATTCGCGGCACTGGGCTTAATCACCGGCTCAGCGGGCGCTTTATCAGGCTCGGGGGCTGCTGTTAGGGAAGGTTCTGATACAGATGCGTTGCCACCTGAATACGCAGCCACTCTCTCCAGCGCACTGGGTTGAGGATCACCGGCAGAGGACTCGGTGCGTTTAGGTTGCGCATTGATATCGACCGGACCATCCATTACGCCCATGGTATTTTGCGGCTTTGTAATTGGTGAAGCTGTAATCTGTCTGGGTTCTTCAGGCTCAGCCGTTTGTGGTTCCGGCTCTTCAGGCGCTATTGCCCGGGCGGCCACGGCATCAGGTACAATCTGGTTAATCGGCCCTACTGAGGGGCTTTGTGACAGATTATCCTCGTTGGCAACCGGCCATAAGTAAACGGCGCCAATAGCTATTACGCCAAGCAGCAGAATGACAGCAATGCGCAACACTGACGAGGACTTTTTAGCAGGCGGCTGATAGTTAGCCGGCGTAGCCTGACTGGCTTCCCGGTTCTCTAAGTCTTTCAGCATTTTATTGACTACACTCACAGTGTCGCCCTCATGTTCCATATCCCTGCAATCATCGCAATCACTACTACTGTGGTCGCTAATAGCAACCATTTACTCTGGGGGTTAAACCACCACTTACTGCTCACCGTTTGCGCTGCTTCTGTATCGGCAGATGCCGCAGCGATGTGCTCCGGTTCTACGGCAGACTTGCCTTCGCCATAAGCCAGCATTAACGCTTTATGGGCCAGCACATTCACTACCCGTGGCGTGCCGGCACTCGCGCGGTAGAGTAACTCACAGCACTGACGATTAAATAAATCGGTGCCATGATATCCAGCCACATTGACCCGGTGCCTGACGTACTGATACACCTGATCGGGATCCATAAGCGCCAGGCTGTAACTAAAGGTAATTCGCTGCCGTAACTGGCGTAACTCCGGCAAGGCCAGCTTTTCGTCCAGCTCCGGCTGCCCGAATAACACAACCTGAAGTAACTTGCGCGACTCAGTCTCCAGATTGGTCATCAACCGTAACGCTTCAATACTTTCTGTGGGCAACGCCTGGGCCTCATCAATAATCAGCACCGCGCTTTTCTGCTGCTGATGAATGGCAATCAAACGTTCCTGAATCTTTTGCGTGAACGCCTGCTGATCGCAGTCGCTGCCCAGCTCCACGCCTAACTCATTGGCCACCGCACGCCGTAACTCGGTGGGTGACAGCATCGGGTTTGGCACGTAGGCAGCCACAAAATAATCCGGTAACTCATTTAGCAACTTTCGGCAAATCAGCGTTTTACCGGTACCCACTTCGCCGGTAACCTTGATAAAGCCCTCACCGGTTTTCAGTGCCGTCAGCAATACCTGCATGGCCTCATTGTGGCTCGGCAAACCGAAAAAATAGCTGGTATTCGGGGTCAGCGTAAAAGGCAGTTCACGGATACCAAAGTGATACAGGTACATAATTAGTCTACGTACAACCAGTCGGCCATTTTTTCACGGCTTAATTCAATTTGTTCCGCCCAGGTCCCACTGCCAATAACCGTGGGTTTAAGCAGGATAATCAGCTCTTTCTTGGTCTCACGCTGGCTTTTGTTAGTAAACAATTCGCCCAGTAGCGGAATATCACCAAGCAGCGGCGTTTTTGATTCTGAATCAGTCAGGCTGGTTTGCATCAGGCCACCAATAACAACAATTTCGCCCGACGCTGCTTTAATGATGGTGTCAGACTCACGTATGGTACTTTGCGCCAGCGGCAGGACAATTTGCTCCTGGTTCAGGCTTACTACTTTTTCCTGCTCCTGGGTTTCGATAACGGAAGGGTGAACGTGCAGCAACACTGAGCCGTTTTCATCTATTTGCGGCGTTACATCCAAGGCGATCCCGGAAAAGAACGGGGTAAGTTCGATATTAGGGACAACCGATGTGGTGGTGGAGGTGATGGTGTTCTGACTCGACACATCCGTTACGAAATACTCATCGTCACCCACTTTAATCACCGCTTTTTGGTTATTAATCGCGGTGACTCTGGGACTGGACAACACCTGCACATTTCCCTGCGTAGACAGCAGTGAAATAACCCCGGAGAAATCCTGGTTAAGGAACGATAAGCTGGTAACGCCACCCAGCGAGGCTGAAATTTCATTACCAATGGTGGCCGCGGTATTACTGAAGGTAAAGTCGGTGCTGCCAACGTTTGCCACTACCTCAGACCAATTAATGCCCTGCTGGTAGCCGTCATCGAGAGCCACTTCAAGAATTCTGGCTTCCAGAATCACCTGGCGCTGCAGGCTTGCCTCGGAGGTTTTCAGGAAACGTTTAATATCACGGATCTCATCCGGCATAGCTCGAATGGTAACCAGGCCCGCTTGTGGGGTAACAAATACCGCACGGCCGCCTTCGGTACCAATCATCGACTCCAGTGACGCTCTCAGATCGGTCCAGAAATCGGTCTCTGTACGGGTTGAAATAGAGGTGCCATTAATATTGTTTCCAAACTGGTTACCCAGATTGTTACTGTTGGCCGAATTACCGCTGAAATTGTTAAAATTGCTATTAGAATTTCCGTTACCGTTGTTATCGGCCTGGGAAACGCCGCCAGAGATAATGCTGGTTTGTGTCGAGCCGTCCCGCTTCATCAGCAGGTAATTTACGGCCAGTGTTTCAGTGCGCATGCCGGCGGGCAGCACTCTGAACACATTACTCTTGCGACTGATATCAAAGCCGTAAAGGTCGCCCAACAGCTCCATCACCTGCTCCATGGAGACCTGTTTTAAGCTCAGGGAAATTTCACCGCTGACGTCGGGGTGAATAGCCACGCTGTAGGGCGTATCTGCCACCAGGCCGGTAAAAAAGGCTTTGACGCCTACGCCATCGGCTTCGATGTCGTACTTTTCCGGGCCGAATAACGAGGGGCGCTCACCGGTGGTTGCCACATCGCCAAGTAAATTGGTCACACTGTCCGGCACGTCCTGCAATGAATCCGGTGACGCTTTGGTCTTTTTCTGCGCGGCTTGTTCATGTGCAATTTGTTCAGCCAGTTGCTGTTTTAATGATTGTTCTACCACGGATTCTTCGGGTGTCGACTGACAGCCCGCCAGTGCCATAGCGAGAGCGATGTATATCAAACGTTTAGTCATGCTACTCATTTTAATAATTCTCTGCTGCATTGGTTTTCACGTTGCCCCGTTGGCTGACCCATAACGTCATTGTTTTCCAAACCCCGTTTTCATCATGCGCAATCACCACACTACGTGGATTGATTTCTTTGATTACTGCGCCCTGTATTGTCTGCCCTTGTTTAACCGGTTTACCATTTATCACCGCAGTCCGGCTCGCGCCCAGCTGTAATACGGCTTCCAGTTGTAATTCAACTGCAGCTGTGGCTACCGCCGCACTCGCCTGAGAGGCAGCGCGTGCCGGGCGCGTTGGGTCCTCAAGCACCTGAGCTCCGGCGGGGCTAACGAGCATGGATATCAGCAACAAAGGGGACACTTCATTCAACACCTATAAACGCCTTTTCAGTACTCAGAGTGTAAACCTGAAGGGTCACTTCAGCAGTGGGATATTCCTTTACGTGATAGGCCATGGAGCGCCAGTACAGCTTGTCTGACAGTTGCTCCAGGCGGGCCAGAAAATCGCGTACCGCAAAATAACGGCCTTCGAAGGTCAGCGTAACCCCGTGCTGGTATAGCGGGACCTCTGCCATAGCCGGGTTATCGGCAAAAATATTTTCCGGGCTGACTGAGGCCATTTCGATGAGTTTTAGCCCATCAGCCTGGGAAAACACCTGCTCGATGAGCGCGGGCATTTGCCGGGGCAGGATTAAATCGGCCAGCTGTGCAGCAAAGTTTTCCTGCAGGCGCACCATACGCTTATCCACCTGGGCGATCTGCTGCTTCAGGCTAGCATCCGGATCTTCGGCCAGCGCCTGCTCATAAACCAGTTGCAGCTCTTTAAGGGTGGTAACTTCGTTGCGGGCAATCTCAATACTACTGCTCGTTTTACCGTTTTCCTTAATGCCAGGCTCAATCAGCAAAAAAACCAGCACGGCAAGGACCACCACCATTCCCGAGGCAAAGATTAACACCTTCTCGCGCTGACTCAGCGCGGCAAATTTTTCTTCGTACAGGTCAAAAGTCACCGCAGACCACCTTGTTGCGTTGTTTCCGGCACCCGGGCCATGTTTAATTCAAAGCGCAGTTGCTCATCGTCCCGGTATAGTCGGGTGGAATCAAAGGTGCGACCGGAGAAAGCCGTAGTCTGCCCCAACCGTTGTAACCATTTGGGCATGGCCTGAGGGCTACTCAGCTGCCCTTGCAGTACCATCATGTTTTCGCTGACTTCAATGGTATCGAGCCAGATATCCTGACCATCTTTCTGAGCCAGGCTATCGAGCATCCCGGCAAAGCCCTGCTGCTTAATTTGTTCGCGCTGACTAAGTTCGCGCACCAGCAGTTCACGATTTGCCAGTTCCTGCTGACGTTGTTCCAGAGTGCGGGTAAGGCCAGCATCCGGTTTACGTTGCTCAAGCGTGGTTTTAAGGTTGTTTACCGAAGCCGATAACTGCTGTTGCTGGTCCTGAACCTCTGCCAGTTCGGTGCGTTTAGAAGCGCCATACCAGGCGACACCCGCCCAAATGAGTAACAGCACAGAGAGAGTTGCTCCCCATGCTAATAACACACTGGTAAGCGAGAGCAAGTCGAGGCGCGGGGCAAACTCGGCAGAATAAAAATTAATCCTGTTTTTCATGCCGCAGCCTCGTTTTTAACCTGCGGCTCAGCAGACCCACAAATCGCTGCACCAAGACTGGAATAATTGACCCGGGTTACCGACATGCCCGGCTCGGCGGCAGTCACTGCGGGGGTGAGATCATTGACTCTGGCACTCACCACCTGTTCAATCTGACTGGCCAGTGCATCCCGATGAGGCGTATCGAGGCGCATCATAATCTGTCTTACCGGAGCTTGGCGTAACTGGCTTTCATAAAAATCCATAGAGCGCTGAATCTGCACACTTAACGACTCACCGATGCCCATTCTGAGCTCGTCTTCAGTAAAGCTACCCAGGTTCTCAAAGCCTTTGAGTCGGCGGCTAAAATACAGTTGGCCGTCTTTGATGATATTCAGACAAATTTCCTCTCCGGCTTCCTGCACCACGGTAAGGATGGGGTCGGATTGCACCGGGACTAATTCGCAGGTAGCAAGTTCTTCAACGGTAATTAGTTGGAGCACCAGACCTGCGTTAAATACTGCTTCGCTGACATTCTCGACATCGTCTTTGGGTAAGGCAAACACGTTAATTCTGGCATTGCCGGCCAGCGGCACCGGTAAATCGGTGTAATCGATGGCCATTTCTTTATCGCTGCCGGTGAGTTCTTTTACCGACCAGGACAATGCCGCGGTGATTTCATCGGCTTCCACTGTGGGACGGTCAATTTGCAGAATCTGATACCAATGAATTGAAAACGCCACATAAGCGGGGGTGCCGGCCAGGCCGTGTTTATCGACCCATTTGGCAAGGTGAGCGCCCCAGTGAGAAAAGCTGACAGTCTCTTCAAACGCCAGGGTAACTTCGCCGTTTTGTTTTTTAAGCGCACAAAACGTTACCGAATCCAGCGACACTGCAATGCCGATTGCATGATAGCCAGATTTTTTTTGGAATTTTTGTTTGAGGAAAGAACGCCAACCAATGCGCATATATTTTTATAACTTCGTATAATTATTAGTTAAATTACAACAGAGTTTAGCTCAAAGTACCAGTGCCGGATACCACACTTTTGTCGAACAATGTACCAAATGCCCGTCACCCTTTATAATTAAAGCTTAACTCTCTGACATCAGGGTACATTTTTGACCAGCCAAGCCTCCCCAAAGGCCCCCGCTAAAAGCGTTTTCGAAATGGCAGGCGGAGCGACCTACGCCCCGGCTGATGTGCCTTTTGAGCAGGCAAGGCAGGCTTCCCGGCAATGGTGTCACGACTATAACCAGCTAACCGATGCCCGCCAGCGCCAGGCCGTGCTGATATCACATCTAAAGTGCCCGGGGTCGGTACAGATTGAATCAACCTTTCAAATCGAATATGCCCTTAACTGCTCCATTGGCAAAGGCTGCTTTATCAATCATAACGCGACCTTTCTTGATGTCTGCCCGATCAAACTGGGTAATCAGGTACTTGTCGGCCCCAATTGTATTATCTCCAGCGCAGTGGGGAGAACACAGATTTGGCCAGAGCATTATCCGCCAGAGGAGGCCGGCCTGCCGGTTTCAATTGGTCACCGGGTATGGATTGGTGCTAACGCCACTATCTGTGCCGGCGTAACGATTGGCGATAACGCGGTGATTGGCGCGGGCAGCCTGGTGACCAGCGACATCCCTGCCAATGCCGTCGCCTACGGCGTTCCTGCCACTGTACAGCGTAATATTACACAAAGTACTCAATAATCAGCCCGGGGTGGCCGATAACACTCACAGTGTTGTGCCAAAAAGAGTGATAACGTCTGATGAAAGGAATAATGAGCCTGTTGCCTTTACGTACCCGTCATTTGATGATGCGGGCTGCCCTGTTGACGCTAGCCCTGCTGTTGAGTGCATGCGGCGGTGGGCTGAGTAAGGATGACTCGGACGAAGCCTTTGCCGTCAATGCCGGTCGCGATCGCGCGGCAGCAGAACAAAGCGAAGTGAGTTTATCGGCACAGGTGTCTTTCCCATCCGGGGCCGTAGTTTACAACTGGTCGTCAACACCGGCGCTTACCATCACCCATGATGACACCAGCATTGCCACGGCCAGTCTGACCACCCCGGTTGTTACCGCCGACACGCAGTATGTGGTCACTGTAAGTGCCACCGACAGTGCAGGTCAGTCGGCTTCAGATAGCTTCACACTTACCGTAACCCCGGACAACCTGCCTCCCACAGCTATTATCACTCTTAGCGACTGGCCGGATTTACCGCCCGGCACCTACCCGGCAGGCGTATCCCTGACCTTTGACGGGCGCAACAGCTCTGACAGCGATGGTACCAGCAGCGAAGAAATTAGCGCCTGGGCATGGCAACAAACCGCCGGTGATGATGTGCTGACCGGCATTGAGACCGACCAGTCGACGCTGGTGATCGACACGCCGATTTCAGATACCCGGCAAACCCTGACTTTCAGCCTGATGGTAACTGACGATGAAGGAGCGGAAGATACCACAACGCATTCTGTTACTGTTCTGTCAATGAGTGAGACGCCGCCTGAGGTAGATGCGGGAATAGATCAGGCGTTGTTTGGCGGTGAGCGAATTGTGCTGGCCGGCACCGCCACGAGCACGGTACCTGCAGCTGCGCCAATTGCCACCTTATGGACTTACAGCGGTGATGCAGCGCCGCAAATTATCAATCCGAATACTGCCGACACTTACGCTATTGCGCCACTGGTAGACAGTGCCACCACTCTGGATTTTTACCTCACCGGGGAAGATAGGTTTGGTAACGAAGTGACCGATCATTTGCGGGTACTGGTGCGCCCATTTCCGGTGCGGGTCCTCAATGATACCGGCATGACGCAGCAGGCCACTAACACTACGTTATCGGCCACTCAGCAAAACGCGTTTCCCGGTCAGGATGGTCAGCGTGGTGCCGATGCGCTGGCCCACAACAACGTGCTGGAAAAAGCAGGTCGCGGCGAAAACGGCTTCGATTTTACCAAGCTCAATGCCAATGGCGATGAAGAGGATGTGGATGCACCGCAGTTCAGTTGTGTACGGGATAATGTTACCGGGCTGGTGTGGGAAGTAAAAACTACCGACGGCGGCCTGCGCGACCTGGATCACCGCTACAGTTGGTATGCCGAAGAAAACAACGGTGGCGCGCCCGGCAACCTTAATGGCACCAACACCAGTTGTACGCTGGCGAGCTGTAATACCAGTGCTTACATTGACGCTGTTAACAGTGCGGGATTATGCGGCTTTTATGACTGGCGTCTACCCAATCATCAGGAATTGATGTCACTGGTACACTTTGGCCGTACTGCCCTGCCGCGCATTGATACACAGTATTTCCCCAACACCGGAGCCGACAGCGCCGCTACGCTCTGGTACTGGACTGTCCAGCCCAGCGCCGATGGCGTAAGCAATGATGCCGCGCAAAACGCCTGGGCCATTGATTTTATCAGTGGGGTAGATAATTTTCTTAATAAGTCAGATGCAGTAAGCATCCGGCTGGTCAGAGCGGGACGATAATCATGAAACGCCTAATCACTTTACTGTTTAGCCTGGGAGTAATGGCCCAGCTCTCAGCTCAGGAATGCCTTACCAATGCGGTTGAATCCACTCCGGATGAAGAATTCAGCCCATTCGTTACGGGCACCGTTTTACATATTCGCACCGGCCTGATCTGGCAGCGCTGTGCGGTAGGGCAAACCTGGACCGGCGAAACCTGCAGCGGCGAAGCAGAACAGCTGACCTGGCAGCAGGCGCTGGTATATGCCCGGGATTATGACGCTGAATTACTGGAAGGCTGGCGTGTTCCCAATGTCAAAGAACTGGCCTCTCTGACCGAGAAAAACTGCGTAAGACCGTCGGTGAATACCGCGTTTTTCCCGGCGACACCGCAAGACAGCTTCTGGTCGTCCACGCCAAGCCTGAACGACCCGGAAAGGGTCTGGACCGTGGCCTTCTTTAATGCCAGTTATTCCATTAAAGAAAAGCAACGGGCAGTCTACCTACGGCTGGTGCGCACCAATCTTCTCGAGTAACCTCCAACGCTATTGCGCCAGCACATAATCGCCGGGAGCGGCCGGTAACGTCTTAATGGCTTCCACCGGTCTGGCGCTGACCTTACGGCTTGACTGTGAGGTTAGCCATTGCTGCCAGACCGGCCACCAGGAACCTTCCTGTAATGGCACTTCATCAAGCCATGCCTGGGGTGGCAGATAAGCCCCGTCTTCTTTACGGGTAGCCATCTGATAAACCCGATGGGCATGACCAGGTTCACTGATAATCCCGGCATTATGCCCACCATTGGTCAGTAAGAATGTAATATCCTTATCAATCAATAAGTTAATTTTATACACCGATTGCCATGGCGCGACATGATCCTTGGCGGTACCGACTACAAACAACGGTACCTGAATATCGGCCAGCGCAATGGGCCTGTCATCCACCATAAACTGACCGCTCGCCAGCGAATTATGTAAATAACACTGGCGCAAATATTCGGCATGCATGCGCGCAGGCATGCGAGTAGCGTCTTTATTCCAGGTCAACAGGTCGTTAGGGTGCTGGCGTTCACCTAGCAGATATTCTTTTACCCATCGCGACCACAGTAAATAATTCGCCCTCAGCAGAGTAAAAGTGCCAGCCATGCTTTCTTTGGGCAGGAAACCGTTTTTAGCCATCACCGCCTCCAACATCGACAACTGGCTTTCGTCAATGAATAACCTGAGGTCGCCGGCATCACTGAAATCGGTCTGTGCAGCCAATAACGTTAGCGCACAAAATGGATTACGCTTTTCCCGGGCCAGCCAGGCCGCAGCCATCGTCAGCAGGGTGCCCCCCAGACAGTAGCCAACCCCATTGATTTGTTCCCCGGGTACCCGTTGCTGAACGGCTTCTATTGCCTCACCAAGGCCTTTCTTCAGGTAATCGATCAGGCCAACGTTATGATCCTCTTGTTGAGGATTTTTCCAGGAAATCATAAATACCGTATGGCCCTGCTGCACTAAATACCTTATCAACGAGTTGTGCTCAGACAGATCCAGAATGTAGTACTTCATAATCCACGCCGGCACTACCAGCACGGGCTCAGCGCACACCTCTTCGGTGTCCGGGCTGTACTGAATAAGCTCCAGCAGGTTGTTTTTGAATACTACCTGGCCAGGTGTGACGGCAATATTTTCGCCTACACGGTAGGTTTCCTGGCGTTGAAGCTCAGGTTCCCTGAAGTACTGTTGCTGGATGTCCTCGATAAAATTATCAACGCCTTTCACCAGGTTCGCCCCGGCAGACTCCAGGGTTTTATGAATAACCTGCGGGTTAGTAGTCATGTAGTTAGCCGGTGACAAAGCTTCCAGCCACTGCCGCACGGAAAAGTTCACCATATCAGTATGGTGTTTTTCAACGCCCTGCACATCGCGGGTGGCCAGTTGCCACCACTGGCGCATGGCCAGGTAATTTTGCCGATACACGGCATAGGGCCAGGTTTGCCATTCGGGACCGGATAGCCGGTTGTCGTCTGCGGCTTTTTCGAGGTTTTTATTGAGCGTACTGGCATTAGTCAGACTTAAGTCCAGTAGTGCCTGCTGTTTACCCAGTGACAGCAGCAAATGAATAAACCAATCGGTAAAAGCCAGCGAATAAGCCACCGGATCGATGCCTCCGGTGAACTGCGCGAGGAGTTGATTAATGGCATAATCAGGATTAAGCGGTTCACTAACATCGTAGGGTACCGCATGCTGATCGGTGTAAGTATATTCAATAACGTTACTTTCGTGGTTTATCACAACAAGTCTCCCAGACTGTTTTGTTCAGCATAACAGCTTCAGCGCTTAAAAAGCTTGATCTTGATCGGTATCAATGCACATTTATTCATCAACCTGTAGTGTAACCGTGTAATATTACAAAGCGAGTTACAGCATTCACAATTTGGCGCCTCTGGCCGGAGAATCAATATGGAAATGATCCGCAATAAACCCTACAACAACATTACGGTGGGCGATAAAGCCTCGCTTAGCCGCACACTGACCCGTAAAGATATTCAGTTGTTTGCCATTATGTCGGGCGATGTAAACCCGGCCCACGTAGACGAGGAGTACGCTAACAGCTCTCAGTTTCATCACATTATCGCCCATGGGATGTGGGGAGGAGCATTAATTTCAACCGTGCTGGGTACCCAACTTCCAGGCCCGGGCACCATTTATCTTAAGCAGGATTTCACCTTCCGCCGCCCGGTTTGCCTGGGCGATAACCTCACCGTCACGGTAACCGTGTTAGAAAAACGTGAGCATTATCAAATCCTGCTCGGCTGTGCCTGTACTAATCAGGACGGTGAAGTTGTTATTGACGGTCAGGCACTGGTAAAAGCGCCTACCGAACAAATCGATAGGCCCAGAGCAGTGTTGCCGGCGGTTGAACTCAAAGAACAAAGCAGTGAGCGCTATCAGCAGTTTATGGACATGGCAAAAGATATGTCTCCGCTCAAAACCTGTGTTATTCATCCGGTGGATCTCAATTCACTGGCCGGCGCTGTAGAAGCCGCTGCAGATAACCTTATTACCCCTATTCTGGTGGGCCCCACAGCCCGCATCGAACAAGTCGCGCGGGAAAATAAACTCGACATATCCTCATTTGAACTGGTTGATACACCGCATAGCCATGCCGCGGCTGAAACGGCGGTAAAACTGGTAAGCAGTGGTAAGGCCGAAGCACTGATGAAAGGCCATTTACACACCGATGAAATGATGCATGAAGTACTCAATAAGGATTACGGATTAAGAACCGGGCGGGTGATGAGTCATATATTTGCGCTTGATGCCCCCAGTTACCACAAGACGCTTTTTCTCACCGATGCCGCGATAAATATCCGCCCTAACCTGGCCGCTAAAAAGGATATTATTCAAAACGCCATCGAACTGGTGTATACCCTGACAAACCGCACTCCCAAGGTCGCGATATTATCTGCGGTGGAAACGGTGGAAGAAAAAATACCTTCAACACTTGATGCCACTGCACTTTGTAAAATGGCCGAGCGTGGTCAGATAGTGGGAGGACTCCTCGACGGACCGCTGGCAATGGATAATGCCATTTCGGCTGAGGCGGCGAAAGCCAAGGGAATATTATCGCAGGTGGCCGGCGACGCTGACATTCTGGTCGCACCGGATTTAGAATCGGGCAATATGTTGTTTAAACAAATGCGTTACCTGTCCGGCATCGAAGGAGCAGGCATTGTACTGGGGGCCAGAGCACCGATTATTCTGACCAGTCGTGCCGGCGGGCCGCTAACCCGCAAAGTGTCTTGTGCCATGGCATTGGTTTATCAGCGTAAACGCGGGGATCTGCCGTTATGAGCAAGCAAACCGATAGCCCCCATTACCTGGTATTAAACAGCGGCTCTTCCACCTTAAAATACGCCGTATTTGACGCCATCAGCCTGGCGGTAGTAGAACGGGGCCTATTCGAACTTAATGAAGATAACTATGCCGAAACGCTGGAAGAAGTATTGCACCATGGCGGCTATGTCAGGGCTGTGGGGCACCGGGTGGTGCATGGCGGTACCGCCTATACGCAACCACTACTCATTGATGATAGCTCACTCGCATCACTCAATAAACAGTGCGATCTGGCCCCCTTACACCAGCCGCATAATCTGCATGCCGTGAGAGTACTGCGCGAGCTGCACCCGGAATTACCTCAGGTGGCCTGCTTCGACACCGCTTTTCACGCTACGCAACCTAGAGTGTCAACCGATTATGCTTTGCCTGACTCCTTGCGCCATCAAGGGCTTCGCCGTTATGGTTTCCACGGTTTATCTTACGATTACATCAGTCATCAGCTTGCCGCTTCAGATCCTTCAGCGGGCGGTAGATGTATTGTGTTGCACTTGGGCAGCGGCGCCAGTGGTTGCGCTATGTATAAAGGTAAAAGCGTTAGCTCAACCATGGGCTTTACCGCCCTTGATGGTCTGATGATGGCAACTCGCTGCGGCACTTTGGATCCGGGGCTGGTATTACACTGCATAACCCACTTGGGGATGTCGGCCTCAGAAGTGACCAGTGCATTGTATAAATCGTCGGGGCTGCTGGGGGTTTCCGGTTATTCTGGTGACATGCGAATTCTGGAGCAACATGATGATGAGCCTGCTGTGACTCATGCACTTACCCTGTATTGCCGCTACATCGTACGAGCCATTGGTAGCCTGACCGCCGAGTTACAAGGCCTGGATACGTTGATTTTTACCGCAGGAGTGGGAGAAAACGCTCCGGATATCCGCCGCAGGGTGTGCGAGCAGCTCTGCTGGCTTGGCGTTGAGTTAGATAATACCGCCAACCAGGACAACCGCCCCATAATCAGCACGTCATCATCAACTGTCACTGTGCGAGTGATCCCCACCAATGAAGAATGGATGATTGCCCACTACATGCAGCAGGCGCTTAATTCGTAAAGCGCTTGTCGCTGTGAACTGCGCCTTTCAAATCTGGTCTATCAACCCGCGCTGACAGGACGTTTTATCTGGCTATTAACCGGCTAAACAACCGGCTCACTAATAGCGCTTACTCTCTCAATAAGCCCGCCAATCAAGCCCTAAAGATTAAGTAAAACTAAACATAGATTTTAATCAAAATTAAAACATATGTTGTAATCAAGAATTATTCGCATTATTATTCTCTCAAATTTTGCAGTCGATCATTCCTCAACCAACACAGATTGGAGAGGCTGTTGACCGATATTTCAGCTCAGCATACCTGGAGACTTTAGTTTGAAATTTGCACTATCAGTAGTTGCCGCAGCGCTTACCTTTAATACTTCAGTATCAGCCAACACGGCGGATGACCCGGAACGCATTACTATTGAAGGCCAGTATTTATCGATCAATGAGTCCAATTCGGTAAAAACACCCACGCCGATTATTGATGTACCACAAAGCCTGTCGATTATGACAGCCGAGGAGATTACCGAGCGCGGGATCACCAGCATCGGTGAAATCATCGACTACACGCCAGGCGTGAACACCTCTCAGGGTGAGGGACACCGCGACTCAGTGGTATTTCGCGGCGTTCGCTCGACAGCAGATTTTTACATGGATGGCAACCGCGATGACGTGCAGTACTATCGCTCGCTGTACAATGTGGAACAGGTGGAAATCCTGCGCGGGCCCAACGCCCTGCTTTTCGGCCGCGGTGGCACCGGCGGAATCCTGAACCGGGTCTCAAAGAAAGCAAAATTAGATGAAACCTTTACCGGTTACAAAGCCACGCTGAACACCTTTGGCGGCTATGGCGTAGAAATCGACACCAACACCGATATGACCAGCACCTCAGCGCTGCGTATCAATGCGATGTACGAATCGCTGGATAACCACCGCGACTTCTTCGACGGCGAGCGCATTGGATTTAATCCTACCGCCAGATTTGAATTAAGCGACGACAGCGTGCTGGATATGTCTTACGAGTACATCAACCACGAACGTTTTATTGACCGCGGTATTCCCACCGGCGCTGATGGTCGCCCGGTAGAGTCACTGAAAAATGTGGTATTTGGCGACCCGGAGAATAACTATCACGAGCTGGAAGCCCACGTATTCCGCGTAAACCTGTCGCACCAGTTTAACGATTACACCAAAGCCAACGTGAACGTGTTTTATGGTGATTACGATAAGGTTTACTCAAATTTTTACGCCAGTGACTATGACGCCGACACCAACATTGTTGAACTGGACGGTTATATTGATGAAACGGCTCGCGACAACCTGATTGTATCAGGCAACCTGATCAGCGAATTCAGCACCGGCAGTATTGGCCATATGGTGATCGCCGGTACAGAGGTGATCCGCACCAATTCAGACCAGTTCCGCTTAAACTCCGTATTTGATAGCACAGGGAATGACCGCGAAACGTTTATTACCCAGCGCCCGCTATTGTTTAGCGGCTTTAGCGGCATCAACGCTACCGGTAATCAGGTCACCACCGCTTTTACGGCACTCAATGATGACACTCGCGTAACCTTAGATGTTGCCTCGTTCTTTGTGCAGGATGAAATTGAGCTATCTGAACACCTGGACCTGGTACTTGGTGCTCGTTTTGACCGTTTCGATATTGAAGTATTTAACGCTAAAGCAGTGGAAACCCGTAGTCGCACCGACGAACAGGTTTCTCCTCGCGCCGGTCTTATTTATAAGCCACAGGAAAACATCTCCCTTTATGCCAGTTACAGCGAGTCTTTCCTGCCGCGTAGTGGCGAGCAATATACCGATATTAACGGCAGTGACAACCAACTGGATCCTGATACCTACAGCAATCAGGAAATTGGTATTAAGTGGGACTTTGCCCAGGGTCTGAGCTTCACTGCCGCCGTATTTGAAAACGAGCAAAGCTCTCCTCAGGTGGCCGATGATAATCCGGAAACCCTGGATGTGATTGATTCAGACATCTCTGGCTACGAGCTGCAACTCACCGGCTATCTGAATGATGACTGGCGCATTACCGCTAATTACAGCCACCTTGAAGGCGAAATAGTAGACCGCAACGGTCCAACCGGCCGCACGCCTCGCGAGTTGCCGGAAAATACCTTCTCGGTATGGAGCACCTATCAGGTGAATGACGTATTTGGCGTAGGCCTGGGTGCTACCTATCAGGATGAGAGCTTTATTAACAACGGTAATTCGGCGGTATTACCCAGCTATACCCGTTGGGATGCCTCGGCGTATTACGATATCAGCGAAGACCTGCGCGTGCAGCTGAACATCGAAAACCTGACCGACGAACTGTACTTCCCGAATGCCCAAGCCACCCATCAGGCAACGGTAGCGGCGCCACTTAACGCGATGCTGACAGTTGTAGGCAGATTTTAAGAAGTCTTTGCGCCTGTAAGCCTTTAAAGCCAAAGGCCCTGCACAAGCGGGGCTTTTTTTCGCAAACACAAAAGCCTATTAGCCCGTTTAAAGAGCGGTTTCCCGCTGAGCTTTACTTTCGCAATCCGAAACGTTTCAGAAAGTCACTCACAGAAATCGTGGCGTAATCAACATATTCACCGGCATCGTAAAACCGGCCATGGCAATGGGGACAGCTTTCAAAATGAATATGTCGCTGCGCGCTGTCGGTCATCTCGAGCATTTTACTATTCGGACACACCGGGCATTGAATATCGCTTATTTCACTATAAAGCGTGCCCATTTTCTTATCGCCGGTGTCCAGAGCGCGGGCAAAATCCTTTAGCGCCTTATGCTCCATCACATCAAACCATAAGCCGTGGCAGGTGCTGCAACGCTCAACCACGCCGGCAGGCGTATTGATATGCTCAAAACGACCATGACACTTGGGACAATCCATCTAACTTCCTGCAGAAGTGAAACTGACAGAATTCTACTATATGCATTTTTGGCGGTGCTGTCATTGCCAATAAAAAACCCCGCTGATGCGGGGTTTGTAAAACAACCATACCTTAGATCTAGAACGGGATGTCGTCGTCAAAGTCGAAGTCAGGCTCAGCCATAGGAGGCTTTTGCTGATTCTGGCCGCCCTGCGGACGTTGCTGCTGAGGTGGTTGCTGGTAGTTTCCGCCCTGATTGCCACCACCATAATTCTGGTTGCCGCCGCCGTAACCACCGCCCTGCTGACCGCCTTGTGGACGCTGTTGATAGCCGCCGCCCTGTCCGCCCTGACCACCTTCACGGCCACCGAGCATTTGCATCTGGTCGACGATGATTTCTGTGGTGTAACGATCCTGCCCCTGTTGATCCTGCCATTTGCGGGTTTGCAGTTTACCTTCAACGTAAATTTGCGAACCTTTTTTAAGGTATTCACCGGCAATTTCTGCTAACCGACGGTACATGGTTAAACGGTGCCATTCAGTTCGTTCCTGCACCTGCCCCTGCTGATCTTTCCAGCTTTCACTGGTTGCCAGGCTCAGATTGGCAACGGCGTTGCCGTTGGGCATGTAACGTACTTCCGGGTCGTTACCTAAATTACCGACCAGAATGACTTTGTTAACGCCTCGAGTTGCCATGATGTCTCCTAAAATCTGTTTACGCTTTTATAATAATATAAGCGCATGCAGCGCTTCGTCGTCGTTTGTAAAGCTTGCCATTATAACGCATTTTTTGCGCTCGCTCAGCGCCTTTTTGAGGTTAAATAAAAATCCTCAATGACAAAATACTAACTCGTTGTTTTACCAATTAGACTACGGCAAATTAGCGCGACTTTCACCTGTTCTTGCAACCGGTTGTGTGACTTAACCCTGCAGGTAAGCTCGCGATGGCGGCCATGTTTAGCAAAATTAATTACAGACAGGCAAAAAAAAGCCTCAACCGGAGTTGAGGCTTTCAGCTCAATTTTATTAGCCGACGGTGCTTACCACCAGGTAATATAAAACGCCGCTACTACAATGGTTAATGCCACCGAACCAACATTAAACACTGATGAAGTTTTAAAGTTGATGTCATTCAGTTGTACGGCGTGCTCATGGTCGCCCTTACCTTCAAACAGGCTAACAATAACGGCCAGGCCCACACACAGTAAAAATACAATGCCTACGCGGTCCATAAACGGCAGCTCTGGCAGCAGGAGTTTAAATGCCAGGCTGAATACCGCAGAGCCAACGGCCGCTACCAGACCACCATTAGCGGTAGTTTTCTTCCAGAACATACCCAGTGCAAACAGCGCTACGATACCCGGTGTGAAGAAGCCGGTGAATTCCTGAATATACTGGAACGCCTGATCGAACTGACCGAGTAATGGTTTAGCCACAACCATGGCAATAATCAGCGCCAGCAAGCTCACAATACGACCTACTTTTACATAGTGATGCTGGCTCTTATCAGGGTTTCGGTCTTTATAAATATCCATGGTAAAGATAGTCGACACACTGTTGGTCATCGACGCCAGTGACGAGACGATTGCGGCAACCAGTGCAGCAAAGATAATGCCTTTAAGGCCAACCGGCATCAGTGTCATCAGTGACGGATATGCCTGGTCGGCTTTTTCCAGATCCGGGACCAACAGCACCGCTGCAATACCGGGTAATACTACAATCAACGGCATCAACACCTTCAGGAATGCAGCAAATACAATCCCTTTCTGAGCTTCATTAACACTTTTAGCCGCCAAAGTACGTTGGATAATGTACTGGTTGAAGCCCCAGTAAGACAGGTTCATGATCCACATACCACCAATAAGAACTGATAAGCCCGGCAGATCCATATAATGTGGATTGTCTTCGCTCAGGATCATGTCAAATTTACCCGGTAACTCAGTCGTTACGGTATTGAAACCAGCCCAGAATCCGGCTCCGTCACCGATAATATTCAATGCGGTGTAAGACAGGAACATTCCGCCTAATACCAACAGCACAACCTGAATAATATCTGTCATGGCCACGGCTTTCAGACCACCGTATAAAGAATAAGCCAGAGAGAATACACCGAGGAAAATCATACCGTACATCAGGTCAACACCAGCAATCGTATTGATTGCCAGTGCACCCAGCCATAATACTGCGGTGAGGTTTACAAACACATAAACACCCAGCCAGAATACCGCCATCACCATGCGTACACGGTGGTCGTAGCGCTGCTCGAGGAATTGCGGCATAGTATAGATTTTATGTTTCAGGAAGATCGGCAGGAAGTATTTACCTACAATGATCAGCGTGATAGCTGCCATCCACTCATAGGAAGCTATTGCCAGCCCCACCATGTAACCGGAACCGGACATCCCGATGATCTGCTCTGCCGAAATGTTGGCAGCGATCAGTGAGGCACCGATGGCCCACCAAGGCAGACTTGAACCCGCCAGAAAGTAATCGTTAGTGTCTTTCTCGTGTCCCTTTTCTTCACGAGAAACCCACCATGCGATGCCGATTAAGGCAATCACATAGATAGCGAATAACGCTATGTCGAGTGTTTCAATTTTCATTATGCGACCCAATAGATTGTAATTTTAATTCGTAAGTGGATAACGAAATTAGGTATTTTCGTCAAAAGCACCCTGATTTGTAGTACAAATGTAAACTTTTTGTTTCAACCCAGTCCGCGCATAATACTTGTCTTCTACCTGTTTAGTCACCCCTAAAAGTAAATTTTTTGGTAATAAAGCAACAACACAACCGCCAAATCCGCCTCCAGTCATCCTAACCCCGCCGGTTTTGCCTATCTCCTGCTGGATAATTTCTACCAGAAAATCAATCGGCGGCACGGTTATTTCGAAGTCGTCACGCATTGAAATATGCGACTCAGCCATTAACTGACTCACTTGAGCCATGTCACCCTTTGCCAATGCATCAAACATGGCAGTGGTGCGTGCGTTTTCGCTGATTATATGGCGTGCGCGCTTGTACTCATTCTCACTAAGCGAATTTTTGGCGGCTTCCAGCAGCTCTGTGTCGGCATCCCGTAAACTGGCCACGCCAAGTTTGCGAGCTGCTGCCTCGCATTGCTGACGGCGCAAATTGTATTCGCTGTCGACCAATCCCCGCTTCACATTGGAATTGATGATCATAATGGCGAAATCTTCAGGTAAATCGATAAAGCGCTGGGACAGGTCGCGACAATCCAACAACATAGCTTTCCCGTGTTTGCCGAGTGCCGATATCAGCTGGTCCATAATGCCGCACGAACAGCCAACAAATTCATTTTCGGCCTGCTGACCCAGCAAGGCAGCCTCAATGCCTTCGATATTCAGCTCATAAAGCTGCGTTAAGGCACTGATAATCGCAACTTCAAAAGAGGCAGATGAACTCAGCCCCGCGCCCTGTGGCACGTTACCGGTAACCACCAGATTCGCCCCGCCCAGTTGTGGGTACTTCGCTTTGACAACCTGACACACCCCTTTTACATAGTTGAGCCAGCCTGGCTGTGGCTGGTGCTGAATGTTATCCAGGGAAAATGACGCGCATTCATTATCGTAGTCAACGGCCACCACCTTCACAATGCCGTCATGCCGCTTTGCCGCGGCAATATCGGTACCAAAGTTGATCGCAACCGGAAATACAAAACCCTGGTTATAGTCGGTATGCTCACCAATCAGATTAACCCGGCCGGGGGCGTGGCTGGTTACCTCTGGCGTGGTGTTAAAATAAGCAGAGAACAGCGAAGAAATATCTGCAAGCGTCATTGGCCGGCCTCTTTATAATGTGTGGCAGAAAGCGCCTGCAACTGCCGGGCAGCTTGTTCAGGTGTGAGGTCGCGCTGAGCTTCTGCCATCATCTCATAGCCAACCATAAACTTTCTGACGCTGGCAGAGCGCAACAATGGCGGAAAGAAGTGTGCGTGCAGCCCCCATTCAGGATGCGCTTTGTCATCAAAGGGCTGACTGTGCCAGCCCATTGAATATGGGAAGGACGTGTTAAACAGGTTGTCATACTTACTGGTAATTTCGCCCACAATGATGGCAAGGTTTCGCGCCTGAGTCTCACTCAGATCCGCCAGAGAACTCACACTAAAGCGCGGTAATAGCAGAGTTTCGAACGGCCAGGCGGCCCAGTAAGGAACCACAACCAGCCAGTCTTTATTACTGCATACTACCCGCTCTTTGACAGCAATTTCGCGTTCCGCATAATCGAGCAGCAGGGCTCGCTGATGTTGCTGATAATACTCAGCGAAGCTTGCCTGTTTCCTGGCCGCCTGCGTTGGCAAATGACGCTGAGCCCAGACTTGTCCATGGGGATGCGGATTGGAGCAGCCCATCATGGCGCCTTTGTTCTCAAAAACCTGTACCCACTGATAACTTTCACCTAACTCTGCGGTTTGCGCCATCCAGCATTTCACTACGCCGACTCTTTCCTCATTGGTCAGTAATGGTAGCGTTTTACTGTGATCCGGCGAAAAGCAAATCACCCGGCTACATCCCTGTTCAGACTCATAGCGAAACAGCGGGTCGCTACTGGCACTATCCGGCGTGTCTGGTTGCAGCGCGGCAAAGTCGTTGGTAAATACGAAAGTCCCTGCAAAAGCCGGGTTGACTTCCCCGTTGATCCGCGTGTTTCCCGGACACAAATAACAGCTTTCATCATACGTAGGTAAGACGGACTGATCGGGCTCATCCTGCTGGCCCTGCCAGGGGCGCCTGGCCCGGTGTGGCGATACCAGCACCCACTCTTGCAATAACGGGTTGTAACGTCGATGTGGATGATCCGACGGCTCAAAAGGAACAGACATGATTAATTCCTGTTTAACTTAAAGGGTAAACGTTTTCCCTATTCTCGTCTTTTTTTACATAGATGTAAATAACTCTACGCCACCTATTCTCATCTGATCAGCTAATTAACATAAATGAGGCTAGTCACTATAAATGGGGAGCAACGCTAAATATGGGTATACGTTTACCTTGTAGCAAAAACAAGAACTTGATAAATCTGAGTTAGTTATCTTTAACCCGCGGTTCAGGCACACCCGTTACACCCACGTCGAGTTCAAACACGCTACCAGCCAGCGGATAGCGATTTAACGCATCATCATCCATGCCGATGCAGGCTGTGGTAACCAACAGTGTTGAATATTCTGGCCCGCCGAAAGTGACATTGGTAATTTGTGGCGCAGGCAACACAATTCGCTCGATGAGCTTTCCTGCCGGATCAAAGTAACACAGCCCGTGCCCTTGCCAGCAGGCCACCCAAAGGTTGTCATGGCTATCCACCGTAATACCGTCCGGATAACCGTGGTGCTCAGGTAAAACAATGTGTTGGCGCTTATGGGATAGCTGTCCATGACCATCAACGGTAAAAGCGTAGATGGTTCGGGTGGCAGAGCTCACTGAATAAAGCCGATCTCCGGCTAGGTTAAATGCCGGGCCATTGGATACGACATAGCCACTGTCTACTTTGTGTAATGTGGGATTTTCGTTAAGATTGGCAAGTTGATAGAGACTCCCGCAGGGAGCCGTTTCACTGTCATCCATGGAACCAAAATACAGCCGACCAGCCTGGTCAGTTTTCGCATCATTTAAGCGATTGCCTGCCGGTTCTTCGCTCAGCAATAAACAGCACTCGCCACAGCTCAGATCGTCGTTTAGCCAGTATATGCCCGACTGTAATCCAACAATAAAACGGCCCGAACGGGTTTCTTTCACCCAGCCAATTTGTTCTGGCATTGGAATGGACGTCACAGCCCTGGATGCGTAATCCATGCGGTATAACAGTTGCTGTTTAATATCGACCCAGAAAACGCTGTTATACCGGGCACTGTAATAGATGCCCTCGCCGAGGCTGCACCTGTGACGACTTACATTTAAAATTTTAACCGGCATTACATCCTTACACTGTTAAAAAGCCCCACAGGTGAACCCTGCCCTCACCAACTGCTTTCGTCAGTTAGCCGCTCGATAATTCACCATCAAAGCCGAATAGAGAAAGGCAAAGCTTACACAACCTGCAAACAGAATCGAGTAGTGAATGTCATTTAAGAATAAAACCATTGAGATATCAGCGCCAAGGAAAAAGCTACCAAAAAACAGTAAAGCAAACAGTGACTGACTGTTTTGTTGCTGGCGCAATCGCTGGTCTCTTAAAACACAGGCCATGAATTTCAGCACCGGTAAATCTTGTTGCCACTGACTTAGTTGTTTCCCTTGTGTGTGCGCATAAAGTTTTGCCGCAACGACAAGCGCAATGGGCGTCAGGATAACGGGTAACCAGATGTATCCTTCGCTAAAGCCGTGATAAACCGCAACAGTCATCAGTACCAGGCTTGAGTAAATATAAATACGTTCCATGCATTTTCTCCGAATAGAAGTTTACGATTCATAAAGGAAAAAAGCGGTTCATAACGAACCGCTCAAGCGTTAGAAAACACTGCCACCATCGTCCTGGATTTGATCAACTATGCTATCAACACCGGAGACCACTGCGCCTACGATACTGCCAGCCACTGCACCTGCGGCAGCACCAATGATGCCCCCCATGGCAGCTCCTACAGTAGCCCCCGTAGCTGCTCCGGAAAGCGCACCTGAGCCCGCAGCTTCGAGAGCTTCAGTACCGCTTACCGACCCGCCTGTAACTACCATACACTCGCCTGGCTCCAAACATCTCATATTGCTCTCCTTAGTCTGAGAAATATTCATAAGCTGCTCCTATCAAAGCTCCGGCGGCTACCACACCAATCACAACCGGAGCGGTAACAGTAGCCCCTACCGCAACGGCAATACCGACCACGGTAGCGCCTGCACCTGCACCAGTTGTAGCACCTTCTGCGGCATCGATAATATCACCGCCACCGCTAACCAGCTCGATATGCTTGCTATTTAATTCATACATAGATTGTTCCTTCACATGGGTTTAATTTTCAGCTGATTACCTGAAAACACTTTTGTCTCGGGTATATACCGGTTTGCCGAGACCCCCTCCCGCAATAACCTTTGCAGAAGAAAGCTAAATTTAAATGTAAAGGTTCACGAAATCAGCGGTCCAAACGGACAGGTATGGGATAGTTTATGAAAGCTTAGGGAGAGAGAAAATACAGTTTAACTGGCAACAATCAGCACGGTACCGGCAAACGCTGCTACCACCAGGATCAGTTTTCTCACCAGTATTTCGTTGATACGCCGGTTAATGAAAAACGACGCAAACCAGCCAATCAGAATAGCCGGAATACATTTTAAGAAAAGCTCAAGATCATCATGCCCCGCTGCGTCGGTAAACCACAATACCGCGATGCCAAACATGTTGATATAAACAAAAAAGACGCTCAGATTGGCTTTGATTTTATCTTTATCTTCCGCCTGATAAAGCAAGCCCATAGGCGCTCCGCCTGCCGATGTTGTGGTACCCATAAAGCCCGAAATCATGGCCGCGATTAAATTGGAAATGACGCTGATCCGCGGCGTAACGCCCACCATAGACAATATTACTGCGGCAATAATACACACGCCTAACAACATCTGGTACTGATGGGCGTCTATGTAAAGCAGCACACTACCGGCCACCAGCACACCGGCCGTGCCGCCAAGAATTGAGAAGCCGGTTTGTTTCAAGTCGATATCGTACTGATGTTTAACTGCCAACAGCGTGGTTAACAGTAAAGCATTGAGGATCATGGGACCAGGCACCAGTTCGGGCATGATCAAAAAGATAAGCGGTGCACCCAACAAGCCAAGCCCAAAGCCTATAACACTCTGCAAGCATGAACCGATGATCAGGACCAGGTACACCAGGATATAGTCGGTCAAACAAACAATCCTTCAACTAAAACTTAACTGTTATGCGTAACATGCAATTTACATATTATATTACATATGATTTGTGCACAGTGCCAGAATGTAAACATTTTTGCAACATAACAATTAGTCGGAATAGTTGTTTGCAGCCGCAGCAGGGGCTGCAGACCAGTCCAGAGAAAAGGAAAAATTCAGCGGATTAGGCATGCCGGCGCAGTGCCGGCAGGCGTTAGAATAGCGTTATACCCAGCCCGCATCGATAATCAGCGTTTGCGCTGTCATCATTTTGCTATCGTCAGCGGCGAGAAATAATGCTGCGTTGGCAATATCGATGGGTAACAGGGTTTCATGAATACACTGCGCCTGTTGTACTTCCTGTACAATTTCAGGACCAGCCCAACGGGTCATCTGTCTCTCGGTCATTACCCAGCCCGGTACCAGCGTGTTCACCCGAATATGCTCAGGTCCTAGCTTGGCAGCCAGGGTACGGGTCAGGCCATCAATTGCTGCTTTAGCCGTCGTGTAAACGGGCATGCAGGTTTGCTTCTGGCGCCAGCTTACCGACCCCATATTGACAATACTGCCACCACCGCAGCGGCGCATTTGCTCGACAACCGCCTGGGCAGCAAAAAAGCTCGGACGCAGGTTTACGTTAATGCGATCATTCCAGTATTCCTCGTCCACCTCTTCAAATTCGTGACGGGTATCATCGGCCGCATTGTTAATCAGCACGCTAATGTCGCCATGCAGTCTTGCGGCCTCACTGATAGCCCCTTTAAGGGCTTTGAGGTCGCGCAAGTCGCACTCTATAAAAGTGGCCTGGCCTTTTCCGGCTTGCGCTATTCGTTCTACCAATGCCTGGCTTTTGTCTACATTGACATCAACAAAACACACCCGGGCTCCCTGTGCACAAAATCGTTCCACCATAACCTCGCCAATACCTGTTCCACCGCCGGTAATAAATACGCTGCGGTTGTTCAGGCTTGGATAACAGGCCGAAGTATCAGACGACTGGGTCATAAAAAAATCACCATAGATGATGGCTCAGTAAACACCAACTTTCGTTGTTAAATAAAAATTCGTTACGCTGACAGTTCAGATTCAGCAATTTTCAATTCAATATAAGCCATTGCTTCATCTATCAGATACGCCATCATGTTTTTGGCTCGCTCTGCTTCACCGTTTTTGATCGCCTGATAAATCTTGCGATGTTCGTCGGCAATGGTTTGCAGGCTGTCCTTGGCATTAGTCGTATACTGGAAGCTTACATTTAAAGCGGTGCTGATGAAATCCCGTAGCTGGTAGAAAAAACGATTGCCACTGGCTAGTAATATGGCCGTATGAAACTCTACATCGGGCTGATGGATAGAGCCATCGGTTTGTGCCGCGTTATCCATGGCATTTAACGCCACCTCGATTTGCGCAATGGCTTCCGGTGACCCGTGTTTGGCTGCCAGTGCTGCCGCCTGTGGCTCAATGGCCAGACGCATTTGCAAAAACTCTTTCAATACCAGCAATGAAGGGCTGCTCTCAAACATCCACCCCAGTACGCTGGTATCATATAAGTTCCAGTTTTCCGGCGGTTCAACCCGAATCCCCTGGCGCGGCCGGGAGGATATTAGCCCCTTCGCTGCCAGCATTTTCACTGCTTCGCGCACTGCAGTACGACTGATGCCATACTCGGTACAAAGCTGAGCTTCAGTTGGAAGGCCTGAGCCCTCGCCATAGACTCCTGCAATAATCGCTTTACCCAATTCATTGGTAACGCGTTGCGACAGGTTTAAATTCTCAATTCGCGCCATGGATTATAATCTTTCTGCTTACGGCCATAACCACGGATAATATCATATTTATCGGTGGTACCTGTTGGCTTTATTGTTAATATAGTTGTTCACATCATAGAGTTGTAAGCCCCCAACGTGCAAGCGTTTAAAATTGATCCAGCACTAAAAACAATCTACTAACGCCATTATGGAATTTAACGCTGTTTTAACAAAAAGCTTTTCATTACCCATATTGTAATATAATATTTTTTTAATTATTTTGAGCTGACATCATGGTATCAGGGTTATTACATGGTTGAATTAAGTACACTCGACTGGCTGGTTCTGGCTGGTTTTTTTATTTTGTTACTTGGCGTGGTCGGGATGTCCATGCGGCAAAAAGAAGAAGATACGGCTGATTATTTTCTTGCCGGTCGTAATGCAAGCTGGCTGGTGATTGGTGCCTCAATCTTTGCCTCAAATATTGGCTCTGAGCATTTGGTTGGCCTGTCTGGTTCCGGTGCCCAGTCGGGGATGGCGCTCGCTCACTGGGAATTGCAGTCGTGGATCATCCTGCTGCTTGGTTGGGTTTTTGTGCCCTTCTACTGGAGCAGTAAAGTTTACACCATGCCGGAGTTCCTGGAACGCCGCTACAACTCTGCTTCACGTACCTTCCTGTCGGTGATTTCACTGGTCAGTTACGTGTTAACCAAGGTTGCAGTAACGGTTTATGCCGGCGGTATTGCGTTTAAAACTATCCTTGGCATTGACAGTATCTGGGGAATCGACTTCTTCTGGATATCGGCGCTGGGCCTGGTCATCATTACCGGTATTTACACCGTACTCGGTGGCATGAAAGCCATCATGTGGACCTCGGTATTACAAACACCGGTACTGATCATCGGTTCGGTGGTAATCCTGGTCGTTGGCCTCGATCAGGTTGGCGGCTGGTCTGAAGTAGAACGTATTAACGACGCTAATCTGCATCTGATTCGCTCAGCCAGCGATGTTGACTTCCCATGGCCTGGCATCATTTTCGGCTCATTCATCATTGGTTTCTGGTACTGGTGTACCGACCAATACATCGTACAGCGTGTACTATCTGCTAAAGGCATTAAGGAAGCCCGTCGCGGTACCATGTTTGCCGGTTACCTGAAGTTATTACCCGTGTTTATTTTCCTGTTCCCGGGCATGATTGCTGTGGCCCTTAAGGAAAAAGGCATTATCAATTACGCCAGCGCCGACCAGGCATTCCCGACACTGGTTGCTGAACTGCTGCCTTCAGGCGTTAAAGGGATTGTTATCGGCGGTCTGGTTGCCGCGCTGATGAGTTCACTGGCATCACTGTTCAACTCTTCTGCTACGCTGTTTACCATCGATTTCTATAAGAAGTTCAAACCTGAATCCAGCGAAAACCACCTGCTTCAAGTGGGCCGTCTCGCCACTATCGTAATTGTTATTCTGGGTATCCTGTGGATCCCGGTGATGAGCTTAATCGCCGATGTGTTGTATGAGTATCTGCAGAGCGTACAGTCGCTTATTGCCCCAGGGATTGCAGCAGTGTTCCTGCTTGGCCTGGTAAGCCGTCGTATTACGCCGGCCGCTGGTTATGCCGGCCTGGTTTCGGGCTTTGTACTGGGTATGATCAGACTGGTCATGCTGCCATTCAAAGACAGCCTGGCCAACACCAGCTTTGCCTGGATTGTGGAGATGAACTGGCTGTACTACTGTATCCTGTTGTTCGTCCTGGTGACTGTCATCATGATTGTGGTGAGTATGTTCACCAAAGCGGCCAGTGAAGAGAAACTGCAGGGCCTTACGTTCAGAACACTGGGCAAAGGTACCATGAAAGAAGTGGTCGATGGTCTGGATAAGTGGGATTACATCCATACCGTGGGTATATTGGGTATCACAGCTTTTATTTATATCCGCTTCTGGTAAACGACCAAGCCGGTGCCATCGTCACCGGCTTTTCTTTATCTACACCAAACTAGCAAAAACTCCCCGGACTGACGCCATGCTGAAGATACTCACCTTAATGTTACTGGTAACATTTCCTGCTACAGCAACCACGTATAAGGTTTACTACCTTGGCGGCCAATCAAACATGGAAGGCTTTGGTGAAAATGTCGATTTGCCAGCCAATTATCGGGCACCACTTAAATCAGTGCCCGTTTTCCAGGGCAATCCGGTAGCCGACTTTAAACCTGGTGGCGGCCTTGGCCTCTGGGATACACTGCAACCGGGCTTCGGCCGACAGTTTTATTCCGACGGCAAAACCAATCAGCATTCAGACTATTTCGGCCCGGAACTGAGTTTTGGCCATCAGATTGCCAAACTGCATCCCGGGCAAAACGTGGCTTTGATTAAATACGCACTGGGCGGGTCTGCCCTCGGTTATGGGGTGGGTAACAACTGGTATCCTGACTATCGCCGTGGCAATGGTATTAACCAGTACGATAATTTTTTAACCGCAATCAGAAAGGCTGTCGCTACGCGGGATATTGATGGCGACGGAGAACCTGACACCCTGGTACCCGCTGGTATTATCTGGATGCAGGGTGAGTCTGATGCTTATGACAGCGAAATAACCGCCAATCGCTATCTGGAAAATCTGAAAACGATGATGGCGCTGTTCAGAGCCGCTCTTCGCAACCCGGATTTACCGGTGGTATTAGGCAAAATTACTGATTCAGGACTGGATCCCGAAGACGGTTTGCGAATGAACTGGGGCAGTCTGGTTCAGCAGGCACAGCTAGACTTTGTTGAGCAGGATAGCTGCGCAGCCCTGGTTACCGTCACTGAAAGCTTTACCCATCTTGATGATGGCTGGCACTACACATCCGCGGATTACCTGACATTAGGGCGCCAATTTGCTGAACGAGTAGCACAACTGGAGAGTCAGTGTGCCACTCGCTCCTCTGAGTAGCTGAAGAAATCGAAGATCTAGTCTTTCACCGGCAATCCACTGGGAACACTTTGTGGAATCAACTCAAGATCTTCCATAACACTTAAGTCAGTTAATGCTTCAAGAAATGCCAGTAAATCATCAACTTCGGCTGCGGTGAGCGAGACCGGTTGCAAGTCGTTAGCATCAATCACTATCTGACGTAGACTGAGGTCATCGTGGCCAATCAAATCACCTTCATCCAGATCTTCACGGGAAGGTTTTACCAACTGACTGGGATCATAGTTTTCCAGTGCTGTGAGTGGATCAAGATGATGCATTACTATCCCACGCAGCGTGGCATAAGCTCCGGTATGACCATAGGGCGCAGTTAAGGCCACATTACGCAGCGACGGCGTTCTGAATTTACCCCAGTCTTCATCCATTCGGGTTGCTTCTGCTCGGCCACGGTCCTGATGAGGCGTGCGCCCCTCACCGCCCGGCCCTACCTGTGGAATAGCAATACCGTAAAACTGGTGGTCAGTCTGAAATTTACCGCTATGGCAACTGCTGCAGTTAGCTGCACCGTAAAATAAATCCATACCACGCACCTGCTGAGCGGTCATTGCCTCAGAATCACCGCGCAGGTAAGCATCAAAGGGGCTGTTATCACTTCTGAAAGCGACGGTCTGAAACGCGGCCACCGCATTCGCATAGTGCTGAATCTTGATATCTGCCGGACGACGGACATCATCGAAAGCCGCATCAAATAAACGAACATAATCCGGATTGACCCGCAGCCGCTCCATATAAGCATTCCAAAGCGGTGGGAAACTATTGTTACGGGAGAGAATCAAACGGGCGACGATTTCATTCTCAATCGGGTCGCCAAGCATTTCGTTTTGATTAAGAATAGGAAACAATGCCTGGCCCGCCAGCACGTTATGCAAGTCTGGTGGCGTATCGCGATTGGCAGCGGTATTCACCACCCCATTCTCTTCAAAGTGAATGCCATTCCAGTTCATATGAGTAAACTCTTTAGCGCCAAGGTTGTATAGATGTGGCGCATGACGGCCAATTCGCCCCTCAACCGCATCATCTCCCTCACCGGTATCGCGATAACGCCCCAGCCCTTTACCTCCCTCACCTACGCCAAGTGACAAACCATCAGCACTGAATGTCAGGGGGTTGTGGCAGGTTGCACAGGAAATATTCTGATTGCCACTCATGATTTTATCGAAAAATAACATGCGACCCAGCTCAACCAGTTCTTCATCCGGCGCGCCATTATAATGGTAATCCGAATCAACCACCGGGGATGGCAGGTCTTCCGCCAGGCCACTATGAACAACACTGAGAAATAATGCACTTACGCAGAGCAGTGAGGAGTTTAATTTCATCATTAATTCCTTTTAATGGCGGTTTATGTGGACTAAACCGGAAAAATAGAAAAGTTATTTTTGCTGTACATTTTTTACACAGCAAGGAAAGGGCCAGTTTTTTACATAAGAAATTTCATATAGTTAAAATTCAGGCCGGGGGAAGCTGTAAAAAAAAGCGACAAAAATTGCCCATTACTCTTAGCCAATGGAACTTTTTGGTGCAGTGCGCTCGCTTTTCGCAATCCATCCATACAGGTCGGTCGACGTATTGCTTACGACGCCGGGCGTTTTCGGGGAGCTAACAACTATCCCTCGGTATCTGCCGCAATCTGTTGGTATCCACCGGGTATTAGGTTACGCTGAACTGCCGTATTTTTGCTTGCGGTTAGTCTCGCTATTTTCAGACAGGATTGTCATGTCAGACAGCTTTGCTTTACTGCCCATTATTGAGCGCATCTTTGCCACCGTTTTTCCGTTATTTGCCATGGTGATGGTGGGATTTCTTTATGCCCGCAAAACCGACTCCGACATGGGCGTTGCCAACCGCATCAACATCGACATTTTTGTGCCCGCGTTAATCTTCTCTGTAATGGCGTCCAAGTCCTTTGATTTGTTCAGTTATCTCGACTTAATGTTGGGGACTTTGCTGATGGTTATCGGCTCCGGCTTACTGGCACTGCCGGTGTGTAAATGGCTGGGCCTCTCGCCCAAAATTTTCGCCCCACCCACCATGTTTAACAACTGCGGTAACCTGGGCCTGCCCCTGGCCCTACTGGCCTTTGGTGAAGCAGGGTTAAGTGCGGCTATCGCCATGTTCCTGGTCAGTACGTTGCTGCATTTCTCGCTGGGCGTTTACATCCTGCATGACAAAGCTCAGCTAAGAACGCTGGCAACCAATCCAATGGTAATGGCTACCGCAGCCGGGCTGGTATGGAGTTTATCCGGCTGGACATTACCGGTATGGGTCAGCACACCTATCGACATGCTGGGGCAGATTTCCATCCCGCTGATGTTGTTTGCGCTGGGAGTTCGCATGACCGATGTGGACTTTGCCGACTGGCGTTCCGGCCTGTTCTGGGGGTTATACGGGCCTTTAACCGGCTTTATAGTCGCTTACCCGTTTGCTCTGCTGGCGCGGCTATCTGGCGAACATACGGCGTATTTCGTACTGTTTTCAGTCCTGCCACCAGCTGTGCTCAATTTTATGCTGGCAGAGCGCTACAAACAGGCGCCACACACGGTGGCGTCGATTGTTTTACTCGGCAATATTGCCAGTCTGGTAGTGGTGCCGGTGGCGCTATTCTTTGTGCTCGACTAGTCAGTTTTATCGCTGAAAAATACCGGAAACCCTTTAGCATCCCAGTAAATCACCCGGGCTCTGGCGTGACGGTTAGGATCAGTAAGTGGCGTCCCGCGCAGGGTTTTGTAATCACGGCTGTGGTAAATCATCAGGTCGGTTTCACCATCCTCGGCTTTTACAAAACTATTGTGGCCTGGACCATAGCGGCCCACCGCTGCATTGGTAGTAAACACCGGCTCTGCTTTTTTATGCCAGCTGGCAGGATCAAGTAGATCCGCGTCTTCATCGGCCCACAGCAACCCCATGGCATAGCGGTGATCGGTGGCACTGGCCGAATAGGTCACGAGCACCCGGCCGTGGCGAATAAGCACTGCGGCCCCTTCGTTAACCTTGTAACCGGCGACTTCCCAATCCAGAGTAGGCTCACTCAACAAGGTAACTGTGTCGAACTTAATTGAGGTAGGCGAGTCCATCTCGGCTATCCACAGCGCCGAATTATAACTGCGCCTGGCATCCTGCTGGGCCCAAACCAGATACCGTTTGCCGCCATGTTCAAAGGTTGTGGCATCCAGCGAGAAAGAGTCAACCGGCGTCTGAATGCGACCGGCTTCGGTCCATTCTCCGTCCATAGGGTTCGCTGCGGTATTTTTCAGCGCATACATTCTGATACTCCAGGGCGCATCCACATCTCCGGCGGCAAAATAGATATACCAGTCGCCGTCCACCTCGTGTAACTCCGGGGCCCAGATATTAACGCTCATCGGCCCCTTGTCGTTCTTGCGCCAGATAACTTTCGGCTCGGCAATTTTCAAATCATTGAGCCGGCAGGCCGCGCGCAGCTCTATCTCATCAAACTTTGGAGACGTACCGATAAAGGTATAACAACCGTCCTCGTGCTGTACAATCCAGGGATCAGCCCGCTGGACCACGATAGGATTATCAATAGGCTCAAGCGCTACAGACAATGCCGGTGCGGCGCTTAACGTTGCAAAGGCGGTACAGGCGATGGTCAGGCTGGTGCGCAGCATGGTTTTAAAATCAAACAACATAGCGAGTCCTTGGTTTAAAAATGAACGGGCAATTGCGGTTGCGCAGTTGCTAATCAATTATTAATATTGTATTACATATTTAACATGATTATTGCTACACTTAGCAAGTTCTTTTACAGGTGCTTTCAGAGGTAAAAATGATTCAAAGCCGTAAACGGAAAACCAGTGCAACCAGATTGCGCTTAGTCTTAACAAGCTTACTCAGCGGTGCCTTTTTAATGGGCTGTGGTGCCCAGGCAAAACAGGTGGAGGTGCATGATCCGGTTATGACCAAAGCCGGTGATACTTACTATGTGTTCAGTACCGGGCCGGGGATCACCTATTACGAATCCAAGGATATGCAAAACTGGACCCTGACCGGGCGCGTGTTTCCCGACGAGCCTAGCTGGGCCAAGCGTATCTCGCCAAGTTTTGACGGCCACTTGTGGGCACCAGACATTTACCAGAAAAACGGTAAATTTTATTTGTATTACTCGGTTTCGGCATTTGGTAAGAACACTTCTGCCATTGGCGTAACCGTTAATGAAAGTCTCGATCCGCAATCACCAGACTACAAATGGATAGACTACGGGATTGTGGTGGAATCGGTGCCGCATCGTGATCACTGGAATGCCATCGACCCGGCCATTGTTGAAGACGACGACGGCAATGCATGGATGAGCTTTGGCTCGTTCTGGGATGGCCTGAAACTGGTTAAGCTCGATGATGACTTAGTGCGTCTGGCAGAGCCGCAGGAATGGTATTCCATTGCCAGCCGACCAGGTTCCAATGTTGCCGACAGTGCTGATCCAGGCGAAGGGGCTATCGAGGCGCCCTATATTTTTAAGCAAAACGGTTATTATTATTTGTTTGTGTCATTTGATAAATGTTGTCGCGGGATGGACAGCACTTACAACGTACGCGTAGGACGTAGCAAATCAGTTACCGGTCCGTACCTCGACCGTGATGGCAAGTCGTTAATGGCAGGCGGCGGCACCATGGTGATAGAAGGTAACGACGACTGGGTAGCACTGGGGCACAATGCGGCGTACACCTTTGATGGTAAGGATTACCTGGTATTGCACGCCTATGAAACAGCCGATAACGCGTTGCAAAAGCTGCGTATTCTGCCAATGAGTTGGGATAATGACTGGCCAGTGGTTGACCCGGCTGATCTCAACAAGCGCACCACTGAACTTCTGAAAAAATAACCTTTCTTCAGCTTCCCGTGCGTTGTCGATGGATACGACAGACCCACGCGCACGGGAGTTTTTCTTACTGTATTGATCCAGCCCACTGTTTTTCCATACGTTATTTCAGTATCCTGATGGTACAAATTTTCTTCTCTGTTCTCGGTTTCACAGGGTTTGTGTTGCGGGAGTTCCCATGCTTTCTATTCCGCATGCCTGGCATGCTCATTATGTATTTCTGGTTATTGGTCTGGCCGCGCTATTAATGGCCAGTAATCGCGTGCGCTATGACATGATTGCTATATCGGTAGTGTTGGCCCTGATGTTGGGCGGCGTGTTGTCGGTGCAGGCGTCACTGGCCGGCTTTGGTAATCCGGTGGTAGTGCTCATTGGCGCCCTGTTGATTGTTGGCGAAATGCTCGACCGCACCGGTTTTGCCCGCTTTGTGGGTGACTGGATTGGTCGGCACAGTCATAGCTCCACCAATAAGTTGTTAATTATGCTTATGCTGGCCAGCGCTATTTTAAGTGCCGTAATGAGTTCAACGGCGGTCGTGGCCATTTTTATTCCCATCGTTATGCGTATCGCCAAGCAAACCGGTAACAGTGCCAGTCAATTACTGTTACCCATGTCTTACGCTGCACTGGTGAGCGGTATGCTGACCCTCATTGCAACGCCGCCTAACCTGGTGATAAGCGGCGAGCTGAGCGCTCAGGGTTATGAGCCTCTGCGGTTTTTCACGTTCACGTTACCGGGGCTGGTCGTGCTTGGTGGCCTGATGCTTTACATGTTGCTGGTTGGCCGTAAGTGGCTACCAAACAACGGTAAAGCAGAACATCAATCTGCCCAGCGGTCGATTAAAGCCCTGTGGGACGACTACCGTGTGAACCGTGAACTGGTTTACCTGCGTATCGACGAGGAGTCGCCTCTGCACGGCAAAACCATCGCCCAGAGCGGCTTGTACGACAATTACGGCTTGCGCATTCTTGATCTGTCCCAGCGTGTTCGGGGCTGGCGGGAATTAAAAGCCGGCGTTTCGCCCGATATCGTACTGCATGCCGGGGATGTGCTGCATGTCGCTATTCCGCCTGAGCAACTGGCACCGGTGGAAAGCCAGGTAATGCTGATGCCATTTCACCCCTCGCAACTGGAAACCCAGTATCGCAGCTGGGAGTTCGGCGCTGAAAGCGTGCTGGTTCACCCGGAATCAAAGCTTATTGGTAAGTCGGTGCGGGAGGCTAAATTCCGCGATCACTACGGCCTGGATGTATTTGGTGTAAGGCGTAACCGCCAGTCCCTGGATGACTATCAGAATCAAAAACTGCAAGCATCTGATTGCTTACTGGTAACCGGCCCCTGGGCTAAGATTATGCAACTTCAACAGCAAAACCACGATTTTGTGGTGCTGGAAACGCCCGCCGAAGCTGCCGATGTGGTACCAGCATTCCGGCGCATGCCGGTAGCTCTGGCCATCACGACCTTTATGGTACTCAGTTCGGTTTTCAACTGGATGCCGCTGGTGGCAGCCGTGTTAATCTCAGTCATCGCGGCAGTCATCACCCGTTGTCTTACCGCAGCCGACGCTTACCGGGCCATTCACTGGCAAAGCCTGGTATTACTGGCCGGTATGTTACCCCTGGCTGACGCCCTGCAACAAACCGGCGGCACCGATATGATTGTGGGTAGTATGATAGGCTCGGCAGGTGACGCATCCCCGCAAACCCTGCTGGTGCTGCTGTTCGCGATTACTGCTTTGCTAACCAATATTTTATCCAATACTGCCTCAGCAGTCCTCATGGCGCCTATCGCCATCAGCGTGGCCCACCAGCTGGGCGTATCGCCCTACCCACTGGCAATGACCGTTCTGTTTGCTGCATCAGCGGCCTTTATGACCCCTATCGCCTCACCTATCATTACGTTGATTGTGGAGCCCGGCAAGTACCGCTTTTTCGATTTTATCAAACTGGGCAGCCCTATGCTGGTCTGGGTATTTGTATGCTGTTATTTCCTTATTCCCTTCTTTTTCCCCTGGTAGCGATTCATTAACACCGGATGTTAACGAATCGCTACTTATGGTCTGCGCAGTGGCGCAGACCAGACTATACTTGCCCTGCAGACTATCAAAAGCTAAATAAATGTTAAAGTTTGTCTTTTTATGCTTCAAATTTGGTCACAGCAGGAGTATCTTTAGCTAATTAGTTAAGCCCCCTAACAATTAACAGCGAACCTCACTTCGCTGTTATAAGCACTGAGGTAGTAATGGTTAATAACACTTATGATGCCATCGTTGTTGGCTCCGGAATAAGCGGCGGTTGGGCCGCCAAAGAGCTCACCGAGAAAGGTCTGAAGGTATTAATGCTGGAGCGTGGCGAAAACGTTGAGCACGTAAAGGACTACACCAATACCCATAAAAACCTGTGGGATTACCCTCACCATGGTCGCCCAAGTCAGGAAGCACTGGCGTCTCAACCGGTGATGGCTCGCGGTAAGGGCTATCCTTTTAACGAAGTGACTATGGGCGCCTGGGCGGATCATAAAACTTCGCCTTACGTTGAAAAAGAGCCTTTCCAGTGGTTCCGCGCTTACCAGGTAGGTGGTCGTTCATTGTTATGGGGGCGTCAGTCCTACCGCCTTAACCCGGAGGACTTTGAAGCCAACGCCAAAGAAGGCGTAGCCATTGACTGGCCAATCCGTTACGACGACATTGCTCCCTGGTACAGCTACGTAGAAAAGTTTGCCGGTATCTCTGGTAACAAAGACGGTCTGGACGTTTTGCCCGACGGTGACTTCCTGCCCGCGTTTGAAATGAACGCCGTAGAGAAAGACCTGGCAGCGCGCCTGAAAAAGCAATACAAAGGCGAGCGTCATATGATCATGGGCCGTACTGCCCACATTACCGAGCATCGCCCGGAACAGGGCCGCGGTAAGTGCCAGAACCGGGATAAATGCTGGACAGGTTGTCCCTGGGGCGGCTACTTCAGTACTCAGTCGGCTACCCTGCCGGCGGCACTGAAAACCGGTAACCTCACTCTGCGTCCAATGTCGATCGTAAAAGAGCTCATCTACGACAAAGACAAAAAACGCGTCACCGGTGTAGAAATTATCGATGCGGAAACCAAAGAAACCATTGTTTATAAGAGCAAGATTGTTTTCCTGAATGCGTCGACACTTAACTCTGCGTGGGTTCTGATGAATTCCGCCCGTGACGTGTGGGACAACGGTCTGGGTTCAAGCTCTGGTGAGCTTGGCCACAACGTGATGGATCACCATTATATGTTAGGTGGCACCGCTGATATCCCGGGCCACCTCGACAAATATGTTTATGGTCGCCGTCCTACCGGTATTTACATTCCTCGTTTCGCTAACTGGGGCAATGACAAGCGCGACTTCCTGCGCGGCTTTGGCTTCCAGGGTAACGCTGTACGTCAAAGCTTTAACCGTGACGCCGATGGCCTTGGCATTGGCGCAACACTGAAACAGACGCTGAGCGAGCCGGGTAAGTGGACGATGAGCACCGTGGGATTCGGCGAAATACTGCCGGATCACCGCAACAAGGTTAGCCTGAGTAAGACAGTCACTGATGCCTGGGGCCTGCCAGTACTGGAAATGGATGCCAAAATCCGTGATAACGAAATCAAAATGCGTAAAGCCATGAAAGAAGACATTGTAGAAATGTTTGATAGCATCGGTTTGGAAAACGCACAGGCGTGGGAAAGTACCTACCATATGGGTAAAGGGATCCATGAAATGGGTACCGCTCGTATGGGCCGGGATCCAAAAACCTCAGTACTGAATAAACACAATCAGGTATGGGACGCACCGAACGTGTTCGTCACCGATGGTGCCTGTATGACATCATCATCCTGCGTCAACCCGTCGCTGACTTACATGGCGTTAACCGCCCGGGCAGCAGACTTTGCCGTTGAAGAATTAAAACGGGGGAACCTGTAATGGCAAACTCATCATCAACCATGGACCGCCGCACGCTGTTAAAGCTGATTGCCGCCTCAACCGGCGCCGGCCTGATTAATGCTCCGGCACTGGCAGTCTGGGAAGAACAACCCGACCTGCTACCGGTAAGCAAAGCTGGCTTTGATGACGCCACGGTGGCGCTCATTACCGAGCTGTGTGAAGTGGTTATTCCGCGCACCGACACCCCCGGAGCTAAAGACGCCGGCGTACCGCCATTTTTCATTGGCATGGTGCGCGAGTGCTACGACGAGCAGCAACAAAAACTGTTTGAAGCAGGCTTTGCCGACATTGAATCACGCAGTAAAACGCTATACGGCAAACCCTTTGCGACCCTGACAGCAGTGCAAAAGTCCGATTTGATCACGGCCATTGATGTTGAAGCCATGGCGTTTAACAAAGGCGAAGAAACTCAATGGGGTGGCGCTGGTTTTACAGAGCAGCCACACTACTTCACGCTGATGAAACAACTGGTTATTTTTGGCTTCTTCTCATCCAAAGTGGGCGGTACCCAGGTACTGCGCCACTCAGATGTGCCCGGCGGCTATTACGACATTCCTTATAACGAAGGCGATAAAGCCTGGACAACACCCTGGCCCTGGTAAACCACAATGAAATTAAACAAGCTTATCAAACATCCGCTAACCAGAGCCGCCGTGCTGACTGCCGGTTTGCTTAATGCGAATGTCACCATGGCAGAAACCGCCGTCGCAGACTGTGTGTTACGCGATACGGCATTTAGCGTGCAACTGCCTGCTTATGATGTAATGACCCGCCCGGAAGCGCGGGCTATTGCCGAAAAATACTACCCGGGACTGTTTGAAACTCTGCCAGCCTGGTTACTCAGCGAAAAGATGCCTTCTTTTGCCACCATACTGACACTGGAGCAACTTATCGCCAGAGCCGATCCGGCTAAGCCGCGCCTGGCTGAACTGGATGCCGAGCTTCGCGCGTTACCGGTAACCGAAGCCGTTAAAGCTGCTCGTTGTGCTCGTTTTGATGCCGAGCCGCAGTATTTCAGCGTTGATGATGCCCCGGTTCAGGTACTGGTTTACCAAAAGATCAACGGCTACGACCACGGTCGTTCCGTGACTGCCGCTACCGAAGCGCTCACGCGTATGTCAAAAGAAATGGGCTATGGCGTTACCGTTACCGCTAACGGCGGCGCGTTCAATGCGAAAAACCTGTCTCAGTTTGATGTGGTGGTATGGAACAACGTGAGCGGTGACACGCTTACCTTGTCGCAACGTGCTGCATTCGAAGACTATATGAATAACGGTGGCGGTTTCCTTGGCGTTCATGCCTCAGGCGGCGACTCCATTTATTTCTGGGACTGGTATCGCGATGCCCTGCTTGGTGTACAGTTTATTGGCCACCCTATGGATCCGCAGTTCCAGTTAGCCGAACTCACCACCCACGAGAATTCGGCGCATATTGCTGAGTCACTGCCAGACACCTGGTCAATTAAAGACGAGTGGTACTCGTTTGCGGCTGAGCCCGATTTAGAGGGTGTTGAATACGTGATAACCATCGATGAAGACAGCTATGCACCGGGCGATCTGGCCATGGGCGGCGTTCATCCTATCGCCTGGAAACATTGCGTAAATGAAGGCCGCGCGATGTATACCGGGATTGGTCACCGCGAAGAAATGTATGACGTGCCGGAAAATATCACCCTGATCAAAGATGCCCTGAAATGGACATCCGGTCACGGCGCTAAAGTTTGTGCTGAATAAGGGTGTTCTAACTAAAAAGCAGTGCTGAGAAAGCCTGCTTTTATCCGCAAAAAAGGCTCCTGTACGGGAGCCTTTATGCCTTCAAGCATTATCCATGCTGTTCGTCGAGTAGTTCAGACTTTTTCTTAATCTTACAATTGAAGATTTTCTGGGTATTCTTCCGGCCTAAATACCAGGCAACAGTGTATGGATGTGAGCGCTTGAAGAATCGTTTAAAAGCTTTCATATGACATCCTCCATTTTATGTTGCCCTATTAACTATATGACAATACTGTAATAATTGCCAGTACAATTTTAAAATCGTATACTATTTTGTTTTTGCGTCGATTTTAGAGCTCTTCTTCAGCACGCCTAAATAAAACTTATGCAATTGAAAAATAAACATTTATATCGAATCACTTCGGGCCATATTCCAAACGTCTGACGAGGCGGCTTCTCAATCTTTTTTTACGGCTAATAATCCGGATACAAAAAATCCGCAGGCTGGAACAGCACTGCGGATTGCTTTAATTAATCACGGGTTTCCCCGTAGGCTGATTAATCGATATATTCGATACGGAAGTTGTTGTTACCCTCGGTATCGTTTACCGACGCAATATCCATTACCACTTTATACGGGCGGCTTAAATTAAGCACACCGGTGAAATCGTGTCATCGGCGGTGATTTCTGTTTCTGGTACTGAATTACCAATAGTGAAACGGCCTGAATCGATTTGCAGGCCATCGCCAACAACTATCACGGTGACGCCGGAAATATGCAGGCTGTGGTTAAGACTCGCCTTGTCTGCAGGGCTAAATCTAAGAATCTAAAAATTAGTTTCATTTCTTACCGCTAAGCACTGAATAAAGAATGGTTACATTCACTTCTCCAGCGTAAAGGCGCCTTACAGGCCTCTTGCTTCAAATCCACACACTGACATATGAAAAGATAAAAAATAGGGAGTAACGGTCAGATTCTTGCTGCTGGATAAATTTGCTAATCGCAGCTAAATATGTGCCTGTCCAACCTCTGGCTACTCGATACCAATGATTCTCGCATCCACAATCATCACCGCGTTCGGTCCGATTGCACCACTATTGCCGCGCTTTCCCCAGGCCAGCTCCGGGGGAATGACAAACTCATAACGAGCGCCCACGTGCATTAGCTGAAAGCCTTCCTGTAAACCTTCGATGGCTTCACTTACCGTATACTCCTCAGGCAGCCCTTTTTTGTAGGTATCATCGATAACACTGCCGTCGCCAAGCTTGATCCGTTGATGCACCTTAACCCGGTCCTGCATCAAAGGCTGGGCGCCATCAGCGTCTTCAATAATGCGATACAGCAGGCCCGAAGGAAGGCAGAGGTGACACTGGATTTTGACAACGGTGATTATTCCTCTCTGGTTGGTCAGATCCTTACTGCAGATGCCATTACTGCCAAAAATACCTTTGACGCCAAGGAGGTTGTAAAACCTGCGTCATTCAGCAGTGATCTCGACGAACTGGTATTGCCAGCCAAGTCGATTGTTGTTGCAGAGCTGAAATAAGCGGCTTCGCAGAGGATAAAAGCGCGGTCCTAAGTGGCCGCGTTTTTTTATTCACTCAGGCCCAGTTCACAGGCACTTAAGTGGTCGGTCAGATGGGGCTTACCCTTCACATAAAAGTGGCGGAAAACGTTGAAGTAATGCGCCAGCGTTTGAGCTGCACTCGCTTCCCCGGCCAGTTTTAATACTTCCACGCCAACTTCTGCGGTACATAACTGATGAGCATGAGCGGCCTCGCGTAATTTATACTCAGAGTTGACTTGCGGCTTTATCCCCAACACTGGCAGGTGCTGAAGGTACTCACTTTTACGAAACATTTTTCGCGCCTCACGCCAGGTCCCATCAAGCATAATAAACAAGGGCACTTTACCGTTATCCGCTACAGCGTGAGTGCGTCGCTCAGGCTCAGCATATTCGTGGGGAAAGATGATAAACGGCTGATAGACCGGGTTGTTTAGCAACGCCAAAAACTCCGGGGATGGTTCGGTGCGATGCCAGGTAAAGGCGTGATTCACCTTTGCCACATCGGCAATCAGTCGCCCGGTATTAGTTGGTTTGTAGCATTCGCCTTTGTACATCAGGAACACAAAAGCACTGTTAGCCTGCGGCTCTGGCACATACTCACAAATACAATTGGCGGTTGGAAGCAAACAGTCGTCACAGCGTACGACCTTGCCCCCTCGGGCCAGAAACGGACGGGTTGAATGAACCAGCTCTCGCTGGCGCAGAGCTAAAACAGAATTATGCAAAGCATTGCCGGAATAAAACGAACAGGACTACATTGTATATGAGCCCTGCCCGACACTACCAGCACTGCTTGGTGGGTATTTTAGCAGCAGCTGCCAGCAGTAAGCATGGCTTACGGGTTAGGCCAGCGGGTAGCGGGTTTCCAGACTGTCGATATCCACCACATTACCGTTGCGGTTTACCTGCCGGTAAAGGCCCAGCTCAGCCGGTGGAACAAAACCCGCTGCCTGTTCAATATCGTTGAGGCGTGCCCCCTGAGCCACCAGGAATGTCAGATAAGTGTGCCTCAGCGCTGCCACTGAAAACTGATCCGGGTATGGCAGCCCGGCGTCATGGGCCACGTTTATGATCATCTGATCTAGCTGGCTGGCATCCAGGCGGCTACTCAATACCGTAGCTTCAGGGTCGCTTTCTGACTCGCACAATAAGCCTACGCATTCATTGGTTAGGTCCAGAGTTCGGGCAAAATCATCGTGAATTTTAAGCGCGCCCTTTTCCACCAACACATCCTGATAACGTACTTCCGGTAATTCCTCTGGTGCTACCCCGCTGAGCAACAGTGCGATAACCAGTTTGCCGTCACGATTAGCGGCTTTGTAGAGCCCCTGACAGTCTTTTTCACTCAGCAACCGGGCATTACTCGCCGGCGCCTCATGACCAAGTTGCATGGGTGCCTGCTGATGTCCTAACTGAGAGACCTTTTGTTGTTCAAGCGCCTGATGAGCAGCCATTTGCTGCTCCAGGGTCAGTCCCTGATTAGGCACCACGTTATAACTGGTAAAGGTCGGCGCAGGAGCTTGCTGGCGATGAATCGAGCTAAACAGCTGCAATGCCAGCAAACCAAGAATAATCGCTACCACCAGCGCTATGGCAGAGTCCCGCCAGTAATGTGGCGCTATGGGGAAGTCCGGTTCAAAGGGGTGCTCCAGAATATTAATGGTGGGCTGCATAGGCTTTTGCACCTCTGCCTGTACCAGTTGATCCCGCAGTGTCTGCGATTGTAGTTGTAACTGTTCCAGAGCGCCGTCGAGACGGGCGTATTCCTCGAGTTTCTGATTAAAGGCCTGGGCATCAAGCGACAGTTGGTTAAGTTCGTTTTCCAACTGCTGTTGTTTCTGCTGGGAAGAAGTCACTGTTCGTTTGAGCTCTTCCAGATAGCGCTGCTGGCTTTCTGCTACCGTCTTATCATAGTTCCCCCTGAGTTCCTCCAGCTTACGCTTTTTGCCAACGATCTCAGGGTCCATATTCATGTAAGTGGGGGTAAAATTTTCGGCCAGTTCAGCCAGTTCGGCTTCCACTTCGGCAATTACGGCATAGAGGCTATCCATGCGTGCTTTATCATTAGGGTGAAACACCATTTCGCCGCTGGCAATACTCTGGCGCACAGTGGCCAGCTCCGCCTCGGCTTCAGCCTGCATAGACTCGGCCTCATCCAGGGCCGCACCTTTGCTTTTAATTTTCGCCAGCACCCGGTTTTCATCACGCTCCAGCGAAACAATATTATTTTCTTCACCAAAGGCCTGCACGACTGCCCGTTGTGCATTAATCTTTTCTTCCAGCGCGAGGAGTTTTTCCTGTTCGACACTGATGGTTTCTTCGGTGTTAGCGATGGTTTCAGCCGACAGTTGTTCAAGGTACAGGCTTAACCATTGCTCGAGAACCGGTTTTAACAGGGTTTTATCTTCTCCGTTGGCATACAGGCTGATTATACGGCTGCTGGTATTGGCTTCAGTGCTCAGCATACCAGCCAGTTGCTCGGGGGAAAGAGACAGTGAATCATAGGCCAGTAAGCGGGCACTCAAATCATTAAACACACGATTACTGGTAAGGCGCTGGTTGTTGAGGGTGATTTGCTCAACCGGCACGGTGCTTTGCTCGGTGTTATGCTGCTGAGCATAACTAAAATGGACGATGGCCTGACTCTGATAAATTTCTGGCCGAGACCAAATCCACGCCAGCGCGGCAGCAAATACCACCAGAAAGGTTAAGCTTAACACTAACCACTTTTGCTTTTGCAGCTTTTTGGCTTCTTCCTCTGAACGCATATCTGCGTTACCTGTGACAAATTGTGATGGCGTCACTTCGACTTTGCCATTAAATGCCATGTGTTATTTCCATATTCCAACGCGCGCCCCGGTTTTTGCAGACCGGCGCTAATTACTTACCTGGCGGTTAGATTATCAGCTAATGTATGGCTGTGCGACCACTATTGGGTGTTATCCATGTTCCCCGATAGGTTTTCACCCGCAGTGTTAATCCGCCTAAATAGTTATAAACCGGCAACAAAGGCTTTGTAGGCATCAACAGCAATAGGACTTCGCATAAGCTTGTCATGACCAACGCCCTCTACTACTACCAGGTTTTTATTGTCTGATGGGGAAACCCGGTACAGTATCTGACTATATTTAGGGGGGGTGGTAAGGTCTTTTTCGCCAACTAAAATCAACAAGGGACCCTCGTAGCTACCCACCTGATAGGCGTTATCCACCGCCGCCAGTTTGGGAGATAGTTTGATCCGCGTAAACCAGCCAGACCAGCCCGGTGAATTGTCATTGATAAGCTGAGAGAGGTTAACAATGGGTTTTTCTAACACCAGCGCATCCGGGCTGCGCTGCAATGCAATATTGGCAGCCACGGCGCTCCCCAGCTCAATGCCGTGAACAATAAAAGGTTTATCGTTACGCAGTTTATCAGCCGCAAAGTCATATATTGCCAGCGCATCAGCCATCATGGCTTCGGGGTCAAGTTTAGCTGGTTTATCACTGATCCCCGCGCCGGGGTAATCAAACCAAATCACGTTGGCCGGAATGGCGCCAAATCGGTGCACAATATTGGCTGACTCATTGATGGTCATGCCGTTGCCACCAAACAACAGAATGTTGGCTTTCGCGCCATGATAAAGAGCCTGAATACCGCGTAGAGCATGCCCCTGCTCGCTTTTCAGACTTACGGCTTTAAGTGCCACCGACATATCATCCTTAAAGGCCTGCTCCTGAAAGCGAGTAAGATTGAGTTTTTCGGTTTCAGTGGACTGATAAATAAGATTGCCCGGTGTGACGTTGATCACACAACCGGTAATAACCACTGCGATGACGGTAATGATGGAGGCTTTGATAAAACGGCGCATGCCTTTCCCTGGATAACTCTTAACTGCTTTAAGCGTACCAGTAAAACCGTAAAAAATCATGCAGGGTCATGCATTTGCTTCGTGGTTTGAGGAGTTGCAAAGAAAGAAGGGAGAGCACCGCCCTACTCGGTACTCCCCCTTTGAACAACAAGGTACTTAAAAAGTAATGACTTACTGTGGTTCGCGCAGATGGAAAATCTGACAGCGTGTGGCTAAGTCCGGCTGTTGCGCAATATTGGTTCCTTCAGCCAGACCACAGTCGGTTAAGCCCAGTGGCAAACGCGTATAGCGGTTAAACAGCATCATGCCACCGCCGTCTTTCGGCGTTAAACGCCACTGCGCCGTTTTCTCTTCGCAGTTCACCATACTGATGTTGGCACCCGGCACAACCTGGTTGGCATCCACACCCACACATAACTCACTATCAGCGTCTTGCTTCAGCGACAGATAGCCCGTATCGGTTGGCACAAATAACCAGCTTTGCTCTGCCTGGTAATCAAAGGCCTGCTGTTCGATATTATCGCCATTCACGGCAAGCGCCTTACCACTTTGCTGGCTCATCAGGGCCACTTCACCCATGGGGCGCAGCTGCCATTGATTACAGGCACTGTCGGTATTGTGCTGCAGCACAGCCTGATTGGCCGATGCAGAGCACCCGGCAACTGCCAGAGGTTTACCCGAATAACGGTTACTCAGCGTAACATTGCCATCGATACCGGCTTCCACTTTCCATTGCTGGCAGTAGTTGTTACGCCAGGCCGCCGATTGCACACGGGCATTGTCGCTCGTAGCGCAATTGGCCACCTCCAGGAATTTACTGTCTTCGCGGTTAGCCAGACGAATGAAACCGTCGGTGGTCGAGTCCAGCACCCACTGGCCGTTAGTCCCGGCGCACTGACGCTGCACTGCACGGTTGGCTTCCGGATCGGCAGAAATATCCAGACACAGCTCACTGGTTGCATTAACCAGCTGATAACGCTGACCCTGTACACGGGTTACTAATGGGCCGTTCTCACCTGATGGTGGCGCTACTTCCACGCCCGGCGTTAATGGCTCACCAAATTCCGGCTCGCCGGTCTCTGACCAGGTAAATTTCTGTGCGCGTAATGAACGGGTTGCACTACAGCCATGCTCTACAGAGTCATTGCCGTGATATACCAGCCAGTCTTCACTACCATCTGGTGAGGTGAAGAAGCCGTTATGACCAGGACCGAATACCGTTTCGGTGCGGCTGAAAACAGGTTCAGGCGATTTGGTCCAGTGTTCAGGATTCATCGGATCGTTACCGGTTAATTCCAGTAAGCCGAGTTTATAATCCGGCATCCCTGGCCGCCTGACGACCAATCTCGGTATCTTCGAACACCACGCATTTAGACGGCTCAATACCCATTTGTCTGGCAACGGTGAGAAAGGTTTCCGGATGCGGTTTACCATGGGTCACATCAGTAGCCGTAACCAACGAATCGATGCGCTCAAGAAGGCCATGGGACGTGAGCAGATGCTCGGCATGGGGGCGCTCGGCGCCGGTACCGATACCAATTGCCATATGCGGGCGATAGTGATTAAACACTGCCATGGTCGATTCGATAATGACCGGCTCAAGGTTCATCGCTTCCCAGCTTTCGCGCTTATAGCGGGCAACTTCAGACGGGTCATGGTCCATACTGAATTTGTCATTCAGTACCACCACGGTTTGTCGCGTAGGTACGCCACCCAGTGAATACATATAATCGAGATCAAAGGGATAACCGAAGTTTTCGCAGGTCACCCGCCACGCTTCCATGTGCGCTGGCATAGAATCTACCAACGTGCCATCCATATCAAACACAATGCCCTGGTAAGAGCTTAAGTCGACCATGAGTACTCCTAATCAATCTGTACAAGTCATAAAATAAAATCGCAATGTAACACGCGCTACTTGCGATTATATTACTATGACTAGTATGACAATGATGTTGGCTCATCTTTGCAATGAGCCAACAGGTCGATTAGATACCTTGCTTAAGCTGATAGTAAGCCGCGTTGTAGCGCAGTTCTGACTTGAAGTTGCGCAGGTTGGTATCACTGTCGATAACGACAGTTTCAACACCAGCCATGTCGGCAAAGTCTTCAATGACTTCTGAGCTTAATGCCTGGCTGTAAGCTGCGTGGTGCGCACCACCAGCATGGATCCAGGCAGCAGCAGCTACTTCCAGATTTGGCTTAGGCTCCCACAGCGCCGAAGCAACCGGCAGGTGTGGTGTGGTTTCTGGTTGTTCAACGGTTTCTACTTCGTTGATCAGAATACGGAAACGGTTACCCATATCGATTGGCGATACGTTAATAGAAGGACCTGCTTTGGCCGCAAACAGCAGACGCGGCACGTCACACTTCACGCCAATGGTATGGCGGTGCAGTTCCAGACGAGGCTTCTTACCGGCAATTGACGGGCAGATTTCCAGCATATGCGCACCCAGTACCTGATCCACTGAATCAGTGAAGTTATAGGTGTAGTCTTCCATAAATGAACAACCACCCTCAAGGCCCTGCGCCATCACTTTCATGGTGCGTACCATAGCCGCTGTTTTCCAGTCACCCTCACCGCCGTAACCATAGCCTTTGGCCATTAAGCGCTGAGTTGCCAGACCAGGCAGACCAGTCAGGCCAGCGAGGTTTTCAAAGCAATTTGTGAAAGCACCAAAACCACCGTCGATGAAGAATTTCTCCATGCCCAGTTCCAGGCGAGCTTCTTTCATCAGGCGATCGCGCTGATAATCGTCAGTCAGCAGTTCTTTGCTAACGTCGTATTCCTGATAGTAAGCGTCCAGTTGCGCTGCCACGTCGCCGTCGCTAATGCTGTTAACTACGTCCGCTAAGTCCTGCAGACCGTAAGCATGCACTTCGTAACCAAAGGTAATCTGTGCTGCAACTTTGTCGCCCTCAGTTACCGCTACGTTACGCATGTTGTCACCAAAGCGAACCACTTTCAGCGACTTGCTTTCGGCCCAACCTAATGCAGCACGGCACCAGCCGTCGATCTGCGCGATGGTTTTAGGGTTTTGCCAGTGGCCAACCACAACCTTGCGCTCTTTACGCATACGGCTGCCGATGAAACCAAATTCACGGTCACCGTGGGCACTCTGGTGAGTATTCATGTAGTTCATGTCGATGCTGCTCCACGGCAGACCGGCATTAAACTGAGTATGCAGGTGTAACCATGGCTTTTGCAGTTCGTTCAGGCCGGCAATCCACATTTTGGCTGGCGAGAAAGTGTGCATCCACAGGATCAAACCAACACAGTTTGAATCGCTGTTTGCCGCCTGGCAAACCTGATGGATTTCTGCTGCAGATTTTACGGTGTCTTTGTAAACCACTTTAACCGGCAGGTTGTTTTCGTTCAGGCCTGCGGCCAGCGCCTGGCTGTTACCTGCGACTTCTTCAAGTACGCGCGGGCCATACAGATGCTGAGAGCCGGTAATAAACCATACTTCTTTTTGTACTGTAGTCATAATTCTGTCCTCTATTAATAAAGGGCTTGCAGGTAGAGTTACTCTTGGCCGTAGTAGGCGTTTTTACCGTGCTTGCGTAAATAATGTTTGTCCAATACGGCTTGCTTGAGCACAGCGGCATTGGGATCTAAAGTCCTTGTGAGATAAGCCATTTTGGCAATCTCTTCGAGCAGCGCGGCATGATATACCGATTGTGCTGCATCCTTACCCCAGGTGAATGGCGCATGGCCGGCAACGATTACCATCGGTGCTGCGGCCGGGTCGCGATCCACATAGGCATCAGTAATCTGAACCCCGGTTTCTTCTTCGTAGTCACCGTTTACCTGTTCATCGGTTAGATCACGGGTACAGGTAATTTCACCATGTACATAATCAGCATGAGTGGTGCCCAGGCAGGGAATGCTCTGGCGCGCCTGTGCCCACGCTGTGGCATAGGTTGAGTGGGTGTGTGTTACACCACCAATCGAGTCAAATGCACGGTAAAGGTGGGTATGGGTTTTGGTATCAGAAGAAGGACGCATGGTGCCTTCCACGATGTTATTTTCCATATCCACGATAACAATGTCTTCCGGCTTCATCTGATCGTAAGACACGCCGCTGGGCTTTATAGCCACCACGCCCTTATCCCGATCAACCTGTGACACATTACCAAAGGTGTAAATCACCAGATTACGGCGCTGAAGCTCCATATTGGCTTCGTACACTTCCCGTTTTAATTCGGTGTAGCTCATGCTTTACCTCCACTGACATAGTCGCCCAGCGTTTGATAGTTTTGGTATAACTCATCGTATATACCGACTTTCGATGCATCCGGCAGATATTGTTTGCAAACAGGCGACGCCATTACCTGCTGAGCTTCGGCGACGGTTGGGTATTCGCCAGCCGCTACAGCAGCCATAATGGCTCCGCCCAGGGCACAACTCTGTTCACTTTCCAGTACGTCGATAGGGCAATTCCACACATCGGCGCAGGTTTGCATTACGTAGTCAGATTTTTTCGAAATGCCGCCAATGACTACAACCGAGTTAATGGGTACGCCTTCCTCACGGAAGCGTTCGGTAATCGCCCGCGCGCCAAACGCAGTGGCTTCTACCAGCGCTTTAAATAATTGCGGGGCATCGGCACCCATTTTGATACCGGTTAACGCCATAGACACGGTTTGGTCGGCATCCGGTGTACGGCGGCCGTTAACCCAGTCCAGCGCGGTAATATCTTTCGCACTGACTGGCAGATTAGCGGCAGCAGCAGACAAGCGCTGTAAGGTCAGCGATTCAATCTTATCGACCAGTTCATCAGCACCAGATTCCACCAGCTCGTGGAGTAAATTGTTAGTTGGCCACAGCACCAGGTTTTTAAACCAGGCGTACAGATCGCCAAAGGCTGACTGACCGGCTTCCAGGCCTACCAGCCCGGGAATCACCGAACCATCCACCTGTCCGCAGATACCGCGTACACAGGTTTCGCCAATGGTTTCGTAAGACGTTACCGTAATGTCACAGGTAGAAGTCCCCATCACTTTTGTCAGTACGCCTTCGCGAACATTGGCAGCCACCGCGCCCATGTGACAGTCGAACGCGCCATAACCCACTTTAACCCCCGCAGGCAGGCCCAGTTTTTCAGACCATTCGGCCGTTAACTCACCGGCAACCTGATCGCTGGTTTGAGTTGCCGGGTTCAAGGTATCAACCAGGCCATCCAGCAGCGGATCAACCGAGGTGAAAAAGTCATTTGGCGGGAACCCGTTCCAGGCTTCATTCCACATTAACTTATGGCCAGTTGCACAACGGCCCATCTGCAGTTGTGAAGGATGAGTTGTGCCGCACATTAATGCAGTCATCCAGTCACAGTGCTCCACCCAGCTATAAGTGGCGGCTTTTACCGCCGGATCCTGACGGAAAATGTGCAAGGCTTTGGCCCAGTACCATTCAGAAGAATAGATACCGCCCATATAGGCCAGGTAGTTCACCTCATTGTTGTTGGCAGCCCTGGTGATCTCACCAGCTTCTTTCAACGACGTGTGATCTTTCCACAATACAAACATCGCATTGGGGTTTTCTTTGAATTCTTCGGTTAATGCCAGTGGCACGCCTTCGGCATTGATTGCGACAGGTGTAGACCCGGTAGTGTCGAAGCTCATGCCAACAACTTTATCAGCCGTACCGGCAGGTACCTTGGACCACAGCGCATTCACCACTTCGATCAGGCTATCCACATAGTCCTGAGGGTGCTGACGATACTGATCCTTAGCGGGCTCGCAATAACGACCCTGTGCCCAGCGCGGGTAATTTACCATATGGCTGGCCAGCTCTTCGCCGGTTGTTACATCTACCAATAAGGCTCTGACCGAATCAGAGCCATAGTCCAGCCCTAATGTATAACGAGACATATTTTTTAATTCCACTCACTGCTAACAAAATTAGCCAATAAATTTTAATTGTATGATAATATCAATAATAGGCAAATGTAAAGGTAATATAAAATTAATATTAACAGTATAGCTGGTGAATAAATAGCCAGCGCAGAAGTTGGTACTGTTGCCGACTCACTGCTGTTAAGCGCAGCTGCCAAGGCCTGAAAAACTTAGTAACCTTTTGAATTTATTAAGAGTGGAAAGAACTATGACTACCCAGTTAGAACAGCTTAAATCTATTACAACCGTCGTTGCTGACACCGGTGATTTCGAAGCGATAGCTTTGTATCAACCCCAGGATGCAACCACCAACCCATCGCTATTGTTAAAAGCCGTACAAATTGAAAAGTACCGTCCGCTGGCAATCGAAGCGGTAAAATGGGCGAAAGATCAGGGCGCTACCGATGACGTAGCTGCCGTTGCAGCAGACAAACTGGCGGTACTTATTGGCGCTAAGCTAATGGAACAGGTACCCGGTTATGTTTCTACCGAAGTAGACGCGCGTTTATCTTTCGATACTATGGCCACTGTTGAAAAAGCCAATCACTTGCTGGCGCTATACCGGGATCAGGGCATCGATACCAGTCGCGTACTGATTAAAATTGCTGCCACCTGGGAAGGTATTCAGGCTGCGCGCATTCTGGAAGCCCAGGGCATTAAAACCAATGTCACTCTGGTTTTCTCTTTTGCCCAGGCCCGCGCATCTGCTGAAGCCGGCGCTTTCCTTATCTCACCTTTTGTTGGACGTATTCTTGACTGGTATAAAGCCGATCAGCCAGATGCTGACTTTAGCGGTGCGAACGATCCGGGCGTGCAATCGGTTACCCGTATCTACAACTACTTCAAGGAACATGGCTACGACACCATCGTTATGGGTGCCAGCTTCCGTAATATCAGTGAGATTCAGGAACTCGCTGGCTGTGACCGTCTGACGATCAGCCCGGGCTTACTGGATGAACTGGCTAACACTGATGCAGAACTGCCGCGTAAACTGACGCCGGTTGATTCGCCTAAAGCGGCACCGGCGGCGTTAACCGAGCAAACATTCCGTTGGGATATGAACGAAGATGCCATGGCAACCGATAAACTGTCTCAGGGTATTCGCCAGTTTGCTAAAGACCAGGTAACACTGGAAACGATGCTGACTGATCTGGCAAAATAATCAGTCACCTTCATTAACTAAAAAGCGGCTGACAGATACCTGTCAGCCGCTTTTTATTATACGAATCCCAGCAAAAATGTATTATTTATTGGTGGGTATATGAGCCTCAATGAAGCGACGAACATCGTTAAACAATTCTACCTTCGCCGCGCTGTTCACATACATCATGTGGCCCCCTTCATAATAGGTATACCAGATTTGCTCTGCGTTTATTGCATGGCGATTAAGGGTATATTCAGCATCAAAAAACGGCGTTACCAGATCGTAATACCCTGATGCTACCAACACATCTAACTGAGGGTTAATCCGCAATGCCTCAGACAATTGTCCTGCCGTAGTGACGTAAGTTGGCTCCCAGGCACTGCCGTCTTTACTCGTACGGTAACGCCAGTAACGTCTGAGGTCTGGGTCTGCCGGCGACAGGTACTGACGGTCCCAGTCAACCTCAAGAGAATTACGCAGATATACCTGCAGGGCGCTGTTAAAGGCCGCCGAGATGGTATCTGATGCCGCATCCCGTTTGGTACTGTCATCCAGATCGTCGCGTTCATCGCCTAAGTAGCGGGCATCCAGTAAGCCAACGGTTTTGCTTTCATCCCGCAATAACTCTTTGGCAAAGCGGCGCGCACTGATCCGTAAATCAGCGCGTTCAATGTATTGCGGACTTAAACCGGTAAAGTAAGCCAGGCGCTCAACCAAATGGCGTTTTTGTTCGGGCTTTAAACGGTTGCCGGCAAACAAGCCGGGCAACAATTCGTTGCTGGCAAACTGGCGTGCCTGCTCCAGGAATGCCTGTTTATCCTGCGGTACCGGGGTGACTTTACCGTGATATAAAGCGGCTGCAGCCATAGTCGGCACGTAGGTAACATAGGAGATAATATTATCCGGGATATACGGCGATGAGCCCTGATAGTCCAGCGCCTGTGAAACAAACACCAGCCCGTTAATACTAATCTTCATGGTTTTTTGCAGGATGTTAGCCACATAGGCCGCGCGGGTGGTGCCATAACTTTCACCAAGAATAAAAATCGGCGAGCCCCAGCGGTTATTCTCAGTCATCCAGGTACGGATAAACTCAGCCATTGACTGCGCATCTTCTTTAAGACCCCAGAACGCTTTACCTTCGTACTCACCCACAGCCCGGGAATATCCGGTACCGACCGGGTCGATAAAGACCAAATCCGTGACATCCATGACGGAGTTGCCTGAGTTTTTTGGTAAGTAAGGTGGTAACCCCGGATGGGATGCATCCGAAGGCACTTCAGCAAAAAACGGCCCGAGGCCACTCATATGTAACCATACCGACGCCGATCCCGGCCCGCCATTCCACACGAAGGTTACCGGGCGTTTGGCTGTTTCGGCTTTATCCTGCGTATAGGCAAAGGAAAAAATACTGGCCTTAGGTTCGCCTGTTAAATCGCGTAAATAGGTTTCGCCCGCGGTAGCCCTGTAAGCAATTTTCTGACCGTTAAACTTACCACTGTGATTTGTGATGAACGCCTGCGGTGCTTCGACAGGGAGTTTTTCATCCTCAGCCTGTGCCGATGTCATCAACAAGCCAATTACCAGTAACCAGTACTTAGTCCCCAATCCAAAGTGCATAGTTGCTCCACCTGTTTTTAGATTTATTGCCATTTAAGTATATAGCGATTTCACCACAATACAGGCTACAAACGACGAGCTCACCCAAACCGATGATGAACATCCGGTATAGCCGAATGAAAAATAATGTGGTCAAACCATCAATAAATGAGTATGTTAAATCCCGTTTTAGGATGTCCCACCATTAACAAGGAATGAGCTTTATGAAGTTATTAAAGTCTGCCGCCCTTTTTCTGTTACCCACCACGATATCAGCGAACGCCAATGCAGAATACCTGATTAACCTGGCCGATTTTCCTGACTGGTTCCAACAATCCATGGCCAGAGAAACCAGTGTCGAAACCAGCGGAAAAATGGTTATCGAACGGTTGAATGTCGACGCCCAGGTAAAAGGCAAACCCGTGTTACAAGACAGCGGTAGCACCGACGTATGGTATTACACTATGGATATCGGCTCTGACTCACCGGTGGAATGTTACGCCTTTTTAGAGTTTGATGGCGCAGCCAACTCCCTGCATGCCATTGTGGAACACAGCCTTGGCGGCGCGGAGCAGATTAACGGAAAACCCTTATCCGGGCGTTTCACGCTGGGTCTGGATATGGGTATGATTGGCGACACGCCTTTCCTGCAATTAGACACTTTGTATAACTTAGGCGAAGGCAGCGAAAAGGTTGCCGGCGTATTAAAAGGGTTATCAGCACAGACCAGCCAGAGCCTGCAAATTTGTGTGCATAATGAAATGGGCTATCAGCAGGCTTTCCACGACGTATTCACCAGTTTTGTCCAGGCTTTTACGGCTAACGATCAACAGCCAGAACTGTATGAGGCCACCTACCGCATGACCATTAATGGTATTCCGGTAGGTTACTCTCAGGAGAAACACACCATTGATCAGGACGGCGATATTGCAACCGTCTTGCGAGATGCCATGATTACCCCGGTCGACCAGGTAGCGGTATCACGCTCAGATTCGCAAACACTGGAATGGAGCCGCCCCGATGGCTCACTTATTAACGCTCAGGAATATACCATTGAAAATGGCCAGCTGGCTTCACAGTTTGCTATTAGCTCTGCCGAAGATGCCTGGCAGGTAACAGGCCAAATGCAGGGTAAAGAAGTCAGCGCGACTCTGGAATACAACAGCTGGTTATTGTCGAGTTTCGGTAATTACACAGAAACGGCGCTACTGCTGGCCAGTGATGCACCTTCAGCCGATTATCACATCTGGCTTCCGGATGCCGACCCAACCTCAGCCTTTTCAGTTACCTTTACCAAAATCGACGAACTGCCCGACGCCAATTTACAATTTGATCTTGGTCCGCTTACCCTTAAATACCTGGCCACAGAGAATGGTTCCTTTGAAAAAGGCTCCATTGCTCAGGGCGGCGCCGAGCTGAAACTTGAAAAAGTGTACAGCAAAGGCCAGCCGGTAATGCCATGAACAAACTCCTGACCACCCTGGCACTAACGTTTTCATTAAACGTTAGTGCCCAGACAGTACCCTCACTGGCTGAGATACCGCTGATAATGAGTACCAGCCAGTCCGGCGCTTTAACGAACACTATTTACCTGGAAGTAGAAACGCGCCACGCCGCCTCGCTGGTAAAACATCTGAGCCACTACAGCGGTGTGACCACAGAACAGTTGAGTAAAAACACCGTGGCAGTTGGTTTAACCCATCAGCCGCGGTTTACCGGCGCGGTGCAGAGTAAATATGCGCAGCCCAGTTTTGTTATTGATACCGAGGAACCGGCAACCCGGGCATTTATCGAGGGGTTTACCAAAACCCGCACGGATACCGACGAGCTGGAAGCAATCACCGCCTATGTGAGTGAGTACATTAATGAGCCGACCTATATTCATGGGTTCAATCTGGCCTCTACGGTAGCTACGCAACGTTCCGGCGACTGCACTGAGTTTGCCACCCTGACGACCGCTTTAGCCAGAGGTTTAGGCATGCCTGCCCGATTAACCATAGGGACAGTGATCACAGCTTACGCTGAATCAGCCGATGCATTTGGTCATGCCTGGACTGAAGTCTGGTATAAGGGTAAATGGCAGATTATTGATGCCGCACTGTACGGAGCTGAAGGGCAGCAGTTTTACTATCTGCCAACCGGCATACTCGACAATGAAGGGCCTGGCTTTGCCATGTCTTTAGTGATGGCTTCTTCTTTGTTTCCCAACCGCGTGGTAAATGTACAAAACCTGCAATAAGCGGTTGTAAGCGATGCGCATCTGTTTGGGCAAATGCGCACGCACTATTTAACTAGAATCGCACGCTGGTCGCCAGCGTTATGCTGGCCATCCCGCCCGACGTGTAAGCACCGGCACCAGCCTGAATCGACCAGCCTGGCGTAAACCAGTAATCCAAGGTTAGTTCTGCAATATCGTCCCGTGGATACGCGTTACTATCATTGTCTATCTCAGCGAGGTAGGAAAGTCCTGCGCTAAAGCGCTGATTGAAGAAATAGCGGGCATCAAGCTCAACCCTGGCCAAATCGTTTAACATCATCTCCATATTGATATCCCAGCCACTGCCTGAGGTTATGCTTGTATAGCGCCCAAATACCCGGGCCGTGGTCTCGTTTGCCGAACGGTGAGTACCGTAAATTCTGCCATCGGCATATTCATAGATAACGCCGCCGCCCACCTGCCATTCGGGTGTAACAAAATAGCCAGCGTCAAAGTCGGCGTACAGGTACCTTTCACGAAAAGACACGCTGCGGTCAAAATCGCCATAGCGTAACTTTGAATTGATCACCCATTTGTCGTCAACGAACCACTCACCGCCGAGTTCATAGCGGTCGACGGCACTGTCACCAAAATAACGGACAAAAACACTGTTGGTTTTATTCAGGTAAGGCGAAATAAGAAAGGGCTGTCCGCTCACCGGTACATCAGACAAATAGCGCTTGTATTCAATACCAATAAAGTCGTCGCCATAGTTTTTTATATCGGCCAGGCCAACAGAGATTTCATTTTGTGCAGCTACGGAAAAACCAGAAAAAAACAAACCGCAAAGGGCTAGGGGTAAAAGGGAATGCTTCATAACGTATCCTTGTTACGAGAAAAATTAAGGTCAGCAGTCCACGCTGGCGAAGCGTAACCAAGCCACGCGCCAGTTAAGCGGAACCGCAGTATCAATAACACTGGTTAAGACTTATATCCCATCAAATAGTTCAGTCGTTTACACCCGTGCCACACTTTTTTATGTAGTGGATTACTCTTTCTCAACACCTGATTTCAGCCAGGCCGCGTAACCATGAGCATCGTCCTCTGCCCGCTTTTCTCAACGAGATGGTTGCATAATGCCACTTCATGAATATAATAATGCGAACCATTATCATTTACATTGGGATTATTAATGAAATATAACGCGATCAGTCTTGCCCTGCTTACTTCTCTTGCACTGCCAGCCGGCGTTGCCAACGCAAACGCGGTGCCTGACGATGAGGATATTGAAAAGCTCACGGTTAGCGGCGAGCGCTTAAATAATTACCTGTATGAAAAAGCCGATAGCCTGTCGCGACTGGATTTAGATATTAAGGACCTACCTCAGTCGATCAGTGTAATTGGCGAGGAAATGATTGATGATTTCGCGTTAAATAACATCAATGCGGTACTCGATACCGTCACCGGACTCAACGTAGAGGAAGTCGAAACTGACCGTACTTACTTTACTGCCCGCGGCTTCGACGTGACCAACTTTCAGGTCGACGGTCTGGGATTACCGGTATTAAGCGGCAACGTGCATGGTGATATCGACACCGCCATTTATGATAGGGTTGAGGTGTTACGCGGCGCTAATGGCCTGATGACAGGCACCGGCAGCCCTTCTGCTACTATCAACTACGTGCGCAAAAAGCCCACCGAGAACACGCAAATCTCAGCCCGCGGCCAACTGGGTAGCTGGAATGCCAAGCGCCTCGACATTGATGCATCAGCACCATTAACAGACTCCGTTGGCGCCCGAGTGGTGGTGGTAAAAGAAAACAGAGAGTCCTATCTCGATCGCTACGAGTTAGATAAAACCGTGGCTTACGGCGTCATTAGTGCTGCTCTTACCGACACCACTCAGCTAACCGTAGGTGCCAGCCAGCAAACCAGCGATGCGAAGGGCAATATGTGGGGCGCGTTAACCCTGTATTACGCCGATGGTACGCCAACCAACTTCGACACCAGCACCAGCACTTCGGCCGACTGGTCGCAATGGGATGTCACCGACACCCGCTATTTCGTGTTCCTGGAACAACAACTGGCCGAAGGCTGGTCACTTAAAGCGGACTACACGCACATTGAGACCGACGAAGACACCCAGTTGTTTTACACTTACGTATCACGCGATGCAGATACCGGTGTTACGCTGTTGGATCCTGAAACTGGCCTTGGCCTGATTGGCTACGGCAGCGAGTACACCCTGGATGATGAGCACGACTACGCAGATATCTACCTGAACGGTAACTTCGATGCTTTTGGCCAGACACATCAGGTAATGATGGGAGCGAGTTATGCCAAAGTCGCTTACACCGATCAGTCTCTTTATGACTTCCATACCGGCAACGGCTTTCCGTTACTGCCAGCCATGGAAGACTGGACTGGTAACACGCCGCTGCCAGAATTTACCGATGGTGCTACCGGCAGTGATGTAGAGGAAGAGCAAACCGCCGTTTATTTTGGCGGAAACTTTGCGTTAACCGACAGCCTGTCGCTGTTAGCCGGCGGCCGTTTTAACCAGGTGGAAGTTACCGGGATCTCTTATGGCATCGACGAAACCCTCGATGAAAACGCGTTTGTTCCATACGGTGGTCTGGTTTATGCCATTAATGACGATATCAACACCTACTTCAGCTACACCGAGGTATTTACCCCGCAAACCGAACGGGATGCCAATTTTAACCGCCTCGATCCGATTACCGGTGAAGCGAAAGAGTTAGGGGTTAAAGCATCCCTGATGGACGGCAATGCACTGCTTACCGTGGCCTATTTCGATATTGATCAGGTTAATGTGGCTGTAGACGATGGCTTTGCAGCCAACCCGGTATCCGGTGTGGAAGAGCAGGTTTACCGTGAAGCGGACGGCATTAGCTCAAAAGGCTGGGAAGTCGACTTAGCCGGTGAAATTCTGCCCGGTCTGCAAACCAGTCTGGGTCTGACGTTTTTTGACCTCGATGGCGACCAGCTTGTTGCCGATTACACGCCTGAGAAACTGGTTAACGTAAATGCCACCTATCAGTTCCAGACATTACCGGCACTGAAAGTCGGTACCTCCATTCGCTGGCAGGAAGCCACCTCGCGCAATGTGGGCCAGGTACCTGCCGCTTATGCGAATGCCGGTCAGGACATCGTGATTGAACAGGATGCTTACGCATTGGTGAACATGATGGCCAGTTACACCGTTAACGATAGTATTACCATTATTGCTAACGTGAATAATGTCACCGACGAAAAGTATCTGAAGTCGCTGTATTGGGAACAAGGTTATTACGGTGCCCCCCGTAACTATATGTTGTCAGTAAACTGGCAGTATTAAAAAACAAAAAGGCCGCTTCAAAAATAGCGGCCTTTTTTCTTTCTGGCTGTTGTTATGCCTGTTCGGCAACCGGCTCAAGCTGAGGACCGGCACTGACCAGTGCCCTGCCTTTATCATTCACCGCAAATTGCTCAAAGTTATCAATAAATAACTCAGCAAGCTGAGTGGCTTTTTCATACCAGTCATCAGCATTGTCATAAGTATCACGCGGATCCAGAATATCCGGATCGACGCCTGGCAGCGACGACGGTACCTGCAGGTTGAAAATTGGCAGGGTATGGCACTCTGCCTCTTCAATAGAACCATCCAGAATGCGATCGATAATTGCGCGGGTATCCTTAATTGAAATTCGTTTACCCGTGCCGTTCCAACCGGTGTTCACCAGGTAAGCCTGGGCGCCAACCGCGTCCATCTTTGCGACCAACTCTTCACCGTACTTAGTAGGATGAAGGGTTAAGAAGGCTTTACCAAAACAGGCAGAGAAAGTCGGGGTTGGCTCGGTGATACCACGCTCAGTACCAGCCAGTTTAGCGGTAAAACCAGACAGGAAGTGGTATTGCGTTTGCGCATGGTCCAGTTTCGAAACGGGCGGTAATACACCAAACGCGTCAGCGGTTAAGAAAATCACTTTCTTGGCATGGCCGCCTTTGGAGACCGGCTTCACGATATTTTCGATATGCTGAATAGGGTAAGACACCCGGGTGTTTTCGGTTACCGAATTATCGTCATAATCTACTACGCCATTGTCATCAACAGTAACGTTTTCCAGCAATGCATCACGGCGGATAGCATGATAAATATCTGGCTCGCTTGCCGGGTCTAAGTTAATGGTTTTGGCGTAACAGCCACCTTCAAAATTAAACACGCCGTTTTCATCCCAGCCGTGCTCATCGTCACCGATCAGACGGCGATGAGGATCGGTAGACAGCGTAGTTTTACCGGTGCCAGACAGACCAAAGAAAATTGCCACATCACCATCCTCGCCCATATTGGCAGAGCAATGCATAGAAGCCATGTTGTTTAATGGCAGGTAGTAGTTCATCATCGCGAACATACCTTTTTTCATTTCTCCGCCGTACCAGGTGCCGCCAATGACCTGCATTTTTTCGGTCATGTTAAATACGGTGAACACTTCTGAGTTCATACCGTGCTCTTGCCATTTCGGGTTGCTGGTTTTAGAACCATTAAGCACAACAAAGTCCGGCTCGCCAAAATTGGCCAGCTCTTCTTCCGTGGGGCGAATAAACATGTTTTTCACGAAATGCGCCTGCCAGGCCACTTCCATCACAAACCGTACTTTTAAACGAGAGCTTTCATTGGCCCCACAAAAAGTATCAACCACAAACAAACGTTTACCGGATAACTGTTCTCCCACCAACGCCTTAAGGTCGGCCCAGACTTCGGGGCTTATGGGTTTGTTATCGTTACGGGCAGCATCGCTGTCCCACCACATGTGTTCTTTACTGACTTCGTCTTCAACAATGTATTTGTCTTTGGGGGAACGACCGGTAAAGACACCAGTGCTCACTGCCACGGCACCAGACTCGGTTACCACACCACGCTCATAACCGGTTAGATCATCACGGGTTTCCTCGGCAAACAATTGCTCGTAACTGGGGTTATATATAATTTCGGAGGCATCGTTGATGCCGTATTTCGCTAAGGTTTCGACAGAAATGGCCATTGCCTTTTCCTCCGTGAACGGTTGAAAATTAAGTTAGAAAACTTTTCTAAAGGCAACGCTGAACTTATTGTTTTTATTTTGGTTGCAGGGTCGTTTTTAGGTATAACAAAGTTAAGCCAGCGGTACAACTGTAGCGGCATTGACGGTAATTAACATTGATATGCATCAGTTGAATGTGATTAAAAAATAACCACCCATTTGTATGACTTATCTATTGGCCGTTATTCCGGAGTTTCCTCGCTCGTCTTCCTCGCATACGCATCCCCCGTCATCTCCGCAAACAAGTCCTATGTCATCCTCGCACATACCTCCTGCGTCACCCCCGTACACACTTCCTCCGTCATCCCCGCACATACCTCCTGCGTCACCCCCGCACATACCTCCTGCGTCACCCCCGCACATACCTCCTGCGTCACCCCCGCACATACCTCCTGCGTCACCCCCGCACATACCTCCTGCGTCACCCCCGCACATACCTCCTGCGTCACCCCCGCACATACCTCCTGCGTCACCCCCGCACACACCTCCTCAGTCATCCCCGCAGGCAACTCTTCCGTCATCCCCGCAAGCTTTTGAGCGGGGATCTCCTGAAAAGGTTATCTAAGCTGATTCAGAGCTACTGGGAGATCCCGGCTCGAAGGCCGGGATGACTGGATTTTTTTAAAATAGTAAGACTGTTTGGGAGGTCCCGATCTTCGCGAAGCGAAACCGGGATGCCAACAGGCTCAGGCCTGTTGGCAGCAGCGGATAGTTAGTTTAACAATGCAGTGGCTTTGGCTACCACGTTTTCTACTGTGAAACCGAAGTGCTCTAGCAGTACGCCACCCGGTGCAGATTCACCGAAGGTTTGCATACCTACTACATCGCCGTCGATACCCACATACTTGTACCAGAAGTCAGTATGAGCGGCTTCGATAGCCAGCTTTGGCACTCCTGCTGGCAGCAGAGACTGCTTGTAAGCAGCATCCTGCGCATCAAACTGCTCAGTACTTGGCATAGACACCACGCGTACGGCTACGCCGTTATCGGCCAGTTTAGCTGCTGCATCCACAGCTAAAGCGACTTCTGAACCGGTGCCAATCAGTACCAGTTGCGGGGTACCTGCGCAGTCTTTCAGCACGTAACCGCCTTTGGCGATATCGGCTAACTGACTCTCACTACGCGCCATGGTTCTGGTGCCCTGACGGGTAAATACCAGCGCACTTGGGCCTGCTTCCTTGACCAGCGCCTGACGCCAGGCTTCGGCCGCTTCCACTGCATCACATGGGCGCCATGTAGTCAGATTCGGAGTAAGACGCAGGTTAGCCAGCTGTTCGATAGGCTGGTGAGTCGGGCCGTCTTCACCCTGACCAATAGAGTCGTGGGTATAAACGAAAATCGACTTCGCTTTCATCAGTGAAGCCATGCGCACAGCATTACGAGCATATTCCATAAACATCAGGAAAGTAGCACCAAACGGCACAAAACCACCGTGCAGGGCAATACCGTTCATGATAGCGCTCATACCAAACTCACGCACCCCGTAAAACACATAGTTGCCGGCTGCATCGTCCTGAATCCCTTTTGCTTCAGGCCACAGGGTAAGGTTGGAACCTGCCAGGTCGGCACTGCCGCCAATAATTTCAGGTAGCTGACCAGCAAAGAAACCAATCGCGTTTTGCGAGGCTTTACGGGTAGCCATGTCTTTCATGTCAGCCTGGCACTGGTGAATATAAGTGTCGGCCTTTTCGTTCAGATCGGCAGGCATCTGCTGCTTGATCACACGACGCTCAAACTCGGCAGCCAGTTGTGGGTAAGCTACTGCATATTCAGCGAACTTAGCTTCCCATTGTTGCTCGGCGCTATTACCTTTCTCTTTGGCATCCCACTTTGCATAAATATCTTCTGGCACTTCAAATGGTCCGTGCGACCAGTTAAGTTGTTTACGCACTTCAGCGATTTCATCGTCGCCCAGCGGCGCGCCATGACAGTCGTGACTACCCGATTTATTGGGTGAGCCGAAACCGATAACGGTTTTACAGCAAATCAGGGTAGGCTTGTCAGTAACCGATTGCGCTTCTTTAATTGCTGCCTGTAAGGCCGCTTCATCGTGACCGTCCACGCCTTTAATCACGTGCCAGCCGTAAGATTCAAAACGCATTGGTGTGTTGTCGGTAAACCAGCCTTCTACATGACCATCGATGGAAATGCCGTTGTCATCCCAGAATGCAATCAGTTTGCCCAGCTTCAACGTACCGGCCAGTGAACAGGCTTCATGAGAAATGCCTTCCATCAGACAGCCGTCACCCAGGAAACAATAGGTGAAATGATCAACAATATCGAAATCATCGCGGTTAAACTGACCAGCCAGGGTTTTCTCGGCGATCGCCATACCTACGGCATTGGCAATACCAGCGCCCAACGGCCCGGTTGTGGTTTCAACACCCGCGGTATAACCGTACTCGGGGTGACCCGGGGTTTTTGAATGTAACTGACGGAACTGTTTAAGTTCTTCAATTGGCAGGTCGTAGCCACTCAGATGCAGCAAGGCATACTGAAGCATAGACGCATGGCCGTTAGACAAAACGAAGCGGTCACGGTTAGCCCAGTTAGGATTGGCCGGATTGTGCTGTAAAAATTGCTGCCACAATACGGTAGCAATGTCTGCCATCCCCATGGGTGCGCCAGGGTGACCCGACTTGGCTTTTTGAATTGCTTCCACTGCGAGCATACGAATAGCGTTAGCAGCGACTTGAGTTGATACTGACATGAGTGTAAAGACCCTTTGTTACTATTATATTATAAATAATAAATTGAACTGGTGGTCTAACACAACCTATAAGTTAAAAAAAAGAAGCCTCAATACACTAATCGTTAACAAATGCATGCTTATGAACACATTTTCAGGGCAAAGTCTGGTTATATTGCGGCAAATCTGTCACGTTATATCAGGCATGTAACGTTTCGGAGCACACTGCCATGACAGATCGCATACAAAGCCTGAATGCCGTCGGCATTCTGGTAGACGACTATGATGAAGCTATCACATATTTTACTGAGGTGCTCCATTTTACGCTCATCGCCAACGAAAAACATAAAAACGGCTTACGCTGGGTATTGCTTCATCCTCCCGGATTATCCTCCACCGGCATTATGCTCAACCTGGCTCGTTCGAAAATGGATAAGATTGCGGTGGGTAATCAGGCCGGCGATCAGGTGCTCTTCGTTTTGCAAACCAACGACTTCTGGCGCGACTACCAACATATGCAAAGCCAGGGCGTGGAATTCATAGAAGCGCCACGCGATGAAGACTACGGCACCGTAGCCATTTTTGAGGATTTGTACGGCAACAAATGGGACCTGCTGCAGGTAAAAGACGCCTGATCCAAAGCACGGTTGTTACGCCTTGATACAAATAGCCAGTATCCCCCATGCGCTGATTGGGTTAAGCTCCATAAGTCAAAATAGTTAGAGGCTGTAAATCATGGAAGTATTACTGGACTATATTCTCACTCCGCAACTGTTTATCCTGATATTTGTGGTGATTTTACTTAAATCATCCATCAAGTTTGTGCCGCAAAACCGGGCCTATTTAGTTGAACGTTTTGGTAAATACCAGTCAACCAAAGAGGCTGGCCTGAACTTTATTGTGCCCTTTATCGACCGTATTGCCGCCGACCGCTCACTGAAAGAACAGGCGGTTGACGTACCGGAACAAAGCGCTATCACCAAAGACAATATTTCACTGCATGTCGACGGTGTGCTGTATTTCCGGGTGCTTGATCCATACAAAGCCACCTACGGCGTCGACGATTACGTGTTTGCTGTTACCCAACTGGCGCAAACCACCATGCGTTCAGAGCTGGGCAAAATGGAACTCGATAAAACCTTTGAAGAGCGCGACCAGCTCAATACCAATATCGTAACTTCTATTAACGATGCCAGTGGCCCCTGGGGCATTCAGGTACTGCGTTACGAAATTAAAGACATCGTGCCGCCTAACTCGGTAATGGAAGCCATGGAAGCGCAGATGAAAGCCGAGCGAGTCAAGCGCGCGCAAATCCTCGAGTCAGAAGGTGATCGTCAGGCCGCAATTAACCGTGCTGAGGGTGCTAAACAATCAGTGGTACTGGCTGCAGAGGCCGATAAAGCCGAACAGGTACTCAAAGCCGAAGGTGAAGCCAAGGCGATTCTGGCGGTTGCCGAAGCCCAGGCTGAGGCTTTACGTAAGGTGGGTGAAGCGGCCGATACCGAAGAAGGTCAAAAAGCCATTCAGCTCGACCTGGCTACCAAAGCCATCGAAGCCAAACAGGCGATTGCCAAAGAGTCGTCGATTGTATTGCTACCCGACGGCAATACTGAAGCGGCCAGCCTGGTAACGCAGGCCATGGCTATCATTAATAAAATGAACAACAAAGACTAACGCCTATGGACTGGATATACGCAAATGTCACCACAGTGCTGGTAGTTACCGGTTTAGTATTGTTAATCATTGAGGTGGCGATACTGGGTTTTGCCACCTTTGTGCTGTTTTTTGTGGGTTTGGCAGCGCTTATCACCGCCGGCATTTTTTATACCGGCGTGCTTGAAGCCACCTACATCAACGCCTTTTTCTGTTGCGCTGTACTAACTGCTATTATTGCACTGGTACTGTATAAGCCGCTTAAGCAAATGCAGCAACAGGTAGAAAAGAAAACGGTAAAAGGTGATTTCAACGGCTTACGGTTTCGCCTGTCTGAGGCTATTGCACCCGAAGCGCCTGGTTCGCATAAATACTCGGGTATAAGTTGGTCAGTCCAATGTGATGAGCCAATCGCTGCCGGTACTGAGGTAGAAGTAACCAATGCCGAGGTGGGGATATTTCATGTCCGTCCGGCTGCCGCAAAATAGTCGCAGCAAGCTGGCCATCTTCGTGGCAGTGGTTTAACCCCACTGCCTGATGACAGCCCGGGCGTTGAGCTCGTCAAACTCAGTGTTAACCTTCAGATATAACTGATTCTGGCTGGCATCAAAAACATACTCCACTACGCCCTTTATGCCGTTTAGTTCGGCTAACTGACTAGCCTCAGGCTGTGTATTGTTAGGCACGGTAAGGGCCACGCGCTTGAGCTTTTCGCCGGCGCGAATACCCGCCACTATCACACACCAAACTAAGGCGATAACGGCACCGGTGTAATAGGCTGAAGTGGGGCCAGCCTGCGCTGTAACGGCACCGGAAAGAATGCCGCCCAGGAATGCACCAAAAAACTGAAAGCTGGCGTAAATGCCCATGGCCGTGCCCTTCTGACCAGCCGGTGCAATGGTCGACAGCAGCGCCGGAAAATTCGCTTCCAGATAGTTAAAACCGGTAAAAAATATCAGTAGGCCAGCGCCCAGTAACCACCAACTCTGCCCCGCCGAAGGCAACAATACAAAGGCACTGCCAAGCATAATTACCGCCGCCAGTAACATCGGACGCGGCGTACGGCCGCGACTGCTGCGCATCATCATAGCCAGCAACATTACCGAAACCAGTAACACCGGTAGGTAGATTGTCCAGTGATTATCCAGCGGCATACCCAGCTTCACCATGGTGGCGGGTATCTGCACAAATAACAGTGTGATCATCATGTGCAGCAGCATAACGCTCACATTCAGACGCCATAAATCACGAGAAGTAAACAGTTGCCATACCTGATCCATGCGCGGCAGGGTGTCGGCATTAAGCTGTTTGGGGCTGTCAGGCACCGCCCACTTCACCAAAGGTAAACAACACAAGGCCAGAATACCGGTGACCCAGAATACCCCGGCCAAACCCCAGCCTTCGGCAATTAACGGCCCGATCACTACCGCGATGTAAAATGAAAAACCAATAGCAATGCCAATAATGGCCATCACTTTGGCCCGCTGCTGCTCGCGGGTTACGTCGGTAGCCAATGCCATAATAGCACCGGCAATAGCGCCCGCGCCCTGCAGAATACGCCCGACAATAAGCCACATCATTGAATCGGCCATGGCGGCGATAATACTGCCCAGAGCGAACACCGAAAGCCCGAGCAAAATAACCGGTTTGCGCCCCCATTTATCCGACAACATGCCCATGGGAATTTGCAGCGCAGCCTGCGTTAATCCATACCCGCCAATAGCCACGCCCACCAGCATCACCGAGTAGTCTTTAAACTCAGTTGCAGCCACCGCCAAAACCGGCATGACCATAAATAACCCTAGCATTCTCAGTACGTAAACAACGGCAAGCGTTAATGCGGCACGGACTTCAATGGCGTTCAAGGTACTTTCTTCTCTGTTCTGGGGGTTAAAAAAGGCGCGAATTGTAGCATAATTTAAATGCCTGTCCCTAGAGCCTGTTGGTCTTTGTACGAAATTGAGCCAATACGGTGAATGGTATGCTTGCAACTGATCTTAAACATCCGATGCACCATATTCATACCACCACAGCCTATACCCGCGACATGGGTATATGGCATACTGTTTCTTTTGTATTCTGAACTGGTTCGAATGGATAAAATAGAAGTTCGCGGTGCACGTACGCACAATCTCAAAAACATCGATATCACCATTCCCCGCGACAAACTGGTAGTTATCACCGGTTTATCGGGTTCGGGTAAGTCTTCCCTGGCATTCGACACGCTCTACGCTGAAGGTCAGCGTCGTTACGTGGAATCCTTATCTGCCTACGCCCGCCAGTTTTTATCGATGATGGAAAAGCCCGATGTGGATCATATTGAAGGCCTGTCTCCGGCGATTTCGATCGAACAGAAATCCACCTCGCATAACCCCCGTTCAACTGTGGGGACCATTACCGAAATATACGATTACCTACGTTTAATGTTTGCCCGGGTGGGCACCCCACGTTGCCCGGATCACGATGTGCCACTGGATGCCCAGACCATCTCCCAGATGGTGGATAAGGTATTGGCGATGCCGGAAGGCACTAAGCTTATGCTGCTGGCGCCCATCGTTCAGGATCGTAAAGGCGAACACGTAAAAACTCTGCAGTCACTGGCTGCCCAGGGTTACATTCGCGCCCGGATTGATGGTGAAGTGTGTGATCTGTCGGATCCGCCGGAGCTCGATTTACATAAAAAACACACCATCGAAGTGGTCATCGACCGTTTTAAAGTGCGCGATGATTTGCAGTTACGTCTGGCTGAGTCGTTTGAAACCGCCTTACAACTGGCCAACGGCAACGCCAAAGTGGCTTATATGGATGACGCCAGCGAACCGGAAATTGTGTTCTCGGCCAATTTCGCCTGCCCTCACTGTGGCTACAGTATCAGTGAACTGGAACCTCGCATGTTCTCGTTCAACAACCCGGCGGGCGCCTGTGGTACCTGCGACGGTTTAGGGACTAAACAATTCTTCGACCCGTTCAAAGTGGTGGTTAATGATGAGTTAAGTCTGGCGGGGGGAGCCATTCGCGGATGGGACAAACGCAGCTATTACTATTTTCAGATGCTCCAGGCCGTTGCCGATCATTATGAATTCAGCCTCACTGCGCCATTTGGCGAGCTGAGCAAAGAGTTCCGTGACATTGTGCTGTACGGCTCAAAAGGCAAGTCGATAAATTTCCGCTACATCAACGACCGCGGCGATATTATGGAGCGTAAGCACCCCTTTGAAGGGATTATCCCTAACATGGAACGCCGTTATCGCGAAACTGAGTCAAATACGGTGCGCGAAGAGCTGTCTAAATTTTTGAGTCAACAGCCCTGTAACAGCTGCGGTGGAACGCGTTTACGCACCGAAGCCCGTCATGTATTTATCGGCCAGACTAACCTGCCGACCGTGGCCGATATGTCGATTGCCGGTGCGTTTGATTTTTTCGAAAACCTGGAACTCTCCGGCCAGCGGGCACAAATCGCCGATAAAATACTGAAAGAAATTCTCGACCGTTTGCGTTTTCTGGTCAATGTCGGACTTAATTATCTGAGTCTGTCACGCAGCGCAGAAACCTTATCGGGTGGCGAGGCGCAGCGTATTCGTTTGGCCAGCCAGATTGGGGCGGGCCTGGTTGGCGTGATGTACGTGTTAGATGAGCCGTCAATTGGCCTGCATCAGCGCGACAATGAGCGACTGCTGAAAACCCTTACGCACCTGCGCGATTTGGGCAATACCGTACTGGTAGTTGAACACGACGAGGACGCCATTCGTGATGCCGACTTTATCATTGATATTGGCCCTGGCGCCGGCGTCCATGGTGGTGAAATCATTGCCCAGGGCAGCCTTGAGGATATCGTCAGTAACGAACAGTCGCTTACCGGTAAATATTTATCCGGCAAAGAGAAAATTGAGATTCCGGCCGTGCGCAATCCAGCTAAGGACGGGCAGTGGCTGGAATTAGCTGGCGCTACCGGCAACAATCTTAAAGACGTCACGCTGCGGGTACCAACAGGCGTTATGACCTGCATAACCGGGGTATCCGGTTCGGGCAAGTCGACTCTGGTGAATGATACTTTCTATAAGATTGCCCAACGTGAGTTAAATAAAGCCACAACCAGTGAACCCGCGCCGTATAAGTCGATGAAAGGTCTGGATCTGCTCGATAAAGTGGTTGATATCGACCAGTCCCCTATTGGCCGCACGCCGCGTTCTAATCCGGCCACTTATGCCGGTATTTTTACACCTATCCGGGAAATTTTCTCGGGTACCCAGGAAGCGCGCTCACGGGGTTACAAGCCGGGCCGCTTTAGCTTTAACGTAAAAGGCGGACGTTGCGAAGCCTGTCAGGGCGACGGAGTAATCAAGGTAGAAATGCACTTTCTGCCAGACGTATACGTGCCCTGTGATGTGTGTAAAGGCAAGCGCTATAACCGCGAAACCCTGGAAATTAAGTTTAAAGACAAAAATATCCACGAAGTGCTGGAAATGACCATTGAGGATGCCCGGCATTTCTTCGACGCTATTCCGGCCATCGCCCGTAAACTGCAAACCCTAATGGACGTAGGGTTATCCTATGTGCGTCTGGGCCAATCGGCTACCACGCTATCCGGTGGTGAGGCACAGCGGGTAAAACTGGCCAAAGAACTGTCGAAACGGGATACTGGCCAAACCCTGTATATTCTGGATGAGCCGACAACCGGCCTGCACTTCCACGACATCAAACAGTTACTGGCAGTACTTCATCGTCTGCGGGATCACGGTAACACCGTGGTGGTGATTGAGCATAATCTTGATGTGATTAAAACCGCTGACTATATTGTTGACCTTGGCCCGGAGGGTGGCTCCGGAGGCGGACAAATTATTGCTGAGGGTACGCCGGAAGAGATTGCCAACAGCGATGTTTCCCATACCGGGCGATTCTTAAAACCCATGCTGAAATAGGTGACGCATGTTTGAAACGGATTTAACGGTTCGCTTTAGCGAAACCGATGGCGCAGGCCATGTAGGTAATACGGTTATGGTGGTCTGGTTTGAAGAAGCCCGTGCGCCGTTATTTAAAATGTTTATGCCAACCCTGGAAGTGGACGGCTGGCCTTTGATTTTAGCCAGTTACCAGGTCGATTTTCGCGCCCAACTTTATTATGGCAAACCGGTAACAATAAAAACCTGGGTAAAGCGCATTGGTAATAGTTCATTCGAAACCTACCAGGAGGCATGGCAAAATCAACAGTGCTGTGCATCCGGCTCCACCACAATGGTACATTTTGATTACGCGGCAGGCAAAGCGTCACCCATCCCTGCTGACATACGCGACAAATTAGCCAGCCACTTATATCAGGAAAAGTAATCATGACGGATTTTATTGAAGTGCTCGACGATGCGTTAGCGCCGGCGCTATGCCAGCAGATAATAGATGCCTTCAATAAGAGTAAGCAGTTACAAACTGGTCGTACTGGCGGAGGGGTGGATACCGATAAAAAGCGTTCACTGGATGTCTCGTTTAGTCAGGCCAGTGAGTTTGCCCCGATGAGAGCTCAGGTGATGCAAGCCGTTGGCAATGCCATCCACGATTACCTGAAAAAATACTATTTCGCGATTGTTGGTCCGCTGGGGCTTACCCTGCCCGATCCGCAAACCGGTCAACCGGTTAAGCTTACCGCCGATAACTTTGCTGACATTGGTATCCCAGCGCTGCCGGGATTAATGCGCCATCTGTTTCGTACCGGCGATATAAATGCCCAGCGGTATGAGCAAGGCAACGGGGGTTATCCCTACTGGCACTCTGAAGTATATCCTCAGGGCCCTCATTGTGAGCCCCTGCATCGTATTTTATTGTTTATGTTCTACCTCAATGACGTTGAGGAAGGCGGCAGTACTGATTTTTACTATCAAAATAAATCTATTCAACCCAGGGCTGGCCGTATGGTAATAGCGCCAGCTTATTTTACTCACACCCATCGTGGTCAGGTACCGGTTAGTGATCATAAATACATTTTAACGTCCTGGGTGTTGTTTAACCGTGCAGAACAGATCTATGGTCAGTCCTCAAATTAATCACTAAAGCAGTCCAGGCAAACTAACGAGCGCCCACCGGCCTTCTCAACGGCCTCTCGAATCAGACTTTGTACACTATTTGCCTCATCTATCCGGGTGGGCGGAAAGCGGGCGATTTCCCACTCTTTTACGTTCGGATCCACGAAATACAGCACCAGGGTGGGGAATTTATTTGGCTTACCGCGGCCTTCAATAGCCAATCGGGAAATGTCACCAACTGGCATCTTTTGTGCACCAAACTGGATAGTCTGCTCCTGTCGCCAGACCTTCACATTGGCTACCTTATAGTAGTCATCAACTAATTCCTGGGGTGGCACGGACCAGCGTTTAACCAGGGCAAAAAGGGCGAGAATGAAGAACACGACGACCACAACAACGTCCATCACAAACCTCAAAAGACTGACCAATAAAATACGCTATGGTTAGCCTATAACCAGACAGGTTGCCTGAGCTATCAAAGATCCGCCATTTAATGCCAGAAATGCGACAACTTAGCCATAACACCTAATGCCGCGGGTGTCGGTCGATAAACTCAGAGGGGGTAACATTAAACAGCGCTTTAAAGCACTGCGAAAAATAGGAATGGGATGAAAATCCGCATTGTTCCACAACCAGGGAAACCCTTTCGCCCTGTTCCAGTAACTGACGCGCCTTTTGCAGCCGGTAATTGCGAATATAGGCGTTGGGGGTCAGGTTAAAAACCGATTTGCATTTGCGCTGTAGCTGCCGCTCACTGATAAATAACTGATCGGCTAACTGAGACAGCCCAAAGTCAGCGTCAACCGCACACTCATTAAGTACCGCATTAAGTTTATTGTAAAACTGTTGATCTGAAGGGGAATCAAACACCGGCTCTTGTTGCTGACCGGTTAATGCCGTATTCGCCTTTTGCCCGATAAGCTGGCGAATTTGCAGAAGGTTAAACAGGGTTAATACCAGCTCCTCGTCGTCAAAGGGCTTGGTCAGAAACGCATCGACCAGCGCCTCCTTGCTACGTAAACGGGTATCGCGGTCGTGTTTGGCCGTTAGCATTAATACCGGAATGTGGCAGGTAAGTTCATTCCCACGAACAGCCTGGAGCACCTGATAACCGGTAATATCCGGCAGCATAAAATCGAGGATAACAATGTCGGGGATATGTTCGGTTATCCGTTCGATCGCCGCCTGACCGCTATCAACGGTGTTTACCGAAAAGTGACCACTAAGCTTATTCGCCAGGATCCAACTCATGTCCGGATCGTCCTCGACAATCACCAGTTCATTGGCGGCTTGTTGTTCGTTTTTATCAAGCTGCAACACTTTGTCGGCCGACATCAGTGCCAGCGCACTGTCGTAGGCTTTTGCAGACTGCCCAGGCTCGGTAATTAAGGTTTGCTGAGGACTAACCACCGGCAGTGTCACGGTAAACGCATTGCCATTCTCCCTAGCGGCAAAACACACAGACCCCTGATAATTTTCCAGCGTTTGTTTAACCAGCGCTAAACCCAGCCCGCTGCCAGCCACTCCGGTACGGTGTTCAGGTAAACGGTAAAATCGTTCAAACACGTCTGCCGATGCCGGAATAGGCACGCCCTGGCTGAACACAGTAACAATGCACTGATCCTGGCATGTTGTCTTAGCTGATAGGTCAATAGTGCTCTTCGCCTCGCCGTACTTCACCGCATTTGATAAAAGGTTTCCCAGGATCAATTCAAGCGCCGACACCGAGAGGCCCACCATCACCTCAGGGCAGTGCCATTCAATTTTCATCCCCCTAGAGGTTGTTGATCTTTGTATGAAAAGCAGCCGGCATAGCAACGAGGTATAATTGTTTCGCCAAAAATAATTAACCGTAATGTTGCTATGCCAAGAACGATGTTAACAGATGATGCGTGGGAAATCCTAAAAGTACTGCTAAAGGAGAGTGGCAGAGTCTATAACAAATATGAGCACCGAAATACCCTGGAGGGCAT
>NZ_PVNP01000048.1 GCF_002993365.1 Marisediminitalea alba
CTGACCAGTCAACGGCAATGACAGGATGTTTACAGGTACAAAATAACCGGCAAATCATTGCATAGATAAACGGTACTTCACGCTGGAGGTGACCATTAGATAACAGCCGGTCAGCCCGCTTAATACGGTGTTTCTCATAGGCATTGGAACGGATACCGCGCCCCATACTGGTCACAGTGGCCGAACCGCTCTCAATCAAGCTTCGCACACAGGCGACAACGGCCTGTTTGCGGGTTTTATGCATTTTATGGCTGACAAAAGAGACAAGATTGTTCAATATAGAGCGTGCATTCATGGTGTTTTCTGTGTTGGTTTTTTTTGGCGAAAGATCTGATCACCAAATGCCATGAATGTTCCCTAACTCTTTGACTTTATTTTACTATTCGTGGGGATAGCTCAGAACTAAGTATAGTGCTGAATCTTTCGGTGATTGTTTTTTAGTCTTAGCTTGATTAAAAAAGGAGAAGCCAAAAGAACATGCCCATATTCCAAAGACTAAGAAAAATAGACTCTTGATAAATTCTTTCTCCAAAAAGAAAGAAAGTAGAATCAAAGCAGGCAGAAGCGAATAAATTATGCTCCTTAGCTTCTTAAAGTGATCTTTCTCTTTCATAGGATCTCAAATATATTTACTGGCATATAACGCTCTAATTTGGCGGCACAAACGCGTGGGCTATACTGCGAAGCAGAGCCCGCGTGTTTGTGTCCCCAACATTTGTTTGTTATGCGTGCGAGACACTTGCCCTTCGCGGCTTTGCCGCCACCGCCCGCTACAACAAACTGTTGATTTAAATAATAACAATTACCTTAAAACAACCTTGCGCGAAAAGCCAGATGATAAAACGCCTGCTTGAGAAGTGAACTGGCTGGCAAAACTGGTTGTGCCGAATGCTGGTGTTACCAGGCTAAATCCAACAAACGTTAATAAAGCAGCTTTGAAAACTGAAAGCGGCAGGCACCGATACAACTTATTGAAACTGCCTTGCCCTAACCCGCTACCGCCGCGCTAAACATATGAGAAATGACAACGGCGCATAACGCCCTAATTTGGCGGCACAAACGCGTGGGCTATACTGCGAAGCAGAGCCCGCGTGTTTGTGTCCCCAACATTTGTTTGTTATGCGTGCGATACACCTGCCCTACGCGGCTTTGCCGCCACCGCCCGCCACAACAAACTGTTGATTTAAATACTAACAATTACCTTAAAACAACCCTGTTCAAAATGCCAGATGAGAAAGTGCCTGCTTGAGAAGTGAATAGGCTGGCAAAACTGATTGTGCCGAATACTGGTGTTACCAGGCTAAAACCAACAAGGGTTGATAAAGCAATTTAGAATACTGAAAGCGGAAGACAACGATACAACCTATTGAAACTGCCTTGCCCTAACCTGCTACCACCACACCAAACACATGAGAAATAAATAACGGCGCATAACGCCCTAATTTGGCGGCACAAACGCGTGGGCTATACTGCGAAGCAGAGCCCGCGTGTTTGTGTCCCCAACATTTGTTTGTTATGCGTGCGAGACACCTGCCCTTCGCGGCTTTGCCGCCACCGCCCGCTACAACAAACTGTTGATTTAAATAATAACAATTACCTTAAAACAACCCAGAACGAAAAGCCAGATGATAAAACCACTGTTTGAGATGTGAACTGGCTAAGAAAATTGCGCTGCTGATTGCTGGTGTTACGGGCTAAAACGAACAAGCGTTAATAAAGCAGTTTTGAAAACTGAGAACGGCAGGCGCTGATACAACCTATTGAAACTGCCTTGCCCTAACCCGCTACCGGCGTACTAAACACATGAGAAATGACAACGGCGCATAACACCTAGCACACGGGCAATAGCGAAGGGCCACTTTTTTGCGCTCTTTGCAAAAAAGGGGAACTGCGCGTTATTGTCCGGTGCTGCGCCTTGTTAGCCCTAACACTGAACGTTCGCAGCTTTGCTGCCCTGCACCAAGATGTTTGCATATAATAATTGCCCTTCCCTGATATGCTTTTACCTTAAACAACCACCAGAAAAACAACAACTGATTTTTACATTAGCCATTTGCCGGTACTGAAAAATCTGCGCTGCCAATTAAGCTGAGAAGGCTATGTTCTGCTAAATTGTTGCTATACTGTATATGAATACAGTTATTGAGGGTTGATCATGATCCCAGCACAATTTACAAAGCTTATAGCCGAGTTAGAACACTTAACAGATAGTCAAACCCGTTATGTTGAGAAGCTGCTGAAAGGCACTGATAGCGTCTCACAGTTGATAACAGAG
>NZ_PVNP01000049.1 GCF_002993365.1 Marisediminitalea alba
CTGACCAGTCAACGGCAATGACAGGATGTTTACAGGTACAAAATAACCGGCAAATCATTGCATAGATAAACGGTACTTCACGCTGGAGGTGACCATTAGATAACAGCCGGTCAGCCCGCTTAATACGGTGTTTCTCATAGGCATTGGAACGGATACCGCGCCCCATACTGGTCACAGTGGCCGAACCGCTCTCAATCAAGCTTCGCACACAGGCGACAACGGCCTGTTTGCGGGTTTTATGCATTTTATGGCTGACAAAAGAGACAAGATTGTTCAATATAGAGCGTGCATTCATGGTGTTTTCTGTGTTGGTTTTTTTTGGCGAAAGATCTGATCACCAAATGCCATGAATGTTCCCTAACTCTTTGACTTTATTTTACTATTCGTGGGGATAGCTCAGTATTAAAGTCATATTCAAATAGCCTGAAACTCACTGCGTTCTGGAGCGTTTTCATAGCTATCCTTTTCAGTTGTCATACGTTAGCTAAGGTGATTTTACGATAGGCGCAATTCTCCAAGTAATTCTTCATGTAAACGTCACAAAGTTATCGTAGCGTCGGGCTTTATTTGCCAGCGAGGTAAAGCGATGAAATGGGATTCAATTAAGTCCCGGTTACTCCTTATGACAACTTTATGTGTGCTGGGCATGGTGTTAATGACCATTAACCAGCACTATTTTGGTCAGAAGTTAAGTGCGCTGAACGAACAGAATGTAGCGTTACAGCAAATGCAAACTGACTTACTGCAGTTAAGGCGTCACGAAAAAGATTTTTTACTGCGCCATGACCGTCGCTACATCGAGCGGTTTCGTGAGCAATACCAACGTTTTATCGCCACGGTTAACAGCCTCGATCAAGTCATTGGCCAATACAAATTACCCGCTAGCCTGGTCAGTGATATCGCCGTAAATAGCGAACTTTACGCGCGTCATTTTTATAAATTGACTCAGTTGATGGAAGTATACGGCCTTACCGCAGATACCGGCATCAACGGTGAACTGCGCCAGCTTTCCTCGGCGTTAAATGCCCGGGCTGAAGGACTCACGCCAGCCCTGGTAAATTTGCTGGGCCGAACCACTTATCTGGCCGCCGACTATCAGCTTATCGCCGATGAGGAAACGCTGGAAGCGCTCAGACAAACGCTGTCAGTCATACTTAGCAGTCAATCGTTACCTGTGGAAGTAGAACGTCTGCTGATTGATTTTCGCCAGCAGGTGAATCGCCTGGCTAAGGTGAAGCAGCAAATCGGCCTTACCGAACAGCAGGGCCTGCGCGGTCAGTTTCGCCAACAAGCCCATCGGGTTGAAGAGGATCTTAAAGCGCTGGATAACGCCTTACAGCCAGTGCTGGTATCACACAAAGAACAGGCTACAGTGTTCAGTACGGTTATTGCTGTACTGACGTCAGTCGCACTAATCTTGTTACTGGTCAAAAGTTTTGCCACCTTTCACCGGTCTTTTGCTAACTTCGTACTGTTTTTTTACCGCTGTAAACGGCAATATCAACGTATAGACCCAAAGCAACTGGGATTTTCGGAGTTTCGCTCGCTGGCTGCACTGGCCAATGAAATGGTTGAAAGCCGCCGGCAAATTGAGCGGCGACTGGCTAAGTTAGAAGCGACTGACTCAAAGCCCGCGGAGATTGCGCCATAACATTTTTAAGAGGGCAGAGATGCAATTTAATCAACTAGGTAGCAGTGATTTACAGGTATCGGAAATTTGCCTGGGTACCATGACTTTCGGTATCCAGAATACCCAGCAGGATGCGAACGACCAGCTGGATTACGCGGTCGATTACGGTATTAACCTTATCGATACCGCCGAAATGTACCCTATTCCGCCGAACGAAGCGACCTACGCTGATACTGAGCGCTTCATAGGAAACTGGCTGGCAGCTAACCAGGATAAGCGTGAAAAGCTGGTGTTAATGACCAAGATTGCCGGCAGTGGTCTGGCTTATATTCGTGACGCCAGTCCTATTAGCAGTAACACCATTGCTATGGCACTGGATGACTCTCTGCGGCGGCTGCAAACCGACTACGTTGATGTGTATCAGTTGCACTGGCCAAACCGTACCTCGCCACATTTTGCCAAACACTGGCCGTGGCGTACTAACCCACAGGATACCGATGTGGAGCACGAGCGCGAAGGCATGCGCGATATTGTCAAAGGTATTGGTGAAGCTATTGATGCCGGCAAAATCCGCCACTGGGGGCTTTCTGATGATACGCCCTGGGGGATCCATACATTTTTAAATCTGTGTCAGGAGATGGGTGTGCCTAAGCCAGTTTCCATCCAGAATGAGTTCAGTCTGTTACATCTAAAAGACTGGCCTTATCTGATTGAGACCTGTGTGTTTGAAAACATTGCTTATCTGCCCTGGTCGCCACTGGCAACCGGATTGCTGACCGGTAAATACCAGAATGATGAACGACCTAAAGGCAGTCGCTGGACCTTTGTGCAGCGTCAGGGGTTATTCAGAAATACCACCGAAGCACACGAGGCAACGGCGCGCTATATGGAAATAGCAGAGCGCGCTAAAATTACCCCCGCACAACTGGCGCTGGCGTGGTGTAAACAGGTCCCCGGCGTGACATCTACCATTATTGGCGCAACCAGTGTGGCACAGTTGAAAGAGAATATTGAAGCCTTTGAAATAGACCTGTCAGAAGACATCAAGAGACAAATCAACCAGGTAATCAAGCGCTACCCTATACCGTTCTAGGGCGTTTACCCCTTCATCGATTTGTCATGTAACGTCCATAGACTGAAGGTTGGTTTACTTTCCACCTTCGGTTTATGTCCACATCATCACTTCCATTAGGCAGCCAGGCGGGCGCTGCACCTCAACCAAACCGCCATCAGTGGGTGGTCTTACTAGGGCTTATATACCTCATGCTGGTTGCCGTATCGGTAATTGGCAATGGTTTTCAGGCGATGACCGCCGGCCATGCAGAGTCACTCTTTGAGTTTGCTGAAAACCCGGTTACTGGACTTATCATCGGTATTCTCGCCACCGCTTTAATTCAGTCATCCAGCACAGTCACCTCGATTATTGTGGCGATGGTGGCCGGTGGCCTTCCCATAACCCTGGCGGTGCCGATGATGATGGGGGCCAATGTTGGCACCAGTATTACCAATACCATTGTGAGTATGGGGCATATAAAAAATGCTGATGAATACCGCAAAGCTTTTCAGGCCGCGACGATTCATGACATTTTTAATCTAATGGCGGTACTGCTCTTCCTGCCATTGGAAATCATGTTCAACCTGCTTGAGAATATCAGTGGCGTATTAGTGAGTTGGATGCACAGCGACGAGGTGCTGGAGGTTGGTGGGTTTAATCCTATTAAAGCGGTCACCTCGCCGGTAAGCAAGCAACTGGAGTCGATGCTATCGGGCTTATCTTCAGGCTTTGCTGGGGCGCTGATGATAGCAGCAGGCATAATTCTGATTATCCTCTCCATTACTTATCTCGGCAAAATAATGAAAGCGCTGATGGTCGGCAAGGCCAAGGCTTTGCTGTACAGCAGTATCGGCCGAGGGCCGGTTTCTGGTATTGCGTCTGGCACGGCGGTAACCGTACTGGTGCAGTCTTCGTCAACCACTACGTCGCTTATGGTGCCGTTAGTCGGCAGTGGCGTACTTACCGCCAGAGATATATATCCTTTTACGCTGGGCGCGAATATCGGTACCTGCATTACCGCGATTATTGCCGCGCTCGGGGTAGGGGGCCTTATGGCAGAACCTGCTCTGCAAATCGCGCTGGTGCATTTTGTTTATAACCTGCTGGCAGTGCTGTTGATTTTTGGCCTACCGTGGTTACGGGAAATCCCGCCGCTGTTGTCTGGAGTGCTGGCTGACAGGGTCGCCAAACAAAAAGTATTGGGTCTGGTGTATATTCTGGGAGTCTTTTTTGCGATGCCTTTCGGCTTTTTATTGTTGTCGGGATTTAAGCTGCCATAAAAAAGGCCACAATCAATGTGGCCAACTTGGGAACAACCGAACACAACGGGCAGCGCGCACACGCTGCCTTTTAAAGTGTAGTCTTAAAAAGCGTACTTCGCAGAAAATTGCACGCGGCTCATATCACCTTCAAGACCTGCATCGGTTTCACGCTTAGCGTAAGCATATTCAGCACCCACCGTAACGGTTTTAGTCATCGAATAAATGTAGTTTACGCGGGCACTGTAGGTTTTGTCGGTGTAATCAACCATGGTGACTTCAGTGACTTGCTCAGCGTCGGCATCGAAGGCCGAAAACATGATGCTGGTGCGGGCTTTGTCGGTCCACATGTGGCGATAAGCCACACCGTAACCAGTTGAATCAATGGCGTCCAGGCTGCCGGTTTCTTCGTTGTACACGGCACCCTGCGCGGCATTCAGTGCAGCATAACGGCCAAGGCCACTACCTGTGAAGAAAGTGAAACGCAGGTCGTCGGTATCACTTAACTTTACCTTTGAGGTAATAGATACACCCATACCGGTATCCGAGGCATCAATACCGCCAACCTCATAAGATAACTGGCGTAAGATACCGGCTACTTTCACGTGACCCCAGTCAGCTTTATGCGTGTAGGCACCAATCACGTCTGGTACTGAGTTGTCGTCTGTCGCACCCACACCTACTACGGTGGTTTCCGGGTTTTCCAGAGCAAAATCAAAACCGTTTTGTGAATAACGCACCATTACCTGACGACCGAAGGTAATCCCATCGGTGGTACCGATAAAGTCCAGAGACTCCGGTAACGCACCCACGTCCATAAAGGTGGTCCAGGTTTGGCCCACTAACCAGTTTTTGTATTTTAAGAAAGCGTGACGCATACGAGGCAGATAAGAGTTAGAAATCCGCTCGTTGTCGTAGTCGCCTTTGGTTATCATGAAATCAAGTTCCAGCACACCTGTGATGCTGTCACCGCCATCTACCGGTGTATTGGTGGTCAGACGAAAGCGAGACTGCCTTGCTTGGCCGTCAAAGCGGCCGCCAATATCATCATCAGAGGCGCCAACAGCAATAGTGGAAGGTACATAAAAATCCCGGTTCAGAGGATGACCTTCACCGTTGGAGTAATCACTGTAGATGCCATCTACTTTGATGTAACCGGTGTATTTAACGTCTGTTGAGCCGATGGTAGCGGCGTTGGCGGATGCCATACCAAAGCCAGCTACTGCCAGTGTTACTGCGCGGGTAATTGTTTTCATAGTGGTTTTCATGTTTCTCGTCCCATTTGTCCAGGAATTGGATGATTGGTAAAAAAAGTGTAAAAATACAGTTAACGAATAATAATTTGGATGAGTTTAGACCAATTGCAAATAAGCGGATGGTCTATAAGACGAAAGTCGTAACACATGGTAAGTAAATAGAATTTTCGCATTCGATAAGACCAAAGTCGCATTTTTCTTTGGTCAGGAACGGCTACATTGATCTATCAACAATATCACTGCTTTTTATTAAAAAATTGGAGGCACATCAAATGACTGCCAGCAAGATATACCCGGTTCCAGAGGACATCAAAGCATCTACACACCTGACTGAAGAGCAATACTTCGAGATGTACAAGAAGTCGGTTGAAGATCCTGAAGGGTTCTGGGGCGAACATGCCAGCACGCTGGATTGGTATACCAAGCCTACAAAAGTAAAAAATACTCACTTCGGCGCCGATGACGTCTCAATTAAATGGTTCGAAGATGGTGAGATCAATGCCAGTTATAACTGTATTGATCGTCACCTGGCTGAAAACGCAAAGAAAACTGCCATTTTCTGGGAAGGCGACTCGCCTGAAGACAGTGATGAAATTAGTTTCCAACAGCTTCATTATGAAGTCTGTAAGCTGGCCAACGGCCTGAAAAAGCTGGGCGTCGAAAAAGGCGACCGCGTTGCTATTTACATGCCGATGGTGCCGCAGGCAGCGTACGCCATGCTGGCGTGTGCGCGCATTGGTGCTGTGCACTCAGTCATTTTTGGTGGTTTCTCGCCAAACGCTATTGCCGACCGTATTAACGACAGCAGTGCCAAGGTAGTAATTACCTGTGACGAAGGCCGTCGTGCCGGTCGCAGTGTACCGCTTAAAGCAAACGTTGACCGCGCGCTGGCCAATGATGCCTGTCCTTCTATCACAAACGTTATCGTGCATAAGTTAACGGGCGGTGATGTTGCCTTTGATGACAGCGTTGATGTGTGGTGGGACTCGCTGGTAGAAGACTGCTCTGCGCAGTGCGAGCCAGAAGTGATGAACGCAGAAGATCCGCTGTTTATTCTGTATACCTCAGGATCTACCGGTACCCCTAAAGGTGTGGTTCACACTACCGGCGGTTACCTGCTATATACGGCAATGACCTTTAAATATGCCTTCGATTATCGCGAAGATGATATTTACTGGTGTACCGCCGATGTGGGTTGGATCACCGGTCACAGCTACATGACCTACGGCCCGCTGATTAACGGTGCTACGCAGGTATTCTTTGAAGGTGTACCCACTTATCCGGATGTACGTCGTATTGCTCAGGTTGTTGAAAAGTACAAAGTAAACTCTCTGTATACTGCGCCTACTGCTATCCGTGCGCTGATGGCCCACGGTGATGCGCCGGTGGAAGGCTGCGATCTGTCTTCTCTGCGTCTGTTAGGTTCGGTAGGTGAGCCAATCAACCCGGAAGCCTGGGAATGGTACTACCGCGTTATCGGTGAAAGCCGTTGTCCTATTATGGATACCTGGTGGCAAACCGAGACCGGCGGTATGATGATCACGCCGCTGCCTGGTGCAACACCACTTAAGCCGGGTTCTGCTTCACGCCCGATGTTCGGTATTCAACCAGCGCTGTTCGACGCAGAAGGTAAAGAGCTGGACGGCGCCAGCGAAGGTAACCTGGTGATTAAAGAAAGCTGGCCTAGCCAGGCCCGCACAGTCTATGGCGACCACGAGCGTTTCATTAATACCTACTTCAGTGCTTATAAAGGCGTTTACTTTACCGGTGACGGTGCCCGTCGTGATGAAGATGGTTACTACTGGATCACTGGCCGCGTAGATGATGTACTCAATGTATCTGGCCACCGTTTAGGTACTGCAGAAATCGAAAGTGCGCTGGTTGCTCACCCTAAAGTGGCAGAAGCTGCGGTAGTGGGTTATCCGCACGATATTAAAGGTCAGGGCATCTACGTGTACATCACACCGAATGAAGGCGTGGAGCCTGACGACGAGCTGACTAAAGAAATCCGTGCCTGGGTACGTACCGAACTGAGCCCAATCGCAACACCGGATATGATCCAATGGTCGCGTGGTCTGCCGAAAACCCGTTCAGGTAAAATTATGCGTCGTATCCTGCGTAAGATTGCAGCTAATGAGCATGAGCAATTAGGCGACACGTCAACGTTGGCGGATCCGTCGGTTGTTGATACACTCATAGAGGAGCGTCTTAACAAGTAAACGGAGTAACAATGATAACGCTGCTGATTGCCGACGATCACCCTTTATACCGCGATGCGCTAAAGGGAGCGTTGTCATTGTCGTTGCCAGACCTCACTATCCTCGAGGCTGGCGACCTTACTGCCACTGCCGACATTCTCGAAAAAGAGGATGTCGACTTGTTATTACTTGATTTACATATGCCGGGCAGTAACGATTTGTTTGGCTTATTACATATCCGTAAACTCTATCCCGACTTACCTGTAGCGGTGGTTTCTGGCACTGAAGATGCGACCATCATCTCTAAAATTGTGGGCGTGGGTGCGCTCGGTTTTATTCCTAAAACCACCAGTGCCGATAACATTGCCAAAGCGGTGGAGGTGATCCTCGACGGCGACATCTGGCTGCCTGAGTCAATCAGCGAAAAAATCGAAGATGTCGACGAAGAGTTCTCAGAACTGGCGGATAAAATGTCAAGCCTTACACCTTCTCAATACAAAGTGCTTTGTTACATGCGTGATGGGCTGCTTAACAAGCAAATCGGCTATAACCTCGATATCGCTGAAGCCACAGTAAAAGCTCACGTTACGGCAATCTTTAAGAAGCTGGGAATCAACAACCGCACCCAGGCGGTTCTGATTGCTTCACAGCTGGAACTGGAACCGCCGGCCACATCAGGCAAATAGTTGTTTTAAAATAAGTGCTCAAGCGGGCTGTCGAAGCGTGCTGTCGCTGCTTTGGTGGCATCGGACAGTAGTGGGTTCTCCAGACTGATAAGCGTTCTGCCTGCGAGCAGGTTACGCGCTCTGATATAGAAATGCTGGGAGGTAAGCAGGCGGGACAAGTCGCCATTGGCGGCGAGAATTGCTAACCCTTTTTCTAACCGGCGGGCGAGCTCGGGTTTGCGCTTAGAGACAAAGAAAAACATCGGGTTATCGTATTGCAGGGTGAGGTGGCTGGCAATAACCAGGTCCCCGGATGCACGCATCGCCAGTTCTTCAAAAACCTCATGAGCAGCTCGTGGAAAGTAATCTGCACTGCCGTCACTGAGCCTCTTAAAGGTTTCATCATAGCTGTCTGTTATTAACTGAAAACCGTTATAAGTCAGTATACTGTTGTCCGGCCAGCCGGTTCCCTGTATTGCAGTAAGTGCCTTGAGGGCGGTAATAGAAAGCGGCATCGCAAAGCGCTCGTCTTTTTCTCGTACCAGCATCACCCGATAACCAAATAAGCCAGCGGTTAAAGGCACCCGCACTGCAATGTGCTGCTGCTCCCTTTTTATTGTGGTAATTGACCAGGTGATGTCGGTCAGCCCGAGGGTTAACTCTTCAAACTGTTGTTCCTGAGAAACCACCCGGGCGTCAGGTACTAGTATTACAGGGCCATACTGGTTATCAGTTTGTGCCAGGGCCAGACTCAGTAAGGTTTTGATGTAAAAATAAAATTCACCCGTACCTGGCTGATAAGTGGGAATATTAATTTCGCTTACTTCACCAAAAGCGGTAGGTTGTGCCAGACCGTTGGCAGACGTGAGACATAACCAGCCGGCGAGCATGGTTGCAATGATTAACCTTATCCGTGGACGTGTTCTCATGCTACTGACTAATCATTAGTAGTATAGGGCGCCTGCAGTAATGATTTATGTTGATCCTGAACTTGCAGGCACTCGCCCAGGGAATCTTCATTCTCAAGGTCAATAACCGTTCTTCCCAGCAGCATGGATTTCGCTCTTTTGAACCATGGCTGGGATTGCATGAGGGTCTGAAATACACCGCTTTCCAGATTATGCTGAAAACCCTGGGTGAGTCTTTCAGCCAGCGCCATATTGCTTTTTTTTACATAAACCAAATACAGTAGTGGATAGCGTAAGACGTGTTGAGGTGCTATAGCCAGACCTTCTGTATTTGTCGCCTGCATTTCGCCGGTAACTTCTGCTATACCTCTGGGGTAAAAATCAGCCAGGCCTTCTTGAATTGCACGGTAGGCAGAAAAGCGATCTGAGGGCAGAACAGTAAAACCGTTATTTACCAATATGTCATAGTCTTGCCATTTTGGAGACTGCACTACAATAAGCTCCTTCAGAGTGTCGATATCATTGATTTCCAATAACCGCTGGTCACCTTCACGAATAACGCTAACGCGAATGCCAAAAAGGCCTGCAATTTGCGGGATAAGCACAGGCTGATAGTTTTCATTACGTGCTAGCGAACAGGTGGCCCAGGCAATATCCGTGATATTTTGGTTGAGATTTCGTAACTGGCGTTCTTCTTCCATTGGAATTTTCAAATGCACGAGCCTGACCTGGCCAAAGTCCTCTTCAGTTATAGCAAGAGCCAGCTCTAACTGGTTATTAAGGTATTCAATGATTGGGTCCTGAACGGTAAAGGTTGGTATACGAACGATTTCCATGGCACGAACCACTGCAGGATAAACACCCATCAGAGCGATAATAAATAACGCCATTTTATACATGAGCAGCGCAATTCCCTATTGATAACCGTTAGAGTATAGGTGATGGTGTCTGATCCTGCACAGTTGGTTGTAGCGAAATACCGCTTGAAAAGTAAGAACCGGCTGAAGAAGTATGCTATCGGTTCGGTACCGTAAGGGCTGGCGTATTGTTGGAGGGTTATGACTGTGCCGGCAGGATAAACTCGTACTCCGGATCCACATAAAATTTTCCTACCATAGCCTGCCTGCCCAACAGCATCAGATAAGTCATTTCTGAACGGTCAGTCAGTGTCAGTTTAATTTTCCATGACCGGGTACCCATCTGCAGGCGCGTGTTTATGACATAGCGCCGCTGCCGGTCTGCGGTGGAGCTTTTAATTTTCTTCTGGCTGAGCACCTTACTTTCGCAGCGTACCTTGCGGGCAACGTCGTGAATATCCGGGTGAATATCAAAGCGAATCCAACGTTCGTTGTCGCGCTCGAATTCTTCGATATTGTCTACGTGCAGCGATGACGTTGCGGCGCCGGTATCCACCCGCATGACTAAGTTACTGATCCCCAGTTCTGGCATACTGCCATATTCAAGGGCGCCAATCATTTGTTTGGTTTTACTGGATTTGCTCATTTACAAGGCCACCGTAGTGTCATTAGGTACCAGATCGTCTTGCAGCATTCCCACCTGCTCTGCAACAGTATCTGGTGTTTTAAAATAGGCGATGTGATAGATCGCCTCGCCTTCCTGGGTTAACGGGATATTTTGTTTTCCAATTACTACTCCCTCTGCGGGGCTGGTGAGAGTGCCCAGAAACTGGCCGTAAGAATCGGCTATCGTGGCCAGTTTATCGCCTTTTTCTACATGATCGCCCAGCTGCGCCAGGTGGTTAATAAAACCGCTTTCAGGCGCCCGAACCCAGCCGCTGGAGCGGGCGATATAGGGTTTAATCGGCACGCCTTTGGCGCGGCTTTTATTGAGCATACCCAGATGACGCATGGTGTTGATAATGCCTTTTACCCCGGCCCGAATGGAAAACTCGTCGTAACGTAGGGCCTGCCCGGCTTCGTACAACAGAATTTTGATGCCGGCTTCACTGGCTGTAGCACGTAAGGAACCATCACGGATATCGGCGTTCAGTAGCACAGGTACTCCAAAGGCCTGCGCCATTGCGAGGACTTCCTCGTCGTCGAGGTCTGCGCGGATTTGCGGTAAATTACTGCGGTGAATCGCACCGGTATGCAGGTCGATGCCGACATCGCACTTACTGACCACCTCATTAAAAAACAAATGCGCCAAACGCCCGGCCAGGCTGCCTTTTCGACTGCCCGGAAAGCTGCGGTTGAGATCGCGCCGGTCCGGTAAATACCGTGACTGGTTAAGCACGCCGTAAACGTTAACGGTTGGAACGGCGATGAGCGTGCCCTTTAACCTGTCGATGGCCCGGGATTTAATGAGACGGGCAATAATTTCAATGCCGTTCAGCTCATCACCGTGGATTGCCGCACTCACGAATAACGTAGGGCCTGCACGCTTACCGCGCTTCACATACACCGGAATACTCATACTGGTAGCAGTATAAAGAGGCGGCATATCCAGGGCGATTTTCTTCGTTTCACCAGCCAGTATGGTTTCACCGCCAATCACAAGCCCTTTGGTGGCCATCAGCCTTTTCCTTTCGTTTTCGTTTTGTGTGGCTTTGCTGACGTTTCGATAAACTGAATAATCATGCTGGCCACATCTTTACTGGTCGCTTTTTCAATACCTTCCAAACCAGGGGAGGAGTTTACTTCCATAACCACTGGTCCGCGTGAAGAGCGCAAAATATCGACACCACAACAGTTTAAGCCCATGGTTTTCGCTGCGTTGATAGCGGTTTTTCGCTCTGCTGGTGATAAACGCACCAGGCTGGCTGAGCCACCACGGTGCAGATTAGAACGAAACTCGCCCGGCGCTGCCTGGCGTTTCATTGCGGCAATCACTTTGCCACCAACAACGAAACAACGAATATCGGCACCACCAGCTTCTTTAATATATTCCTGAACCAGAATGCTGGCATTAAGACCCATAAAGGCTTCGATCATTGCCTCGGCAGTTTTTTGAGTTTCAGCCAGCACTACCCCGATCCCCTGGGTTCCCTCAAGTAATTTTATAACCACCGGTGCGCCGCCAACGTTTTTAATTACGTCGTCGACTTTATCCGGATGATGGGCGAAGCCGGTACGGGGCATGCCAATCCCTTTACGGGATAAAAGCTGTAAGGAGCGAAGTTTATCCCGGGAACGGCTGATGGCTACTGACTCGTTGATGCTGTATGTGCCCATCATTTCAAACTGACGTACCACCGAGGTGCCATAAAAGGTCACCGATGCCCCAATGCGCGGAATAACCGCATCATAGTCAGGTAGTCTCTCACCTTTATAGCGAACCGACGGATCGCTGCTGGTAATGTCCATATAGCAGTGCATGGTGTCTATGATATCCACGGCGTGTCCGCGCTGCTCTGCAGCCTCTTTGAGGCGGCGGGTAGAGTAAAGGCGGGGATTTCGGGATAGTATTGCAATTCGCATGGTTCAGCCTAATTCTGGTTGCGGCAAAAAACGGCATACTTTGCCTTGTGTGAGAGTATTGTAAAGTAAATAAAATTTGTCGTGACGGTGATAAATATTGAGTAATAACAAGACTCACCGTCTACCGTATTGTTTATAGCATACGCCTAAAAAAGGGCCATTGTCACGGGGAGATGCTGCCCACAATTAGTGGGCAGATTTAATATACCGGGTCATACTTTTCAGCAAAGCGCGCAGCTTGGCGGGTTTAATGGGTTTGCTCAGATAATTCACTCCTTGTTCCTTACAGCGGGTCACCACATCCTCATCGTGAGTGGCGGTAACCAGTGAGGCAGGCAGTACAATATCGAGATGCTGGCGAATAGCGTCAATTAAGTCCAGACCATTCTGATCGTTGCCAAGCTGGTAATCCATCAGCAAAATTTGCGGCGAGAAAATATCGGCCTGAGTGATAGCATCGTCCCAGTTATCCGCAAGCACTGTACTGACACCCCATTTTTCTAACAGGGTTTGCAGTGCGTCGAGATTTTCCTGCTGGTCGTCTACACACAAAACCCGTAAACCGCGGAAGGACGCGGTGGGGTTGGCCAGCGACGTATGCTTTGAGATCAGAGGCTGGGTTATAGGGAAGCTTAGCGAGAAGCAGCTTCCCCGACCCACTTCAGATTCCACTTTTACCTTACACTGCATCTGCTGGCTTAAGCGCCTTACTACACCCAAACCCAGCCCTATGCCATGCTCGGAGCTTTCATTGGTGCGATAGAAGTCGCTAAAGATTAACGCCTGTTGCTCCTTGGAAATACCAATGCCGGTATCACGAATTTCAATCAGCAACTTCCCGTCGCGCTTACGGGTTGAAAGTAGTACTTTACCCGAATTTGTGTATTTCACGGCATTAGACAGCAGGTTCTGGATAATTCGGTACAAGAACGTTTTGTCGGCGTATACCCAGCAGTCCAGTAAACGGGTGCGCAGGGTGAGGCCTTTATCTCTGGCGCGCATGGATAATTCATCCACGATGGGATCGCACAAATCCTTGATATTTACCGGCTCCGGGTTGGGCTTGAGTTCGCCCTGGTCCAAACGGGAGATATCCAGCAGGGTGGCTATCAGCGCTTCACTGGAGGTTACCGAGTGATTGAGTTTGTTGACGATGTTATTCACTGCCTCTGGTAGTCTGGCTTCCTGCAATGCAGACACATAAAGCTTGGCGGCGTTCAGTGGCTGCAATACATCGTGACTGGCCAGCGCCAGAAAGCGGGTTTTACTGGCATTGGCATCTTCGGCCTGTTTACGGGCGCGGATAAGCTCCTTTTCTACGCCGCGTCGGCGCTCGATCTCGAGGCGTAACTCGGCGTTAATCGAGTGTACTTCTTCCGTGCGTTTTTTAATACGTAGCTCAAGGTCGATATTGGACTCTTCCAGCGCCTGCTGGATTTCCACATGCCCGGTAATGTCATTAAAGCTGGTTACGAAGCCACCACCAGGAAGCGGGTTACCAACCATCTCAATAACCCGGCCGTCGCTGCGTTGGCGGGTGAACCGGTGAGGCGTACCGGAGCGCAAATGTTCCAGGCGTTTCTCGATTTCGCCTTCAATATCATTAACCCCGAACTCGCCCCGTTCGGCGTTATAGCGAATGAGCTTTTCTATCGGCATGCCCACCACTAAAAAATCTTCCGGATAGGTATACAGTGTTGCGTACTGTTTATTCCAGGCCACCAGGTTAAGGTGTTTATCAATAACGCTGATGCCCTGATCCATATTCTCCAGCGAGGTCAGCAGGGCGGTCATGTTAAACTGCATGGCCTGAGTGGTATCGTCGAAGAAGTTAATAACTTCGGTAAAGTCGAGCTTCTTACCACGCAGGACACTGTCGATTAGTGCCTTAGCACTGGAAGCGCCGATAACACCGCCGAGCGCTCTTTCACAAAATGCCATAAACGCGTCATCCGGCACCTGAGAGCTTTCAACGGTGGTGTGGTGTAACTGCTGATATTCATTGACGAGTTGTTTACAGCGCCCGGTACCCATAAAGGTGGAGAGCAGCGTGATAAGGTCGGCAATGGTAACATTCACGCTTTGATTTTTGAGCGGCGTATTGCGTACCTCGGCAGGTGAGACGAAGGCTTCAGCCTGGATTCGGTCTATCAGTCGGGCTGGTGCAAACCAGGAAAACAAGACATAGGCCATGCCATTGGCAATCAGACTGATAATCGCGCCCTGGCTAAGTAACTCGCTTTGCTCAAAGTCTGTAGTGGAGTTGTTGACGATGGGAAGCACCAGCCACAATACCCATGTTATTAACCCTACTACCAGGCCTGCGTATACACCGTGGGCGTGGCCGCGTTTCCAGTACAGACCACCAATTACCGCAGGCATAAGCTGAATAACCAGTGAAAAGGCAATCAAACCAATCGAATGTAACGAGCGGCTACCGGTCATTTGCTGGTGGTACAAAAAGGCCAGTAGCAGAATAATGCCAATAATTACCCGTCGGATGAGCCGAATACGTTTACCATAGTCACCGTAAGCAGAGGAATGTTGCTTTACTGCCAGTAAGCGCGGCAGCACTACGTCGTTAGTCAGCATAGTACTGAGTGTTAGTGTGGCTACGATGATCATCGCTGTGGCGGCCGACAATCCGCCAACAAACACAATCACCTGCAGTAAAAAAGACTCCGAAAAAATGGCCAGTGATAACACGTAGGTATCCGGCTCAATGGGGTTATCAGCAAAAACCGATTGCCCGGCCATGGCTATAATCGGGATCACCGCGGCGGTGATTGCCAGATATAGCGGGAACAACCAGCGCGCTGTTTTAAGGTGATTCAGGCTCAGGTTATCAACAATGGCCACGTGAAACTGACGGGGCAAACAAATCACCGCAGCGGCGGCCATGATCACCTGTGCAAAAAAGGTAAAAGAGGAAAACTGAGACAGTGCTTCAGTGGTGAGAAAATCTTCCAGGATTGGCCTGGTTTCCTGCTCGTACCACGCCTGATAGCCGACGATGGCTACAAGAACCAGCGCTAACAGTTTAATTGAAGATTCAAAGGAAATGGCCAGAATTAAGCCGCGGCGGTATTCGGTAACGTCGGTTTGCTTAGTCCCAAAATAAATGGCAAACAGGGCAATAAAGGCGGTGGCCAGGACAATAATAAACTGGCTGTTAGGCTGATTGGTTAACAGTTTAAAGGTGGCACCTATGGCTTTTAATTGCAGCGCTATGTACGGAATGGTAGCCATCAAAGCGATGATGGTCACCAACAGGGCAACCGCCTGACGTTTGCCATACCGGGACGCAATAAAGTCAGCAATAGTGTTGATATGCTGCTTTTTGCTGACCAGTGTCAGTTTATAAATAAACCGGTAGCCGAGCACGTAAACCAATACAGGCCCAAGTAAAATAGGTAAATATATCCAGGTATCGCGCGATGCCTGGCCTACCGCGCCAAAAAAGGTCCAGGCGGTACAGTAAATGGCCAGTGCCAGCGAGTAGATCACCGGGTGTGAGGTTATCCATCTGGCAGTGGGAGAATTCTTATCTCCCCAGCTGGCGATATAGAATAATAAAAATAAATAAACGAGTGCGAGCGAAACCCAACCGAACGTCATGCCTTGTCCTAACAGGTTTTTAACAAATCTGACTGCATTATAACCAACCCCCTAAGACCTTACCTACGACCATGGTCTCATTTCTTGAATTGACAGGCCCGTCTAGAGTATATCCGAAGCTCCTAATAATGCGGTTTTTAGGCGATTTTGGCGGTTTGGGATTGCCAGGGCAAGCGCTAAAGTCGCCTGAGAAGCTCTCCGTTAGGAAAATGTAAAAATAGAACATCGAATTAACCTGTTGATGAGGACGGAAAGATGGCATTTAAAAGTGATGACGACAAAACGGCGTATTGGAAGGAGAACCTCTCCATCCTCGCCAAATTGTTAGTAGTCTGGTTTGTCGTGTCTTTTGGCTGCGGCATTCTTTTAGTAGACGTGCTAAACGAAATCCAATTCTTTGGCTTTAAGCTGGGATTCTGGTTTGCACAGCAAGGTGCAATATACGTGTTTGTGGTACTCATTTTTGTGTATATGGCCAAAATGAATGCATTAGACAAAAAATACGGCGTAGACGAGGAGTAATCCAATGGATGTACAATTATTAACCTTTATCATCGTTGGCGCCTCGTTTGCCCTGTATATCGCAATCGCGATTTGGGCCCGCGCTGGTTCAACCAACGACTTCTATGTTGCCGGCGGTGGTGTTCCACCTGTCCTTAACGGTATGGCAACCGCAGCGGACTGGATGTCAGCCGCATCATTTATCTCTATGGCCGGTCTGATTTCCTTTATGGGTTACGACGGCGCTGTTTACCTGATGGGCTGGACTGGTGGTTATGTACTGCTGGCGTTATGTCTTGCGCCCTACTTACGTAAGTTCGGTAAATTTACTGTACCGGATTTCATTGGTGATCGCTACTACTCACAGACCGCACGTACTGTGGCGGTATTCTGTGCCATCTTCGTAAGCTTTACTTATGTTGCCGGTCAGATGCGTGGTGTTGGCGTAGTATTCAGCCGCTTCCTTGAAGTTGATATTGTTACCGGTGTGGTTATCGGTATGGCAATTGTATTCTTCTACACTGTACTGGGTGGTATGAAAGGCATCACCTACACTCAGGTTGCCCAGTACTGCGTATTGATTTTTGCTTACTTAGTACCTTGTGTATTTATTTCTGTAATGGTGACTGGTCACATTCTGCCACAAACTGCCTTCGGTGCAACGCTGGCTGACGGGTCCGGGATGTACATGCTGGAGAAACTGGACCAGATTTCACTGGCACTTGGATTTGCTGAGTATACCACCGGAACGAAGAGCACCATTGACGTATTCTTTATTACCTTCGCACTGATGGTAGGTACTGCGGGTCTGCCTCATGTAATCGTACGTTTCTTCACTGTACCTAAAGTTCGTGATGCACGTAAGAGTGCGGGTTGGGCGCTGGTCTTCATCGCTATCCTATATACCACTGCACCGGCACTGGCTTCATTTGGCCGCGTAAATATGATTGAAACCATCAATGGTCCGGATCTGGCGGGTACGCCTTACGCTGAAGCGCCTACCTGGATTAAGAACTGGGAAAAAACCGGCCTTATCGAATTTAACGATAAGAATGGTGATGGCAACATGTACTATGCAGCGGGTAGCATTACCGACCCTAACAGCGCTAACGAAGTGAAAGTTGACCGTGACATCATGGTGCTGGCTAACCCTGAAATCGCCAATCTGCCGGCCTGGGTAATCGCGCTGGTGGCAGCTGGTGGTGTAGCCGCGGCACTGTCTACTTCAGCGGGTCTGCTGCTGGTAATCTCTACCTCGGTATCGCACGACTTACTGAAACGAAACTTTGCGCCAAACATCTCCGATAAAGCTGAGCTGGGCTATGCCCGACTGGCAGCCGGTGTGGCGATTGTTATTGCCGGTTACTTTGGTATTAACCCGCCAGGATTCGTAGCGCAGGTGGTCGCCTTCGCGTTCGGTCTCGCGGCCTCGAGCTTCTTCCCTGCCATCATTATGGGTATCTTTAGCAAGCGTATGAATGATAAAGGTGCTGTGGCAGGTATGGTCTCGGGTATCGCGTTTACCGCCGCCTATATCATCTACTTCAAGTTTGTGAACCCGGCGGCTAACGTACCTGCTAACTGGTGGTTCGGCATTTCACCTGAGGGTATCGGTACCCTGGGTATGCTGGTGAACTTCGCAGTAGCTTACGGCGTGTTCAAGATGACTGATGAAGCACCTCAGGAAATCCAGGAAATGGTTGAAAGTATCCGCTTCCCGAAAGGTGCGGGTGAAGCTTCGGCTCACTAAGATTGACTAACATTTAATTAAGAAAAGGCTCACCTTGTGGTGGGCCTTCTTTATTTATCCCTGAGTTGCTTTTTAAGCAGGCAATTCAGGCATAAACAGGGTTGATCTGGCACAGTTTGTTACTGGCTAAAACCCGCTATGCTGTATCTACTAAAAGAGAAAAACGCGACCGGGGACAGCTTATGAGTAGCACGCCACAGCAAGTTATCGATTTTCTGAAAACGTCAGCACCGTTTGACCAGTTGAAAAATGAATTGCGCGAAGAGCTGGCGCAAAAAGCGCGGCTTATCTACCTGGCTAAGGAAAGCCAGGAAACGCTACTCAAGGAAAATGCCGGTCGTCTGTTTCTTATTCAAAGCGGCCAGTTCTCGGTGAAAGACAGTGACGGACCCCAGCGCCACTTAAGTGAAGGCGATTACTTTGGTTTTCATGCCCTGATTGATGGTGTGACCTACCCGTTGGAAGTAGAAGTCGACTCGCCGGGGCTGGTGTATTCGTTTAGCGAGGCCGCGTTTAAAAAATCCCTGGAAATGCCGGAAATCGCCAACTTCTTCCTGGGCACCAAAAGTGAGGCCCTGCAAAATCAGGCGGTGCAGGACTCAAACTCCATGTGGCTGTATAAAGCCCTGTCTGAAGTGATTGAGCGTGCACCGGTAAAAGTAGATGTGAATCTGTCTGTACAGCAAGCTGCCGAGGTGATGTCAGAGAGTAATGTGTCGTCGTTGCTGATCACCGAAAATGACAAACTGGCTGGCATAGTGACCGACCGTGATTTACGTAACAGGGTAGTAGCCACCGGCCTGGATGTTGGTCTGCCGGTCAAATCTATCATGACAGAAAAACCGGCCATGATTATTCAGAACCGCACTATGTTTGATGCCATGGCGCTGATGACGGAGCGTAACATCCACCATCTTCCGGTTGTCGATCGCACTACTCGGGAGCCGATGGGGATGGTCACCGCATCCGATGTAATACGGCATCAAAAAGGTAATGTGCTGTTTATTATAGGCGAGCTGTCCAAGGCCGAAAATCTGTACGAACTTACCCGTCTGTCCTGGCAAATGCCCCATTACTTTGCTACCCATGCCAAACGGCCCGGCGACTTTGATATTGCCGGTAAAGTACTGGCACAGGCCACCGATATCATGACCCGCAAGCTGATTAGTTATTATCAGCAGCAACACGGCCCGGCTCCACTTGATTATGCGTGGATAGTCTATGGCTCACAGGCCCGGGAAGACCAGACCATGGGGTCAGATCAGGACAACGGCTTATTACTGGAGCGCGAGCCCAATCAGGAGGAAGCCGAGTATTTTGCCGGTATGGCAGAGTATGTATGTAAAGGGCTTGGTAAGTGTGGGATAAAACTGTGCCCGGGTAATATCATGGCCAGTAACCCGGATCTCAGGCTATCGCTCGATGCTGCGGTAAATGAGGCTAAAGGCTGGGTAGCTCAGCCAACCAATAAAGCCATAATGTATTTTAATATTTTCCTGGATGCCCGGGCGGCAGCCGGTGATGTGGATTTATTCAGAAAAATGCAGATGGCCCGGGCGCCTTTATTGAAGCAGCCTATGTTTTTGGCCGCGCTGGCACGTCAGGCCAATGATGCCTCGGTGCCCCTGTCGATGTTTAAGAAGTTTACCTATGAAAAAGGTCACACCGTTAAAGATGCCATAGACCTGAAGGTGAGGGCTATTGCCATTATTAATAACCTGGTGCGGCTTTATGCGCTGGCAAACGGCCTGACCATGCCGTCCACCCTGGGGCGGCTTGCCGCGCTGCCGGCCGGCGCCGGACTATCGAGCCGCGATGCAGATAACCTGCGGGATATCTGGTTGTTCTTAAACCGCCTGCGCTGGCGTCATCAGCTACATAATAAAGTGACCAATAATCTGGTGTCTGTGAGCGACTTGTCGTCGATTGAAAAACACCAGCTTAAGGCGGCTTTTCAAGCCATAGAGCGAGCCCAACAGGCCGCTGTTATGAAGTTCTCTGGTGGAATGTCCTGATATGTCGACACCACAACAGCCTCCAATCTGGCGGCGCATACAGCAGTGGCTGAGCGGCGGAGCAGCGCTACCAGAGAGTCGTAAACACCAAATGCTCAGGGATGTCCCCTTGCTGGCGGTGGATCTGGAACTGACCTCGCTGGACCCACAGAAAGCCAAGATAACGTCGATTGGCTGGACTGAAGGGAAAGCGGGCAGTATCGATCTGAGCAATTGCTATTATGCGGTGGTCAGGGCATCCGGCGATTTGGAACAAAGCCCGGTTATCCATGGCCTGACAGCTGATGAAATTGCCCGGGGAGCACATATTAAAGAGGCGCTTGAGCAACTGGTGCCGTATGCGCAAACCCATGTCTGGGTATTTCATAACGCCGGGCTGGACTTAGCTGTACTGGATAAAGTGCTGGCCGCTAACGATATGTATCTGCCAGAGGTGATTACCATTGATACGTTGAAGCTGGCGGTGTATCAGTTGCAAAAACAGCACGACGTACTGCCGCCTAACAGCGCTACCCTGACTGTTTGTCGGCAGCGATTAAATTTACCGCTGGCGCCCGCGCACAACGCCCTTGATGATGCGATGGCCACTTTGCAGCTCTGGTTTGCGCAATATTACAGCATGGACCCCAGCGGCAAGATGAGTTTGCAGGATATTGCCCACACTCAGGCAGTCGGATGCAAAAATTTAGGAAAAAGTTCGAATAAGTGATTGACAAGATTAGCCCAAGAGCGTATCTTTCCGCCCGCGTTGAGCAACGAGCTAAACGCAAAGGCCCAGGTGGTGAAATTGGTAGACACGCTAGCTTCAGGTGCTAGTGACCTCACGGTCGTGGCGGTTCAAGTCCGCCCCTGGGCACCATTCCTCGAAAGACGTTTTAAATTCTCTATTCGTAAGCAAATCCAAACGTTTATCAGATCGGCGGACTAATCCAGCCGAAAATCACAGATTTTCGTCGTTCATCCGTACGCGAAGCAGTGCTTCGCATAAAATGTACGGCTTCACCCACCCCTGGGCACCATTCCTCGAAAGACTCTCAAAAAATCAAACTCCCGATTTATAAAACTAGCAGGACAAGACCTGTTGGTGACTGTTTAATTAATAAAGCTCCCGCTAACAGTTCATATGTGTATTACATCCCTGTAGCACCGTCCAGCCACGCCATCCGGGCGTGTCGTTCTTCGTGCTGCGTTATGCCACTGGCATAACGGTCACTCATTACCCAGCCGAAAATCACAGATTTTCGTCGTTCCTCTGTACGCGAAGCAGTGCGTAATTAAACGCGATTTCAGTAAATTTTAATCTGCGTAGCGTACGCCCTGGCAGAATTGCTGCTAATATAGCGCCACGTTATCCGGCGACATTAATTTTTGCGCCATCTGCCGTTCTCATTGTTCACTATTCAGGATCACCATGGCACTTAAAGCAACCATTTTTAAAGCAGACCTGTCGATCACCGATATGGACCGCAACTATTACAACGACCATAACCTGACCATTGCCCGGCATCCGTCTGAAAATGATGCGCGTATGATGCTGCGAATTATTGCGTTCATCGTGAACGCGCATGAGCGACTGCAGTTCACTAAGGGATTATCCGATGATGATGAACCGGACCTGTGGCAAAAGAACTTCAGTGATGAGATTGAGCTGTGGATTGAATTAGGCCAACCCTCAGAACAACGTATTAAGAAAGGCTGTAATCAAAGCCAGCAGATGCTGATTTACTCCTACGCCGACAACAGCTTTGATGCCTGGTGGAAAAAGGAACAAAACAAGCTGCAAACCCGCAAGAATCTCTCGGTGTTTACGGTGCCTGAAGAACTGGCTTCCACGCTGGAAAACGTCGTGCAACGCTCAATGCAAATTCAGGTTACTGTACAGGACGGTCAGATGTGGCTGACTATCGAAGGGCCGGATGTCACGGAAAGTGTTGAAGTGGCTATTGAACAGCACATGTAGCAGGCGGTAAGCGACGGACGTCTGGAACGTCCGTCGTGTATTGTTCGGTAGCAGGAGAACGGCTAGTTGAACAGACCGTTAAGTTTGTCTTTGCCTTTTTCCATTAACTTGTCTTTTTCTTCCTCAAGTTTTTCTTTGGCTTTATCGGCTACCACTTTTTTCGCTTCGGCTTTTGCCTGTTTAATAGCGTTATCCAGCATTTGTTGCACAATAGCAGCACCCACCTGGTCAGCCGGCAAACCGTCGGGCTTACCAATTGAACCGGCGTTAAAGGTGGGCAGGGTAACTTCATAAGCCTTTTTATCAATCTCAAATTCCCCGGTGTCGAGGTTTTCAAAATTCAGCACCAGTTTAGCGTTGCTAACGGTAACCTGATCGACAATCAGTTTCGGACTCGGAGATGAAGGATCAGCGGGCTGCTCATTGCCGCCTTCAGGCAGATTGGCGGTCAGGTTGTTCTTAAGCACTACCAGATTGCCCTGGCCTTTGCTATCCAGCTCATACAGGATTTCCGGACCGTCAACGGTGACTTCCTGAATACGGTAAGGCTCTTCGGTAGAACCGCCTAAGTCCAGGGTGATACCGGTGAGGCTGAGGGCGTCTTCATCGCTAAAACCATCCGGGTTTTCCACGTCGATATCGTTTATGGTCAGGCGGCCTTCACTGAAAGACAAATCTACCGAAGCCACGCTCACCGGGGTGTCTAAATACTTGGTTCCCTGGGTTTCTATCTGCGAGCGGATAAATTCATTGGCACCGCTGGCGAGATACACCACGCCACCCACAACGGCGGCAATCACTACCAATAAAATGATAAGAACTTTTTTCATTACGCTTCCCTTTATCTAATGAGTTATACGCATCCTACTACAAAATACGCAACGGCAAACAATGCTCGCGATGAAATCCCTGCACTGCTGTTTAATAACTACGGTAAACCGCTTAAAAAGTATCATTTCGCAACGAGTCGACAACCGCTAAGTCGCAAATTACCTGTTTAGGATTCTGAGCTGTTAAATAAACCGGAGCTAAAGCTAAGACCGCCTACACCAAGCACAAAACCGAAATCATACCAACCACCATTGTTGTAAATGGCATAGATTGCTACATCATCGAAAATCAATGAGGCGAGCCAGGAAAAGATAATGATTAGCCCGTGCCATAAACCGTGTAAAAAGCCCACTTTATCGGCCTGCTGTGCTTGCTCAAAGGTCATTTGGTCAGCACAACCAGTAAGCAACAATACTGCCACTGCCAGCATGATCAATTTGGTCTTTGCCATAAGTATTTCCTTATCCGGGGGAACCTGTTGGCAGATTAACAAACTCTGTCTCCGTTGTGCATGGCTCAGGTTAATTTTTGTGCGATAACAGTTCGGTAATTGCTTGTGCCACCAGAGCTGGTTGGTCTTTATGGGGTTGATGGCCAAATTGTTTTGAGCGGATATGCCAGGCCTGTTCTGAATTTGAAATCAGTGCCTGATGCAAGGCAAGCCACTGCTGTTTGCCTTGCTCGGTTTCTTCAAAAAACAAGGGGTCTGCTGCGCGTCTGGTGGAGGTAAACAAAGCGACGGGTAAATCTTCGGGCAGTGGATAGGTGTCGATAGCGGCATCGTCGAGTTGTTGACTCAGTAATTGATACTGGGCCAATAGGTGAGCAGGCAGGTACTGCTGCATCAGCTCGTCATCTGCGGCAATACGCTGGCTATCAATGGCTTTAAACTGGCGTCGCTGGCTGAGTACGGTAGGCTCGAGTAATACCACACCGTGGATTAACTCGGGCGTAAGCTCGGCGACCTGCGAAACAATCAGCCCGCCATAAGAATGGCCCACTAGAACGATCTGCTCACCCTGAAAAGGCTTAAGCTGGCTAATCAGATACTGCACGTCCTCGGCAATGCTGGTGGGTTTTGCATTTGCTTGCGCAATACTCGGGCGGGTATAGGTTATTACTTTATAGTCGGCTGGAAGATGTTTTAACAGCGGCGCCCAGCTTTGTGCTGTTTGGCCAAAACCGGCCTCAAACACAACCACCGTGGCAAGCACGGGTCTGGCTGATAACAGCAGAATAAGGAGTAAGCAAAGGTGAATGATTTTGTGCATAACAGGCCTGTTGATAAAGGTAAAAAACAGCATGTTAGCGGGCAGGGGGTAAAGGCGGGGTCAAACAACAGGGTAAAATTGCCAGCGGCATAGGCCGCTGGCAGACAGAGGTTACAGGCTGTTCATGCTCTGTACCGAAACCGGACCAAGGCCAGCGGCTTCAACTTCAGCTTTAATTTTCTCGGCATCACCAATGATAAGCCAGGTCAGCTTATCCGGATGAATAACTTGTGCTGCAGCTTCATTAAGGTCGTCCAGGGTGAGGCCGTTGTATTTTTCTACCAGAGTTTCCGGGTAGTTATACTGGCGGTTAAAACGGCTACTGGAAAGCAGGCTGCCCAGCACCGAACCGGCAGTTTCAAACTGCCCTGGCAGCGAGCGTACTTCATCCAGACGCGCACGTTCAAGTTCCATGGCCATTGGCGGCTTGTCACCTAAGTAACCATTCAGCTCTTTCTTCAGCTCCAGTAAAGACGGGCCGGTCTGGTCGGTCTGAACCGGTGCATACACCATAAACGGACGCTGGCCTCGGGCATCCTGCAGGAAGGTATAAGCGCCGTAGGACCAGCCTTTATCTTCACGCAGGTTCATATTAACCCGGGCTGTAAACGCACCACCTAAGGTCAGGTTCATCGCCTCGATGGCAATGTTGTTGTCGATACCTGTGGGCGGTGCTAAATGAGCAGCCAGAATCAGCGACTGCTGCGATCCCGGACGGTCAATAATAATCGCCTGGCCCTGTTCAGGTAGTTCGGCCTGAGCGATTTGCTTACTGCCTTTGCTACCCGACACTTTCCACTTACCAAACTCTTTCTCAAGCGCTGGCTTAATCTCGTTTAAGGTAGTGTCACCAACCACGAAGATAGTGGCATTATCCGGGCGCAACCAGGTGTTTTTAAAGGTAACCAGATCGCTGCGAGTTATTGCCTGTACATCTTCAGCCGTACCGGTGCCGGTAAACGGAATACCGTAGGCATGGTCGTCACCGTAAATAAGCGGTGGCAGCAGAGTCAGGGCAATACTTACCGGACGGGTCTTCTGCTGAGCAATATTACTTAATATAAGTGCACGCTGACGCTCAATCTCTTCCTTGTCAAAGGAGGGATCTTTAAGGATATCACCCAGTAAGGCCAGTGATGGCTTCATGTTTTCCTTCAGCATCGACATGCTGACGGTGGTGGTGTCGAGATTAGAGCCACTGTTTAAGTTAGTACCCAGTTGCTCCAGTTCGGCTGCCAGCTCAAGTGCGTCATAGTCACCGGCACCTTCATCCAGCATTCGGGTGGTAAAGCTGGCAAGGCCCAGTTTGCCGCCTGCATCTGCTGCATAACCGGCATCAAATTGCACTGCCACATTCACTAAGGGTACCGTAGAGCGCTGTGCGAATACCACTTTGATGCCATTCGATAACTCGGTTTCAGTCACTTGTGGGAAGCTTAGCTGGGTTTCTGCATCAATTGACGGCAGGCCAGTGCTGCGGTCAACGCCTTCTGCTTTGGCGGTATGCTCTTCGAACGGCACAAAGGTAATCTGATGCCAGCCATCTCCCAACCATTGCTGGGCGGCCGCTTTAACCTTCTTTGGGGTTGAATTAGCCAGTTCTTCTAATTCAGTTTTGAAGTAATTGGGATCGCCGGCAATGTATTCACCGGTAGCCAGGGTATCGGCCTTCCCGCCAAAGCCGCCAACTTCCTCAAGGCCACGAATAATCGAGGCGCGGCGCTTGGTGGATACCAGCTCTACCTCATCACGGCTGGGGCCTTTACGTAAGAATTCGGCGATGATTTTATCCATTTCGCGTTCAACTTTAGCCGGCATCCTCACCGGCTTTGACGTCAACGCTGACACCAAAAATCGAAGCCATCTGCAGTTCATAGTTAAACACGGAGGCGTTGGTAGCGATTTGCTGATCGTAAACCAGCTCTTTATACATCCGTGAATTCTTACCATCGCCTAACACACTTGCTGCAATAAACAGGTCAGTGGCGGTCGGACTGGTATTTTCAGGCGACACCCACAAACGGTAGATGCGGGTTTGCGGTACCTTATCCTGAATAATTTCGCGGGTATTGGCTTTACGCTCTGGTACCCAGGATTGCCATTTGGCCAGGGCCGGGCCCGGCTCAATATCGCCAAAGTATTTGTCGACCAGAGGCTTGGCCTCGGCGGCGTTTATATCACCACTTAGCACTAAAATGGCATTGTTAGGCCCGTAATACTGATTAAACCAGCCTTTCACATCATCCAGCGAGGCCGAGTTGAGATCCTCCATCGAGCCGATAACCGTGTGATTGTATGGATGGCCGCTGGGAAACAGGGCTTCAACTACATGATTAAACAAGGTGCCGTAGGGCTGATCTTCGCCCTGACGTTTTTCGTTTTGTACAACGCCTCGTTGCTCGTCGAGCTTGTCCTGGGTTACCGCACCGAGTAAATGCCCCATGCGATCTGATTCCATCCATAAAATCCTGTCGAGGGCTGGGGTGGGAACGGTCTGGAAATAGTTAGTGCGGTCAAAGTTAGTGGTGCCGTTCAGACCTGTAGCGCCAGCCTCCTGTAATGGGCCGAACCACTCGTCATCGTAGTTTTCAGAACCATTGAACATCAGGTGCTCAAATAAGTGAGCAAAACCTGATTTTCCTTCCGGCTCATCCTTAGAGCCCACTTTGTACCATACCGCTACCGCTACTACCGGCGCTTTGCGGTCTTCATGAACAATAACGGTGAGGCCGTTATCGGTGGTAAATTTCTCGTAGTCGATGTTAATGTCGTCTTTGGCAAACGCAGCAGTTATACATAAACCACTGAGTGCCAGCACACCAACGCCTAGTTTCAGGCCTTTGGTGAGGTGCTTGATTACTGTCATGAATGTCATCCTTAATCTTTTTATTAGCGTTGATTATCGCCCGGGCATAATTATGCCAGTGTTAAACATAAAGCATTCCGCCAGTTAATAAAGTGCTGGCGGAAGCAAAACTGTAAATGTTTGTGAACGGCTCAGATTTGACCCGGTTTATTCGGGAACATGCACCTCAGGTACTTCGGTAAATGGCTGAATTCCAAACGAAGGGTAGACTTCGGTAGGAAAGTAAATTCGACCCTGCGTAGCCACCATGGCAATGGTTTTAATGGCTTTGAGATCCTCGGTAGGATCGCCGGGTACCAGAAAGAAATCGGCCTGCTTACCCACTTCAATAGAGCCGCGTTCTGTATGCCCCAGATACTGCGCCATATCATAGGAGCCACGCCGTAGCGCTTCGGCTGCGGTCATGCCTATTTTTTCAAACAGCTCCAGCTCACGATGCAGGTAAAAAGCGCCGCCCATATCGGTTCCGGGCACCAGCAGAATGCCACGTTTATGCATGAGTGCGAGGGTATCAAGAATTTTCTGGTAAGCGGCCAGATAGGCCTGATCCTCTGCATCGTCTGCAACATTTAGCATGGCGGATTTGGCTGAACGTTGCACGCTAATGGGCATATGGTCTATGTAATCGCGCACCGCCATGGCTGTTACGCCATTACGTGAAGTCATACCATACTCGTGGATAACGGCGGTTGGGTCGTGAGCGATATTATTTTTCACCATTAAATCCAGTGTATGCTGCACTTTATCGCTGTTAAGATCTAAGTCGACAAAGCGTTTCATGCCGGTAATTCTGAACAGGGTACGGGTGTCCTCTTCCGGCCCCAGCACCCAGCCCAGCATAATCTGATTGATATGCGTCAGTTCATCATAACCCGCCTCAATCATCTGATCGGCGCGGTAAAAAGCCGGTACGTGCCCGGCTACCCGCATACCCAGCCGGTGGGCTTCAGCGGCCATTTCTTCAACCCAGTCACCGTTCATTGAGTTGTAGATCTTAATTTGCCAGTACCCTTTTTCGGCGTAGTTTCTAACCAGTTCCAGCGCTTTTTCTTTACTGTCTGCCAGCTCTCCGGTTGCTGCGCTGAATTCACTTACGCCTTCAATAAAGCCGCTTTTAGTAATGGTAGGGCCAATCAGCACGCCGCGGTCAATCTTATCTATCAGGTCCGACAGTACGTCGTCTTCGTTACCCATATCGCGAATGCCGGTAACCCCGGCCATGACATTCATGAGTGCCTGATTATCACCAACGTGGCCATGCATATCGTAAAGACCTGCTACCAGTGTGCCGCCTTCACCTTCAATAAAAATTTCATCAGCGCCGGGAGCAGAACGGACGTCTTCGATTGCGGTAATGGTATCGCCGGTCATGACCACCGAGACCGGATCGGTCAGGCTGAGTGATTGCGGATCGAAAATGCGCACATTGTTAATTCGCACCGGTTGTTCATATTCATGAGTTACGTTATTAGCGATGTCTTCATAACGCTTGGTATTAAGCGTTGCCGTAAGTTCGCGCAGGCGGCTGTCTTCATTCTCAAACCCTGCTTTTAACACTGCGTACCGTGGTGATACGCCGCCCACGTATTGCTGTTGATCATCGAGTAATATATAGCTCGGGTTGAGGTCGATACCGCCAACGGCATACAGGGTAACGGCCAGCTCATCGTCTTTACCCTGCAAGGTAAGAGATTCTTTTGGGGTAACGGTTACCTGACCAGCCGGTAAGGCAGGGTAGGGCTCACCGCCGGCATCGAGCACGGTTTTTGCGTAGGTGTAGAGCTCATAAGGGCTGGCATTCTGGGCAATATAAATAGGCTTATTGCTGGCATCAGCTTCACCACTGCCGGCGGCAGAAGTCCAGCTGGCCTGGCCGTCTTTCAATTCATAGGTTTCATTCACCTGATTACCGAAGGTGGTTTTACCGGTGATTTTCCAACTGATTGGCAGGCCCGCTTCAGAGAGTAACAGGGTTTCTTCGCTGCTGGCACCACGGCCGTTATTGCTAAATCCGTAGCTGATATCAATCAGCGTGCCGGATTGACTGATGGTCATATCGCCCACATCGGTACCGCCAAACAGTACATTGTAACTGGCGGTTTCAACCTGTGGTTGCTGGCTCTGTGAAGCCGTTGTGTCTGAGCTTACAGGTGCCTCACCACTGCAGGCAGCTAAACCCGTAAGTGTGAGTAAAACAATCAGTTTTCGCATGTTTCATCCTTATTGTTGTTATCATTCTCAGTATGTCACAAAGCGGCCACTAACCTAAGACTTAAAAGTAGCCATGGTTCGCTCAAGCAGCGCATTGTTGCTTTGTAAATCGGTTGTCAGTGCTTTCAGTTCGTCGGCAATCGACACTTGATGAGTGGCGGCGTCCTGTACCGCAACCACATCTTTGGCAATTTGGTCTGACGTGACTGACTGCTGCTCGGCCGCCGCCGACATCGCATTCGCCTGAAGCTCTACGTTGCCGGCGCTATCGCGCACAGTGCTAGCGGTGCGTTCACCTTTCTCAGTCAGGTTTAGTGAAATGCGGGCGGCTTCTGCGCTCTGGCTTACGCCGTTAATGACTGTGTTGCTTACTTGCGCCAGCGTATCGAGTAACGATGATATTTTATCGGATGATCCACGACTTGCCGTAGCCAGTTGTCTCACTTCGTCGGCCACCACAACAAAGCCTCTGCCATGCTCACCGGCATTAGTCCGCCAATCAGGCCGATACACAGTAGCGTCAGGTTTGCTATCGATAAACGCATAAATCCATTCATAGTCTGCACGTCAGTAAGTTCCTGGACTACACAACTCAGGAGGGCTTGAATAACTGGGCTAATAATAGCGGTAACTGAGGGGAATCCATTGGTTTATTTCCCGTTACTTAGGATAAAAGTATAGTTAGGGATTTAAGATTCGCGAGGATTTACCCGAATGGCAAGGGTAACGGGCCCAAAGGCCCGTAACGGACTGGCTGTTAAGGATTAAACGGCTTGTTGCCAGTAAAGGTGAATATCGGTTAGTGCGGCGATGTCATCTACGTACTGCTTCACCGGTTGTGGCCACTCAAGGCCTTTTACCATAGTCAGGTTACGCAGGAATGGGAAGATAAGCACATCATCCATGCCCAGGCTGGCAGAGGCCTTTAGCAGCGGCAGTTTGCTAAGCATGTCATTTATCCGGCCAATGTAATGTTCTGTTTTCGACATGGCTTCGGTAAAAGTCATGGCGATCACTTTTTCTTTTTTCGCCTGAAAGTAGTCACGGGCCCCAGCGGTGGCAAACTCCGGTTGGTCGATAAGGATATTGCGCGGGAATAGCAAACCGTTCATATCGCTGCTGTATTTGCTTAGCACAGTGGTAACTTTTTCAGCTTGCTGTGCAGGCTGTAACTGCTTATCTGCCGGAGCCAAAGACAAAATTTTATCAACGATATCCAGGCTTTCGCCCATTGCAGTGCCATCGTCGGGTTGTAATATCGGCACCATTTTTTTGCCAATCAGCTTATGGCAGGTCTCATCGTCGTCGTTAAGCAGCAGTACCTTCTTGTGAGGAACACCGGTATAGTTGGCTACCATATCGGCGCGTACGCAAAACGGGCAGTGTAAATATTGATACAGGGTGAACATTAAGACACTCCTTTTGGCTGAATTTGTTGATAAACTATAACGTATTCACCTTACACACTTTACTTTTCAAAGATAATAAGTTATCCATTTCATGACCTTAACGCCCGATACCCTTATGGCCTTTGTGGTAGCAACGCTGATCATCAGTTTGTCGCCTGGCCCCTCCAATCTGTACATTATGGCTTGCACGCTGGGTTCAGGCAGGACCGGCGGCACCGCAGCGGCACTTGGCATGGCTGTAGGGTCTTCCAGTTATGCCATTGCTACGGCTTTTGGACTGGCGGCCGTTATAGCGTATGTCCCTGTGGTATTTACGGTGATAAAGGTGCTGGGCGCGCTGTATCTGATTTATCTTGGCGTTACGGCGCTACGTTTTGCAGCGGCGCCGCATTTGCGCAAGCCGGTTCAGGCATCTACCCGGCGGATTGTTTCCAGAAGCTTGCTGGTAGAACTGAGTAACCCTAAAACCGCGCTGTTTTTCATTGCCTTTCTGCCGCAGTTTACCCATGCAACGGGCGATGTGTTGATCACCGATTTGCTGGTCCTCGGCCTACTGTTCAGTGCTATCGCGTTATGTTGCGACTTGCTGGTGGTGCAACTGTCTCATCAGCTGGGGCGCTGGATGGCAAAGAATCCGCGCATTGCGGTGCGTCAGGAACAACTGGTCGGGCTGATTTTTCTTGGCTTAGGCGCCACCCTGCTGCTGGACTTTGGCCAGACAGCAACGGTTTAGTCAGCCGGCCACCCTTAACTGCCTTCTACCTCATCGAACAGCGCTGCAATTTGCTTGGTTACCTTATGGCTGGGCATTAAAAATGGTAGCGGTGTTCGATGGGAGTGGGATTCTTTCACTTTCACCGAACTACTCAGGCGGGTTTCAAATAAGGGCAGACCTTTTTCCTGTAACTCACCAATCAGCGCCGCAGGCAGCTTGGCCTGAGCGTTATACTGATTGATCACCACGCCAGACAGTGCCAGCGACTGGTTGTGATCTTCTTTGATTTCCATGACATTTTCCAGCAAGCGTTCAATGGCCTGGGCAGAAAAATGATCGCAATCAAAGGGTACCAGAAACTCATCGGCAGCAATCAGGGCCGCTTTGGAGTAAAAGTTAAAATTGGGTGGGGTATCAATATAAATGCGTTCAAATTCTTCGCTTAGCGCTTCGAGGGTCTCACGCAACTTAAACATTTTGTAGCGTGATTCCAGTTCTCGCTCGATAGTGGCGAGGGTTGGGTCTGCGGGTAAGACATAAAGGTTTTCGAAAGCCGTTTCCTGCACAAATGCCGTAGGCGGTTGGGGTTTGGAAAACCAGCCGACAATTTGCTTAAACATGTCGGCCACGGTAAGGGTGTCTTCACTAATATCAATGCCTGCATAGTGGGTGCTGTTACCCTGTGCATCTAAGTCGACCAACAGGGTTTTATAGCCTCTTAAGGCACTTTCTGCGGCGAGATTGGTGCTGATGGTTGATTTGCCAACACCGCCCTTTTGATTGAATACCACCCGTTTCATGTGACTCCCTTTATTTCCTCGTCGGTCGATGAGATGAGGACTTGCTGTATAAATAATCGACGCTTTCAGCATAAGTTATCCCTGCCGAAAAGTAACGGATTAAAGTGTTTGAAAAATGTTAAATATATGTGAGGTGGGCTAAACTTATATAAGCCATTTTAATGGAGCGGCCTGCCTATGAAAGTTTATGCATTGGTTGTCGTACTCAGCAGCTTCATCTTGCTTGGCGGATGCGCCAGTACCGAGCCCGATACAGGTAATTATTTACACCCGGTTTATACCGACGCATTTCCCGCTGCCAGATCAGTAAACATTGAGTCGCCAGCCCAAATCCTCACGCTGCCAGAAGAGGCCAAACGGTTTTTAACGAAAATTAAGGTGACGGCGGAGCAAAAGCAAACCACGCCTTTAGACGAGTTGGTAAACAGCCTGTTTGCCGAGCAACAGCTTGGTTTAAGTTACTTCAGCGATGCCAATTCAACCGTTGCAGACACCTTTAAAAACCGCCAGGCCAATTGCCTGTCGCTAACTCTGATGACCTATGCGCTGGCCAAGGGATTGGGGCTGGATGCCAGCTTACAGGACGTGTTTATTCCCGAGTACTGGTCGCGCAGGCAAGGCTTTAGCCTGCTCAATGGCCACGTAAATGTGCTACTCACCGACAAGCGGGATCTGTTCGCTACGCCAATACTGGTGGACTTTGACGCCCGCATGCAGGGCCAGCAATTTAAATCAGAAACCATGTCAGTAAACCGTGCACTGTCGATGTTTTACAACAACAAGGGTGCCAATGCGCTGGTATACGGCAATTTCCCGGTGGCATTTCGATATCTCAGTGCGGCCCTTAAACAGGACGATCAGTTTACCGCTGCGTGGATCAACCTAGGGGTGCTGTACCGCTTTACCGAGAATTATCGCTACGCCGAAGAGGCCTATCAGAAAGTACTTCAGCTTGATACCCGAAATCTGACGGCCAGAGAAAATCTGGCGATTTTGTATCGCCTGACCGGCCGTGATTCCAAAGCCAATGAGCTGGCCAAAGAGGTACATAAACTGAGGGTAGCGAATCCTTATTACCATCTGATCCGCGGCGATGAAGCCTTTGAAGAGGGCGATTTCAACCTTGCTCATAATTATTACCGCCGGGCCTACCGGTTAGACAGAACGAATCACTTGATCCTATTTGCTCTGGGCAAAACAGCGCTGGCAACGGGTGAAACTGATGATGCACAAACTTTTCTGGAGCGCGCCATTAAGCGTGCGGAGTTGCCGGCTGATCGACAACGCTATGCCGCTAAGCTGGCCGTACTAAGTCATTATTATGAGGAACAGCTGTAATGAAGTTATCCCTGTTAATCGCAGTCTTGGGGATAGGATGCTGTGCACTGGCAAGCGCCAGTGAGCCGGTATGGGTGCAGGATCTTAATGTGCTGGCCGATGATATGATGGAAGGCCGTGAAGTGGGTAGTAAAGGCTCAAAGCGTAGCCGCGAATACCTGATACAGCGCTATGCCGAAATTGGCATTGAGCCACTGCCGGCACTTAACAACTATGGTCAGCCTTTTTCAGCCATCCGCAAAAACAAACCACTGGCCGGCACTAATGTGGTTGGTCAGCTCAAAGGTGAGCTGGAGCGTTATATTATTGTAAGTGCTCACTACGACCATATAGGACGTAAGGGGAGGCGTATATTTAACGGAGCAGATGATAATGCCAGTGGTGTGGCGGCTATGTTGTATCTTGCCGCGCAAAGTCAGCAAAGTGGGCGGCAGTGTCACCAGGTGTTTTTAGCTTCAGACGCCGAAGAGCATGGACTGCTTGGCGCCAGGGCCTTTGTGGCGTCCGACGTAGTGGCGGCTAAGTCGATATTTGTAAATCTCAATCTCGATATGCTCTCGCAACCGGGCGGCCGCAAGGAAGTCCTGGTGAGTGGCAATCTCAGCCATCCGGCGTTTAACGGCCTAATCAAGGATATCGAACTGGCCAGCAACATGCCCATGATTGCTACCGATGAAAAACGTCGCGTCGGCCGCTACCCGAGTCTGACCGATCGCCGCAAGGTAAGCGACCATGCCGCTTTTGCCGAACAGGGGATCCCGTTTCTTTTTTTGGGTGTGGGCCGGCATAACTACTATCACACGCCAAGAGATACCGCTTCCCGGGTAAATCAATCGTTCTATGGTGAAACGGTTGCTATTGCCTGGCAATACCTGCAAAAGCTGGATGCTTTGTGCGCCCAAGCTGCCGAACAGCCATAAAAAAGCGGAGCCATTGCTCCGCTGCTAATTCTTACCGACGCCTTAGATTACGCCCAGTTCACGCAGGCGTTCCTGTAAATACGCCTCGGCAGTATAGCGGTCAGACAGTTTAACGTCGGGACGTGGGTGCAGGAACAACGGCAGAGAAATACGTGATTTAGTCATATCCGCACCGTCGGGATTAATTACCCGGTGGATGGTAGAGGGGTAATATCCGCCACTGGCTTCCTGCAGCATGTCGCCAATATTCACAATCAGCGTACCGAAATCACAGGGAACATCCATCCATGAACCGTCTTTTCGCTGAACCTGTAGGCCCGGCTCGTTAGCTGCCGGTAATACGGTTAGCAGGTTAATATCGCCGTGAGCCGCTGCCCGGATAGCATCCGGCTCTTCATTGCCGTCCAGTGGCGGGTAGTGCAGTACCCGCAGCAGGGTTTGCTCACTGCCATCGATCATTTGCGGCAATGGCTCGTTAAAACTGGCCTTAACGTCATCAGGTGCATTGTCTTCTACCCAGCTGAGTAATTCAGCGGCGAGGTTGGTGGTTTTGGCGTAATAGTCTGCCAACTGCTGCTTCAACTCCGGCGGGCACATGCCCCACGGGTAGTAGTGAAAATATTCCTTAATGTCTTTTTTCTTAAAGCCTTTGGCAACTTCGGATACCGACTTGGAAAAATAACCGTCCTGAGTGCCTTTATTGTAGGTGTAATCGAACTTATCTTCGCTGTCGAAAAACGCCTGCCACGCTGTATAGATATCTTCTACCAGCTGTTTCTGAATAGGGTGATTTTTTAATACGCCAAAACCGGTTTCATGCAGCGATTTTGCGAATAACTCGGCAGCGTTGTCTGCCTGATAATCTACGGCAACTAAGTTCATTAGGGTTTCCTGTCGTTCTGATTTTACAAATTATAATGTGGCTTTGAGGTACTGCAAATGCCGCCGGCTTGATACATATCAAGCCGGATTGATTACGGCCGAATTTAGCCCAGTGTCAGATAAAAACCGGCCAGGGCAGCGCTCATCAGGTTTGATAAGGTGGCGGCAAAAACCGCTTTTAGACCCAACTGAGCGATCTCCTTACGCCGGGTTGGGGCCATGGCGCCAATACCGCCCATCAGAATGGCAATGGATGAGAGGTTGGCGAAACCACATAAGGCAAACGTAATAATCGCCTGACTGATTGGAGACAGCTCTGGCTGTGCTGCAATAAAGTCCAGGTAGGCGATAAATTCATTAACCACTATCTTCTGACCAATAAAGCTACCGGCAATCTGCGCTTCAGACCAGGGCACACCGAGCGTCCAGGCGAGAGGCTGTAACAGGAAGCCGAGAATTTGCTGAATGGTGAGGTTTTCAAAACCAACCAGACCGCCAGCCCAGCCAATGATGCCGTTCAGCATGGCAATCAGGGCCACAAAAGCCAGCAACATCGCGCCTACGTTCAGAGCAAGCTGTAAACCGGAAGCAGCACCGCTGGCAGCGGCGTCGAACACGTTTGCATAGTGGGTTTTTTCTTCTTCGGTTTTTTCCAGCTCGTTGTGCGGCTCTGAGGTTTCCGGCTGCATAATTTTAGCCATTAGCAGGCCACCTGGTGCGGCCATAAAGCTGGCAGCCAGCAGGTACTTAAGCTCAACGCCCATGCCGGCATAGCCTGCCATTACCGATCCGGCAATAGAAGCGAGACCGCCTACCATGATGGCAAACAGCTCTGAGCGGGTCATGTTAGGGATAAACGGCCGTACTACCAGTGGTGCTTCGGTCTGTCCAACGAAAATGTTGGCGGCCGCCGACATCGACTCCGGGCGACTGGTTTTTAGTGCCTTTTCCAGCAGACCACCGATCAGGCGGATGATAATGTTCATCACCTTGAGGTGATACAGAACGGCAATCAGGGAAGAGAAAAAGATGATAACGGGCAACACATTAAAGGCGAAAATAAAGCCCAGCGATTTGTCACCAATAGGTCCGAACACAAAATCGATACCCGCCTGACTATAGTCGATAATGTTTTGCACAAACTCGGTGGTTTTCAGTAATAGCTGAATACCGGGTTCGAAATACAGGATAAACGCGCCCACCGCCGCCTGAATGGCGAAAGCGCCACCCACGGTACGCCAGTTTATGGAACGTCGATTACTTGATAAAGCGAATGCAATACATAACAGCAGGGCGACGCCCAGTAAACTTATCATGGGGTAATCCTTTACTTAATAACTTGTTGTATATGTGATTTTATTACGTCCAGCGCAATTTGGTTCTTGCCCCCCTGGGTTACCACTACGTCGGCGGTAAAACGGCTGGGTTCTATAAACTGGTGATACATAGGTTTTACGGTTTTTTCGTACTGCGTGGCCACTGAATCCATGGTCCGCCCGCGTTCCTTAACATCCCGCATCATGCGGCGCATCAGACAGATATCCAGCGGTGTGTCGATGAAGATTTTTACATCGTATAAAGGCAGTAATTCTACTCTGGCAAGCAGCATAATGCCTTCGAGGATCACCACCGGAGCCGGCTGCAACCGCTCGGTTTTAGGTAACCGGGTATGGGTTTTAAAGCAGTAATGCGGGTAGTCAATGGGCTCACCATTACGCAAGGCACCGAGGTGGGCTTTTAATAATTCGTGCTCAAAGGCATTGGGATGGTCGTAGTTGTTTTTTTCCCGCGCTTCCATGGGCAAATGGTCCTGGGCACGGTAATAGTGGTCCTCGCGGAGGATCTGTACCGGCCGACCTTGCTCAGAAAAAGCATTAATCAGGTTCTCAGTGAACAACGACTTACCGGAGCCAGAAGCACCGGAAATAGCAATAATCAGGGGTGTTTGCATAGTGGGAAAAACGTATTTTTATTTATAGCAAAGATACGCAAATGCACCGTGCGAATCAATCCCACAGTATAGGCTTTAAATCAGATAGCGCCGTTCGGGGGTGTTTTGACATCCCGGCAAATGGTGAGTCTTTGCATTATAATGCTGACCATCTGTTCAGGTTACCATTGTTTTCCCGGCTTGCAAACTGTCTGTCATCAGGGGGTCATACCTGTGCTGTACAGGCCTGATTACAATTCTCGCTATTCGCCAATAATGTCTATGTCGCTGGCATGCAGCACCGGCAGGGCATAGGAGTGTTGCTTGGAACGTGAGCCTTCACCCTGTGCGCGCGGCGGATAGTAACGGGTTTTTTCTTCACTGAAGCCGGCAAATACCTCATCGAGGGCGGCCCGGATCTCACTCAGGGTTTTATCCAGATTAGCGTTAAAATCAGGCCGTTTACGTTTGGTATGGCCTAATTCCATCAAGCGGGTAAACACTTTACTGGCAAGGTTGGTCAGCTCTGGTGGGATATCCTTATGGTGAAGTAAAACCGCGTTGGGATTTTCGATACAGTAGTGCAGCAAAGCTGTGTAGAAGCACAACGGTTTATTTTGTAGCTGCACGGTGACATCATTAACGCCATTGCCGAGGGTTTTCTCGTTGAGGTTAACGGTCAGCTTAGGCGTAATTTTTACTATTGGAACCGGTTGCGCCAGGGCTGCCGCTTTTACTGCGCGGCGTTGGCTGGTTCGTACCTTAACAAATGCCGGCGATACCAACAGGGCTGCCAGCAGCGCTAACGGGCTGAATGACAGGTAGCGATAAAGCGGTTTAGTCGCCAGCTGCACGTTAACGGTTTGTTCGGAGTTTTCCAGTACCAGTTGGGTTAAACGCGCATTTTCAGGCTGACCCGTGGCATTGGCAGTAACCGATTGCAGTGATACCAGCCATACACCGGTTTGCTGTTCGCTTAATATGGTATTAATGCGGTTAAGGTAAGCCTTGAGTGTATCCTGATTAGGCGGCGTTCTTAACGTTTGGTTGCCCACGTCGAGAAACTGCAGGTCCAGGCTAATACGCGCTTTTATTTTATCCACAGCTTCATGTTCGGCATATAACCGGGCACTGGTTTGGCCAACCAGGGCACCTAGCTGGAAGATAACAAACAGCAGAAGGGTGACGAGGCCGCCCTTTAGCCAGTCGTTGGGTGTAATATCATAGGTTTTCATTTGAATTACACTCGTTAATTAGCACCACGTCGCGGTAGTACTTACGTGGGTGGTTATTGGATATCTCAGTGATAACCTGCTGAATAGCACAGCGTAAATCCGTGTTGTTATCCTGCATCTTTAAATACCAGCGCATGCCGGGCACACTGTTTTCCAGTGAGGTAATGTAATTACGCGATAACGTCTGCTCATCAGCTTTACCCCAGTAGCTGGAGATAATATCCACCTCTCCGGCCATCAGTGCGCGGCGTAGTTCCTGATGCGAATTGTAGTAATAAAGCTTGATGTTGGAATCGTTCAAGCCCAAACGCTGCAATACCGTTTTGGGTACAATATGCCCTGAACGACTGCTTGGGTAATCGAGTATACCGATGCGTTTGCCCAGCAGATACTCCTTAGTGAGCACCGGTTTTTCACGCAGGGCAATAAAATATGCGCTGTAATCGGGGTGAGCTGCTATGCTGTCGTAGTGATAGATGCGGTCGGCGCCGAAGGCGTCTACCACGTTACTTTTAACCAGGGTGAGTTCCGGCACGCCGTGATTAACAAACCGGAAGGTATCAAAGTCGTTACGACCGATAATCACTTTTACATCGCCAAACTGACGTTGCACTACATTATTAGCACATAGTAATGGCAGGGCTTTTTCAGCTATAGATTGCTCAGTAAGGTACACGTTAAAGACTTTGCTGTTTTGCGACAACGGCGTATCGCACTGCAACTTGCTGGTAGTTTGCGGTGAAATATCATTTATTTTTTGTGAATTTTGCACAAAGCCAACCACGCCACTACAAATAAAAATAGCAGCAACAATCAGCCATCGTGTTGTTGAATTCAGTCGTAAACGGTGCAAAGTGTTTTAGAGTTAGTTTTACTTATTTGTCCAATTTGAACAGTTAAACTTATTTAATGCAATAAGTAAGTTTATTTTGAGAGTGTAAGTGACTGAAAAAATGAATTATTCATTAAGTAACTTTGAATTTGCTTAAACGCTGTTTATTCATTGTGGTTATGCGAAGAATATAGCTGGGCTTGTGAGCAGGGCCGGGAGTTCTAATAATTACGGTAATTAACTGACCGTTCGTTCAGGAAAATATAAAAATAATAAGCGTTGTCAACTTTTTAAGTAGTTCAACCAGAGCGAATTTGTCATATTGCTGAAACAATAATAATGAACAATCTCGGCCCGATTTACGCTGTTTCAGAAAAATGGAATGTCACCGATAAAACGGCAAGGTGGCCGAACCAAATTGATTTTACTGCCGGAAGCAAACGGTTGCTGTATTAACTCTTGTTTACGGGGGTGAGACAAACGCCTAATGAATATAAATGGGAAACACACTAATGATGACAAAATCTAAGTTTAATCGCATTGCCCTCGCGGTAGCGATGTCTGTAGGCTTATCTACAGCAGCTATAGCACAGGAAACGACATCGTCGATCCGTGGTAGTGTTGTTAGCGAAGCCGGTGCCAACTTCTCTGGCGCTACTGTTACCATCAAGCACGAACCATCAGGTACTGTGTCAACAGCAACAACTACCTCTAACGGTTCGTTCTCAGCGCGTGGTTTACGTGTTGGTGGTCCATACACGATTACCATTAAAGGCGATGGCTTTGTTACTACTCAGGTAGATAACGTTTATCTGTCTCTTGACCAAACCTTCTCTCTTCCTGTGACTGTAGAAACTTCAGAAAGTTCAGAAGTTATTGTGGTAACGGGTACTCGCGCTGCGGCGGGTTACTCAAACGAAGGTCTGAGCACTAGTCTTGGCCTGGAAGCGTTAAGCGAAGTTACGTCAATCGACCGTGACATTACTGATGCAGCTCAGCTTGACCCGTTTGCATCGGTTAACGTGCAAAGCGGTGGCGCGAAAGAGCTGTCAATCGCTGGTGCGAACAGCCGTTTTAACTCACTGACTGTTGATGGTGTTGCGTTAAACGACCGTTTTGGTCTGAACGCTAACGGTTACCCTACTCAACGTTCACCTATTTCTTACGATGCGATTGAATCACTGTCTATTCAGACTGCACCGTTTGACGTTGAATACAACGGTTTCACCGGTGGTACTATCAACGCGGTAACCAAGTCTGGTACTAACGAATTTCACGGCTCTGTAGGTTATTACTACACTGACGACTCAATGATCGGCGACCAGAATGGCGACGACGAATTCGACTTCATCTTTGAAGAAGAAACTTTCGTAGCCACATTAGGCGGTCCAATCATCAAAGACAAATTGTTCTTCTTTGTTGCTTACGACAAGTTTGAAGCAGTTGCTCCTCTGCGTAACGGACCTACTGGTTCTGGCGCGCTGAACGAAGAGCCAGACATCTCTATGGATGACGTAGCAGCGGTTGGCGAAATCGTTTCTAACGTTTGGGGCTTCGATATCGGTGACTTTAACAAAGGTCCTGAAGAAGACGAGAAAGTTCTGGCGAACATCGACTGGAACATCAACAACGATCACCGTGCAAAGTTCACTTATATGAGAACCGAAGGTAACTCAATTAATGAACAGAACGGTAATAACTTCCTGGCTTCTGACAACATCCTGGGCGCTTCTTCTGCGTGGTATGACCGTTCAGAAAAAATCGAAAGCTTCATCGGTCACCTGTTCTCAGACTGGACAGCGAATTTCTCGACTCAGTTGAAAATTGCCAGCACTACTCAGGCGACTGGTCAGGATCCGTTAAATGGCGGTGAGTTCCCTAACTTTGCAGTATTCCTGCGCGAAGTAGACGGTGAAGAGAACTACCTGACAATCGGTCCGGACCGTTATCGTCACGGCAACTCGCTTGACCAGGACTTCCTGCAAATTAAAGCCGTTGCTATTTACTCGATGGATGATCACATCATCAAAGCGGGTTTTGAGCGCGAAGACGTAGACGTGAACAACCAGTTCTCGCAAAACTCTGAAGGTTCATACCTGTTCGACAGCCTGGAAGACCTGCAAAACGCTCAGGCCTCTGCATTGCTGTACAACAACGCTGTGACTAACAACGAAGATGATCTGCGTGCAATCTGGGGTTATGCATCTAACTCTGTTTACATTCAGGATTCATGGGCAGCTTCTGCTGACCTGACCGTTGATTTTGGTCTGCGTTATGACTGGTATGAGTCAAGCGGCGAAATCCGTGAAAACCAAAACTTCATCGACCGTTACGGTTTCACCAACAGTACCGACATCGACGGCCTGGACGTGATTTTGCCACGTATCTCATTCGAATGGTTTGCGGGTGATTACACTACTGTACGTGGTGGTATTGGTCGCTTCTCTGGTGGTGCACCAAGCGTTTGGATTTCAAACAGCTACTCTAATGACGGTGTTATCTCTGATGACTACGAAGATTTTGGTTCTGGTATGACTTACCAGGTTCCAACCACGCCAGATGCAGCGACTGGTCAGTACATCCCACAAGACGTGCTGGATGCCCTGGCGAATACCGCTCCGGATGGTTCAGTTAACGCACTGCGTCCTGACTTCGAAATCCCGGTAACCACTAAAGTAAGCTTAGGTGTTGCACACGAGCCGCAGATTGATGCGCTTGAAGGCTGGGTATTCTCTGCTGACGTATTGTACAACAAGCTTGAAAATGCCACGTATTGGTACGATCAACGCTGTGAAGACCCAGTGGGTACAGCGCCAGACGGCCGCGGTGTTTACGACTGTAGCAATGGTCCGGAAGCACTGGTTGTAGGTTCAGTTGATGATGGCGACTCAATGCTTTACGCAGTGTCTGCGACCAACGAGTGGGATACAGCATACGGTACGTTTGATTTCTTCACCAGCTACACTTACGCAGATGTTGAAGATGTTGGTTACGGTACGTCTTCTACTGCAACCTCTAACTACTCTGACTTCGCGGCCTATGACCGTCAGAAGCCTCGCGCTGGTACGTCAAACTTCCAGACCGAGCATCTGTGGAAAATGCGCTTTAACTGGAGCAAAGAGCTGATCGACGGTTATCAAACCAAAGTATCGGTATTTGCGACTCGTCGTTCTGGTCAGCCTTACAGCTATACCTTTAACGAAAACAACGCGTGTGTGCTAGATGCCGATGGTGGTCGTTGTGCTCGTGAGAGCCGTAACGATGATGCCGGTCACCTGTTGTATGTACCATCTGGTCTGGACGATCCATTGTTCGCAGCCAGCTCATTTGGTGGTGACCTTGCCGCGCAACAAGAGTTTATGGATTACATCGCTAACTCTGAGTTAGCTGGCTACGCTGGCGGCATTGCCCCACGTAACGGTGACAACTCTCGTTGGTCAACAATTATCGACGTCCGTATCCAACAAGAACTGCCAGCATTTATGCCAGAGCATAAGCTGACCGTGTTCTTCGATATCGAGAACTTCGGTAACCTGTTAAATGACGACTGGGGTCGTATTGAGCGTACCCGTTACGAGTATGAGCGTGCAGTAGTATCTGCTCAAATCGTTGACGGCCAGTACGAATACTTCGACCTGAGAAGCCCAAGCCGTATCGAGAACTTAGAAGTACTGTCTCAATCAGTATGGCAAGTTCAGTTCGGTGTTAAGTACGACTTCTAATAGTTAAGTCTTTATACCTAAACGAAAAAACCACCCGCGAGGGTGGTTTTTTTATGTCTGGAAATGCGCGTGAAGGCAAAAGATTGCAACGCTATGCGCGTGCTGACGCTACACGTTGTCGAATAAGTCCTCTACACGCTGGCGCAGGTTTTCGATTTTAGTAACATCGGCCGGCGCAATAAAAATGGTGTCATCACCGGCAATGGTACCCAGCACACCGTCTTTTTTACTTAGTGAATCCAGCAAACGCGCGATGAGCTGAGCAGCCCCCGGACTGGTGCGGATAATTACCATCACATTATTATGGACAATATCCAGTACCAACTGCTTGAGTGGGCTTTTAGCCGTTGGCATGCCCAGTTCCGGCGGCAGGCAGTACACCATGTCGCCACGGGCATTGCGGGTGCGCACCGCGCCAAATTTACTTAGCATGCGGGATATTTTACTTTGGCTGATATTGTTGAAGCCCTGATGTTTGAGTCCTTCAACAATTTCGCCCTGAGAACCGTAACTTTCTGCCTTGAGGATGTCTTTGAATGCTCTGACGAGCTCTTCCTGCTTATGATTTGCCATTAAAATCCTGACGTTTATTAGTATCGTGATGGTAGCCTTGGTGGCTATGCAATAATGGTTAATCGATTCGGCTTACCCGTCGGCTTGGTGTATACTATGACTCGCGAAGGGTTCAGGCCGGTATGATTATTCTTACCCTAACTGTATAAAACCAGTTATTTTGCCTTGTTTTGCATGAAAAAACAACATATTTGCATAACTATGCAGTTATGTTGAATATAACCCGATTATTCGCTCGTTCATCCCTCATAAGACTAATAGGTGATTGAGTTTTAGGCTGACATCCTTTAGTGTGTTCGGCCGTTATTAAACGTGATTCTTTCCATAGGAGAAATGGTATGAAAGTAGCCGTGTTAGGTGCTGCCGGTGGTATTGGTCAGGCGCTGTCACTGTTGTTAAAAACACAACTGCCAGCGGGTTCTGAGTTAGCTTTGTACGACGTTGCGCCGGTTGTTCCTGGTGTTGCTGTAGATTTAAGCCACATCCCTACTGCAGTTAAGGTTACCGGTCACGGTAAAGACGATCTGGCTGAAGCATTAACCGGTTGTGATGTAGTATTAATTCCAGCAGGTGTTCCTCGTAAGCCTGGTATGGACCGTTCAGACCTGTTCAACATCAACGCTGGTATCGTGAAGGCGCTGGTTGAAGGTATTGCAGATAACTGTCCTTCTGCATGTACCTGTATCATTACTAACCCGGTTAACACCACCGTAGCAATCGCTGCCGAAACGCTGAAAGCAAAAGGCGTTTACGACAAGAACAAACTGTTTGGTGTAACCACTCTCGATGTTATCCGTGCCGAGACGTTTGTTGCTGAACTGAAAGATCTGGACCCTGCAAATACGCATGTACCGGTAATCGGCGGCCACTCTGGTACTACTATTCTGCCACTGCTGTCTCAGGTTGAAGGCGTAGAGTTCTCTGACGATGAGATTTCTTCACTGACTACCCGCATTCAAAATGCCGGTACTGAAGTCGTTGAAGCTAAAGCGGGCGGCGGTTCTGCTACCTTGTCTATGGGTCAGGCGGCAGCGCGCTTCTGTCTGTCTCTGGTTGCTGCTATGCAAGGCGACAACGTGGTTGAGTACACTTACGTACAAACCGACGACAGCGACGACGCAGCGTTCTTCTCTCACCCTGTACGTTTAGGTCCAAACGGTGTAGAAGAAATCCTGTCTTACGGCGAACTGAGCGCTTTTGAACAAAAAGCCAAAGAAGATATGCTGGAAGGCCTGCGCGGCGACATCAAACTGGGTGTTGACTTCGTAAACGGCTAAGCGTCCTCTTACGTTATTTAAGAAACCGGCTCTCGTAGCCGGTTTTTTTATGTCCTAAAGTAGTGTTCACAAAATCATCATTTATGTGGCGAACTATCGGCGTTGATTTATACTAGGCGAGAGGCGGATTGGTATCCGCCGCTTGCTAATGAGTCGGGCAGACAGTGATTCTCTTACCCGGCTAAGCACTATCGGTATTTTGCAGTATAAAAGGGTGGTGGGGTGAAGTTCGTTACAAGAATGGCGTTGAGCCTTGCTGTGTTTCTGAGCTGTAACGGTATAGCCTGTGCTAATGCTGGTGCACAGCAGGCGCCGTCGCAACCCTGGCACAACATTGACTTCGTAACCCATAGCTCAACGTTTTACGATGCTTTCAGAGACCAGGCGAATACCGAGCCCGGTTTAGCTGCCGACGTTTACAGGGCATTGTTTAGCCAAATGGGCTTTGTGCCCACAATCCGGCTGGATGTGATCAGCCGAATCAATTCACTGGACTTTGACTCCGAGTCGGCCTGCAGCGTGTTAATGCTAAAAAGTCCTGCACGGGAAGCGGCATTTACCTTTAGCCTGCCAGTCGATTTTTTACTCTCACACCGCCTTTATCAAACAAATGAGACGCCAGCGGTTCCGGCTGAGGTACTCAATGATAAAGGTGAACTACTTAGTCTTTCGGCGCTATTTTCGCAGCGGGAAAACCACCAATTGATTGTGCTGAAAGGGCGTTCTTACGGGTCTGTTCTGGATGCGCAGATAAGGCAGTTACCCGATGCTGCAAAATATACGCGCTGGGGCAGCAATCAGTATGATGCTGACATCAGAATGCTTGCCAGAGGCCACGGAAATTACATTCTCGCTTATCCCTATGATATTCATCGTGAAGCGGCAAACTTTGCAGGAGTATCATTTAAAAGTACGCCGATTGCCAACAATACAGCGATCCGCACCGGGCATATTATGTGTACAAAGACACCCCTAACTTTGGCGTTTTTGGAAGAGGTAAATACTCACTTACGTAAGCTATATCATCAACAGGTTTATATTGATGCGCATTTAAAGCATACCCCGCCGGACTCGCATCAGGCCCTGCATGAAGGTGTTGCTTACCTGAGATCGTTGTAATAAAAAAACCACGCCGAAGCGTGGTTTTTTGTTACAAACTACTGCGCAAAACAGCTTTCAAAATCCTCATTTACTCTTTGTAAACTGCGGTTTTTCAAACAATTTTTGCTTGTAAGAGCTAGCCGGTATTACGCATACCGATAGCAATACCACTGATGGCCACCATCATGGCTTTATCCAACGTGGCATCGTGCTCGTCTTCATCTAACTGACGCAGACGCGATAACAACTCGATTTGCAGGAAGTGCAGAGGCTCAAGGTACTGAGCACGAATATTCATCGACTCTTTACCCTGTGGATCGGCTTCCATAATGTCAGCCTGGCCGTTGATATCCAGCTGTAGCTTGATAGCTTCCTGTAGCTCCGCGCGCAAACCTTCACCAAAGTGCTTCAGTTCATCGGGTACCAGTCGGTCATCGTATTCTGCACTGATCCGTGGATCGGCTTTTTGGAAGACCATATCAAGCATAGATAAACGCGACTGGAAGAAAGGCCAGTTCTCACGCATTTCCTGAAGCTTCTCGTGGTTACCTTCCTGGCGAACCGCTTCAATGGCTTTCATGCTGCCTAACCAGGCAGGTAGTACCAGACGGGTTTGCGCCCAGGCAAAAATCCATGGAATCGCACGCAGGCTTTCGATACCGCCAGTTGGCTTACGTTTGGCGGGACGACTACCTAACGGTAATTTACCCAGTTCCTGCTCAGGTGTAGCCACTCTGAAATAAGGCACAAATTCCGGATCCTGACGAACTACGCCACGATAGAAATCACGACCCTTAGCGGCCATGGCTTTCATCAGTTCACGCCACTCGTCTTTAGGAGCCGGTGGTGGGAACAACATGGCTTCTATAATCGCACTGGTGTAAATACCCAGGCTGCGTTTAGCCAGTAATGGCATACCAAACTTATAACGGATGGTTTCACCCTGTTCGGTGACCCGGAAACCGCCGTCCAGTGAACCCGGAGGTTGCGAGTGGATAGCGGCATGTGCTGGTAAGCCGCCCCGGCCAATTGTACCGCCGCGACCATGGAACAGGGTCAGCTTAATGTCGAACTCCTCAGCCAGCGCAACCAGCGCTTCCTGAGACTCGTACTGTGCCCAGCCTGCGGCAATGGCGCCAGCATCTTTGGCTGAGTCAGAATAACCAATCATGACGAACTGCTTACCCTGAATATAACCACGATACCAGTCGATGCTCAGCAGTTTACGCATCACGATAGGTGAGTTATTCAAATCGTCCAGGGTTTCAAACAGTGGTGCTACCGGCATTGGCCAGTCAACGCCCATTTCCTGCAGCAGTAACTGTACGGCCATCACATCAGACGCTTCACTCGCCATGGAAATGGTATAGATGCCAAAGCCATGCTTACTGTGGCTGGCAATCACCTTACAGGTGTCCAGCACTTCCTTCACATCTTCTGAAGGTTCCCAACAACGCGGGAACAGTGGGCGCTTGGAGCTTAACTCGCGGAGCAGGAAGGCTTGTTTGTCGGCCTCGCTCCAGTGCGCATAGTCACCTAATCCGAGGTAACGGGTTACTTCGCTCAGTACATCAGCATGACGCTGAGAATCCTGACGTACGTCAAGGCGTAATAAATGCACGCCAAAACACTTAACGCGGCGAATCGTGTCGAGCAGCATGCCGTTAGCAGTAACTTCCAGGCCCGACTCGCAGAGTGAGCGGTAGCACATCAGCAGTGGCTCTAACAGTTCATCGTTAGACGCAATCCACTCGCTGGAATCGTACGGACGACCGTTGAAGAAATCGTAAATACCGTCGCGGGTATCTGCACAACGTTTTACCAGCGGGCGTAATAAGGCGCGGTACGGCTCATATTGCTCGCCCACGGCGTCTTTCAGTTCGTCGTTGCAGTCGTTCATCGACAGCTCTACCTGCAGACGATCAAGATCGATGGTCAGCAGTTTAGCGGCACGGCGACGAGCCAGCAGCAGTACTTCTTCGGTGACCTTGGCAGTAACGAACGGGTTACCGTCACGGTCGCCGCCCATCCACGAACTAAAGTGAATGGGGGCTGCATCGATTGGCAGTTTAACGTTGTAATCGTGCTGTAAGCGCTCATCCAAATCGCGCAGAAACTCAGGAACCGCATCCCACAGTGAGTTTTCGATAACTGAGAAGCCCCAGCGTGCTTCGTCAACCGGGGTAGGGCGTACCGAACGAATCTCTTCGGTGTGCCAGGCCTGGCTGATTAAATCGGCGATACGGGTTTCCAGACGGTTACGCTCGGTATCACTTAATTGCTCGTGGTGGATGCTCTTTAAGCAGTAAGCTAACTCTTTATGCTTATGAATAAGGGTACGACGGAATACTTCGGTAGGGTGAGCTGTAAGCACCAGATCAATATCCAGTTTTGCTACCGCTTCTTCCACTTCCAGTGCGCTCAGTTCAGCCTTATCGAGATGTGAAAAAAGTGAGTCGATGGATGCGTCGACATCCAGACCGGCGTTGTATTCCTGCTCGGCGATATTGCCCAGGTTGAGAAACTGAGCGAATGCTCTGGCTACTACCAGTAATTCGCTGTCGGACATGGTTTTGAAAGTTTCTTTCAGATTTTCACTGGAATCTGTATCACCCTTAAACGATGCGCGACCGTCAAGGCGAACTTTCTCTATTTTCTCTAACCAGTCATTTCCCAGCTGAGCTTTGATTGTTTGTCCCAGCGTTTTTCCCAAATAGCGAACAGTATCTTTCAACTGCGCGTCATAATGTGATTGCATGGCGTCCTCCAAAAAACAGTGCTATCAACATACTGTCTCTTAATTAAATTGTCTAATAGCTTTTTATCTAACAGCCCCTTGAAACGGGCTCTTCAAACCGGTCGGAACAATGTCGCGGGCACGGATTATCTGGGTGTGTTACACTACGCCAGCGAAAAATCGAAGCGTAATAAAAATTTTCAGAATACTACGGGTTTTGATTAATAATTGCGCAAAAAGTGTAATTTTATTTCAGGAGACACTGTGTCAGATTTATTTAAAACAGTAGAAACCCAGGCTAGTTACGGAATTGGTTTCCAAATGGGTCAGCAATTACAATCAAATCCATTTGACGGACTGGATCTGGACTCTGTTGTAGCAGGGTTAAAAGACGCATTCACTGGTCAGGCTCCACAGGTTGACAACGACGCTCTGCGTGCCGCGTTTGGTGAAATCCATGAGCGTATGCAGGCAGCTAAAGCTGAGCAACATAAAGCAGCGATTGAAGAAGGCGAAAAGTTCCTGGCTGAAAACGCTAAGCGTGAAGAAGTTCAGGTAACTGAGTCTGGTCTGCAGTACGAAGTAGTGAGTGCCGGCAACGGTGAAGTACCTACTGCAGAGAGCACTATTCGCGCTCATTACCACGGCACGTTGATCGACGGCTCTGTGTTCGACAGCTCTTACGACCGTGGCCAGCCGGCAGAATTCCCGGTAGGTGGCGTAATCAAAGGCTGGACCGAAGCGCTGCAAATTATGCCGGTCGGGTCTAAGTGGCGTTTATATGTTCCGCACAACCTGGCATACGGTGAGCAGGGCGCAGGTGGCGCCATTGCACCTTACAGCACGCTGGTATTTGATATCGAGCTGCTCGACGTAATTGCCTAAGCAATTAGCTGCCGCTCATAAAAGCCCGCGGTTGCGGGCTTTTTGCTATTTTAGCTAAGGGCATTGAGGAGTAGTTTGCAATCGGCGAAAATAACATTAGGCTTACTCCAGCTGTTCAGAGTTGTTATCAATCGCCGGTCATTTACAATACGGGCTAAAATAAGAAAGGATAGAGTCACTATGGTTATCAAGCCTAAAATTCGAGGCTTCATTTGTACAAATGCACATCCACAGGGTTGTGCTGCAGTTGTTGCAGAACAGGTTCAGTATATTAAAGGTCTTGGCGAGCTCGGTGACGGGCCTAAAAAGGTACTGGTTATTGGTTGCTCTACCGGCTATGGCCTGGCGTCGCGGATCACTTCAGCGTTCGGTTATGGTGCCGACACTCTGGGCGTATGCTTTGAGAAGCCGCCTACAGAGCGTAAAACGGCGACTGCCGGCTGGTACAACACCGCAGCGTTTCATGAGCAGGCGAAGGCTGCCAATCTGTATGCCGAAACCATTAACGGTGATGCTTTCTCGAACGAATTAAAAGCGCAGGTTATCGACAAAATCAAGGCCGATCTCGGTCAGGTGGATTTGGTGATTTACAGTCTTGCGTCGCCTCGTCGCACCGATCCGGCCACCGGTGAAACTTACAAGTCTACCCTGAAACCGGTTGGGCAGGCGTATACCACTAAAACTTACGATACCGACAAAGACAAAATTCACGAAGTATCACTGGAACCGGCGACCGAACAAGAAATTGCCGATACCGTTAAGGTAATGGGCGGTGAAGACTGGGAATTATGGCTTAATGCGCTGGCCGATGCAGGCGTGCTTGCGCAAGGGTGTAAAACTACTGCTTATACCTACATTGGTAAGGAACTGACCTGGCCAATTTACGGTTCGGCAACAATTGGTAAAGCCAAAGAAGATCTCGACCGTGCCGCCACGGCAATTAATTCTGACCACGCTGATTTACAGGTTGATGCACATGTATCATCACTTAAGGCATTGGTGACTCAGGCCAGCTCGGCGATTCCGGTAATGCCGCTGTATATTTCGTTAATCTACAAGGTAATGAAAGAAGAAGGCACGCATGAAGGTTGTATCGAACAGATTGCAGGCCTTTATACACAGTGCCTGTACGGTGACAGTGCTACCCTTGATGAGCAAAGCCGCTACCGCATGGACGGTAAGGAAACCAATGATGCGACCCAGGCCAAAATTAAAGCGCTGTGGGATCAGGTAACCCAGGAGAACTTCCACGAACTGAGCGATTATGCTGGTTACCATCATGAGTTTCTGAAACTGTTTGGCTTTGACGTGTCAGGGGTCGATTACGACGCCGATGTCGATCCTATGGTTAATTGGTAATACCACTCAATATTTAATATAAGCCGTCTTTATGACGGCTTTATTATGGCATTTTGTTAATACTTTAGTGCACAGGGGTATGTCGACAATATTCAGTGCGTCGGGCATTGCAAGCCAGACAGCGTGGCCCCTGTGATTAAATATAAGACTAATGTGGTAGGTTAGTTGTACAGATAATTGGGATAAAAATTACGGTTTATCTCTAATCAACGTAGCGTAAGTTGCTATGTTGATGCTAAAATTCCGAAATTAAGTGGGGGACCTTGTTCAGGATCCTGCACCTGGTCGTGACAACAGGCGATACAGCAAGCGCCTAGCACTAAACAACCACGACACATTCTAACAACAATAACAATTCAGCTGGATTGCAATTTTTGCGAAGTGGAAACGAAGCTTTGTAGCTTTGTTACGGTTTTAAACAACCAAATTTTACTGTTTGTATGAAGTACGTTTTTGAATTGAGGCTCTGTTGGCAGGCTTGCCGGAGCGCAGCAAATTCAAAAGGGTATTTCTATTAGAGTAGTGCGATTACGTATGATAAAAATCAAAAAAGGTCTCGACCTCCCTATATCGGGAGCTCCGACGCAACAGATCCAGGATGGTCTGTCTGTGTCTCGGGCTGCCATACTGGGAGAAGAATATGTGGGTATGCGTCCTACCATGCACGTGCAGGTTGGAGACAAAGTAAAGAAAGGTCAGCTGATTTTTGAAGATAAAAAGAATCCTGGCGTTAAATTTACTGCTCCGGTTGCGGGTGAAGTGGTAGAAGTAAACCGTGGTGCTAAACGTGTTTTACAATCAGTTGTTGTAAAGCAGGAAGGTAACGAAGCTGAAACCTTCGAAGCCATTGCTGCTGACCAGATTACTTCAACTGCGCGTGAAAAACTTGAGCAGATACTGGTAGACACCGGACTGTGGACGACACTTCGTACACGCCCGTTCAGTAAGTCTCCGGCACTGGGGTCAACCCCAAGCTCAATTTTTGTTAACGCGATGGACACTAACCCGTTAGCAGCTGATCCAGCGGTGATTATCGCTGAGCGTCAGGAAGATTTCGCTAACGGCTTAAAAGCGCTTAGCATCTTATCCGGCGGCAAGGTTTATCTTTGTAAGAAAGCCGGCGCAAACGTATCTGCTGGCGACAGCAATGCAGAAACCGCTGAGTTTGATGGTCCGCATCCTGCTGGTCTGGCTGGTACTCACGTACATTACCTGGATCCGGTAGGCGCCAAGAAAGCCGTATGGACAGTAAATTACCAGGACGTTATCGCCATTGGTAAAACATTGACCAGCGGTGAACTGGACAACAGCCGTGTTGTGGCAATCGGCGGTCCGGCAGCAAAAAATCCTCGCCTGGTACGTACTGTTGTTGGTGCAGACCTGACAGAACTGACTGCCAGCGAGAAGAAAGACGGTGATGTTCGCGTAGTGTCTGGTTCAGTACTTAACGGTACTACCGCACAGGGCGTACACGGCTTCTTAGGTCGTTTCCACTTACAGGTTTCTCTGTTACTTGAAGGTAAAGAGAAAGTTCTGTTTGGTTGGTTAGCACCTGGTTCTGATAAACACTCCGTAACCCGTGCTTACACCGGTCACTTTAGTGGTAGCAAGCAATTCGACATGACTACTACCACCAACGGCTCAGAGCGTTCGATGGTGCCAATTGGTAACTACGAGCGTGTGATGCCTCTGGATATCCTGCCAACGTTATTATTACGGGATTTAATTTCCGGTGATACTGACAGTGCTCAAACACTGGGCTGTCTGGAACTGGACGAGGAAGATTTGGCGCTGTGTACCTATGTGTGCCCCGGCAAATACACTTATGGTTCCATTCTGCGCGATTGTTTGACCACCATTGAGAAAGAGGGTTAATTCATGGGCTTAAAAGCGTATTTAGAAAAAATCGAACCTAACTTCGAGCCCGGTGGAAAGTACGAAAAATGGTATGCACTGTATGAAGCAGCCGCGACTATTTTCTACACGCCTGGTCACGTAAACAAAGCTGGTACGCACGTGCGTGACAGTATCGACCTGAAACGCATCATGATCATGGTGTGGATGGCTACCTTCCCAGCCATGTTCTTTGGTATGTACAACATTGGTTTCCAGGCTCAGGAAGCAATTGCTGCTGGCGCTGGTACCTTACCTGATGCCTGGCAGGCAGGTCTGTTTACTGCCTTAGGTGGTGACATTTCAAATGCCGGTACACTCGGCCTGATGTTCTACGGTGCTTGTTTCTGGCTGCCTATTTATGCAACGACATTCGTTGTAGGTGGTTTCTGGGAAGTACTGTTTGCCTCAGTGCGTAAGCACGAAGTAAACGAAGGCTTCTTCGTAACTTCAGTACTGTTTGCACTAACACTGCCAGCAACTATTCCACTGTGGCAGGTTGCTCTGGGTATTACCTTCGGTGTGGTTATCGCGAAAGAAATCTTTGGTGGTACCGGCCGTAACTTCCTGAACCCGGCTCTTTCTGGTCGTGCGTTCCTGTACTTCGCATATCCGGCGCAAATCTCTGGTGACCGCGTATGGGTTGCTGCAGATGGTTACTCAGGTGCGACTTCACTGAGTGAAGGTGCATCAGGTTCATTAAACTATGCCGACACCAACGCTTGGATGGACGCGTTCATGGGCTTCATTCCAGGTTCTGCCGGTGAAGTTTCTGCGCTGGCGATTATGCTGGGCGGTCTGTTCATTATTTACATGCGTATTGCAAGCTGGCGAATCGTAGCCGGTGTTGCACTGGGTGTAGCGTTCTTTGCAACTCTGCTTAACCTGATTGGCAGTGATACTAACCCGATGTTCGCCATGCCGGCGCACTGGCACTTTGTAGTGGGTGGTTTGGCCTTTGGTATGTTCTTTATGGCTACAGACCCTGTGTCTGCGTCATTTACCAACCAGGGCAAATGGGCGTACGGTTTCTTTATCGGCTTTATGACCGTGTTGATCCGCGTACTTAACCCTGCATTCCCAGAGGGTGTCATGCTGGCAATTCTGTTTGCCAACCTGTGGGCGCCACTATTCGACTACTTTGTCGCTCAAAGCAATATCAAGCGGAGGATAGCTCGTGTCGGCTAAAAAAGAATCTTTAGGAAAAACGGTCGGCGTTGTACTGGCAGTTTGTTTAGTTTGTTCAATTATTGTATCAGGTGCGGCGGTTGGCCTGCGTGATATTCAGCAAACCAATGCTAAGAAAGACAAGATGTCTAACATCCTGCAAGCGGCGGGTCTGCTGGAACAAGCAAACGGTGACATCCTGGCAACTTATAACGAGTTTGTTGAACAGCGCTTTGTTGACCTGAGCACAGGTGAATTTGTTGAAGCGCCGTCTGACGACTACGATATGTATAAAGCGGCTAAAGAGCCGGATAGCAGCATCAAAGTTGAAAACAGCAATGTGGGTTTTCAACGTCGCGCAGAAGTGGCATCAGTTTACCTGGTACGCGATGACGCCGGTGATGTTAGCCGGGTAATTCTGCCGGTTCACGGCAGCGGCCTGTGGGACCTGATGTATGGTTTCCTGGCTGTTGACTCAGACGGTAAAACCGTTCGTGAGCTGATTTACTATCAGCAAAAAGAAACGCCAGGACTGGGTGGTGAAGTACAAAACCCACAATGGCAGGCAAAGTGGGATGGCAAAAAGCTGTATAAAGACGGCGATGTTGCACTGGAAGTGAAAAAAGCGGCCGGTGAAGACAACCCATATGCAGTTGATGCGCTGTCTGGCGCAACGCTAACCAGTAATGGTGTAAACAACACCATTCAGTACTGGGTTGGCGAAAACGGCTTTGGCCCGTTCCTTAAAAAACAAGCCTGGCGTTCGTAAGGGGTTATTATCATGGCTGATACTAAAGAAATGAAGAAGGTCCTCTTTGGACCGATCTTAGACAGTAACCCAATTGCACTACAAATCCTGGGGATTTGTTCTGCACTTGCGATTACTACCAAACTTGAAACGGCGTTAGTAATGTCGTTGGCTCTGACCAGCGTAGTAGCATTCTCTAACCTGTTTATCTCGTTAATTCGAAATCAGATCCCAAGCAGCGTGCGGATCATCATTCAGATGACCATCATCGCGTCGCTGGTAATCGTTGTGGATCAAATCCTCAAGGCTTACTCCTATGAGATATCAAAACAGCTGTCGGTATTCGTTGGTCTGATTATAACCAACTGTATCGTAATGGGGCGCGCAGAAGCCTATGCAATGAAGAGCCCGCCGCTGATGTCTTTCTTAGACGGCATCGGTAACGGTCTGGGTTACTCATTTGTATTGATTGTTGTGGGTATCATTAAAGAGTTGTTTGGTTTCGGTACTATCCTTGGCTTCGAAATCCTGCCACTGATTCAAAATGGTGGCTGGTATCAGGCTAACGGTCTGCTGATTCTGCCGTTCAGCTCGTTCTTCTTAATCGGTGGTCTGGTATGGGTTATCCGTACTATTCGCCCGGAACAAGTTGAGCCTAAGGAGTAAGTTTCGTGGAACATTATTTATCATTATTTGTTCGCTCAATTTTTGTTGAGAACATGGCGTTATCGCTGTTCTTGGGTATGTGTACTTTTCTGGCCGTATCTAAGAAAGTAAAAACAGCTATGGGTCTGGGTGTTGCAGTAATCGTGGTACTGGGTATTTCGGTACCGGTTAACCAGGTTATCTATGTAAACATTCTGGCTCCGGGTGCATTGGCCTGGGCAGGTTTTGAGAATGCGGACCTGAGCTTCCTGAACTTCCTGACCTTTATCGGTGTTATTGCAGCACTGGTTCAGATCCTGGAAATGAGTCTGGATAAGTTCTTCCCTGCACTTTATAACGCCCTGGGTATCTTCCTGCCGCTTATCACGGTTAACTGTGCAATCTTTGGTGGTGTAGCTTTCGCGGTACAGCGTGAGTACAACTTTACCGAGAGTATTGTTTACGGTGTTGGTAGTGGTATGGGTTGGGCTCTGGCTATTGTGTTACTGGCTGCTGTGCGTGAGAAGCTGAAATATGCTGACATGCCAGAAGGTATCCGTGGTCTGGGTTCTGTTTTCATGATTGCTGGTCTGATGGCGCTGGGTTTCCAGTCCTTCACTGGTGTACAGCTGTAATCGACGCTAGGGAGCAGAAACTATGAATCAAATCGAAATTTTTCTTGGCGTAGGGATGTTTATCGTCATCGTACTGGCGCTGGTATTCATCATCATGTTTGCCAAGTCGAAGCTGGTACCATCAGGCGACGTCACTATCAGAATCAATGATGATCCTGAGAAAGACATCAAAACCGCACCAGGCGGTAAACTGCTGGGTGCCCTGGCCGATGCAGGTATCTTTGTATCCTCTGCATGTGGTGGTGGTGGTTCATGCGGCCAGTGCCGTGTGGATGTAAAAGAAGGTGGTGGTGAAATTCTGCCTACCGAACTTGATCACATCACTAAGCGTGAAGCCCGTGAAGGCTGCCGTCTGTCTTGCCAGGTATCTGTTAAGCAGGACATGAAAATCGAGCTGGAAGAAGAAATCTTTGGTATTAAGAAGTGGGATTGTGAAGTTATCTCTAACGATAACAAAGCAACCTTCATCAAAGAGCTTAAGCTTAAAATTCCTAACGGCGAAAGCGTACCTTTCCGTGCCGGTGGTTATATTCAGATCGAAGCTCCACCGCATCACGTTAAGTACAAAGACTTTGATGTACCAGAAGAGTATCGTGGTGACTGGGAGCGCTTTGGCTTCTTCGATATCGAATCAAAAGTAGATGAAGAAACCATTCGTGCTTACTCAATGGCGAACTACCCGGAAGAAGAAGGCATTATCATGCTGAACGTGCGTATCGCTTCTCCGCCGCCAAATAACCTGAGCCTGCCGGCTGGTAAAATGTCATCTTACATCTGGAGCCTTAAGCCTGGTGATAAAGCGACTATCTCTGGTCCGTTTGGTGAATTCTTCGCTAAAGATACTGATGCTGAAATGGTATTCGTTGGTGGTGGTGCTGGTATGGCGCCTATGCGTTCTCATATCTTCGACCAGCTACGTCGTATTAAGACTGACCGTAAGATCAGCTTCTGGTATGGTGCCCGTTCACTGCGTGAGATGTTCTATGTAGAAGATTTCGATATGCTGCAGGAAGAGAACGACAACTTCGAATGGCACGTTGCACTGTCTGATCCTCAGCCAGAAGACAACTGGGACGGTTACACAGGTTTCATCCACAATGTATTGCTGGAAAACTACCTGAAAGACCACCCTGCACCAGAAGATTGTGAGTTCTACATGTGTGGACCACCTATGATGAACGCCGCGGTTATCAACATGTTGAAAGACCTGGGCGTAGAAGACGAAAACATCCTGCTGGATGACTTCGGTGGCTAAGCCATTAGCGTAAAATAATAAAAGGGGCTGTTAGCCCCTTTTTTATTATGCCTGTATAATTAAGCCGATTTACAGTAGTGTCCAAAGGGGACGAAAGTGACACAAATGAAATTTTTGCTGGTTATGGTGGTCTTATTAGTGACTGCCTGCTCCAGGCAGCCAGCGGTAAAAGTTGAGCATGTTTTAGGTCAGACAATGGGAACGACCTATAATGTGAAGTTTCCGGAAGTGGCGGGTGTGGACGAAGCCGCCATTAAAAGCGCTATTGATAAGCGACTGGTGCAGGTTAACAAGTTAATGTCGACCTACGATCCAACCTCGGAGCTATCCCGTTTTAACCAATACCGTTTTGCTGAGCCGTTTGCGGTATCAGGTGAAACCTTACTGGTGGTAAACGAAGCGCTAAGGTTAGGAGAGCTGAGCAACGGCGTACTCGACGTTACCGTAGGACCGCTGGTCAATCTTTGGGGATTTGGCCCAACCATGCGCCCTGAAACCATCCCCAGCGAAGCGGATGTTGCAGCAGTCAGAGAGTATGTTGGCCTGGATAAACTGCAGGTACAAGGCAATGCACTGGTGAAAAGCCATCCGCAGCTGTACGTCGATTTATCGACCATAGCCAAAGGTTATGGCGTGGATGTAGTCGCCGATCTGCTGGAAGAAAACGGCATTCATAACTACCTGGTTGAGATTGGTGGTGAAATGCGCGTTAAAGGCGAAAAGGGCGACGGCTCACCCTGGCTGATAGCTATTGAAAAGCCGGTGTCGAATCAGCGAGCCGTGCAAAAAGTGGTCTCGATAGGTGAAAACGCCATTGCCACATCGGGCGATTATCGCAATTACTATGAGCAGGATGGCACGCGCTATTCACATCTTATTGATCCGCGCACCGGTAAGCCTATTCAGCACAATACAGTTGCGGTAACGGTAGTTCATAAGTCGTCAATGACGGCAGACGGCCTGGCCACTGCATTTAATGTTATGGGATGGGAAGATGCCATCGAAGTGGCCGAAGCCAATAACATTGCGGTATTTATTATCCGTCGTAAAGACAAGGATTTTGAAGAATATACCAGTCCGGCTTTTGAAGAGCTGGTAACGGTTTATTAATGCGCTAAGCGCTGAGGTTGGTTAAACAATGAGTACTTTTATATTAGCTTTTGCTTTCTTTTTAGTGATGGTAAGCGCCATGGCAATTGGCTACATCATGCAAAAGAAAAGTATCTCGGGTAGCTGTGGCGGTTTAGGTGCCCTGGGCATCGATAAAGCCTGTGATTGTCCGGAACCCTGCGACCGTAAAAAGGCTCGCATGGAGAAAGAACAGGCCCGCCAGGAAAAGCTAAAAGAGTGGGATAAAGACCGTATTATCTAATAGTAAGATATTAAAAAGCCCCGCCAGTGAATACTGAGCGGGGCTTTTTTGTGTTTGGTTAGCTAATCGCTACCCTGATTAAAAACCGGGTAATATGGCTGGCAGACCTGGCAACAACCCTACCAAGGCCATCACGGTAGTCAGCACGCCAAACATGATGCCGGGCACAATCCAACGGCTCATGCTGGAGAGTTCTGCACTACGCTCTTTACAGCCGATGAGGCCAAGGTTATCCAGCAGCATAGTGAGTGACCAGCCAAAGGCCGGGTTAACCAGCGCTGATGAAAACACCACAATCGCCGCTGATTGAGTGGTTTTACCCTCGCGGGTCATTTCCATACCAGCTTCTAGCAGTGGAATGAATACCCCCACAATCAAAGCCACGCACAGTACAGGCTCCCAGATAGCCAAATCCATGGGGTAACCCCAGATACCGGCAATTACGCAGAATAGAGCGGTTAACAACGCGCCTGCGGGAATAGGGCGTTTGGCAATGGCGGCTGGCACAATATAAGTGCCCCACGAGGAAGTAAAGTTTGCCCCGCCCATCACGGAGCCAACCATTTGCCGCGCCGATGCGCTGACCATGGTGTCGTCGATATTCATTTGTACCTTTTCGGTTTTTGACGGATAGCTGATTTTCTGGAACACCTGATGGCCAAGAAAATCCGGTGACCACATAGCTACTGCCAGCACGGCAAAGGGTAATACCACTACAAAGCTTTCAAAGGTAGGTAAGCCGAGCATCCAACCGGTATTCTCACCCCACCAGTAGGAAGGGCTCATATTAGGAAAACCTGGTGCGGTGTTAAACTCAAACGGCGCGCCCAATAAAAACGCCATACCGCCACCCAGCAAACAACTCAGCGGCACTGCTAACCAGCGCTTTTTCCAGTGCTCCAGCAAGGCATAGAGCACAATAGTACAGGCAATAACAATAAAGGCGATATGCGCCATATCGATGCCTTCTGCCCAGGCGAACAGCTTCTTTACCTGGGAGGTAGTGCCAATAAAGCCGAGGTACAGTAACAGGCCGCCGCACACCCCTTTACTGGTGAGTCGGGCAAGCAGACTGCCGCCTTTACTGACCGCAAGCAAGAAGCCAAACACGCCAATCAGCAAACCAAACGCCATAGGGTGGCCGCCTGCTGCTACCACAATAGGAATAAGCGGAATTAACGGCCCGTGGGTACCGGCCAGATTAGCCGTTGGCAGGATAAACCCGGAAAACAATACAATGAAGAAAGCGACCAGGATTAGCTCGTAGCGAACATTCTCCAGCACGAAGCCGTCTCCCAGTCCTAAAGGGCCGGCAAAGGTCGCCGCAATCGCGCCCACCATAACAACCTTACCGATAGTGCCGGCCATTGCCGGAATGGTGTCTTCCCACTCAAAACGGTAGTCACGGAAGGGGAGGTTAGGTCGCCAGCGCCGTGGTGACATGATCTGCAGTTCATGCTCAAGGTACTCATCCCTGCTGTTAAAGGCGGAGCTGGGTTTATGTTTTTTGCTGTAATCTGAAGACTGCGGCGATGAGGCTGGCCCGGACAAATCAGCCTTGCCGTCCACGGTTGTACTGTTACTCATTTGTACTGACTCCAAATAAGGTAATGAGAATCGGATGAATCACCATCCTAGAGAAAATAAAAAGGCTTATTTGTTAATTGATTGTTTATTTGTTATCTCTCTGTTTACAATTGTGTTGTCAGTTTTTACGCGAATAATCAGAATGTTAACGTGAGCTTGTCCGCAGGTATTGGTCTGTAGCTAGTCTAAAGTACTAAACAAATTCGTCAGGCAGTGAATTGGCGGTAACAAATTGTTAACACATCCATATGCGCTATTAGTCGTAGATGCCAAACGCAGACAGGCCAATAGCGGCAAGTGAAACTGGATGGCTGGTTAAATATACAGTATCATCTCACTACCATGAAGACCCAAAGTAAACGGTTGCCCAAACAGGCTGAAATAAAGAAGCAGGCATGCGCAAGATAATACATGTGGATATGGATTGCTTTTACGCAGCAGTAGAAATGCGGGACAACCCGTCGCTGCGTAATATTCCTATTGCCATTGGTGGCAGCAGCGAGCGCCGTGGGGTGATAGCTACCTGCAATTACCCGGCACGTAAATTTGGTGTGCGCTCTGCCATGGCGTCGGCCTATGCCCTAAAACTGTGCCCTAATTTAAAACTGGTTAAAGGGCGCATGGCCGTTTATCAGGAAGAGTCACAAAAGATTCGAGCCATATTTGCTGACTACACCGACCTGATTGAACCTTTGTCTTTGGATGAAGCCTATCTGGATGTTACCGGCTCGTCGTTGTTTAAGGGGAGTGCAACCCGCATTGCCGAGGAAATCCGCCAGCGTATCGCCAGCGAACTCAACCTAACGGCATCAGCCGGTGTAGCACCCTGTAAGTTTGTTGCTAAGGTTGCCAGCGACGAAAACAAACCCAATGGCCTGTGTGTGGTAACGCCAGACCAATTGGATGAATTTGTTAAAGCTATGTCGCTTAAAAAAATCCCCGGGGTGGGCCAGGTAACTGTGCAAAAGCTCAATCAGCTGGGTTTGCATACCTGCGCAGATGTAAGAGCCTACCCAATGACAGAGTTGCAAAAGCGCTTTGGTAAGTTTGGCCAGGTTATCTGGGACAGAGCTCATGGCGTAGATGAGCGACCCGTGCAGACCAACCGAATACGCAAGTCGGTAGGCGTCGAGCGTACGTTAAGCGAAGATATTCAGACGGTAGAGGCGTGTGATGAAATTATCGATAAGTTGTATACTACACTGCAGGAAAGACTCACCGCCCATCAGCAAAAGCACAATGGTGGCCGGCCTCCTAATATTCGGACACTGGGCGTAAAACTCAAGTTTAGTGATTTTCAGCTGACTTCAGCAGAACACCGCTATCCCAGTGTTCACCGCAGTGCTTTTAAACCCTTGTTGCAGGAAGCGTATCAGCGCAGCAATGGGCGGGGCATAAGGCTGGTGGGGTTACAGGTAGGCCTGGCAGAGAAAGACGAAAACAAACAGTTGGATTTACCGTTTGAGGAGTCTTAAATCTGCCGGCGATTAACTGCGCCGATGAGTTAGCAGAGCAATGGATCCTGAACTAGACTTACAAACTGACTGTGCGCATCACCTAAAGGAAGTATTTAATGATAAGCCCGGGAATTTACCAACATTACAAAGGCAACAATTACGAAGTGATTGGTGTGGCAACACACTCAGAAGATGAAACCCACCTGGTGGTTTATCGCCCTCTTTATGGTGAAAGAGGCTTGTGGGTAAGACCGCTTTCCATGTTCACTGAGGAAGTAAAAGTAAACGGCCGCAGCGTAGAGCGCTTTCGTTTCCTGGGCGAAAAGGCTGTCGAAGCCACTTCATAATTGGCAATCCGGCCCCTTGAGTGAACCTATTTGTCTGTAACAGCTTATAAATGGCAGAATGGAATTTCAGCCAACCACTATACGCTAACGACAGGTAACCAAATAAAATGAAAACACTTATTTCCAGCACGCTTGGGGCGGCGCTACTATTTTGTGCATCACAGAGTGCAGCTCAGGATCGTTTCGCCGATGTTTCGATTAGTGTCACGCCACTAAACGGTAGTGCTTACATGCTGCAGGGCGCTGGCGGTAATATCGGCGTATCTGCCGGTGACGATGGCGTACTAATCATCGACGATCAGTTTGCCCCCCTGGCACCCAAAATCAGTGCTGCATTGGGAGATATTGCAACTGACACACCAAGCTATGTGATCAACACCCATTATCATGGCGACCATACCGGCAGTAATGCTTTTTTCCATGATAATAAAGGGGCCACCATCTTTGCCCACGAAAACGTGCGTATCCGCCTGGCCAATGATGACTCCATCGACAAAGCTGCCTTACCGGTAGTGACATTTGAAGACGGCATTAAAATCCACTTCAACGATGAGATCCTCACCGTGTTTCACTTAGCTAATGGCCACACCGATGGCGACAGTGTGGTGTGGTTTGAAGAGGCCAACGTGTTACATACTGGCGATTTGTTCTTTAACGAACGCTTCCCCTATATCGACTTAGGTGCTGGCGGTACCGTAGAGGGGTATATTAAGGCGGTTGAAACCCTGCTAGGAAAAATCGATGGCAAAACTAAAATCATCCCTGGCCATGGCCCGCTGGCAAACAAAGCGGATTACGAAAATTTTCTGGCGATGATCAAAGCCACCAAAACCTGGGTGAAAGAACAAAAATCAGCCGGACTTTCAGTGGTACAAGCGGTAGAGAAGGGCTTACCAGAACAATATGCTAAGTGGGACTGGAGCTTTATTACCGAAGAGAAGTGGATTAAAACACTGTATTAATGAACGGCGTGCAGCCTGCACGCCGTGCCGCCCGGCGAGCCAAATTTGGCTCGCTGGATAATAACTGCCTTAGCTATAGAAACACAGGTAAGCAGTGGTGGTGCTCACTTTAACGTCGAACGACTGGTTAGCCGCTACGTTAAATTCGCTACCGGTTTTAAATGATAAAAATTCTTCGGCGCCAGGCAGTTTAACAACCAGCTCACCTTCAACAACTTTCATCAATTCATCTTTACTGGTAGAGAATACATATTCACCAGGCAGCATTACCCCTGAAGTACACGGGCCGTTGGCTGATTCAAAAGCGATAGATTTAACGTTATCGTCGAAATAGCTGTTTACACTTAAAGACATATTGATTCCTGTTAGCTAAAAAACGGCGATCACTATACAGTATTTCACCATCGCATTGTGGGATTTCCGGTCAGATCAGTCCGGTACCACTCAGGGAGGTTACGATATTGAGTACAGCGCAAAAAAGAAAATACCTCAAATATACCCTGGCAACCGGCTGGCTTTGCCTGTTTATCATGTTGCTGTTAAGCAGCAGCGTGTTTACCGGTTTTATCAATGGTAATTCCGCCAGTGGTACTGTGATGGATAAGCAGGTTTATATAGAGCAAATCCGGGGAACAGGTTCACTGCGTGAGTCTGAATTACATGAGATTACGGTTCAGTATCAGGTAGCGGGAGAGACCTACCAGATATACGCCAATGGGCATATTTATGCCGGTATGGGTTTAATCGATGAAGGCGATACCCTGACAGTTGTTTATTCACCTGGCAACCCTGCACAAGCCCAGGTGCTGAGTTATGCCTTATATAGCCCGATGGTGAGCATACTGGGTTACGTAACCTTTGTGTGCTTTTTAGTTGGCTTCCCGCGCTGGTTCTTGTGGCGGAACAAGCCGATAAAAGATGAAAAGTGACAGGGGCTATCGTCTGCTATGAGCGAATAGCGGAAGTAAGCAGTGCTTTCTTTGAACAAGAGGGATTCGCTGTTGGACTAAACCGCTCCGCGGTAGTAGTGCCGCCCCCACCTCATTAATTATATTCTGATCTCGTTCTCCGCTTCTAAGCTGAAGGAAGGGCAATGTCGCCCTGAATTCACTCAGGAGTGAAACCATGAGTTACTTTGAAGGATCCAACCCCATACGCCAACGCATGATTGAAGATATGACCATGCGTAGGCTCAGTCCTAAAACGCAAATAGGCTACATCAGAGGCGTGAAGAAACTCGCTACCTTTTTGAAACGCTCGCCAGAGGATGCCACGGCTGAAGAATTGCGCCAATTCCAACTCGCATTGGCCGAGCAAGGTACATCTAACATCACCATCAATGCCACGTTATCGGGTTTAACGTTCTTATT
>NZ_PVNP01000050.1 GCF_002993365.1 Marisediminitalea alba
CCTAAACCGCTTCCTGTTCGTCAGGCCAGCATTTTGCCTTCGGCTTCCTTCAGATTTCACCTCACGATGAACACCCTTGCCGTTCGGCTAGCACTTCCCCTTGCCGGGTGTGCAGAGGACTTCCACCTCCAAGTCATCAACTCACCACCACAGTGAGTCGAACAGTGCTAAAGCACTACGCGCCATGCCCGGCGCACCACCATAAAAAAACGGTGGCCTTAGCCACCGTTTTCTCTGGAATTTTGAGACTCCCTCTCAGCGTTAGTGCAATTCTAAGCATAGCTTTTAATCCCGCACGCAATTCCTTCTTACTCTGCTTCACAGCAGGCCACCTGTCCTTAGGCGTATCCCTTTCCATTTTCCGTTAAAACCTTTACATCCTGTAAGGTATTCTCCGCTCCTGGAGTTGTCCTTAACCTTCCTGGCTTATTCCATTCCTATTGGCATCCCAGCCTCTTCCTTAAATCCTGATGGTTTATTCCTTTAAACCGGATTCCGTTTGTCTTCCTGACATCGTCATCCTGACGCAAATCCTGTTGCCTTTCCTGGCTGTTGTCTTCCTGACAAGTCACATCTCCTTGCGACATGTATAGATTACCCCTCTGAGAAAAACCTGCCACCGACGGATCACATATAGTCGGCTTGTTTGTCAGGGCTTAGCGGGAAACAAAATTAATACTCTTTATTTTTTAATTACTTAGCCAATAGTGTAAGGCCTGAGGAGGCGAAACAAACCGTCTATTCGTACACTTGTGTAGGAAATATCTTACAAAGATACCGACCATAAGCCATGTGGCCAAATAGTTTGGGAATTTGATTCCGGAATGAGATTCTCATTAAGTGGTGGTGACGTATTGTAAATTTATGGAGTGAAAGTGAATAACACCGCGAACTTTACTAATTAAAGCACAACTATATACTGCTGATATCAATATAGTTTTAAAATTAGAAATGTAAATGTCAAAATGGAAGTTCGGCGTTATCTTTCTCGCCTTTATCGTTACTCATCTAGCTCACGCAGAGCCTAAAAATGTGATTGTGATCCTTGCCGATGATCTGGGTTGGAATGACACAACATTGTTTGGCAACGACCAGTTTTTAGAAACCCCTAACCTGGAAAGACTAGCCGAACAGGGGATGCTTTATACTCACTCCTATACAAACAACCCACTTTGCTCACCAAACCGGGCATCAATTTTAACCGGACAGACACCCGCCAGGCATGGCTCAATCCAGCCATTGCATCATTTAGATAATGTAAGGTTGGTTGCCGATCTGCCACATTCGGCTGCCAGTAATCGAATGTCAATTGCGCCGCACACGGTTACCCGTCTTGATACGTCTATTCCTACCCTCTCATCTGTATTAAAACAACATGGATATCAAACTGCACACTTCGGTAAATGGCATTTGGGAGCAAGTCCATACAGCCCGCTTGAGCATGGCTTTGATATTGATATTCCTCATTTTGATGGCGCAGGCCCGACAGGAGGTTTTTTAGCGCCATGGGACTTTGCGCCAAATCTACAGCCTCAGACCCGCGGCGAGCATATCGACGAGCGTTTAGCCACAGAAGCTGGTAACTGGATCGCTGAAGTAAGCCAGGATGGTCCTTTTTACCTGAATTTCTGGGCCTTCTCCGTTCATTCACCTTTCAACGCCGATCCCGATCTGGTCGCGCATTTTGTAGAGAAACGCTCACCCTATAATATTCAACGCAGTGTCGTTTACGCTGCTATGGTCAAGCATTTTGATAACGCGATCGGAACATTGCTGGATAAGCTGGAAGAATTAAATTTAACTGAGGACACCATCATTATTTTCAGCTCTGACAATGGCGGCAATATGTATAGTGTGCTCGGCAATATTCGCGCCACCAATAATTTTCCATTGCGCGGTGGCAAAGCAACTAACTTTGATGGCGGCATTCGTGTCCCCACCATTATCAGCTGGCCCGGCAAAACGACACCTAATTCAATATCGTCAACGCCTATTCAATCTGTAGACTTCATGCCTACACTGCTCGAAGGGCTGGGTATCCCGCTCCCTTCGCAGTCAACGATAGACGGTCAGGATATAAGTAATACCTTTACAGGCAATTCGCCTGACCCGCGCCCATTAATTAACTTTTTCCCGGTTAATGCAGTGGTGCCTGACTGGCTGCCACCGTCGGTGACTTTACAATATGACGGCTGGAAACTAATTCGAAGTTTCGAATATGGCCAGTCCGAAAGGCACTTATATTATTTATATGATCTTGAAAATGATGTTGGTGAAACCACAAACCTGGCGGCTGAATATCCCTCTAAAGTTGATGAGTTAGATCTGTTGATACAACAACATTTAGATGAAGCCAATGCAGTCGTTCCAATAGCAAACCCCAGTTATCGGCCAGGCACTTTTGATTATTCCTCTATCGGCAATCCCGCAGAACATTGGCGTCTCCCTGTTGTTGATGCTAACAACGCCCCACCTCAAATTACAGCTTATGCCTCTGAGCAGCGAATTTCAGAAGGTCAGCAAACCTCAATCCGCTTTTATGTAGAGGATGATGGCAACAATGCGTCAGTTAATTACAGGCAGGTAACCGGACCGGAAGTTGAACTTAGACAAACAGAGCCAGGTACCCTTCTCATTACCGGTCCAACAGTCTATACCGAGACAATTGTCACATTAGGCTTTGTTGCTAATGACTCAGTAAATACTTCAGTGAAGCATTTGGCGGTTTTTATCGAACCTGTCGAATCAGTACCATCGGTTAGTGTGACGTCTGACGCCACGTCAGTTGAAAAAGGGAAGTTAATTCAGTTAAACATTACAACATCAGATAAAAACAGGGAGCCATTAACATTAGCCGTGAGCTCGGACACTTTACCTGCGTCTGTATTAACACCACCGCCACTTCAAGGTGCTTATGACGTGATGATCCCGGCAGATTTTACCGGCGATTCAGTAACATTAACGTTTACTGTCTCCGATGGTACGTCGCAAGAAACAACCGATTTGACTTTTGGCGTAAATGCACCTGAGCCGGTGGTTGATAACACCACTAATAACTCGTCCGGAGGCGGTATTGTAATGTTCTGGCAGTTAATCGTATTGCTGATGATTGTTTGGGTCCGCCGAATGAGTAACAGCCAAAAGGCAGGTCTTAGCTGACGCTTAAACTATCAGGCCTTCTATCGGAGGTCTGATATTTTCTACGAGAGCTCTACACTTTTCTAACATTTGCTGTTGACTAAAGAGCCTGAACTTATCGACAATGCCGCTCGTAAGCGTGAAATGATGAAATTGTGATGTTCGTAGAATAACTGATTTGCAAAAAAAACGGTGACCTGGGCCACCGTTTTCTTCTAGAATTTAGAACTCCTTCTCTGCGCTAGTGCAGTTTCGGATATTATCTGAAACTCCGCACGCAAATCCTTCTTGTCTGCTTTGCAGCAGCCCACCTTGTCCGTGGTGTTTCCCTTTCCATTTTTCCTTCTAAACTTTACATCCTGTAAAGTAGTCTCCACTCCTGGAGTTGTCCTTAGCCATCCTGGCTTATTCCATTCCTGTTGGCATCCCAGCCTCTTCCTTAAATCCCATTGGTTTATTCCGTTAAACCGGATTCCGTTTATCTTCCTGACATCGTCATCCTGACGCGTGTTCCTGTTGCAGCTTCCTGCGCGCTATCTTCCTGATAAGTGTCTTCATGACTTGTCGCATCTCCTTGCGACATGTTTAGAATACGCTTCTGAGAAAAACCTGCCACCGGTGGATTACGCTAAACCACCAGATTCTCATTCAACTCGCCTGTGACAGATTTAATAATCTATACTATTCATAACCTTAGCCAAAAGTGTAAGGTAAGGCCGGGCAAAACAAACCACTTATTCGTACACTTTTGTAGGAAATGTCTTACACGCTAAGGGTAGTGTTTGTCACCCTTAGCCCGGTCTTGCGTTACGGTTTATCCGCAGGCATAACAAATACTTCTCTGACACAGGCTGTTTTGCTGCTCGACAACGCATAAAGCACAGCTTCAGCAATGTCTTCTGGCGCAATTTTGTCGTCTTTCGGTTCATCAAAAAATGGTGTGTTAACCATGCCCGGACAGATGGTGGTGCACTTACCGCCCCACTCACGCATTTCTTCAGCCAGGTTCATACCAAACCCGTAGGCAAACCATTTGGTAGCGCCATATACCGAACCTTTAAGTGTCATACGACCTGCGGCAGAACTGGTTAACAGAAAGTGCCCTTCACTGTCTTTAAGATAAGGCAAACTGGCTTTCGCCGTATACAGCAAGCCGTTAACGTTGGCACCCAACATAGTGGACCACTCTCTAACGTCGCCCTCTGCCACACCCGGGGAGTTCACGCCGGTGCCGGCATTGGCAAAGACACCGTCAATGCTGCCAAATTTGCTATGGATGTCTGCAAATGTATTATTTAACGTGTCGAAGTCGCTAACATCCGCCTTTAATGCATAGGCCTTGTCTTCGCCCAGTTCACTAACCAGTTCCTTAAGCTTATCCAGACGTCTGGCCAGCAAGGCAACCTGATAGCCTTTAGCCACCAGCGCCCGTGCAGTGGCCTCACCGATTCCGCTTGATGCGCCGGTAATGGCGATAACTTTTGTTTTGGTTTGTTGTGTTACTGACATTATGACTCCTGCCTGCTAATTCGAATTACGCTACCAGCTCACTGATTTTGCCAACAAACGCGGGAATGTCGTCTGGATTTCTACTGGTAACGAGTTTACCGTCGTGAACAACCTCGTTGTCTTCCCAGGCTGCACCGGCGTTGAGTAAATCGGTTTTAATACTTGGAAACGACGTGACTTTGCTGTCCCGGGCTAATTCTGATTCAATAAGTAACCAGGGCCCATGACAAATTGCGCCAATAGCCCGGACACGGGTTTCTGCGTGTGCGCGTTTAATGAAAGAAACGGCCTGCTTGTTGTTACGTAGGATATCCGGGTTAATCTGGCCGCCTGGCAACACTATCGCGTCATAATCACCTGGCGCAGCAGCGGCAACCTGTCCATCAACAGCCACTTCATCGCCCCATTTATCCTGGTCCCAACCGGTTATTGTTGCCTGATCGTCAATAGAAAGTACCTCTACCTCAGCCCCTTGCTCAGCGAGCATTTCTTTGGGTTTAATCAGTTCACTCTGCTCAAAGCCACTGGTTGCCAGAATCGCTATCTTTTTACCTTTCAAATTAAATTGATTGCTCATATTAAACACTCCTGTGACAAGCTGGTTTTAAAGTTTTGCGTGACCGATACGGCAGCAACATCCGTTCCAAACACATAAGCAATTGATTTAAATTAAAAATAGAAAAATTATTCGTTCTTGTAGCAGTCCCTGGAGGAAAGTTTTGCAGTCAGTGTGAAGGACTTACAGGGACAGACTATTGGAGTAATCGGGCACTAATCGAATTCAGTTTATGCGGATATCCGGTAGCAAAATAGCACCTTATGCTGTGCGCAAAACCGCATAATAAACGCATGACTTTTCACAATATTGGCTCTGGAATAGCGAAAAAATGGCACACCACTATCATCCGATCGCAATCTGGTTACACTGGCTGATGGCCATAATGCTGGCCATTGTCTGCTTATCAATGGAATTTATCAGCCTATACCCAAAAGGTAGCAGTGGTCGGACACTGATGTTATCCACGCATTACCTGTTAGGTCTGGTTATCGTCATACTGGCATTCGTCAGGCTGTGGTTCTGGTGGCGCAGTAAGCCGGTTGAAAACCCCGACCAGGGGCCCATGCAAAAGTATATAGCGAGGGCGGTTTTCATACTGTTATACGGCCTTATGATCACCTTACCGATCGTGGGTTGGGTGGATATTGGTCTGTGGGATGTGTCAGTTTCAGCTTTTGGCTGGCAACTGCCACAAATAGCCTCACCAGACAGCGTCATGGCGGAAGAGCTATCTCAGGTTCATATTTTGATGGCAAAAACCGGCTATGGGCTCGTTGGGCTGCATGGCACTGCTGCCCTTTATCATCACTTCATATTAAAAGATGCCACGCTGAAAAGGATGTTACCGCGCTTCCGCCAGCGGCTTAGCTAGCAGCCAGAGACTGACTAACGTCAGGCTCTGTTCATATTGCTGCCATAAAAACTGCTATCAGGGCAGATATGCCCCGCCACAAACCGGAATATAAGTCCCTGTAACGTGAGATGCTCCCTCGCTAGCTAGGAAACGTATGGTGTTAGCAACGTCTTCCGGCTGCGCTATACGTTGGTTTGGCGTGATGCTGCGAATAAATTCTTTAAACTCTTCCGGAGCCTGTTTAGTGGCATCAGTCTCAACCATGCCCGGCGCAACAATATTGGCAGTGATCCCGAAAGGACCAAGCTCCTGAGCAAGGTATTTATTAAAGCTATCCAGCGCGCCCTTCGCTGAACCATGAGCAATAAAGCTTGGTGCAGGCGCTTCCGAAAGCGTACTGGAGATAAACACAAGCCGCCCAAACTGCTTCTCTTTCATACTCTTAGCAGCTAATTGCGCAGTAACATACGAAGCATGCATTTCATCATTGAGTTTCTGGGCAAATTCATCCCAACTCTGATCAAGAAACGGCTTGGGTGTAAAGTTCATGTTGGCGTTGGACACCAGTACATCCACCCCACCGAATTCATCGTTGATTTTATTGAACATGGCCGCCAGCTGGGAATCATCCCGCACATCGGCCTGTAAAGCTACCGCTTCACCACCTTGCGCAATAATACTTTGCGCTAATTCTTCGGCAGTGGCTGCGCTATTTACATAATTGATAAAAACGCGGTATCCCTCTTCGGCCAGCGCTTTAACCGTTGCGGCACCAATACCTCTTGCTCCACCAGTCACCAATGCATTACGTGTTGTCATATAAAATTCCTCAGAATAAATAATGTCAGGACATGGCGCCCTGACCACCAGATATTGCCATCGTAAAACCTCAAGCATACTTAAGGTCAATAGTTATCTGGCTTTATATTCTGCTAATTTACCTTTTTACTGCCCGTTAAATTGTACGAGTGGTTCCAGACACAGATACAGGGCTGCCTTTTTCCTCAGACAGACTAACTCTTATCAATGAAGGTGCTCCCATATCTTCGCCCTGACGGATAGTAAACTGACCATTGTGGGGCCAGTTAGCATCACGCAGATAACCGGCAAAAGCAGCCGCTGCAGCGCCGGTAGCCGGATCTTCAATAACCCCACCCGAGGCAAAAGCGTTTCTGACCTCAAATACCTGGGGACTTTCAATATACACCAGCATGATGGTTACCAGTCCCAGCGCTTCCATAACAGCTTTACCTGCCGTCAGGAAATACGCCATGCTGGCCAGTTTTTGCCTGCTTTGCAGCGGCAATACAATGTGGTTTGAACCGCCATGGATATAAGCCGGAGATAATCGTTCATCGAGGTCTTCTTCTGAAAGGCCGAAAAGTTTAAGCGCCTGGGTGAGTTCATCGCTGGTGACCGGTCGACTATGAGTAGGTGGTGAAGTTAGCGTAGCCGCAACGCCTTGCTCGGTTTGTTGTGTATTAACGGCTATTTCTGCGCTGTTGATAGTGAGTTTATACTCGCCGGCACCTGCGTGTTCACCTAACACCGCGCCAAGCGCTATGGTGGCATGGCCGCAAAATGGCACCTCAGATTCAGGCGAAAAATAACGTACCCGCCAGGCTGATTCATCTTCTGCAAGAGGATAAGCAAAGGCGGTTTCTGAATACCCCACCTCAGCAGCAATGCTACGCATCTCACTTTCTGTCATTGGGTCTTTGAGTAACACCACACCGGCGGGATTGCCACCATTGTTGCCATCGCTGAATGCGGCTATACGTTGTACGTTCATAACTGTTCCTTACGCGGTAAATTAACGGGCTGATAGCTTTTATAGAATATCACTGTCCGTACACTCCTTTCACTACCATTCGATAAGCCTTATATTGATTTCTCATTTCATATAAAGGTAAATTAAACAAATAACCTTCAATTTAAAGATTAGCTATGACAAAACAGATTGACCACCTCGATAAAGCCATTTTAACTGTGCTGGATAACAATGCCCGCCTGAGCCTGGCAGAGATAGGTAAGCAAGTCGGGTTATCCGGCCCGGCAGTAGGTGAAAGAATCAAAACGCTTCAGCATAAAGGCGTTATTGACGGGTTTGGCGTACGGCTGGATATGCGAGCGCTGGGCTATAGCATCCAGGCGCTGGTAAGAATAAAGCCGAAGTCAGGGCAGATAAGAAAAGTGGAAAAACTAATTAGCGACGAGCCCCGCTTTATGGCCTGCGATCGGGTAACCGGTGAGGACTGCTTAATCGCACGCCTGGCGTTGCGGGATATCGCAGAACTCGATGATATTATGTTTCCGCTGCATGAATGTGCCGATACCAACACCTCCATCGTTAAATCATCGTTGTTCGAGCCCCGGCTACCGCAGATCAATATCAGTAAAGTGGCCCGCTAATGTTTACTGCCCTGTCGGGATGATTGCTGCTCAGGCAGTTGGTTCAGTCGTGTCGCCATTGTATCGGCTTCCTGTTTAATCACACGATCAGCGTCAATATCACTGAGAGGCTCAATTATATCCCGTTCAAAATAACCATCGGTAATCATAGACAGATAACGGCCGCAGCAAACCCGCAGAAACGAGGTGAAGTTGCCAACGTCATGGTCGGCATCGAGTGACTCCAGATACAGTTTTGAAATCAACTGGCTCACGCTCAGTTCGTCCCGGCTGGCGATTTCCTGCAGCACATTCCAGAAAAAAGTCTCCATGCGGATGGAGGTCACCACGCCATCAATTCGCATTGAGCGGGTAGTACTCGTCCATAAAGACGGATCGGCATTAATGAATAATCCACACACAGACTTCTCCCTATTCTTTGCTTAAAGCAACGCCATAAACTGGCTTAACAATGCCGGATGAGCCGGCCAGGCCGGGCCTGTCACCAACTTACCATCAGTAATGGCCTCATCCATATTCACAGCAACATAGGTGGCCCCTGCCAATTTTATTTCCGGCTCGCATGCCGGGTATGCAGACACTTGCTTACCTTCCAGCATACCGGCCGCTGCCAGTAACTGAGGGCCATGACAAATCGAGCTAACCGGTTTGTCAGCGGTAAAAAACGCTTTCACCAACGCAATGACATCCGCATTTAACCGCAGATACTCTGGCGCCCGGCCGCCGGGAATATACAAACCATCATAATCTTCGGCCTTAACGTCTGCAAAGGTCGCGTTTAGCGTAAAATTATGGCCCGGCTTTTCGGTGTAGGTCTGATCGCCTTCAAAATCGTGGATTGCCGTTTTAATGGTATCCCCTGCCGATTTATCCGGACACACCGCATCAACCTCATGGCCACAAGCCAGCAAGGTTTGAAATGGCACCATATTTTCGTAGTCTTCTACAAAATCACCCGTGATCATCAGGATCTTGCTCATAGTGTTACCTCGATAATAAGTTAAGAAGTTGTTATACAAACACAGTTACTTCACAGGCAGGTAACAACATACTACTACATGATTAATATACGTATGGAAAAGTAAAGTTTTTGCCTCAGGCAATTAGCTTTGCCAGCGCTATAGTGTATCCAAATCCAAAAGCGATCCTCTATTCATTGACAATCCGGCTCAGGCACTTTAATTGCGGCTTAATATCATGGTAATGTTACGATTAATAAGAACAAAAAAATCATGTGATAAGGATTGTCCGTGCGAAGAATGGTTGTTGGAACGGGTATAGCCCTGATCGCCACTGGGCTTTGGTTTTATGCCACCATGGAGCCAGTTGACAATCCCGATATTCCTACCGACAATGCTACCGGCCAGGTTGCCATTGATACGTCCCCACAGGAAAGTGCGCTACCTGCTAGCAAGACTGAAAACACGCCTGAAGAAACATTTATCCCCACAACCAACCGATGTGCGCAATTTCGCTACGACTTAAATCACACAAAAAGTAAATTTTTCGAACAAACCGACTTAAACCCTTACCTGGATAAAGGCTATTCCGCCGACGATATTACATTAGCTATAATACTTATGGATTCCCGGTTAAGTGCCGTTAGATGGCGGGACACTTATCGCAAACAATTCAGCCCGATTAATCAGGCCAACAAAATCTACGGCGGGCAAATAAAGTCAGACAATAAAGGTTGGATTAGCAGGAGCCCATTCGCGAGCGACGCGCGTACGCGCTGGGTGCTCAAAAAAGCGCGTGCAGGCGAAGTGCCGATAGGAACACTCCCTGATGCATTACTCCCCGATGATGTTGCAACACTAATACTAAACCAATCCATTGGTGATGACACCATAAAGCAATTTGCGTTAGCCCTGGACGATATCAACGCCTCACTGGGCGATGAGCAAGCTCTGGGGATGCTAAATATTCTGGATGCAGCCATCTGGGTTGGCCGCAATGATCTGGCCCGCTGGCTGATGAGAAAAGGGGTTTCGTTACAATCAGATCCCTTTATCGGTGGTCCTTTGGATTATGCACTGGACCGCCTCCATCAATTGGTGGGAATGATGGGTTCAGGAGGCAAGTCTGAAGATGTCATTCGGCAGTTGGCTTTTATAGATTATCTGATAGGGCTTGGGCAGCAGGCCACGGTTGCGTCTACTGAAGATGGCTATTTTGTTAACAACTCCGGGTACTCGTCCTACTTTTTTAAACCTGAAGGTGTTTCTTCCATACTGGAACGCTTCGGTTATAACCTGTTCGCCACACCAAAGACAATTCCACCAACCAAAACTGCAAAAACAACGCAATTGATGGATGAGTTATCAGCTCAGCAGCAGGCCTATGTTAGCGATAACGGCTATGCCACAGCCAATAAAATACAAGCACAATGTGAAGACTATCGAGCCAAAGTAAAACGTTATTGGAAACCTGAACTTATAGACGTAAGTGAATCTGAGGAAACCGATAAAACGTTATTTAATCGTGCTCCTGAATTAGTCAGTTGCAGACGTTCTGCCGATAATTACGAAGTGAAAAAAAGTGAGAATAAAAATACTCCTGCATACCTGCGTGCCAATATTTTATGGAGAAGCGGCGATTACACACTTACCGCCTCCACTCTAAACGCCGCTCCTGAAATATTGCAACTTTTCTCTCATAATGCGCTGGCGGAATTCCCTACTACATATCCCTCCCTGATTAGTCTTGGCCTCATGCCAGACGAACTAAACTACCTGTTTTTTGATGACGGTATTACCCGGGGCCTTTCTGCCTCTACCCTGCATAAATTAAATGAATCAGGATTTGATCTGCATACCTTAGATCGCTACGGTCGCAGCTTGCTTTTTACCGCGATTCAGGCGATGAACCTTGAAGCCCTGACATTCCTGGTAGAACAAAACGTGCCTTATTACCAGCCCGATGATGCACCGGATCCGCTCTATCAGGCCCTTTACTTTGCCGCCACTCGCGGGCATGAAAAAAACGCGTATGAAATCGTTTCACAGCTAATGAGCTATCAGCCCACCATCACTCAGGCACACCTTAACCAAATGCTGTTGCTAAAGCTGAGGTTTCGTCAAACCTATGACAACATCGTCGATGCTTTCCCTGCACTGGCCAGTGATGAAGACAGCGCGGTTTACCCAACAGAAACCTGCAGACTTTAACTCCAACCTCTAATCCATGACTTCAATTGAAACCTAACGCGATGTTATGCCGCTAGTCGAATCGCCCTTTTGATTCGCTACATCATCCCAATACTACTTGGTATGCAAACTAACAGGTATTTTCATGACTAATCCCTTGCCCCTGTCGATTCTCGACCTCGCCCATGTCGCCCAAGGCAGTTCCGTACGCGACGCTCTGCTGCGCAGTCAGGCCATCGCGCAAACGGCTGAACAAGCCGGGTTTACCCGCTATTGGCTGGCTGAACATCATGGTATGCGGGCTGTGGCCAGCGCCGCCACTGCGGTGTTGTTATCTAGCGTGGGCGCAATCACCAACCGTATTCGTATTGGCTCTGGTGGCGTTATGCTGCCCAATCATGCACCGTTGGTGATTGCCGAGCAATTTGGTACGTTAGCGGAGCTTTATCCCGATCGTGTAGATTTGGGGCTTGGCCGTGCGCCAGGCACTGACATGGCAACCGCCAGGGCTCTGCGCCGCGACATTCAGGGCGATGCCGAGCGCTATCCCGAGGATGTCGTTGAACTTCAGCGATTGCTGGGCACACCTGAAGAAGGCCAAAAGCCTATTGCTGTGCCCGGCGCCGGCACCAATGTGCCAATTTGGTTACTCGGTTCCAGTTTATATTCAGCTCAGCTGGCAGCCCATATGGGTCTGCCCTTTTCCTTTGCATCACATTTCGCGCCCGACATGCTCAGTGATGCAATAAGCATTTATCGGGCAAACTTTAAACCCTCTGCACAACTGGCCAAGCCTTATGTGTCAGCGGGTGTAATGGCGGTTATTGGTGAGAATGATGACCATGCCCGCCAGCTCTTTACCTCGGTTCAGCAACAATTTGCTAATCTGCGTCGTAATGCCAACAAACCCATGCCGCCCCCGGTAGAAGATATTCGCCTGGAGCTTAACGAAATGGAAATTCGCGGTATTAACAGTACGCTGCGCTATGCTCTGGTTGGCGATAAGGAAAGTGCTGAGGCCCAGCTGAACCAGTTTGTGGCAGCATTCGGCGTGGATGAGGTGATCCTGTCATTTCCCATTTTCGAGCAAGCCTGGGTATTACAGGCTATTGAGGCAGTGGCAGCTATGCACATCAGGTCGCCAGCGTTATAACAAGGTAATTATCGAACTGGTTTTCAACCTCACTGTTAGCGCTTCCAGGTTGGTTATTTATCAACCAGCGAGCTGTACTTTGCTACGCAGACACACATTGTCTTGCGCAATCTGGCTTATTACCGATGGACTCGGGACTGAAAACGAAGAATACGTTCGATACTTTTATTGTTGCAGTAGGTGCAGCACTGGTTTTGGTAGGGCTCTACCTGTTTATTTCTGGTAAACAGGGCGATGGCTCACGCAACAGTAATGTGGAAGGCTTTGGCATCAAAATTAATGTCAGTAACCCTTCCATTATTCTGGTTGTCATTGGCATAGGGCTTATCCTGTTGCCTATGTTTTTACCTAATGCGCCGGACACCAAACCTTAAACTTCCCCGACCCAATAGACTGGCCTGGCCCCGAGCCGGGCCCCATCATCCCCGTCCAGCCCATGGTATACTATCCCGAAGGTGACTGGTATTTAGTGGGCTACACGCAAAATGGCGTCGATATTTCCATGGCGGTGGAAGGTAATGCCACCTTTAGCGCTAAATCCGCTGGCGGCGTGTCCTGGCGAATGGAATTTGTTGCTACCGACCTTTGGGGTAATATGTCACAGTATTTCTATTCGGGCACAATCTCCCACACCGATGAAGTGCGTTCGCCACCGATAATGAACCTTGAAGACAATGGCCAGTTACATCTTGAATACGCCATCGGCGTTAACAAAATCATTATCCACTGGATGAAGCTAAATTGAGGCTGGCTAGCAGTCGCTGCAAGCTTTTTAGCAAGTAGCCTCTTTTAAGGTATGGCAAGACACTGGTCGTAAAAAGATACAGGACTGACGGATATAAGTTTGCTTACCATTGTTAATTTCTGCTTTACTGTGCCCTATAAAACACAATAAAACTGCCGGGCCTGGAACCCGGCAGGATCAGGAAGTGCAATGGCTGATAAGTCTGTTCAGAAATATACCGCCCCTGCCGGTGGCTGGGGTGCATTAAAAAGCGTCACCAAAAGCTGGATCGCCAGCGAAAAGCCGCTGAAAAACCTGCGCGCTATGCTCAAAACCAATCAGGACCATGGTTTTGATTGCCCGGGCTGCGCCTGGGGTGAATCACCGGAAAATGGCCTGGTGAAATTTTGCGAAAACGGCGCTAAAGCGGTTAACTGGGAATCCTCAGGCCGCCAGGTAGGCCCGGCTTTTTTTGAGCGTTACACCGTGTCTAAGCTTTTAGAGCATAGCGACTACTGGCTGGAAGACCAGGGCCGTTTATCCCACCCCATGCAATACGATCCGGCTACAGACAAATATGTAGAAACCAGCTGGGATGATGCATTTGCATTAATTGCACAACATCTCAACCAGCTGGCCAGTCCCAACGAGGCCGAGTTTTACACCTCCGGACGAACCAGTAATGAGGCGGCTTATCTTTATCAGTTATTTGTACGCGCTTTGGGTACCAATAATTTTCCTGACTGCTCCAACATGTGTCATGAAGCCAGTGGCCACGCCATGAAACAGTCGGTGGGCGTAGGCAAAGGCACCGTGGTATTCGACGACTTCGCCAAAGCCGATGCGATTTTTGTTCTTGGCCAGAACCCGGGCACCAATCATCCACGCATGCTCGAACCGTTACGGGAAGCCGTTGAGCGAGGCGCTCAGGTGGTTTGCTTTAATCCGCTTAAAGAGCGTGGTCTGGAACGTTTTCAGCATCCGCAACATCCGCTGGAAATGTTAACCAATGGTGATGCCCCCACTAACACCGCTTATTTCCGCCCGGCGTTAGGCGGTGATATGGCGGTAATGCGCGGTATTGCCAAATGCATGCTGGAATGGGAAAGAGAAGCCCGGGCCAATAACCGCCCGGCGATATTTGATCACGATTTTATTGCCCGTCATACCAACGGCCTTGATGACTATCTGGCACTGGTTGATGCCACTTCCTGGCAAGACATCGTTGAACAGTCGGGGCTCAGCAAAGACGATATCTACCTGGCGGCCAGCATGTATTGTCGGGCTGAACGGGTGATTATGTGCTGGGCCATGGGGATCACCCAGCATAAGCACTCGGTTGCTATTATCCAGGAGATTATTAACGTACAACTCCTGCGCGGCAATGTGGGTAAGCCGGGTGCCGGATTATCACCGGTGCGAGGCCACAGCAACGTGCAGGGCGACAGAACCATGGGTATCGATGAAAAGCCACCGCAATGGCTGCTCGATGCACTGGAGGAACGCTATAACTTTTCAGTCCCCCGAGAGCCTGGTCACAACGTGGTGCAAGCTATTCAGGCCATGGAACAAGGGCGCGCTAAAGTCTTTATTGGCATGGGCGGCAACTTTGCTCAGGCCACCCCGGACACACCGCGTACTCATGAAGCGCTTAAGCGGTGCGACCTTACGGTTCACGTTAGCACCAAACTCAACCGCTCGCATTTGGTTACCGGTAAAGCCGCGCTTATTCTGCCTTGTCTGGGCCGCACTGAAGCAGATATTCAGGACGGTCAGCCTCAAGGCGTGACGGTAGAAGATACCTTTTCGATGGTACACATTTCCTATGGGCAACTACCTCCGGGCTCAGCGCTATTACGCTCAGAGCCTGCGATTGTAGCCGGAATGGCAAAAGCCACATTAGGTAATCATCCGGTAGACTGGGACGCACTAATCAACGATTACAGCCGCATCCGCGAGTTGATTGCCGATACCATCCCCGGCTTTACCGGCTTTAACGAGAAGCTATCCCAACCAGGCGGATTTCATTTACCTAACCCGGCGGCTGAGAGGACATGGCGCACGGTCAACCAGAAAGCTGGATTTGCCGCTAATCCATTACCGGGCCAATTACTCTCTGCACAATTACCCGCCGGGGAAACACCGGATCTTATACTGCAAACATTGCGCTCACACGATCAGTACAACACCACGGTTTATGGCCTTGATGACCGCTATCGAGGCGTATTTGGTCAGCGCTATGTAGTGTTCGTTAATCCAGAGGACATTAAGCGGCTGGGCTTTAGCGAAGGCGATAAGGTCGACATGATTTCCCTTTGGCATGATGGCAGAGAGCGGCGCGTGGAAGGTTTCACTCTGGTGCCTTACGATATTCTCCACGGGCAGGCTGCCGCTTATTTTCCGGAAGCCAACGGTCTGGTGCCGTTGGAAAGCTATGGCGATGATTCATTCACGCCCACTTCCAAATACATTGCTATTAAACTGATGGAAGCACAGCCTGATAACCGCATTCCGGTATCTCACAACTAGCCTGCATTACCATCTACAGAACTGTGATATACCCTGGGGGCGCTGTGGTGGGGTAAGTGGATTAAGTTAAGCTGATACCGTTTAGCCCACTCCACAGCCATGGTGGTAGGTGCAGACAAGGTAACCAGGGTTGGCAGACCAACCCGAATAGCCTTTTGCACTAACTCAAGCCCGCAACGACTGGTCAGCACCATAAAACCATTAGTTAAGGCTGTGTCGGATAAGGCCAGCGCACCAATCAGTTTATCCATAGCGTTGTGACGGCCAATATCTTCACGGCACAATGTGATGCGACCCTCGTTAGTCACATAGAATGCGGCATGCTGCGCACCACCTGAATACAGAGCCTGCTGATACTCACGGATACGATGACGAAGGTTGGTGAAGGCGTACACTTCAGGCAAGAGTGCACCCGGTAATTTAGCAAGTTCAGGTAACGCCGATTTCAGCGCATCTGTACCGCAGATACCGCAGCCCGAGCTGCCAGCCAGGCGGCGTTGATAAGACTTCAGTTGCCACTGGGCACGAGGACTAAGCTGCACATCAGCCACCCCCTGCTCTCCTTCAAAGGTCACACTGATGCTACGCAACTGGCCCGGCGAATCAATAATGCCCTGAGTCAGGCTAAATCCAACCACAAAATCCTTCACGTCATCGGGGCTAACCATCATTACCGCGTAACTGATGTCATTATAGCTGATAGCCAGGGCACATTCGGCTGGCAGCGCACTCTCTTCTTCCAGTTTCTGTGCACTGACGGTCTGGTAGCGATATACTTCAGCGGTCTTTGCTCGGTCTGCCATGGTCAGGATTCATATCGGTTGGCTTTGACTGGGATGATAGTATAACCAGGCAGGGTTAGACACCGGATTTTATCTAATTTATGAGGGACGACGGTCTGTTGTAAATACAGGGCGTTTTTTCGACAGGATCGAGTAGGAGGGAGTTTCGCAACTCCCGTCCTCTCACACCACCGGGCATACGGTTCCGTACCACGGCGGTTCCTGTCTGTATTGACCATAGTCAATACCTGAGTCTGTTTCGTTCATCGTGTCGCCGCTTTATCGTTTAGAACTCCGCAAACACCGCCCAGGTTTCCGACCCTTCTTGTATATTTGTCCCGGAGCAATGATTCTTCATTGCCTTGTGTCCCGATAACGCGAGAGCACGCGTGACTTGCCGCTCGTGACAG
>NZ_PVNP01000051.1 GCF_002993365.1 Marisediminitalea alba
CCTAAACCGCTTCCTGTTCGTCAGGCCAGCATTTTGCCTTCGGCTTCCTTCAGATTTCACCTCACGATGAACACCCTTGCCGTTCGGCTAGCACTTCCCCTTGCCGGGTGTGCAGAGGACTTCCACCTCCAAGTCATCAACTCACCACCACAGTGAGTCGAACAGTGCTAAAGCACTACGCGCCATGCCCGGCGCACCACCATAAAAAAACGATGACCGAAGTCATCGTTTTCTCTGAATTTTGAGTTTCCTTCTCAGCGATCCCTTGCGACTAAAATCTTCCCGATTAAAATCCGTATACGCCCCTTTCCTTCTTTTCTCACATCATCCTGCGTGAGCTGTTCTTCCTGAACAGATCCCTTTCCATTATTCCTATATAAGCTGTACATCCTGCTACAGCATTCTCCATCCCGGAGTTGTCCTTTTAGGCCTTCCCGACCGGTCCTTTATCCTTAAACAGAGTTCCTTACCCTGTCTTACTCATCCTGAGCAATCCCAAGTTCGTCCGTGTGTCTTCCTGACTCGTCGTGTTTCCTTGTGACACGTTCATAGTACGCTTATAACTAAAGAACGCTAATCCACTGTCGGATATTTTTGCGTCAACTTTGCCGGCCAAAGCTGACAAAAATAAATTTAATTCATATTTTTCATTACGTTAAAAATGAAGCGACGTTTTTAGCACAGACAAGCATCCACCATATCTCACAGCTTTGTAAGATATTTCGTACAAGAAGAAAGGGAAATCGTCTTATCCTTTTGGCTAAGTTCCAAACATCGAAAATTTGCGTACTCAAAGAAACAGTCGGGGAGCTTTATAATCTGGGATTAAAAGATTGCATAGTCTGTCTGCAATTCGGTATAAGTATAGCTAAGTGTTGCAGTAGCGCCAGAGCAGGCCACTATTAACCCGCAGCCATGTATGAAAACGGACTTTATAAATGACCTCAGCCCATCCCCTCAATAAAGCAAAATTAGTGCATGGTATCCTGGCCGCTTTAAGTGTGGGCTTAATACTCTGGGTAGTGAGACAAGAAGTCAATCTGTTGCTGATGCTTGGTGTTTTTAACCTGGTTTGGATAGTGCAGTGGTACAAAACCATGCCCGACGCCACGGTAAAGGATCCGGTAAAGTATGTAACGTTTAACAACGGTCATATTCAGTTTGGCTCAACCTCAATTACGCTCCACAAAGTGACACGGGTGGCGTTAGAAACCACAAGGGAACATTGCTATTTTTCCCTCCCCTATAATCCAACAACACCGGGAAATCCGCCGGGCTTTGTTTTTCCCGCCAGCAAAGCAGTGGAGTTTAAACGCTATCTTCAGACAGAACTTGGTGATATTCATTTTATCCATTAGTGAGCTGCACCGTTAATAGATAAGTAATAACAGTCCTTTACGCTGCGCACAGGAAGTTGCCAATTGCCTGCTAACTGGCAAGCAAGTTACCAGTCACCCTGCTTTCGCTCGTTCGACACAAAAACAACAAAACAATTTAACTTCATAGACTTACGATAGTTTAATCGGTAAATTTTAGTTTGGCACCCGTTTTGCTAAATGTTGTTAATTAAAGAAATGCTAAAGCAGTAGCCATTACAATAAAGTTGTTGTTAAACATCTATACAGGCAACAACACATTAATAACTGTTCGATTTCGCAGTAAGGTAAAAACATGACACGTACACAAAAAATATCCAGCGGCCTTCTACTCACACTTGCTACCACCGCACCGGCCTTTGCGCATACCGGTCACGAGACGGTTCAGAATGCTTTTTTGGCTGGTTTGTCGCACCCCCTGATGGGTATTGATCACCTTATTGCCATGGTAGCAATGGGCTACTGGGCGTCAGGTTTTGCAGGTAAACAATGCAAGGCCATGCTTGCCGCATTTTTTGCATTATTGATTGGTGGTTTTTCATTAGGCTTAGCAGGTTTCAGCTTTTCGTTTATGGAAACGGGCATCGTCCTGACATCTGTAATCACCGGCTTACTTATTGCCACTCGTAAGAACGTAACTCAGGGCCTGGCGGTTAGCCTGGCTGCCTGTTTTGCAATGTTTCACGGTTTTGCCCATGGTCTCGAGACCGCCGGCTCCGTCCCTTATCTGTTTGCTTCAGGTTTCCTCGTTACCAGCGCCACACTGGTAGCGGCGGGCTTTGCTGTGTCGAAACTGGTCTCGCGTAGCATCCCTTCTGCAAACAGAGTTATTGGGCTGGTAATTGCAATGATGGGAGTATCGTTGTTTTCAATTTAGGTGACCCACACCAACTATTGAATGCCATGGGCGGGAGCCGATCTTAGGGTCGGCTCCTTTTTTGCGTTATTAACACCGATGGCTTCATATAATGTTGCGCTAACACATTATAAGCCAGCACAACCTTCACTAACTCAATTGCATATTACCGGAATGTTACCGTAAGCTATTAAGATTAAATAATATGTAAGGCATTCAGGGATGAGTGAGTCAGCTTTTTACTGTAAGCCCTTTCAAACCGTCTTGCGGTGCTGATATGAAAACAGAAAAAGAAATTCTCGCTGAATTTACAGCCCTTGTTTTTGAAAAGGGACAGCCATCAGCCATGGATATTTTTACCAAACAGAATCTGTTAAAAGGATCTTTAACTTCTGTAAGGCTGGCAGCTAACGACGCATTAGAACTGTCTGCTTTAATGCGCCAGGATGAACAGAACAAGTTGAATCTTAAAATGAAGGAGAGCGGTTTACCTTCTCTCACTACGATGCATAATAAGGCATTCAGAAACTTTCTTAAGATTGCCAATCGGGGCATCATCAAAAAAGAACAAGAGTACCAGCTGGTGCGCTCTGTATCAGAAACAACTATTTTAAGTTTGGAACAACAGTCCATTGCTTATAAATTGTTGGAGAGCTACGAACAAACGCACAGCTAACAAAAAATTATGTAAGCGCTAGCAGATCCGCGGCAGTTGCTCACCCACCAGCATATCCAGAATGCGCTCTCCGCCAAAGTGAGTTTTCACCAGCACGCGGTTATAGTTCGATTCAATGACTTCACCAATAATAGCTGAATCTTTACCGGCCGGGTGATTACGCATCGCCTCAAGCACCGCCTCAGCTTTATCGGCCGGGACTGCCGCAACGAGTTTACCTTCATTAGCAAAATACAGTGCATCGAGCCCCAGGATCTCGCAGACACCGCGCACGGTATCTCTTACCGGGATATGTTCTTCCTGCAAACGAATACTGACGGCGGATGACTCAGCGAATTCACATAAAACCGTAGCCACACCGCCCCGGGAGGCATCACGAATAGCGTGCACATCCGGACACGCTTTCAACATGGTTTGGACTAACTCATTTAACGCCTGGCAGTCGGTTTCCAGCGTCACATCGAGCGCCAGATCACCGCGGGCATTAAGTATTGCCGCGCCATGATCGCCTATCAGGCCATTAACAATAATTTTGTCGCCTACCCGGCAGTTAGACGCTGAAATATCAACGCCTTCAGGGATCACCCCTATGCCACTGGTATTGATAAAAATTTTATCGCCTTTGCCTTTCGGTACCACTTTGGTGTCGCCGGTGACGATGGTCACTCCGGCCTTATCAGCGGCGGCTTTCATTGACGCAACCACACGCCGCAGGAGCTCAACATCGAGCCCTTCTTCTAAAATCATACCGCAAGACAAATACTTTGGGATCGCGCCAGACACAGCAATATCATTTACCGTCCCGTTCACCGCCAGCGAGCCAATATCGCCGCCCGGAAATTCTACAGGGTCTACCACGTAAGAATCGGTGGTAAACGCCAATTGTGCGCCACTTTGCATTAGTTCAGCCAATTCAAACCGAGCCTGATCTTCCAGTTGCTCCAGGTCGGGATTAGCGAAGGTCCCCACAAATACATCTTCAATCAGATCGCGCATGGCCTTGCCGCCTGCGCCATGAGCCATGGTGATGGTTTTGGCCCGCAGGGTCCGTTTAGGTTTATTCATACTGCTTACTCGGTTAGTTAAACGGCTTGTTTTACGTCGATTTTGCCATAGCTGTAGTAGGCGGAACAGGCGCCCTCAGTCGATACCATCAACGCGCCAATAGGTGTTTCGGGGTTGCACTGCTCGCCAAACAATTTGCACTCCCAGGGCTTGAGAACCCCCTTGAGCACTTCGCCACACTGGCAGGCTTTAGGATCGGCCACGTGGGCAGGCTCTACGGCAAATAAGCGTTCAGCATCAAATCGGGCGTATTTTTCACGAATGCGCACCCCTGAATGGTCGATTGACCCCAGGCCCCGCCACTCAAAAAATTCGCGCAGCTCGAACACTTCACCAACGGCTTTCAGGGCGTTATTGTTACCCTGCTCGGGAACAATTCGTTTGTACTGATTTTCCACCAGCGCCTTGCCATCACGGATTTGCTCTACCACCATCAGCATGGACTGCAGAATATCCAGCGGCTCAAAACCGGCAATCACCAGCGGGCGTTTATAATGACTGGCAATAAAATCATAAGGCGCTTTACCAATCACCATCGATACATGACCGGGCCCTAAAAAGCCATCGATAACCATATCTGGTGAATCCAGAATCGCCTTGATGGTAGGAATGATGGTGATGTGGTTGCAGAACAGCGAGAAGTTTGTGATGCCTTCCCTATCCGCCTGTAGTAGCGTTAATGCCGTACTCGGCATAGTGGTTTCGAAACCCAACCCAAAAAACACCACGTTTTTATGCGGATTTTTACGGGCAATATCCAGTGCATCCATGGGGGAATAAACCATACGTACATCACAGCCATCAGAATTGGCCTGTTGCAGGCTTTTTTTCGAGCCTGGCACACGCATGGCATCACCAAAAGTGGTAAATATCACATCAGGTTGTTCAGCAATGGCAACGCAGTCGTCTACTCTTCCCATCGGCAGCACACAAACCGGGCAGCCAGGCCCATGTACCATTTCAATCTTATCGGGTAACAATTCTTCCAGTCCGTAGCGAAAAATAGAGTGCGTATGGCCTCCGCATACTTCCATTATTTGTAACGGGCGTTGGGCGGTGGTGGGGATTTCCTCTACCACGGCATGGATGCGTTCAAGCACTCGCCGGGCCATTTGAGGATCGCGAAACTCATCGACAAACTTCATTATTTCTTCTCCTGAGACAACCGGTTGTCAGCCAGCAGGCTGTGCACCAGATCCCATAAAATGTGATAGCAGGCCAGGTGACATTCCTGAATGCGGTGAATACTGTCGCTGGGTACGGTAATACAATCATCGGTGAGTTGTTGTCGTTGCAGCTCTCCACCGGTTCGGCCGGTAAAGGCAATCACGCTCAGATCCATGGCCCGGGCTTTTTTGCAGGCTTCGATTAAGTTGGCTGAGTTGCCACTGGTGGAGAACACCACCAGCGTATCACCGGGGCTGGCCAGCGCGGATAACTGCCGGGTGATGACATGTTCGGTACCCACATCATTACTCACTGCCGTCATCATCGCGGTATCCTGAGATAAGTTGATAGCTGGCAGCGCTTTGCGACCGGTAGTAACCGGGTGCATAAACTCTACAGCCAGATGCGCGGCATCACAGGAAGAACCGCCATTGCCTGCGGTTAACAATTTTCCCTGTTGTGCATAACTGTCCGCAATGCGTTTTGCAGCAGCCAGCAAGGTCTTGCTGTGGCGCTCAAAAAAAGCCTGCTTCACGGCGATACTGTCACGCGCTTTAGCCTGAACAGAGGCAACCAGGGCACTATCTAACTCGTCGTTATCATTAGGGTTAACAGCCGGAGCCTGGCCGGTAAAGGGGTACAATGCCGACAGAACTGACTGGTTATCGGTAGGCTCGCTCATCACCGTTATCCCTGCGCACCCTGCTGCATGGCGTCGAGTTCTTCCTGTAACTCACCAATCTCAGCAAGAATCTCCAGCGTTCGCCGGGCTTCTTCCTCATCGATAATGCTCATGGCAAAGCCCACATGCACCAGCGCCCAGCTACCCACTAAAGTTTGCAGGTTACCATCAGCAGGCACCACACAACTTAAGTTAGCTTCGCGTTTTACACCGGAAACCTGAACAATGCCGGTTTGCATGGCCTCATCGCTGATCGCGACAATCTGGCCGGGGATCCCTAAACACATACTGATATTCCCCTTAATGCTGTTTACTGGTTTCTGAGTCGCCGGATTTCTCAAGCTCGTAGCGTTCCAGCTTGGAACGCAATCCTACCCGCGATAAACCCAGTTCCAGTGACGCGCTGCTTTTATTCCAGCGATGGCGGATCAACGTCTCGCGCAGAATGCGTTTTTCCAGCAGCTCAACCTTTTCTTTTAGCGTGCCTTCAAGGCCAGCAAACATATCAATGTCTTCATCCTCTCCGCCAGGCGCCGCTCTTAAGACCCGCGGATTGAGCAGGTCTGCAGTTAGCCATTCGCCTTCACACATTACCAGCATGCGGCGTACCTCATTTTGTAATTCACGCACGTTACCCGGCCAGCTGTACCGTTTCATACAGGCGATGGCTTCTTCACTAAAACCTTTTACCGGCTTGTCGAATTGATGCATGGCGGTTTGTAAAAAGCTGTTTGCCAGTACCGGAATATCTATCGTACGGCGAGACAATGCCGGCAGCTCCAGGGTGACTTCGGCTAAACGAAAATACAGATCCTGCCTAAACCGGCCGGCGCGCACTTCTTCTTCGAGGTCTCGGTTGGTTGAAGCCACTACCCGCACATTGACCTTGCGGCGCTGTTGCTCGCCGAGGCGGCGAATTTCACGCTCTTGCAGAACCCGCAACAATTTAACCTGAAATGCCGGGCTGATCTCACCAATCTCATCCAGAAAAATAGTGCCGCCATCAGCCTGTTCAAACAGACCCACATGGTCGGTAATCGCGCCGGTAAACGATCCTTTTTTGTGGCCAAACAATTCAGATGCCAACAGTTCATCGGGCATGGCACCGCAGTTTTCTACCACAAACGGCCGGTCTGAACGCAAGCTGTTGTAATGCAGCGCCCTGGCAAAGAGTTCCTTACCCGCACCAGATGGGCCGGTGATCAGCACCGAGACATCATAAGGCGCAATTTTGCTGACCTGGTCACAGATTTTATTCAGCGGGCTTTGCGCATGGCGTTTTATCTCTTCAAGCTGAAAGCTATTACGCAGATGGGCTTTTTTCTCACTAACCTGCTGCTCGGCCTGCTCTTCGGTAAGACGCATCTCCATATTCAGCAGTGCATTCTCACTTTGTAAGGCGCACATCCGGCACGCACTGCGGATAATCATTAGCAGACTTTCCGGGTGCCAGGGTTTGGTGATGTACTGCAAAATACCTGCTTCGTTGAGGCCTTTGATAATGTCTTCTGAGTCGGTATAGCCAGACAAAATAAGCCGGGCGACCTGAGGCCAGCGATCCCGCACTTCGGTTAGCAATTCCACACCGGTACGATCCGGCATGCGCTGATCGCACAGGATCACCTGCACGTCATGGCTTCTCAGTAATTCCAGCGCCAGGTCGGCGCTATTGGCAGTTAATACGTCAAACTCTTCATCCAGAGTTCGCTCAAGAGTTTCAAGCGAACGGACTTCATCATCAACGCATAACACAATAGGACGTTGAGATGTGGTCATTATAAGATTGCCTTAAACTGCTCTACCTGTTGTTGCAAAAGATAAATACGCGATTCAATGATGGCTGCCCGTTTGGTGTTGATCCAATCAAGCCACTCCTGCATGCCCTCGCCGCTTTTGGCTGACAGCTGAATAATACGGATTTCCGGATTGACCCGTTTGGCGTACTCAATGCATTTCTCGACATCAAAATCCAGATACGGCAGCAGGTCAGTTTTATTCAGGATCATCAATTCTGAAGCATGGAACATATCCGGATACTTCAGCGGTTTGTCTTCGCCTTCGGTGACCGAAAGAATCGACACTTTTGCCGCCTCGCCCAAATCAAACGAGGCCGGGCAAACCAGGTTACCGACATTCTCGATAAACAGCACGCCGCCGGTCATCCCGGAAAAGTTCTCCATGGCATGACCGACCATGTGCGCATCGAGGTGGCAACCTTTGCCGGTATTGATCTGAATAGCCTGAACGCCGGTTTCGCGGATGCGGTCTGCGTCATTGGCCGTTTGCTGATCGCCTTCAATTACGCCTACGGTGTAACGGTCTTTAATGCGGTTAATGGTTTCAGTCAGTAAGGTGGTTTTACCTGATCCCGGGCTGGAAACCAGATTGAGCACAAACAACGACTGTTGTTCAAAGCGTACCCGGTTTTGCGCGGCGTACTGGTTATTTTTACCCAGAATATCCTGCTCAATTTGCACCATTCGGCTTTGACTAAGGCCTGCCACATGGGCATGAGCAGGGCCTTTGCCGAAGTGAATGTTATCGCCATCACTTTCAATGCCGCTGTGGTCATGCTGGTCTTCATGACTGTGAGCGTGTGAATGGTCGTGACTATGTCCACCATGATGGTCGCCATGATGGTGATGATGATCATGGTCGTGATGATGATGCCCGTGGGCATGTGAATGATCATGACTATGCCCATGAATATGAGTGTGATCATGGCTATGCCCGTGGGCGTGTCCCTCATGCCCTTCTATTTTAACTTCACCTTCTGAACAACCGCAAACCGTACACATGTTTATGCCACCTCTAGTTCTTTTATTCTCATTTCTTCACCCTGCGTTATCTGTAAGTGATAACTGCCACAAACAGGGCAACTGTCATAGCGTTGCGTGACCGGGACGGTATCCAGACACTGCAAACAGAAGGCTTTTCCCGGCATTTTTATAATGTGCAGGCTGGCGCCTTCGGCCAGACTTCCTCTTATTACTGCATCGAAACAAAACGTTAGTGCGTCGGCTTCGATAGTGGCGAGCGGGCCAATCTCGACCCACACCGCTTTGACTTTTTCAAACGACTGGCTCACGGCCTGTTCTTCTAATACCTGCAGGATCCCTTCTGCAATAGACATCTCATGCATGGACTAACTCCAACTGCCACGACACACAAGGGTCGAGAAGTTTTATCAGGGTTTCCGCCACCGGGGTTACCTGATCCCAGGGTAAATATAGCCCTTCCAGCATGGTTTTGAGACTCCCCTGGGGATGAAAATTCCACTCAGTGGGGGCAATAATCTGGTATTTAGCTACGTGATTACGGTTATCCAGTTCAACTTTATGTAGCAGTGAACCTCTGGCCGTTTCGACTACAGAGCAGCCGCGCACGCCTGTACCCTCAGCCTGACTAAACTGATGCTGGCGGACTATTGATCTGAGCCTCATTGGCGCTGTGGTTATTTCACGGTAAAGCGAGCGCAGGCGACTTTCAATTAAAAATCCCCTGGCTTCAATATTTTGTCGAGCCCAACGGCCAGTCTCGGCCGGTGCTCCGTTAACGGTTGGCTGATGACAAAATTGTTCCGCTTCCGCAGCCTTTAACGATGTCAACACTACCGTCAGCTGTTGCGACTCAGTTAAGTTTAACGTTTTTGCGGCCAGTCCTAACGGGTATTTACCGCAGGCTTTCAACAACTGACATACCTGGGTTGATAATCCCATCGTTGCTAACGAGGATCCTGCCTGGTTGGCCGGTAATAATGGCTTAATAACCTCTTCCAGTTGCCGGGCCAATTGCTCTAGCGCCGGCTGACAACCCGCCTCACCGGATGTTGCCGAAGACAGGGTTAAACTCCAGTCAAGTTGCTTACGGCACTGATTAAACCAGTCCACCACATTACTCATTCTGGATTTATGTTGCGGCGCCCAGTTGGTCACCCAGCTAAACACTTGCTCCCGTAAAGACTCTGCAAATAATAGCGTATCCCGGGCTTGTTTGATGACTAACGTTTCGCTAATGCCAGCGGCGCTCTCTACGGCTCTGAGCGCGGCGATTAACTGCCCCATCCCGCAAATATAAAAGAGCGATGGCATCATCGCCAATACCCGATCAACCGGTTTTTCCCTGAACAGGCGGGTAACGGCAAACGGGCGGGTATTGTTTATCTCAACGGCTTTGATATGGTCACGGTTATAACAAATGGTTACTTGTATGCCGCCGGTAAGCGGATTAGTCGCTGTGTTATGCGCTTTACTTCCGGCAGCCAGTTCTGCAGCAATATTCATGGTCTGCTGTCCTCCCGCCGGGCGAAGTTGCCGGTTAAGAATGCCCGGCGACTCACCTGTGGCGTCTCATCATCGGCCACTTGCTGTGCACTCCCTGCATCACAGTCTTGTGCATCAAGCTCAGCGGCCTGGCGCATTTCGCTATGAACCGTATAGCTTTGATGTCGTTCTGAAGGCGCAACGTTTTCGGCATCAAACAACGCTGCCAACACTTCCTGCGCGGTTTCCATCGCTATGCTCTGTGATGAAAACTCAAACATCGGTGAAAACACCGAGCAGGTGGCAAAATCGCCACATTCTCCGGCATAAGCACGGATAAACTCGTATTGGCCGGAGGGCAATTTCTGACGAAATTTAGCACCAACCTGCTGAACGTTATGATGAGACGCCTCGCCCGGGAGCAACACAATATTCATACACCAGGGCGTAACGATAATGCCCAGCCAATTGTCTTCCCATGACAAAAATTCGGTCGCATCCACTGCGAGCTTATTATTGTATACCGGCAGGCCTGCCATTTTGCGGGCTACCGATTCATAGAAAGCGACAACTGCTGTACCGTTTGACACTGTTAGTCCTCTATCACCATAAACTGATCGCGGTCACCATCACATTCCGGACACCGCCAATGGTCAGGCAGGTCGACAAACGCCGTGCCTGGTGGAATTTGCCAGACCTCATCACCTTCCGCCGGGTCGTAAACATACCAGCATATCTTGCATTCCAGTCTGGCCTGCTTATCTATCCGGCTGGCGTCGCCTAAATAACTGCCTTCAAAACCCTGAAAACTCATTCTGCCTTCCTATACCAGTGCATCGCGAATTTCAGACAGACGGACCGCTGAATCGGCCAGATCCTCGGGGGCGGCGCAAGCCACTGCGGGTATTGCCACAATTTCCAGAGTGTCCAGGATTAGTTGGTCGGTACTGTTGTAATACTGCACTCGCCACAGGCCATCCACCTGAGTCGACGTGATCCGGCAGTTGCCGTATCCGCGGGACAAAATGGTGACACTGCCGGTACCGGTAGTTTCGGTCAGACTGTAGTGGTCTTCAGGCGAAAAAGGTAACAACGACAGGTTTATTACATGCGAAGCCATCCCTGGGTCGCGCTGGTAGTCAACTGAGGTATCCGCAATTTCTATCAATACTGAAGGCGCATTCAGTAGTCCTTCTGGCAGGCTGGCGATTCGGGCGGGTAAATCCACCTTAGTGGCAAATGCCTGGTCTTTCACACATTCGGGGATCTCTGCCACCTCAATAGCTTCTGCAGTCACGTTACCCTGCTCGTCAAAGGTACGTAAACGCCAGATACCGGCCATTACCGTTTCCTGAATTCTGACCGGCTTATCGCCATCGATCAGAACGCTCACCTCGCCTTCACCGAGGATTTGATTAAGCAGGTTTAAGTCTGCCTCTGGTAGCTCAGTAAGCGTCATAATGCTGCTCTGACCGTTTTCGTTGATCTGGCCAAGCATAATCTGGATATCGGCGAGGATACTCATGGCCTGAGGGCAACGTTCCAGCTCACTTTCTTCCGGAAACGATGGCATATCATAGGTGTTCATTTCCGATGGCATCTTCATGTAATCAAGCACCATGTCGCCTTCTGACTGGCTGCCCGGCCCGATTGGGACATTGACGATGTTTATACTGTTATCACGCATGTTGTTCCCCTATTGTCCGCAACTTTTACTCACCGGATTAAACACTACCGGAATACCGATACCCGGATCAGGGCGGGGCTCCAGCGTCAGAATTCGATTGATTTCGTGTACGTAGTCATCCCAGTTTTGCACTTTGGTAATGGCGTCGAGATACTGGCCATGCTTAAGAAACACCAGTGCCGGCCACGCCATAAAGTTATAACGGCCGCGACAGGCGGTTTGAATATCTTCAGATACCACCGCCGGGGTAAGCTGAGGAAACTGTTTGATCAGCTCTGGCAGGATCACAGCTACATCCAGGCTTTCCGGAAAGCGTTTAGGATCTTCGGTTAAAAACAGTACACTAATTGGTGTCTGCTCTATGAAACCTTCAAAATTATCGTCATCGAGTAAAGGGTAACCTAACTCGTCGATAAGACGATTGATCAGCGGTGAGTTCATAGTGTTCTCTTATCTTGTGTTATTTTAAAAGCGGTTTTAAATGGTCTGGTAGCTCAGGCTCGCGCTCGACCAGATCTTTAAAGCAATCGTCGAGATCAACACTTTGCCCGCACATCACCCGTTCTATAGCGCTGACGGCCTCTTCCACCTGTTGTGCCCGCGCTTCAGTGAGCACTTCCCGGGCAGCGTCTAAAAAGACTAACAACCAATCACCTGGTACTACATCGCCCACCAGCGATATATCAATCCAGCGCTGCTCTGCGCCACGCTGACAGTAAGCCTTGTGGCTGTCGGTGTGAATTACCTGAAACGGCACGCCAATACACATTACTTGGTACTTTCCCCTACAGCACTGCCTATGACACGGCTATCACCGGTACGGCAGGCTGCCTGCTCATCCGGGCGGCCCTGCTCATACTCACTCAGGTTTAACTGACCCGGCGCCAGTGCCTGCGACGTCCCCGCGCTTCGTTGCGCAGAAATACCAAACTGCGTCAGGTAGGCCAGCGCAATGTCGATAGCGGGTTGCACCTGCGCCTTTACTTCTTCGCGCAAACTGCCGCCAAAATCTTCCAGCTCAACCGGCTGACACCCCACCAGCAACAAATCTGCCGGGTAATGACCGGTAAACTCGGCCATGGCTAACACTTCCTGAAAACCGGTCTGATGCAGACTCATCTGTTTAGCGCCCATAAATTTAGGCACTTCGTCGTTATAGATGGTTTTTAAGGTGCCTGGTGCAAGGCCGTAATCAATAGCGTCGAACACCACCAGCACATCGGCTTCCTGAACATGCTGTACCAGATAAATGCCCTGGGTACCGCCATCCATGATCTTTACGTTTTCGCCAAACTCGTAATTCTGGTTGAGCGCCTCAACACAGCGAACACCAAACCCCTCATCGGCCCATAACACATTGCCAATGCCCAAAATAAGTATTTGCTTTTCATTCAATCGACTTTGCACGGTGTAAAACTCAAACTCTCTGGCGCTTGCGCTAATTACATTTTATTTACATACATCAAGTTGCATGCCAACTTAGTAAAAAATCAGGAATCACCGTATGGCGGGGTGTCACGGGGGGCGTTACAAGTAACCACAATAATATAAAGGATATAGATATAACAACACTATTCACCAATTGGAAAGTTACTAACCACCCTCTTTAACAAATCGGCGGCTGGCATCGTACAGCTCCCAAAGCTGTTGTTTTTCCAACCAAAACATCGGCGTAGTCTGAAAGTGTCGGGCCAGTCTGATAGCGGTATCGGCAGAGATCGCACGTTGGCCTTTGATAATTTCGTGTACACGTCGGCGGGATATGCCTAACAGTCGCGCCAGCTCAGACTGGCTGATATGCAGCGGTTTAAGATAACAACGCTCAAGAAATATACCGGGATGTTCAGGCTTGCGACTACTCAGGCAGTGGCTGCGAACATTGAGATTGAAGGCTGTCATCCGGTTGCTCAGAATAGTCATTAAAATGGGTTAAAGAAAAAGGGACGCAGGCGGGGTCAACAATTGCCTGCATCCCTCTGAGGAGCCTCAATCCGGCTTATCGTCCTTAAACATCCGCCAGCCGCTGATCATGGTGGAGATCAGACTTTGACGTGACATGATGTCTTCACGAATTGCCACATAGACATGGATCATAATAAAAGTGATCAGATACCACATGCCCAGGCGATGCCAGGTATGCACATCCTGACTCTGGCCAAACAGCGGGATCACCCAGCCAAACAACGTATCCTGCCAGCTTCCCTGCCCGGCACCTTCACTGTAAAGCGCAAAGCCTGTGAAGATCATAAAGATCATGCCGAGGATGAAGAAAAAGAACATGCCCAGTTGTGCCAGCGGGTTGTGACCGATGTACTTCTTGGGCGTCTTTTCCATAAACAGGTACCAGCGTACCTCGTGCCATACCTCTTTCCACCAGGCTTTCACAAAAAACTTGGGGAAGAACAGTTCACGGGAATGATGGTTCCCTACCAGTGCCCAGTACAACCGGCCGATAAAGCCCACGGTTACCACGTAAGCCGCGGCAAAGTGGGCAAAGCGAATGTAACCCATCAGGAAATTATCGCTGGCTTCCCCCGGTAAAGTGGGTAAAGGCTGACCGATAAAATACCCCGTCACGCACAGCGTGATGATGGAAAACACGGTTATCCAGTGCCATAAGCGCACTGGCGCCTCATAAACATAGACCGCGGTTTGACGGCGGGTGATAACCTTCTCATCACCACTGTGATGGTTATCCGTAAGCTGACTTCTCTCAACAGCTTTGCTTTTCACTGACGTAGACATAATTGAGTCTCCAGAGAGAGCAACAGAGTGCTCTCTTAACGAATTTTCACTTTAGTCAGTTCCTGACCGTCTTCACTCATTACGTGTGTGGAACAGGCCAGACACGGGTCAAAGCTGTGTAAAGTTCGCAGGATTTCAACCGGCTCATCAGGGCGCTCCATGGGCGTATTAAGCAATGACGCTTCAAACGCACCGATATTGCCTTCTGAATCACGTGGAGAACCATTCCAGGTAGTCGGTACCACTGCCTGATAGTTTTCAATTTTACCGTCTTTAATCTTAATCCAGTGACCCAGTGCACCGCGCGGCGCCTCGTTGGTGCCCACACCCTTGGCTTCTTTCGGCCAGGTTTTTGGATCCCATTTTTCCACATTGGCGGTAGAGGTATCACCGTTTTTAATGTTATTGACCAACTGATGCCAGTCATCCAGCATAGAGTCGACACACAGCTCAGAATCCAGTGCTCGCGCCAGGGTTCGGCCCAGCGTTGAAGGCAGGAACTGTTTTAAACCGAGGTCCATACCAGTGGCCTGGTTAAACGCCGACAGTGAGCGGTCAACTTGTTCCTGAACGTACTCTTTGCCAGAAGCATAAGCCACGATGTAGCGAGACAGCGGGCCCACTTCCATGGCATGACCTTTCCAGCGCGGTGATTTAATCCAGCTGTACTTAGCGCTTTCATCAAGCTCTTTAATATTTGTTTTGGTGCCTTTAAAGTTTGGCCCCAGTTCAAATTTCGCTTCTGTTTCACCGTCCCAGGGGTGCAGGCCTTTAGCGCCGTTAGCATACTGATACCAGCTGTGGTCCACGAACTCCTGAATTTCATCCGGATTACGCACATCCACCGGGTGTATCTCATCCCAGTTGCCATTGATAATCGCGCCAGCCGGAATGAGGTCGGTGGATTTATCGCCCGGTACCACTGTGTGCGTACCATAACTCAGCACGTTAGAAGCAGCCAGACCGCCGCCGTACAGCCAGTCTTTATAAAGCGTTGCAATAGCAATCACGTCCGGAATATAAACGTTCTTAATGAAGGCTTCGGCCTCGCGAATACGCTCCAGCACAAAGTTCAGGCTGGTCATATTGACTGGCGCGCCGGATGAGCCGGTACCGTCGAGATTAATCGCACATGGCACACCGCCAACCATAAAGTTAGGGTGTGGGTTCTTACCGCCGAAGATAGTGTGGATCTTAACGATCTCTTTTTGCATATCCAGCGCTTCAAGGTAGTGCGCCACCGCCATCAAATCCGCTTCAGGCGGCAGTTTATAAGCCGGGTTACTCCAGTAACCATTAGCAAATAACCCTAACTGGCCGCTTTCGATAAACTTCTTAATGCGGGTTTGCACGTCGCGGAAATAACCCGGACTGGACAGTGGATGTGACGACGATATTTTCTGCTGTAGGGCAGAGGTAGCTTTCGGATCGGCTTTCAGCGCATTAACCGGGTTCACCCAGTCCAGCGCATGTAGGTGATAAAAGTGCACCACATGATCGTGGATATTCAGGGTCTTATCCATCAGATGCCGAATAAGGTGCGCATTTAACGGAATATCAATGCCCAGCGCATCTTCTACCGCACGCACACTGGTGAGTGCGTGACAACCGGTACACACTCCACAAATACGTTCAACGAATGCCCAGGCATCACGCGGGTCACGGCCTTTTAAAATGACTTCCAGACCTCGCCACATGGTGCCGGTGGATACCGCATTGCGGATAATGTTGTTGTCGTCAACGTTAACCTCGCAGCGCATGTGACCTTCAATACGTGTCACCGGGTCCACCACAATACGGCGGCCAGAACTGTCGAGTAATTTAGAATTTAACGGCGTGTTCATTATTCTTGTTCTCCCTTATGCTGCGCGCGTTTCACCGCACTAACGGCAGCATGGGCAGCAATCGCTGCACCTACACCACCAGCAACGGCAGTGCCTACTTCATCAGCGTTCGATTCGATACCGAACTGGTTAATGTCAGTCAGACGGTCATAGAAGGAACCTTTGTCCCAGAAGCCATCTTCGGAACAGCCGATACAACCGTGGCCGGCCTGAATTGGGAAGGACGTGCCTTCGTTCCAGCGTACGGTTGAACAGGCGTTATAAGTTGTTGGCCCTTTACAACCCACTTTGTAAAGGCAGTAGCCTTTTCGCGCGCCCTCGTCATCCCACTGTTCAACAAACTGACCGGCGTCAAAGTGCGGCCGGCGATAACATTTGTCGTGGATACGCTGGCTGTAAAACATCTTCGGACGTCCCTGACGGTCCAGTTCCGGTACCTTGCCGAAAGTCAGCATATAGGTAATTACGCCGGTCATTACCTCTGCAATGGGCGGACAACCCGGCACTTTAATGATGGGCTTATCTTTTATCACTTTATGAATAGGCACCGCCTGAGTGGGGTTTGGACGAGCGGCCTGAACGCAGCCCCATGAGGCGCATGAACCCCAGGCAATAATGGCCGCCGCGTCTTTGGCGGCATGCTTAAGCTGGTCAAGGAATGGCTTACCACCAACGATACAGAACATGCCGTCTTCATTCAGCGGCGGATTACCTTCTACAGCCAGGATGTACTTACCCTTATACTTCTGCATGGTCTCTTCAAGAATCGCTTCGGCCTGATGGCCTGCTGACGCCATTAACGTATCGTCGTAATCCAGTGAGATCATCGACAGTACAACGTCTTTCACCAAGGGGTGTGCAGAGCGAATAAAGGATTCAGAACAACAGGTACATTCCAGTCCGTGCAGCCACAGCACGGGGGTACGCTCCTTGGTCTCCATGGCATTGGCAATACGCGGTGCAAACGCAGGGCCCAGGCCTAATGCAGCAGCAGTCAGGCTACAATACTTCAGAAAACTGCGACGGGTAATCCCCTGTCGCCGCATGACTTCGTAAAAGGTCTCTAATTGGGACATTCGGTCCTCCGGCAGTGATACCGCTGAAGTTACACTTACCTCAAATTTGCACGGCCAATCGGTCTTGGTTTTTGTTCTGATGTAAGTTGCGTTCAGCTATTATTTTTCTAATAACACAGCGTGGTGTTTTGTTAGTACGCACAAATCAGAATGCAAACAACAGACCAACCACAAAAACCATTTATTTTCATAAAGTTAGAATAAATCGAGAGAGAGTTACCTGAAGTCTACTTACCACTAGAAGAGGAAAGCGGAAAGTCTGTTTACACTGTGTTAACGGTGTTTCCAGACAGTAATTAATGAGGGGATGGCAGAGCAGAAGCTATGCCGGATAAAGCTGATTTTATTGATTTTTTGCCAGAGCAACCAGGGCCTGACCAAAGGCTATCCCGCCGTCATTCGCCGGCAATTGCTGATGCGTAAGGACTTTAAAGCCACTTGACTGCAAGGTATCCTGCAGCGCCTCACTAAGCAGCAGATTTTGCATCACACCACCGGATAACACTACGGTAGTAAAGTCGTAAGCCGCTTTTAACTTTAGCGTCATCTCACTAAGCGCAATCACCAGCCCTTTATGAAAAGCCATTGCCATTGCAGCTTTGCTCCGTCCCTGGCGTAAATCCGTTATAATCTGCTGCCACATCGCCTGAGGCACTACTTGATTATCAGTAATCCTGAGATGATAAGGTTCAACATCTTCCTGGCAGGTCTGAGCCAGCGATTCCAGCCGGATTGCAGCCTGCCCTTCGTAGGTGATTTGTGCCGGGGCGCAGCCAAGCGCCGTCGCAACGGCGTCAAACAGCCGGCCTGCAGAGCTACTCAGCGGGCAGTTTAACTGCATTGTCAGCATTTTTTCGAAGCTGTTGCACATGGGGTCTGCAAACTGTGGGCAAATATCGGTCATTTCTGCCAGTTGCCCGGCAGTGAAGCATTGTCGGAGCTGAGCATACAGCGACCGCCAGGGTGACTTGATCGCCTGAGCGCCACCAATTAAGGGGACCGGCGCTAGTGAGGCTATCCGTTTCATGGCAGCATAACCACCATATAAAAACTCGCCGCCCCACAGGGTCTCATCGGTGCCGAAACCGGTGCCATCCAGGCATATTCCGAGTACTGCATCGCCGGCCAGCGGATACTGATTGTCGCCCAGACAAGCGCCAATGTGCGCATGGTGATGCTGTACCCGGGTAAGGTGATTGCCCTGCTCTTCCAAGCTTACACCATGTTTTGTGGACAGATACTCCGGATGCATATCACAGACGTAATGTTCAGCAGCGTTTTCGTACAGCTCGCGATAAAGCTGCAAGGTGTGCAAATATTCATCGAACGTACTGGCATCGTGCAGATCGCCAAGATGTTGGCTAATCACCGCCCGGCCATCCTTAATCAGACACAGGGTATTCTTTAACTGGCCGCCCAAAGCGATAAGCGTCTGCCCGGCAGAGAAACCTGATGGTAACGGTAAGCTGGCAGGCGCATACCCGCGCGCGCGGCGCAGTATTTGTGTACCGTATTTACCCGCCACCACCACCGAATCATCCAGGCGGTTGTGGATTGGCCGATTGTGCAACAGCAACACATCGGCAATGTTATTTAACTGAGAGCGAGCCGCATCATTGGTGATCGCCTGGGGTTCCCCGGAACGATTGCCACTGGTCATTATCAGTGGAAAGTCTACCTCTGCCAGGAGCAGATGATGTACCGGCGAATAGGGTAACATCACACCGATTTTCGTATTGTCAGGGGCAACCGATGGCGCAATTTTATATTGCTCCGGGTTTTCCTGCCGGGACAACAGCACAACCGGCGCAGCAGGATGCGTTAACAGCGCCTCATCCTGCTCGTTAACTCTGGCAAACTGCCTGATTGCCTCAATATTCGAGGCCATTAATGCCAGCGCTTTATGGGGGCGCTGTTTTCGTTCACGTAATCGTTTCACTGCCTGTTCATTAGTGGCGTCACACGCTAAGTGAACCCCGCCAATCCCCTTTATCGCTACGATTTGACCATCCCGTAATGCCTCACCGAGGGCCTGAAACGGCGTCTCACTGGCGACTGGCTCACCACCGGGTGTTTCCAGCCAGCAATGAGGGCCGCAATCAGGGCAGGCATTTGGCTGGGCATGAAAGCGGCGATCGGCCGGGTTGTCATATTCCTGCTGACAAGCCGCACAAAGGGTAAATTCCACCATGGTGGTGGAGGCACGGTCGTAGGGAATTTGCCGGATAATACTCAGCCGCGGGCCGCAGTTGGTACAATTGATAAACGGATAATGATAACGGCGATCACCAGGCTGGAACAGCTCTGAAAGGCAATCCGGGCAGGTAGCGGCATCCGGTGCACAGCCGGTAGTAACGATCCCCGACTGAGATACGTCTATTGCAAAGGATGAAAATACAGGTAAATCCAACGCCTCTTGATGCATTGCATCAATCCGGGCCAGTGGCGGTAACTGCTGCAACATCAGCTCAGCAAACTCACCAGCCTGCGCCGCACTGCAATTAAGCTCAACTATAACGCCACCGGTATCGTTGAAAACCCGCCCGGTGAGCTTTAACTCTGTTGCCAGACGCCAGATAAACGGGCGAAAACCCACGCCCTGAACAATCCCGTTAACGCGTAAGCGCATTCCTTTGCTGTGTGGCATTAATGCACCGTGCAGGCCATACAGGGATCGAAAGAGCGGACAATATGTTGTACCGACACCGGTGTTTTCTCACCGTTCATTACCGGCGCGCCAACGACCGCCTGCTCCAGCGCACCGGGCTGTTCGTGTTGATCCCGGGGCGAAAAATTCCAGCTGGTCGGGGCGATGATCTGATAGTTACTGATCTTACCGTTTTTCACTTCCAGCCAGTGACCTAAGGCGCCCCGAGCTGCTTCAACCAGGCCAACGCCGGAGGTCTCGGCGGGCATTTCACCGTGATGACAAAAGGGCGCTGTAGGATCAATTTGCTTAACCCACTCTTCCATTTGCCCTACCACAATGGCCACTTCAAGCAGTCTGGCCACCACCCGGCTTAACACATTGCCACCATGGCGGCTTATCATGTCTCGCATCAGCGGGTGACCGTTAACTACCTGTCGCGCCAATGGCCCGACTTCCACCACCTCGTGACCTAAGCGGGGCGCCTTACACCAACTGTATCCCGCCTCGTTATCCAGCGTTGGCTGGGTAATTCCCTGCGCCGGCGGATGCGGATGGTCGGTGTCACTCATCCAGCTATGGGAGTGATCTTCGACTATTCGGGCGATATCCAACGGACTTGTCTGGCCATCTCTGTAGCTGCCAGCAGCCCACATCGGCTCATCAAGAGCACCATAAGCGCCGAAGCTGAGAAAATGATCCGTTGCCCTGCCAAGCTGGTGTAATTGTTGTACTTCAGCCACATGCAAAAAACGGCGGAAGTCAGAGCTGTGCCAGGGCTTTTGCTGATACCACTGCCATAATTCGGCTTCGCTTTTAAGCTGACTAATGGTGGTCAGACTATCGCCAAATAAAGTACTTTCGAGAAAACGCTTAAACCCGGCAACGATGGCCAGTAAACGCATGCGCTCTTTGGGCTCAATCGCTTTGGCTACCCCACCCGGCTGTAAACTCAGGGTGTGTGGCCACTTGCCGGCCATCAGCCCCATCAGGTGCAGAAAATCGGCCCGAGCTGGCAACATCTGCGTTGAGGCAGAGCCTGCAGTGGCTTTAAACCGCCCCTGAATATCACCAAACCAGCTAGCGCCAGCGTATGTGTCGCGGGCAAAATCGGGCATAAAAAACAGATAAAAATGCGTGATCAGATCGGTAATGTTTTCACTTGCCAGCACTAAGTTGGTACACAGCTCGCCGTTTTTCGGCATACTCAGTCCCATGGCATCAGCTAACGCCCGGGCACTGGCCACCGACTGGGTAACCGAGCAAATACCACAGATCCGCGGCGTATAAACCAGCGCATCCATGGGTTTGTGGCCCAGTAAAATTCGTTCAAACCCACGATACAGCGGCGAGTTTACTTCAGCTCGCTGCACTTTATCTTCGCCGGTTTCCAGGGTGATTTCCAGGTCCCCTTCCACGCGATTAAAGGGGCCTGCGACAATTCGGCTCATACTGCTACTCTCTGACTGCACATACTGATGGTTCAGCCTTTGCGTTTATGAATGGTGGGCGGATAAATTAGCTGCTCGGCAATGGCATTCTTTTTTAACCGTTCAGGCGTGGCCGCTTTAGACAATTGCGCCAGGGCAACAAACCATGCTTTGGGCATATCGGTTGGCAGGCCAACCGGGATCCCGGCAATTTTGGGCGTTTGGCAAAAACTGTGGCCCGGTTCTTCAAATTCGGGGGCGGTGCAATTAATACACGGGTAGCCACCGTTGGTACAGGAGCCCTGGCCATTCCAGGGCCGGCTGTTACAGTCAGCATGCGCCTGGGTGCCTTTACACCCCATATTTTCCATCATGCAACCGCGATCGCCCATATCCACCGCACTGGCTTTATATTCATAGAATTCGTTGCGGGAGCAACCATGATGCACCAGGTGATCGGCGTACATACGCGGACGACCAAACTTATCGAGTTGCTCATCATTGTGCTCACCCAGCGCTATGCTCATCAGGGTTTCGGTAACCCAGTCAGGGTGCACCGGACAACCGGCGATATTAACCACCTGATCGCCACTTTGCGACGTAAAATCCTTACCCAGCAGACCGCCCGCCATTTCGCCATCAAATTGCAGGCCCGTGGCATCAGTATCATTGGCACCAGCTGCCGTAATACCTCCGTAGGCCGCGCAGCTACCAACGGCAACAGTGTAGCGGGCAATATCCGCCAGCGCTTTTACCCACTCAATCATAGGTTTGCCGGTACCGCCCAATATGTGAAACTTACCGGTGCCCATGGGGCCGGTCATCATAGAGCCTTCGATACAAAGAATATCCAGAATAATGTCACCGGCCAGGATCCCCTCGAGCATGGCAATACACTCATCACCGGTGGCTTCGCTTAATGATGGATGCCAGAGCAGATTGATGCCCGCATTTTCAAACAGGGTCAGGACATCGGGGGATTCGGCATTGAGTAACGACATGGAACAGCCGCCGCAACCACCGGATTGCAGCCATAACAGATTAAGCATCAGCGGACTCCCGGTTAGGTAAAAACAGGCTAGCGATTGCACCGCCATCGATATGATTGTCGATGGATAATTCGCCATTATGTTGCGAAACGATACCATAACTAATTGATAAACCTAAGCCTGTTCCCATTCCAACTGGTTTGGTTGTATAAAAAGGCTCAAAAATTTGCGGCGCATCGTCGGCGCTGATCCCAGATCCGGTATCCCTTATGGTCAATAACACGCCATCATTATCTGCACTGGCATTGATGGTTAATCTGCGCGTCTCGGAAGCAGCCATGGCATCTACCGCGTTTTCGATCAGGTTGACCACGACCTGATGGATCTGCCCGGCATGGCCATAAGCTTCCAGTGGTCGGGGAATGTTGTCTACCACCTCAACCGCAAAATCACTTTCTTTCATTATCCAGTGTAAAGCGGTATGCACCGCGTGACTGAGGTCGAAAGACGCTTTCTCCGACACCTGCGCAGACGAGAACTGACGTAAATCATTGACGATTTCTTTTACTCTGTCTGCGCCTTCCATGGTGCCATCCACCAGCGAATTGAGATCTTTGATGGCCTTTTCCAGACGCATGTTTTCACGCATCTCGCGCAGCGCGTCACGGCTTTCACCGCTGGCTACCGCATCAAAGTAAGTGCTGAGTTTATCGGTGTAACGACGTAACACGTGCATGTTGCCATACACAAAGCTGATGGGATTGTTCAGCTCGTGGGCTACACCTGCCACCAGACGACCCAGAGAAGCCATTTTTTCTGACTGAATAAGTCGTTGCTGGGCGAGCTGTAATTCAGCATGGGCAATATTAAGCTCTTTATAGGCTCTTTGCAGCTCACCAAGAGGGCGTCCTACCAGCACCATGCCCACAGACTTACCGCGGTGATTTAAGCGCGCCGTACAATTTACCGATAACGGTACACTGCCCGACTTGCCCTGTAATTCCAGCTCGTAGTCGCGCACAGACTGAGCACGCAGGCGTTCGTAAAAGCCCTGTACCTTGTCGTGCAACTCCGGGGCGATAAAGGTTAAAATAGAACGACCAATCAGAGCCGATTCAGACTCCCCCACCAGCTCGGTTAATGCCCGGTTTACGCCTTCAATGATACCGTCGTTATCACACACGACGAGCACATCGTTCATAGCACTTTGAATACTGTCAGAAAAGCTTTTGGCCTCTTCCAGCTCAACGTTTTTTTCTTCGACTTCGACCTGTGACTGCACCAGATCCGCATAGGCTTCATCCATTTTCTGGATGACACTTACCCAGGCATCTTCATTCTGAATGGCTTGTACCGGATTGAAGTCTAAAGAGTCTGACATATCTGCAGCGTGTAATTATCTATACAGGCACTATACCTGACGGGATTCGGCCCGCAAGGCTGACAAGGCATTTTCTCGTTAAAAGCAGGGCGGATTGCTCGCCCTGCACGGTATTCCCGGCGAACGATTAAGGCCTTGGACGGAACATAACCTGCCCGGTTTTATTAGCAATTTCCACCTGCGCGACTTTTTGATAAAAGCCGTCAGAAAAGAACGTTTCATATTTAGGTACTGTCACAAATACGCCCACCCCTTCTGAATCACGATGCTCAAGTAAGACACTGTCGATAGCCCGCATCAGCAGATGACCAAGACCGTGTGACTGATAGTCCGGATGCACCGCAATGAACGACAGCAGATGATACTTTTCAGCTGGCATGGCAGAACGAATTTTTTCCTCTTTCTCGAGCATTTGCCGGGTGCCGTAATACCCGGTGGTCAGCAGCATTTTTAACCGCCAGTGCCAATAACGCCCAGCCCCTGCAGCATTGTCTGGCCCCGTGAGGCAGGCAACAGACAATAATCGCCCCTCATCAAACAGGCCAATAATGGGTTGCTCGGCTTCCCAGAATGCGGTGAGTTCTTCGCGAATAGCCGACCGTAACCGCGATTCGTAGCCTTCTTTTTCACTCTGGAATATTTGTAAAAAAATTGGATCGTCGTGGTAGGCGTTGTAAATGATGGATGCAGCCACTTTCAGATCTTCCGCTGATAAGTATGCTGCTCTGATTTTATCCAGGTTTTGTTGGATTTCCGCTTGTACCATAGCCTGTCTCCCGTGTTGTGGTGATGCGTAAACGCCTGTTTTGCGACCCGGGCCGCCCTCTCACTCAACCGCTCAGCGCTGCCGCTGAACAACAGCAAACTGAAAACAACAAGATTGGTCTTAAGAGATACGTAATAGACGCACAAAAAGTGCATCAGTTCCCCACTCTAGCCGAAAAAATAACACCATGTAAATATACCGTTAACAATATTTATACATTTGAATAAGTTTAGCGATGATAATTGAGTACAGTGATCGGGCAGGTAGTGCAACGAGCCATCATTAATGATGGCCGGCCAGACAGCAACAAGCCCGATAAACGGGATGTTTATCGGGCTTGTCAGTAAGTGTAAACGGTGGGCGGATTAGATTTTACGGACCGCTTCTTCACCCCAACCAATTAAGCGATTATCTTTGAAGACCAGGGGAGTACACTCGTCCTTGGTGGTGATACCGTCGTCCTCGGTACGCTGCGTGCGATAGTAAAGAATCCGGTAAACGTGATCGCCCTCGCCTACCATTTCGTTGAAGTCGGCTACACCCATCTTACGGGTAACGTCTTCAAAGTGCGCATTCACTTCCAGATTGCTGATATGTTTACGATTATTATACTCACGCTGCTCCCAGCTGGCCTGGTAATGTTCTTTGTCATCACCTCCTACGGAAATGACACAACCAGACAGTAACATGGGTGCTACCAGAGCAGTACAAAGCATTAATTTTTTCATAGTGGTTCCCTGTTGAAAAATAATAAGTCACTAATGAACTTCAGGTAATCAAGAATGAGGCCAACTATAACTTATTGAATTTTAAAGAAATTAAAAAATAACCACTTGGCGGCGGTGCTAACTATCGGTATGATTAGCGAAATTTTCGTTGTTTTGACTAACTGACTAAAGGCCAAGCCCGCCTGGTGTGTTGGTCACCAGTAAAGAGTAAATGCATGTCCTCTAAAGAAAACCATAAAACCCTGGTCGAAATCTGCCATTTATTGGCGGCCGAGGGCTTAACGCCGGGTGTAGGCTTATTGCGTGGTAAAGCGCCTTTCAAGGTAAGCGTGCTGGACGCCATTGAGGCGATAAAGGTCTTTAATCAGCAGAATGTGCAGGTCAAAGCCCAACCCAAAACACCGGGCGACAAAGAGCGCATCGCTGAGCTGGAAAAACGGGTGGAACAGTTAGAGCAGGCCCTCGCGGTGATGGAGAGCCGGCTGGCAAAGCTCAGTTAAACGGCTGGCGTCAGGCCATCAATAAAGGTCGCCAGATCAGGTGCCAGACAACGAGTGGGCAATTTCCCCACCTGTTCCAGTACTACCTCACCTGAGGCATTATCTACAGACAAAATAAAGTCGTCTTCATCGGTTAAGCCAAAAAATAACGTGGGCGGCTGTTTTAGTCGCTGCTTCATTAACAAATGGCCAATCAGGTTTTGTTGTAGTCGCTCGAAGTCCTCTTCACTGCAAACCTGCAATAATTCACAGTTGCCTTGTTCAGCCTTAACCGGCAGATTAAAACTCCAGTAAGTGGTAAAGAATTTGCAAAATTGCTCGTTCAGCGTGATGTGCAAGGCGTTTTCGATATTGGCAAAGGTATATTCACCTTCCATCGGCACGGGCTGCCAGGTGCAGGGCTCTCCCTGGCTGGCGTTCCCCACATAACAGGGGGATGCTAATTCCGCTTCAAACTCAGTGGTCATCAGCGCGGGATGAGACGCTGCCGCTTGTTGTAAATCGCGCATTAACTTATGCAATGATTGTTGAACTATATTCTCCATTGCGATTCCATATCAGGTATACTAAACCTCTATAGTAAAGAATTTATGGCACTTTAAACACCAGCTTGGCATATTGAATGCGCGTGCCATGATTAATCAGTGGTAAAAAGTTACAGGACAGCATGACAGTAAAGCACTCTTCGTCACCGTCTCTTCCCGCCAACCTGACACTGGGTCAAAAGGTTGACTACATTGAACAGTACACGCCTGAGCTGTTGCAAGGTGTGCCGCGCTCGCTAAGCCGTGAACAAATTGGCGTTTCACAGCCCCTGCCTTTTGGCGGTGTGGATATCTGGAACGGTTATGAGCTTTCGTGGCTTAATCCGAAAGGCAAACCGCAGGTCGCCATTTTGCAATGCCAGGTGCCAATTGATTCGCAAAACCTTATCGAGTCTAAGTCTTTCAAGCTTTATCTGAACAGCTTCAATCAGTCGGTATTTGGCAGTGCAGATGAAGTGGCCCGACACTTAAGCAAGGATTTATCGGCCTGTGCCCAGGCACCGGTTAAGGTGCAATTATTCAGCGCCGGTCAGTTTGGCGCCCTTCACCTTGGTGAACTCGACGGCACCGTGATTGACGATCTGGACATTGAAATCAATGCCTATGAGCCGAGCCCGGAGCTGCTCACAACCGGCGACCAGCAGGTTTCTGAAACCCTGGTGAGTCATTTATTAAAGTCTAATTGCCTGATCACCAGTCAGCCTGACTGGGCCAGTGTGCAAATTCATTACGAAGGCGCGGCTATAGACCACGCCGGACTGCTGGCTTATCTCATCTCGTTTCGCCGGCATAATGAATTTCACGAGCAGTGTATCGAGCGAATTTTTTGTGATTTAATGAATCGATGCAAGCCGCACAAGCTAGCAGTCTATGCGCGCTACACCCGCAGAGGCGGATTGGATATCAACCCGCTACGGGCGAATTTTGATTTCAATGTATCGAACAATCGGTTAGCCCGGCAGTAGCATGCCGGCGGTTATTTTTGGTTAATAAGGAGCTTGCATAACACATGGAAGCGAAACAACTCCAATCGCTGCGTGCTCACAGCGAGCAACTCGCAGGATTTATAGTCCGGCTCACCAGTTACTATGAGGGGCTATCTGCAGAGATTGATAAAGAGTTACAGTCCCTGCGCGGTCATTTAAGTGGCAAGATTGATTTCACTCTGGCCACCTTATCTATGAATAAAGTCAGCCAGCTAATTATGCTGGAGCCCTACTCAGTAAAAACCCTGACCCAGGCCTGGATACGCCAGCTGGAAGAAGATATCCAGGCATTTCAGCGTCTGGTGACTGAGCCAGCGGCCCGTAGCCAGGCAGCCAAAGCCAGTAGCGCTTTGAAAAAGCCCATTAACGGCATCAGTGCCGTGCTACCGCTCTATCAAAAGGTATTAAAATGCTATCAATCCGGCATGGGCAATGCTGAAGAGTCGGCGCCTGACAACCAACCCAATAATCGAACGGTACAACTTAAACAAAACCTCATCGATGAACTCGGTCAGCTGGTACAAACCTATATCCGGGTCAACCCGGAGGATGACTACCTCGCTTCCCTGCAGGAAAGGCTTGGCCAGGGGCTTACCGAAGAAGAGTTACTCAATAGCTGCCTGATCCTGATCCGGGTAATGGTTCAGGAAACCCTCACCGAGGCCAATACGGCCGGTAAAATTATTCAGCGACTGAATAATGCCCTGGGTAATATTAACGGTGATGTGCAGTCCAGTATCTCAAAAAGTGCCGAGAGCTTTGAGGCGCGCCAGTCGCGCAATCAGGAATTGCGAAATGTGCTGGAAGACATGGAAGACGCACTGGAAGGCGAAAACAATATCGACGACTTAAAGCAGCAGGCGCAACACTATCTGGGTCAGATGGCTAACTCACTTAGTGCTGGTGAAGAAGCCGAGCGCCAGGAGCAGGAAGGTCTGATGTCACTACTGGTTTCAATGCAACAACAGCTTTCGTCGCTGCAAAAACAAACCAACTCATACCGTAAAAAGCTGGTTGAGCAACGTATAAACATGTACACCGACCCGCTCACCCGGGTGCCTAACCGCATGGCTTACAATGAACGGGCTTCAAAGGAGTGGGATCGCTGCCAGGCGCAGAACAGGCCACTGAGTATTGCGGTGGTCGACGTGGATCACTTTAAACGGATCAATGATAAGTACGGCCACGCCGCCGGTGATAAAACACTCCAGGCCATAGCCCGCCACCTTAAAACCAACCTGACCAGCAGCGAGTTTATGGCACGTTGGGGCGGTGAAGAATTTATAATACTGTTGCCCGATCATGCCAGTGACAAACTGTTAAATCGCCTGAATGAGTTGCGCGAGGGGCTGGCTAAGCTACCCTTTAAATTTAAACAAGAGCGCCTGACAGTCACAGCCTCCATCGGCGGTACCCAGTGCCGTACCGGTGAAAAGCTCGACGCCGCCTTCGAGCGGGCCGATAAAGGGCTATATAAAGCAAAATCCGATGGTCGGAATCAGGTGGTCATTCAGGATAACGAATGAAAAAAATTCAGCTAAACCCTGTAGGTTGGATGAGCCAACTCTCCCAACTTGAAGTCAGCAAGCTTGAAGACACCACAAACAGTAATCTGTATCAGCTCTTTCGTAACTGCTGCCTGGCAGTACTTAACAGCGGTGTGGATGAAGACAACTACGAAATGTTATTTGCTCCGTACGAATCATTCGACATTCGGCTGATTAAACGGGAACGGGGCGTCAAACTCGAACTGATAAACCCGCCGGAAGTTGGCTTTGTCGACGAGCGATTAGTAAAAGGTGTTCACGAGCATCTGTTCTCAGTGTTACGCGACATGCTTTACATGGGCAACAAATACGCCTTTGTACACGAGAACGCTCCTCAGGACAGTGGCAGCATTACCGATATGGTGTTCGATATGCTGCGTCATGCCAAAGTCATCGAACGCAACAACGAACTCAACACAATAGTATGCTGGGGTGGCCATTCCATTGGTCTTAAGGAATATAAATACACCAAGGAAGTAGGCTATCAGTTGGGTCTGCGCGAAATGAATATCTGCACCGGCTGTGGACCAGGGGCCATGAAAGGCCCCATGAAAGGCGCCGCCATTGGCCACGCTAAACAGCGCTATCGTGACGGCCGTTATATTGGCATCTCCGAGCCCAGTATTATTGCCGCCGAGCCACCCAACGCCATTGTTAACGAGCTGGTGATCATGCCTGACATTGAAAAACGTCTGGAAGCCTTCGTTCGCATAGCCCACGGCATTATTATCTTCCCTGGCGGCGTAGGCACCGCTGAGGAACTATTGTATTTACTTGGTATTCTTATCCATGAGCGAAATGCCCAGCAGCCTTTCCCGGTAATATTAACCGGCCCGGCTGGCAGCGAGTCTTATTTTGAGGCTATCCACGAGTTCGTGGGCGCTACCCTGGGGCCCAAAGCACAAAATCGCTATCAGATTGTTGTGGACGATCCGGTGGAAGTTGCCCGGGTACTTGGCCAGGGCGTTAAAAAGGTTGAGCAGTTCAGACTGGCCATGGGTGATGCGTTCAGTTTTAACTGGTCACTCAAAATCGAAGATGACTTCCAGCAACCTTTTAATCCCACCCATAAATCCATGGCGGCGCTAAATCTGCATCGGGATCAACCGTTGTCTGATTTGGCGAATAACTTACGCAAAGCATTTTCGGGGATTGTGGCAGGTAACGTGAAAGCCGAAGGCATTCGCCAAATCCGCGATTTTGGCCCGTTTAATCTGTCTGGTGAAGCTGATTTAATGGCTCGCATCGACGCCTTGCTGAAATCCTTTGTGGCCCAGCAACGCATGAAATTACCTGGCACGGAATACCGGCCCTGTTATAGCATTAACCGTGATTCATAATCAGTAACATTGTTAAGGCTGACAGTGTCGCTTTTATTGGATAGACTACTATTGCTGAGGTCCGGCAGGGCCAGAATGAATTAACCAGTAAAACGACAAAGATAAATGAACAGTAAAGCAATCCGACTTATATTGATCGGCGTAGCCTCTTACGCGGTCCTTGCTTTTTTACTCATCGCCTTTTATCCGGACAAACCGGAGAATATGGACTGGCAGGACCGGGAAGAGTATAACAAAGTGCAGATTTCCAAACTGGAACTGGGGATTACCCGTGCCGAGGTAATGGCTTTACTGGGCACGCCGGATATTACCGAAGCCAAAATGCAGGATAGCCGTGAAATCCAGGTCATGTTTTACCGTACCCAGCATGTTCGTGCCGACGGTATGACAACACAGGATGAATGCACGCCGCTTTTATTCGAAAACGAAGCCCTGATTGCCTGGGGTGACGGGGCTTATCAAACCTATCTGAGTAGTTAGTTAATTTGACGGCCATGCTGGCAGCCTTGCAAGAACTGGTGCGAGACAGCGAGGCGCTGCCGCCTCTGCCAGCCCGGGAAGCCGCTCACCTTTCCCGCTATCTTGATGTTAGCGCCCGCTGGCTCGATTTTGCTCAAGCTCATCTTCCACTGCTAACGGTAATTGGCAGCCGCCCTTTCAGCTCAACTGAGCCGACGAAGCATTTATGGCTGCGCCATACCTCATTGTATTTACTGCTCTGTTTACGCAATCGGGTGAATCATCACACCCAGCAGCAAGGCGTTTCGGCGCTGTTGTCTTATTATCAGTTAAAACAACAGTCATTACTCAATAAACAGCGTCTGAGCAGTGCAATTAAACAACTTAGCCGTTGCGGCCAGCAATACTGGGCTGCGCATATTCTGCCCGCTCGCAATCGCCCGCCCCTCTACAACGATTGTTTTGATATTGCCTGGTTATGGCAACGCTACCTGTTGCGGGCTCCGGGCAGCGACTTTAACGATATTCTGGTCAAGCTGGCGATGACACTTCCGGTCACCGGACAACAACTCTTGCATGCCCTTACAGACTATCCCGGACTCCTTCACGAAGGCTTAATAACAGCCTCCGGACAGCATATCGGGCCGGTGATGAGTCAACTAACAGATCAGGTGCTCATTTACTCAAACACTGAGGAGCGTTTTTGCTGGCTGGCCAAAAAGCAGGTTCGCCTGATGCGCAAACAATCCCTTAGTGTTGAACACTGGGCCAGCCTGTACAGCAAACTGGACGAACAACCGGAAGAAGGTGAAGTGATACGTCCTGGCGATCATGGCTGGGCACTACCTGTTAGTTACCCGACATCACGCCCGCCGCTTAGCCTGCAAACACTGTTAAAAGCACTTAATGATCCGGACATCGCGGTCGACAAAATAGTCGCGATGGTGGAGGTTGAGCCGGCTTTCAGTCATTTTCTGACCGATGCTGCATCAAAGGACAACCGCATGCAGTTACCGGTGCAGAATGTAAAGCAAAGTATTCTCACCTATGGCCTCGAAAGAGTCGGTCATATGCTTGTGCAGTACGCCCTTTTTCAGCGTTTAACCCAGCACTGGTTTCCGTTACTCGACTGGTATTCACGATTGGCTCAGACAGCCATTTTGCTTAGCAGCGAACTGGCTAATGAGAGTGGCCGGATAACCCCACAATATGCCAGCCTGGTGACCACCGTCGCCCTGTCGCCATTGTTTACGTCGGCGCAGGAAAAAGGCAAAACAGCGGTAAAACACAACGATCAACGGCTGTTTGATGTCACAACACTGCTGCAAAATAATACCGGGCAAGGTAACAGCGCCACCCGACAGCGCCTGATTTCACTCGCCAGCGCCTGGGAGCAGGACAAAGGTCAGTCACGATTGATAGCCTGCTGTGGCCGGCTGCCTCAGGAAGTTCCCGGATTATTGCGCCTGCCCCATTGTATAAGCGGATTGAGCCTTATCTGGGCCCGACAATGGCTGCTCGGACACAAGCCCTGCGCACAGACGACCGAGTTTATCCAACAAACCCAACAGGCATTCCCTCAACTGATTGCATTGCAATCGCAACTGCAGCCCAAGGTCAGTCATCTGCTCAATTGCCCGTTAACATAGCCAGCAATCAGAGGGCCTTAATAAACGCTGTTTATAAGCACTATGGCCTATTTAACTACTCATTTAGTCTTGCATCATATACACTTATGCCTGTGTAAAGACACCCTACAATTGATTACAAAAACGCCAGAGAAAAACCCTCTTGCGCAAAAATTACGCTACACTTATCAAAAAGCAAACGACCTAACGAATCAGTAAAAGTTATTAAGGATCTCTGATGACTCAACAACGCATTACTGTCATCCGCGGAGATGGTATCGGCCCGGATATTATTGATGCAGCAACGCAAATTTTAGATAAAGTAGGCTGTGACTTTGCCTATGATTACGCTGATGCCGGCCTGATGGCGCTGGAAAATCATGGCGAGCTATTACCTCAGGAAACGCTCGATCTGATCGCCAAAAACAAGGTGACCCTGAAGGGCCCACTGACCACCCCGGTTGGCGAAGGGTTTACTTCAATCAATGTAAGCCTGCGTAAGCAGTTTCAGCTCTATGCAAACGTGCGTCCGGTATTGTCTTTTAAAGGGACTAAGGCGCGTTACGAAGATATCGATATTATTACCGTGCGCGAAAATACTCAGGGCATGTACTCTGGTCTGGGGCAGGTAGTGTCTGAAGACGGAACCGAAGCTGAAGCGCGCAGTAAAATTACCCGTGAGGGTGCGGAAAAAATTGTGACTTTCGCCTACGAATTAGCCCGTCGCGAAGGCCGCAAGAAAGTGACCGCTGTACATAAAGCGAATATCCTTAAATCGACTTCAGGCTTGTTCCTGAAAGTCGCTCGCGAAATTGGTGAGAAATACCCGGATATCGAGTCTACTGAGATGATCGTAGACAACGCCTGTATGCAGCTGGTAATGAATCCTCACCAGTTCGACGTCATTGTTACCACTAACCTGTTTGGTGACATCCTGTCAGACCTGTGTGCCGGTCTGGTTGGCGGCCTGGGTATGGCACCTGGCGCCAACATCGGTGGTGAATGTGCTATTTTTGAAGCGGTACATGGCTCAGCACCAGACATCGCCGGCAAAAACCTGGCTAACCCTACCAGCGTGATCCTGGCTTCTGTACAGATGCTTGAATACCTGGGCATGGCCGACAAAGCTGAGGCCATCCGTTCAGCCCTGAAAGATGTGATTGAAAGTGGCGATCGCACTACCCGCGATCTGGGTGGCCAGCACGGCACTACCGAATTCACTCAGGCAATGCTGGAACGTTTGTAACCTGCATCTCGATTTCACTTAATGATAAGCAAGTCTTCGGACTTGCTTTTTTTTGTCTGGATAATACCAATCGGCATAGAGGTTTACCCTCTCAGAGTGAGTCAAAACGACTTAGATCACGACGCGTTCTCTGCGGCATAGTCATTCTATGCCCAGAGGGCGCAACACAGATGTAAGTCGTTTTGGCCACTCCCATCGGGCAAGGCTGGCAGGCTTTCTGGCGTTGTTACGCTTGCTTGATTTGGAACCACCAAACCTGTGCAACCAAGCCTAGCCACAAAACCTGCCAGTCTTGCTGAGAGGGTAAACCTCTATGCGGATTGGTATAAAGTGAACTATTTTTGTTGTTGTCTCGAATTAATGAGAGCAATAAGGAGAAAGTCATGTCTCAAACCACGCAAGACAATAGCATAGCCAATATGGCAGCGGTGCAAACCGCCATCGCTAATCAGGACAGTGCTGAGCTTAAACAATTGCTTGGCGGGCAAACACTCGACCCATTACAAAAAGCTTATCTTAAGGAGCTGGCGGAAATAGGCAGCGACAACCAAATCCGGCAAATTATCGACAATACGCCTCAAAAAGGTGATACCTAAACGTAGCTAAATGCCGGCAGAGTGTGCAATGATGAGAGCCTGGTCATTATATGAGTGAAGTTATGTCAGACTCCCAATCACAACGTCGTCGTTTTTTGTTAACAGCGGGCGCTGCCGCCGGTGCCGCAGCGCTGGCACCGGCATCAGCCGTTTCGGCCGGCGAAGTAACTCTGCCGACGATTCGCCACAGCGTATTTTTCTGGTTAAAGAATCCGGGTGATCAGGCCGATCGGGATGCCCTTATCGCGGGCCTGAAGACACTGGCTGGCATAGAAACGGTGAAAGGCATACAGATAGGCGTACCGGCATCCACCGAGAAACGCGACGTGGTCGACAACAGCTTTGACGTATCCGAGATGTTGTTATTTGATAATGTGGAAGGGCAAAACAGCTACCAGACCCACCCCATTCACCTGAAGTTTGTGGAAGACTGCGAACACCTCTGGCGAAAGGTGGTCGTTTACGACTCCATTGCTGTATAAGTAAGCTGTTCGGGCTACGCTTAATGCCAATTCAATCAGGTAGTCAGGCTCAGCCTCATCATTAACAGCCGGTTACGGGCTTTTTGGGCTGATATCCAGAGGCAGGGTAAAGGCAAATTCCACTCCCTTCTGTGGCGCCGACTTAAATGTTAAGTCGCCCTTAAGCTTATTGGTTGCCAGCGCTTTAACTATGGACAACCCCAAACCACTGCCGCCCGCTTCTCTGCGAGTGGTAAAGTAGCGTTCAAAGACAGCTTGCTGATCTGTTTTGGGTATACCGATCCCATTGTCACGATAGATTAATTTCAATGCCCCGCTATGAGAGTCTATTTCGCTGTATAAGGTGATTTGCTTCTTATCGATGCCGGTAAAAGCATGGTTAATCGAATTAAACACCAGGTTGGTGATAATTTGCGACAATGCACCAGGGAACGACCACAGCACACAATGGGGTATTTTTCCGACTTTCAGTTCGATGCCATAACGTCAGAGTTCCGGCATAAGACTGTTTGTCGTACTGTTAAGGACCGACTCCAATTCAAACCGAACAGCCTGGTCGGCGCCCTGATTTACGGCATTGGCTTTAAAATCCCCAATCAGCTTCACCGCTCTTTGCAGATTAAAAGCCAGCAAGTCCGCCACATCTTGCGACTCCTCCACAAAATGACGAAAAAATGATTCGGTAAGCTTGCCTGAAGAAAAATGCTTGTTGAGCTCGTTGAGTGACTCATTTAAATGAGACACCCCGGTAATAGCCACCCCAAGCGGGCTGTTGATTTCATGGGTAACACTGGCCACCAGCCTGCCCAGGCTCATCAAGCGTTCCTCTTCGGCAAGGGCTTCATAGGTTTTAGTTTGCGGTAGCGGCGCTGTTGAAAAGGTTTCCACTGAAAATAATGGCGACTCGCTAATGCGGCAAATGGTGGGTAGCAAGCTTTCTACCATATGGCATATCGCCTTCAGTTCATTGCCTTCGGGCTCCTCACCGCCTAACTCAAACACGCCCATATAATCTTCGCCACAGCCACACAACCAATGGTGTATCCAGGGCACGGATAAGGTTTCTCTGTCGGCTAAAAGAGCATGACTATAGTTGGTAGCGCTACTGCATACCCGTAGGTGCTGAGCGGTGGTTAGCTGCTCAATATACTGTTTGGTTGCTGCCGTTGGCGACCGCCATGGGTATTCCCGCGAAGGGTTATTCCGCCCTGGCACGATGGGCATCCAATCGGCACTGTTAGTGGATAGCACCCATAAGGTACAGATAAACTCTTCCGGCAGTCGCTGTTGCAGGCCATCAACAGCATATTGCAACAGCGTAGTACTTTCGGTGTGACTACGGATGAGCCCAGCCCATTCATACGTCCAGTCTAAGCGTTCTGTACTCATTGAAGCCCTTCCCTAGTCCGGATAGCGATTACGGATTTCCCAGAAGTCCTCGAAGTTATCGAGCAGTAAATCAACCAGTCTTGGGTCAAAATGCTCGCCCTTTTCCTTAAGTAGCTCTTCACGAATGGTTTCTTTGGCCCATGGTTCCTTATAACAACGTTTGGAACCAAGTGCGTCAAACACATCCGCCAATGCAGCAACCCGCCCGGCAATCGGAATATCCGAGCCTTTTAAACCCAGCGGATAGCCCTTGCCATTCCAGCGCTCATGATGGGTCATACAAATCATGGCCGCGACTTTGAGAATGGGCTTGGTCGATTTTCTGAGGATATCGTGACCCACTGCAGCATGGGTTTTCATGGTTTCCCATTCTTCTAAATCCAGCTTGCCGGGTTTGTGCAGAATGCGATCTGGAATGGCCACTTTACCAAAATCATGTAACGGTGCAGCCCGCTTGATAACCAGACATTCCTCTTCTGGTAAACCATATAACTGGGCCAGGCGATAACTCACCAGCGATACCCGTTTTACGTGGGCCCCGGTTTCCTTACTGCGCATCTCAACCGCATCTCCGAGCAGATAGACCAGCTCGCGCTGGGTATCCAGAATTTCTTCGCCCTTGAGTAAACTTGCGTAGGTCAACGCAACATTAAAGCAATAGATATCGAGTAATTCCTGCTGCGCATCGGTTAGCTTACCGTTGGTGTCAACATACAGCAGTGACTGGTAACCACTTTCGGTTTCGGTATAAAACACATAGCCTTCCTCGCTATACAGCGACCGGCCTTCTTGCAGGGCTTTGTCGAATAAGCGCTGCACCGACTCAGGTAACCCTTCAGAGTCATCCCTGGCAATTACGTCGGCCATTGAGCCGGTGGCCGCCAGGATCCGTCGCTGACCATCAAAACCTCGCTCAGAAAAAGTTGTGCAATACACAGCGCTGGAGTCGAGCTGTAACAGGTTCATGATCTCTTTTAAAACCGCCGTCGCAAACTCGCTCATGGAACTCGGTTTGAGCATTTTACTGGTACTTTCAATTACCTGGCGTAGTCCTTTACGGTGGCTATCAATAGTCTGAATATCCCGGAAAGAGCGCAAGCCGCTATACATCAGGGTTTTAAGTTTCTGACTGGTTAATTCGGTTTTTTCTTTATAGTCGTTAATGTCATAACGTTCGATCACTTCATGTTCCGGGGCCTGCCCGGGCTGCCCGGTTCGCAGCACCAAGCGAACCAGGTGGTTACCCAGCTCATTCCGAACCTTATGTACCAAATCCAGCCCGGCATGATCGGTTTCCATCACTACATCAACCAATGCCAGTGCGATATCTTCATTGTCGGCAAAAATTTGCAGGGCTTCCCGGGCTGAGTAGGCATGTAAAAAACGGATCCGCTTGCCATCAAAACGAAACCGTTTAAGGGTTAAATCGGTAACCTTATGCACTTCGACTTCATCGTCAATGATCAACACGGTATAACCGTACTCCGCATCCGCCTGATCAGTTGGTACTTGTTCGGCCGATGATGTTTGCAATGCAAAAAGTGGGTTGGATATCACTGTTGACCTCTCACTTATTCAAGTCATGTAATTCAAAGGTCAACGCCAGACCTTCATCAACAAATATATTTAAGTCGCTGTTCAATTTACCTTTAACCAGATTGTAAACCACGCTCAACCCCAGGCCGGCGTTGCCGGCCCCACGGCAGGTGGTAAAAAACGGATCAACAATGCGTTCCAGTAAGGCTTTTTCTACGCCGGTGCCATTGTCTTTAAACAGCAGTAAATGGGTATTAGTATTTCCCTGAGTGTAGGGAAAGGTAATGCTTATCTCACAGTGCTTTTGTTCGGGCTTAAAAGCATGGCTTACCGCATTGCTGGCGAGATAATTGAGAATGTCCAAAATGACATCCGGATAAGTGTAAACCATCGCACTCTTATCAATATTAGCGTTTATCGTTACCAGAGAGCCCGGGTATTCATTATAAAAACGAACAATAAACGAATCGACCAGATCGGCCACAACCACGGGTTCAGGAGTCAGGTTGGCATCGGAGCTGATTACATCGACTTTTTTAAACCGCGCGACCAGTGCCGATGCTTTATGCATATTGTTCAGTGACAAGCTGACCATTTCATCCCCGGTCTCCATAAACTCTTTAAAACGCTCAGCATCAAGACAGCCATTATCGTAATCCTTGCGCAAGTCTCCCATCATCTCCTGTAAGTGGGACATGCTGGTGATACCTATACCCAAAGGCGTATTCACTTCGTGAGCAACACCGGCAACAATACCGCCCATTGCCGATAGCTTTTCATTTTCCACCAGCCGCTGCTGGGCAAACTGAAGATCTTCGAATGCCGTTTGCTTTTCGCGATTGGCCAACCTTAATCGCTGTGCCTGTACCACCAGGTAGACAACCAGCAAACTTAAAGTAAATGCCGCAATCGGGATAATCGAATAGGCGGCTTTGTGATGGAACAGGTTGTTCTGATAAGTCGACACCAACCACTGCCGATTAAAAAAATTCAGGGTAGCGACAAAGTCACCACTGGTGACATCCTCGGCACCATTTATCATCTGATTGTGCTTGCTGAAAACCAGGATGGGTAAACCTGATTCACGCTCAAACAAGGAGTAACCATTGTTTATCTGGTTATTCAGCGTTTGTTCAAGAGTGAAGCCAGCATCTATCAATATGCCCACAAAGCCCTGTTGCTCGGCTACCCGCTGTATAACAAATGTGTAATAGTGATCATTGCTTTTCAGTTTAAATATTGGTGAGGCAACAGCCCTGCGAGTATCCGAAAGACGCTTATAAAGTTTATTAATGTCGGCTTTTTCGAGCAGATCATAAGAGCTCAGCCCGGCCACAGAACTTGCTCCCTGCCAATAGGTTTGCAATAACGACTGCTCTGTTTGATTATCAGGTTCCGCCAGGTAGGCCATGGCAACAATATTACCAAACTGACTCATCACCAGGTTGGTGTAACTGGCAAATTCATGGGCTTCTACCGACTCAGACGAGCGAAAAAGTTGTGCCAGCGAGCGCAGCGCATAAGCGTTGTAATCAAGCTCCCTGCTTAATGTATCGATAAATTCCTGCATTGGGGCCTCGAAGCTGACTACCTGATCCTGTTTCAATAACGTTTGGCTAACCAAGGTACCTATTATGGTAATCACTACTACGAAAATTCCCCCAGCAAAAACGTGGTGAGCTGACTGGGCATTGATGATTTCCTGGATTTTTAATAACTATAGTTTAGGAATGTAAAGAGAGGTAATTTGAGCGGGTGAAGAAAGCTCCCGGACAGGGCCATGCGGAACTGTTTCGGCCTGCAATCAGAAGTCCTCGGGCTATGGGCTGGTTCATTTAAAGCTAGCTAACTTCCGGAGAAAACAACTACAGCATTGATTTTTATACACTTTAAATGAATGAAATGAACGTTTAAGGGCCCAGTATCAATATTAAGTTTGATAATAATAAATTTAATATAACCGCAGGGAGGTAAAGATACACCTTTAGTATAATTTTTTAATTTGCTCTTATCTGCACAACATTCTTACCCGCTGACCTTCGAAAAACTCGCCTTAGACGACCTAAAACTGGCCATTTTCTGTACTGCCGCTCTTCAAGAGAGATAAGTAAAGTAAAGGGGATGATTATCATCATTCACAACCTTTAGGAGCTACACATGAAATTATCTACTGTTCGAATCTGTATGATCGTGCTGGCGTTGTTCGCTGGCTTTAATAGTGCCACTGCTGAATCATTAAAAATGACTGACGAAGTCAGCCAGGTGGCAACCACTCAAACTTTGCTAAACCTGAATACCGCCTCACTGGAGCAACTGATGACGTTACCGGGAATTGGCAAAAGCAAAGCGGCTGCCATTATTAGTTACCGGGAATCCCAGGGCCCATTCAGCTCGGTGGATGAGCTGACCCGGGTAAAAGGTATCGGAGTTAAGATGCTGGCAAAACTTACCGGCAGTATTGAAGTTCGCTAACGTTAAAAAGAACTAGCTGTATCAGGAATGGCAGACTGGCAACAAAAAAGCCGCGGTTATTCTCCGCGGCTTTCACTTGAGCATAAATTGACTGTATGCAACCTATGGCATCGCGTCCAAATCTTCGCCTTCTTTTTCAACCTGTGGCGGCATAAGATCTTCTTTACTGATCCCCAACGCCAATGCCACAGAACTGGCAATATAGATAGAGGAATAGGTACCTACTACCACACCAAATAACAACGCTGTAGCAAAACCATGGATAAGCGCACCGCCTTTAAAGAACAGCGCCAGCAATACCAACACGGTAGTTAATGAGGTAATGATGGTTCGGTTAAGCGTTTGGGTCAGTGAAATATTGATAATTTCCACTGGCTCCCCCTTGCGGATCTTGCGAAAGTTTTCACGGATCCGGTCTGATACCACGATGGTATCGTTAAGCGAGTAACCAATAACTGCCAGAACCGCAGCCAGTACCGTCAGGTCGAATTCCAGTTGCAAAAACGAGAACAGACCGAGAGTCAGCAGCACATCGTGTATCAGTGCCGATACTGAGCCCAGCGCAAAACGCCATTCAAATCGTGCAGCTACGTAAATCAGGATACAGATAAGCGCTACCAGCATCGCCAGACCGCCCTGCTCTGTAAGCTCCTCACCCACGTTTGGCCCAACAAACTCGATACGGCGTTTTTCCACACTGCTATCAGCCTGTTGCAGGATATCAATCACCTGGTCACCAATGGTAACGGCTTTTACACCTTCACGCGGCGCAATTCGGATAAGCACATCAGTACTACTTCCAAAATTCTGCACTACGGCATCGGGGAAGTCGTTAGCCGCCAGAGACGAACGAATCTCGCCCAGATCTGCGGCTTGCTCATAACCGACTTCAATCAGGGTACCGCCGGTAAAATCCAGCCCCCAGTTCAGGCTGTTAGTTGCCAGCGAGAATATCGAAGCGAGGATTAGCACCGTTGACAATATCATTGCGGGTACCCGCAATTTCATAAAGTTAACGGTTTCGGATAATTTTAATAATTGCATGTCAGACGCTCCTATATCGCCAGTTTGCTAACACGGCGACCACCCCAAATGGCATTTACAATCACCCGGGTAACCAGAATCGCGGTAAACATAGAAGTGGCGATACCAATCATCAGCGTGATCGAGAAGCCTTTTATCGGTCCGGTACCAACGGCAAAAAGAATCAAACCAGCGATAAAGGTAGTAATATTAGCATCAAGAATGGTAGAGAAAGCACTGTCATAGCCCTGATGAATTGCCTGTTGCGGACTACGCCCGTCACGAATCTCTTCGCGAATACGCTCAAAGATCAGCACGTTGGCATCAACCGCCATACCCACTGTAAGAACAATACCCGCCATACCTGGCAGAGTCAGCGTTGCTCCCGGGATCATCGACATAATGCCCACAATCATAACCAGGTTCAGGCCCAGCGCGATGTCGGCCACAATACCAAAGGCTTTGTAGTACACCAGCATAAACACCATTACCAGCGCCAGACCCCAGATAATCGCCTGCATCCCTAAATCGATATTTTCCTGACCCAGGCTTGGGCCTACAGTACGCTCTTCAACAATCTGAATGGGCGCAATCAAGGCACCAGCTCGAAGTAAGAGGCTTAAATCGCGGGCTTCTTTGGGTGAATCAAGACCGGTGATCTGAAAATTACTGGCAAACTGACCACGGATGGTCGCGACGTTGATAACTTCTTCGTGACGTTCAAAAATCAGCTTATCGTTGGCGTCACGTTCGCCGGTAGCCTTGTATTCAATAAATACGGTGGCCATCGGTTTTCCGACATTTTCACGGGTATTGCGCGACATTTTATTACCGCCTTCACTATCCAGCGATATACTAACCTGCGGTAAACCGTATTCATCAACGCCACTGTTGGCGTCAATGATGTGGTTACCGGTAACCACAACACGTTTATCGAGCAGTACTGGACGTTCACCTTCATATAGCAGTTGTGAACCAGGGGGGACACGCCCGGCTACGGCGTCGCGGACGTCGTTGTCCTGATCGACCATTCTGAATTCCAGCGTTGCAGTGGCATTAAGAATTTCTTTCGCCTGAGCGGTATCCTGAATACCTGGCAATTGCACCACAATGCGCTCTGCGCCTTGCTTTTGCACTACAGGTTCGGCAACACCCAGTTGATTTACCCGGTTACGGATAATGGTGATATTCTGCTTAACCGCGTAGTCTCGGATCTCGGCAAGCTTCTGCTCAGAGAAACGGGCCCGCAGTACCAGATCATCCATTTCCTGATAAGTCAGGTCACGATTACGGTTTTCGAGGAAAAACTCCGCTTTATCAAGCGTTTCTTCATCGCGGAACTGAATATCAATAAAGCCATCGCGCACATTCACCGAGCGATAACGCAGTTTTTCTTCACGTAATGCGGTACGAAAATCGCTTTCAGCATCCTCCAGTGATTTACCAATGGCTTCGTTCATGTCGACTTCCATCAGGAAGTGCACACCACCCCGTAAATCCAGCCCCAGTTTCATCGGCATGCCACCAAGGCCTTCCAGCCACTCGGGTGTATCAGGCGCAAGGTTCATGGCCACTACATAATCAGTGCCGAGTTCACGATCGAGAAAATCACGCGCTTTTAACTGGCTGTCTGAATCCGGCAGACGGATCAGCAACTGCTCGTTTTCAAACTCTACCGATTTAATCGGTATGTTTTGTTCAGCAAGCGCGGAGGTGATTCGAGATTCGAGTGCTGCGGTGACAGTGGCGTTGCGCGAACCGGAAATTTGCACGGCATTATCTTCACCGTACAAATTTGGCAACGCATACAGGCCGCACATCAGTACCATAAACAGTACGACCAGCACCTTAAAAAATGAGTTTTGGTTTAACACAAAAATTCCCTACGACGGGCTGCAGTGATCACCGAGCCCGTTTTAGCTGGTTACTTAGATAGACTTCATTGTGCCTTTTGGCAGCACGGCACTTACGGCAGATTTTTGCACCACGATGTTGGTTTGGTCATTCAGCGCTACTTCAATAAAATCCTTTTCGTCAGACACTTTGGTTACTTTACCGACCATGCCGCCCTGGGTCAGAATCTCATCACCTTTGGCCAGTGATGATACCAGTGCTTTATGCTCTTTAACGCGTTTTGCCTGCGGACGATACAGCAGGAAATAGAAAATCAGGCCAAACACGCCCAGCATGATCAGCATTTCTAAACCGCCGCCCTGGCCACCGCCACCAGCTGTTTGTGCGTGTGCTTCGGAAATAAATAAACTCATAATGTTCCCCGTTATAAATTGTTATAAAGCCGGTACCGGCATGTTTTTCTGTGCGTAAAATTCGCTGACAAATTGGTCGAGAGTATTACTCGCAATCGCGTCCCGCAATCCCTGCATAACCCGTTGATAATAACGCAGGTTATGGATGGTGTTGAGTCTAGCGCCAAGTATCTCATTGCACTTGTCGAGATGATGTAAATATGACCGAGAATAGTTTTTGCAAGTGTAACAATCACAATTTTCGTCGAGCGGACCCGTGTCATGCTTATGTTTGGCGTTGCGGATTTTTATCACACCTTCGGTGACAAACAAATGACCGTTACGAGCATTTCGGGTTGGCATCACACAATCAAACATGTCGATGCCGCGGCGAACTGCCTCTACGATATCTTCCGGTTTCCCTACGCCCATCAGGTAGCGGGGCTTATGTTCAGGAATTTTCGGCGCCGTGTGTTCGATAATGCGGATCATGTCTTCTTTGGGCTCGCCCACCGACAATCCGCCAATGGCGTAACCATCAAAGCCAATATCCTCAAGACCAGCCAGAGAAATATCGCGCAGATCTTCGTACATGCCGCCCTGAATAATACCGAACAGGGCTGATGGATTATCACCATGGGCATCTTTACTGCGCCGCGCCCAGCGCAGCGACAGTTCCATAGAAATACGGGCCTCCTGCTGCGAAGCCGGGTACGGCGTACACTCATCGAAAATCATCACGATATCCGAGCCCAAATCACGCTGCACTTCCATGGATTTTTCCGGCGTCAGCAAAATCTTTTCGCCATTGATTGGCGAGCGGAAGGTCACCCCTTCCTCGGTGATTTTGCGTAAATCACCCAGGCTAAATACCTGAAAGCCACCGGAATCAGTGAGAATTGGCTTTTGCCAGTGCATGAAATCGTGCAGATCACCGTGTTCTTTTATGATCCCGGTACCCGGGCGCAACATCAGGTGGAAGGTGTTTCCCAGACAAATATGGGCACCACTGTCGGCCAGTTCTTCGGGGGTCATTCCTTTTACGGTACCGTAAGTACCTACCGGCATAAACGCCGGCGTTTCCACTTCGCCACGTTCAAACACCAGCTTTCCTCGTCTGGCGCGTCCGTCGGTATGGAGCAGTTCAAATTGCATGAGAAATTATATCCTGTCTGATCAAGAGGGCTATTTACGCACCCCCTTCGTCGATACTCAATTGAGGGCGGATTATACCAGCAATACAACAGAGATCATGTGTTAATGCTTTTTTCAATAAACATGCTGTCGCCGTAGCTATAAAAGCGGTATTCCTGTTCAATGGCTTCGGCGTAAGCCTTAAGCACATTGTCGCGCCCGGCAAAAGCACTGATCAGCATAATCAGCGTGGATTCAGGCAGGTGAAAGTTGGTGAACATGGCGTCCACTACCTTAAATTCGAAACCGGGATAAATAAAGATATCCGTGTCGGCCTGGAACGGCTCAATCACTTCGGCTTTATCGGCATGCAGCGCTGCAGACTCCAGTGAACGCACTGAAGTGGTTCCTACCGCAATCACACGCTTGCCAGCGGTTTTGGTGGCTCGTACTGCATCCACCACAGTTTGCGGCACAATGGCATATTCGCTGTGCATCTTGTGTTCAAGCACATTGTCGACTCGCACTGGCTGAAAAGTACCAGCACCTACGTGTAAAGTAACGTAAGCCAGATTAACCTGCTTTTCTGCCAGCGCGGCTAAAATGGTCTCGTCAAAATGCAATCCTGCCGTAGGTGCTGCTACGGCGCCGGGGGCCTGATTATAAACCGTTTGATAACGTTCTTTGTCGCTGTCTTCATCGGCTCTGTCTATATACGGTGGTAATGGCATATGGCCGTGGGCGTCGAGCTGCTCAAGCACCGTACTCTCGCCGTCAAAAGACAGCTCAAACAACGCGTCCTGCCTGCCTGTTACGGTCACTTCAACCGCCCCTTCCAGCAGTAATTTAGTGCCGGGCTTCGGTGCTTTGCTGGCGCGCACATGGGCCAGCGCTTTATGCTCGTCCACAATGCGCTCAACCAGCACTTCCACTTTACCGCCAGAGGCCTTCTGCCCCAGCAGTCGAGCAGGTATGACCCGGGTATTATTAAATACCAGCAGATCCCCCGGCTCTACCAAATCAAGCATATCGCGGAACTGTTTATGCTCGACCGTGCCCGTTTTACCATCAAGATGTAACAAACGGCTGGCAGTGCGTTCGGCGGTAGGATGTTTAGCAATCAGGTGCTCGGGCAGTGTAAAACTAAAATCTGATAATTTCATGCAGCTCAAATGTCGTATCAAATTGCTTTTAAGTCGCGGAGAATAACCGCCCTAACGGGCTTTCCTTCGAGTCAAAAGGGTTTCTGTCAAAAATTGGCGGGAGTTTAACACATTTCGTCGAAAAAAGGCCGTGTCATCGGCACAATTTCACGCTTTACAGCGGTATTTAAAAGCTCATTTAGCGGGTGGCAGTTTCAGGCCTGGCGACATTCTATTGAGCAACTGTAAAGCCTCAGTTCTCTTGCAATTCATTTACTTACAATTCCCCTGAATTTACCCTGCAAGTATCACACCAACTTTAGGTATTTATATCCATACCAATGAATGCCGTATGATACACAGTTTTTCTTTTATTATTTTGGAATAAGACTATTATTTAACCAAAGCGATGATGTTCTCCCATCTTCCTTATTCGACCCAGTCATTTTGGCTGGGTTTTGTTTATGTGCCGCACAAACCACGTATCTTCTGCCTTGTAGCAATTTAATCGCTGTCTCCGGCAGCCATTACCTCGGCCATCATCTCTGCCGATAACGGCCGTGATTTGAGGACAAAAAGAATCTGTAACAGCAAATCGGCACCTAAAATGCCTTTATTCACTTTATTGCGCAAATTATCGGCAGTTTGCGAGACCCCTATTTCTGCCAGTTTGTCACTCAATCCCTGATATTTCACACCGCGCAGCGACATTTCCGAACGAATAATCCGCTGTACCACCATCCGCCATTGATTCTGACCTTTCAAAACAACCCCTTTTGTGAATTATAATTTACATTGACACACTTTTTTACACATATAGACATAATTATTATTGACTATTGCTACCTTAATTGTCTACACTTTTCCTCGTTCCGGCAGATATGCTCAAAAAAATCAGTCGGAACGGGCAATGAGAACAACACAGACTATCGGTTTAGTCACACTTTGTTGCACTAATTAACGTAAAGTCGTTGCAACAGTGTAGTAAATCTGACTAGAGTTAACGGCATTTAGCTGATTCGGTAAGGAGATATAGTATGGAATGGGATCTTGAACAACTTGAGGCCCTGTTTAAAGACATGGATGACCTGGTCGTCACCCGCGAGAAAGAATGTTTACTGATTGCAAATCAGGACGGGCTGGATGCCTGGCTGGCAATCAGCGGTGAGCAAATCATAGTTGAGAGTTTACTGTTTAACGCTTCGCAGGTTGCCGATAAAGCCGCTCTGGACCACGATATTCTGTCAACTCACATGCTTTTCCCACTCACAACGGTGGCCATATCCAACGTTAATGGAGAGGAATACTACACGGCATTCGGTGCGCTGAGCGCGCAGTCAAAAGCAGAGAGTATTCAAATTGAAGTGACTACGTTATTCCAGAACGTGGCAGCTTTCCTTGACGCTTATGAGTCACATTTGAAGTAATTTAAGGAGAAATTTATGTCTGTTTGGAAAAAACTGATCACAGCAGTGAAAGGTGGAGCCAACGAAGCGGCCCAGTCAGTGGTAGATAGTCAGGCAATCAGAATTCTTGAACAGGAAATTCGGGAAGCAAAAGAAGAGTTGCGCAAATCTGATCATGCCCGCACCCAGATTCTGGCTAAGTGCAAATTGTCACAGCAAAAAGTTGATGGATTTAACCAGTCGATTGCGGAGTATGAAGCCCATGCCCGTAAAGCTATCGACACCGACCGTGAACTGGCGCTTGATTGCGCACAAAAAGTTAGCGAACTGAAAGCTGAACGCGACCAGGAACAGCAATACCTCGACCAATTCAATGCGTCAGAGAAGCAGCTGGCTAAAAATATTCAGCAGGCAAAAGCCAACCTGCGTCGCCTGGAACAACAGGTTGATATGGTAAAAGCAACTGAAAGCGTGCAGAAGGCTCAGGTTGCAGTATCTTCCCGTCATATGGGCGCAAACAGCAAAATGAAGACGGCGACTGAGTCACTGTCGCGGATTCAGGAAAAGCAGAAAATGCGCACTGCGGAACTGGAAGCCGCGGAAGAACTGGCTTCTTCTGAGTCGTCTGACGATTTAGAGAAGCGCCTGGCAGCGGCAGGCATCAAAGGCGGCCAGAGTTCGGCCGACGATGAGCTGGCACGCATTTTAGGCAAATAAATAAAATCAAGCGGTTAAGTCTCGGACTTGCTCTCTGGCAGGTACTTGGACTAACCGCTATTTTTTTGCGAAGATGGCAGGTAACTCAACAACAGGGATCGTCAGTGGCGCTAATATGTGGATAAAAATCCGACGTGTAATGCTTAACTACTTTGCCGAATCACGATGGTATACCATCGTTCTGGCGACGTTGTTTTATGCATTGTCGTCCTGGTTGTTACTTTATGCATTCGACGAACAGGCACTGACCGAAAGTGTTGATTTCATCTACTGGCTGGCAGTGACCGGCTCAACAGTTGGCTACGGTGATTTGTCGCCGCAAACCCCGGCTGGCAAGCTTATTGTGGCCTTGTATGTCATTCCGCTTGGGTTAAGTATCTTTGCGATGATTGTGGGTCGGGTTGCCGCATTTGTGGGAAATCAATGGAGAAAAGGTATTATGGGGTTATCCAGTCTCGATGTAAGCAATCATATTCTGGTCATTGGCTGGAATGAGCAACGCACGTTATTACTGCTCAAACTACTCCTGCAGGAACGTCAGTCCCTGGCCGAAAAGCCCGATATCGTACTTTGTGTCAGAGCCGACATTACCAATCCCATGCCCGATAAAATAGAATTCGTTCGGGTTGAATCGTTTAATAAAGATGAAGACATGGACAAAGCCTGTATCAGCGCGGCCTCCACCATTCTTATTGATAATCCCGAAGACGATTTAACCATGACCACCGCGCTCTATTGTTCTCAAAAGAATCCGTCCGCTCATCAGGTTGCTTATTTTAATGATGAAAGCCTGGTCCGGCTGCTGCAGATGCACTGCCCACAGGTAGAATGTACGCCCAGCGTTGCGGTTGAAATGCTCGCCAAGGCCGCTTTCGACCCCGGTTCCAGTACGCTGCATCACGATTTGTTGAGCGTGGATGATGATGGTCAGGCGCAATTTTCTCTGACTATTCCCCACTCGGTTGAGCCGGTGAGCTACCAAACCTTATTTATGGCGTTTAAACGTCAATATGATGCTACCTTAATAGGTTGTGCCGGCGCTGAGCGCGGCCAATCCATTACGCTCAACCCCGCACTAAATACGGTTATATCACCGCAGGATAAACTTTATTATATCGCCAAAGCCCGCATTACCGATATTAACTGGAATGCGCTCACGGAGCAGTGATATGTTTAAAAAATGGTTTAAATCAGATGCCCCCCAAAAGCCTGCCGCACCGGAGGTGATGGGTCTGTATTTAGGCGGCTCCTTTGAACTGGATGCGCTTAAACTCAAATTACTCACGCCACAATTGTGTATTGAAGGCGCCGCCAACAAACATCTTATTCAGGCCGTAGGCCAGGCAGAGCTGGACAGCGGCGGCACCCTGTTACGCTTTTATACCGACGACGATGCCTTCCTGCAGGTAGTGCTTGACGGTGGTATGAGCGAAAACCACATTACCGATGTCAAGCTCTGGTACTTCTACTCTACCACCACTGTCGGCAACCAGTCGCAATGGCAACAATGTCTGAACAACGAAATTTCCCGCCCTACCTATGAACTTGAAGGCCATAGTTTTTCTCGCGTTTGGGATGCAGTGGGTGAAGAATCACCACCGGTTGCCGTTACCGAAAAAACCTGGGAAGAAGACGGCGATGTGAGTGAAACCGACCAGTTTATGATGCTTTACGAGCGCGAAATTGATAACGACCGCACGGAGTCTCTGCTGGTTGCCGGCGAAGAGAAAATCGTCGGTGCCAATGCCGATCGCTGCCTCGTAATCAGTACCGGTTTTGACATACAACCCTCAGATATTCGCATTAACGGCTAACAATAAGGAAAACGCATGGAAATTATCACTCAGTCGATGGCCGGACTTTTAAACTTCGCCCTGTATTTTGCGATCTCTATTATTTATCTGTTCATTTTTAAGGTGGTGTACGCCATGGTTACGCCGCACGATGAATGGAAACTGGTAAAACAGGAAAAGAACGTGGCCGCAGCCATTGGCTTTGGTGGCGCCATGGTTGGTTTCAGTCTTGCCCTGGCAAGCGCCGCGTCTAACTCTCTGGGGTTGATTGATTTTACCCTGTGGGGCATTGTTGCCGTGATTGCGCAGAGCCTGGCTTTTGCCCTGTTGCGGTTTAGCTTTATGCCGAAAATTGCCGAGCGCATTAATAACAATGAAGTTTCTGCCGGTGTTATGCTTGCTGCCATGTCGATTGCCGTGGGTATTCTGAATGCCGCTTGCATGACTTATTAGGAGTTTTGCGATGAGCCATTCACAAAAACGTTCTAAAAGTATTCATCTGCATCAGTTACGCAAAGCTTTTGCATTAAAACCGCTGGCCGTGGGTGTAGCCGGGATCATGCTCACCGCCTGTGGTGGCAGCCGCGAACAGTCAAACATTTATGTATCGCCGGAAGATTGCCAGCAGGATAATCCGGAAGCAACCGGCCAGTGCCTGGCGGCCTACGAGTCGGCGCTTGAGGAGCATAACCGCACTGCGCCCAAGTTCAATACGCAAAATGATTGTGAATACGAATTTGGTAATGACCGCTGTCAGTATGTACAAACGTCTTCAGGCAGCTTTTTTATGCCCTTTATGGCCGGTTATATGGTAAGTCAGCTGCTGCAACCGCGGCCTTACTATTCGCAACCCTTGTATACTTCGTTCTCGTCTTACTCGCCGTTCCGTTCCCGCTGGGTTACTTCAAACGGTTATGTGTTTGACGGTGATATCAGAAGACGCTCTTATAATGCTCCGTCTTCGGTATTTGAGAAAAAACCAACCGTAAACCGCACCATTAAACGCGGTGGGTTTGGTAGCAGCGTGCGGGCGAAATCGAGCTGGGGCAGCTCAGGTAGTAAGTCCAAGGGCTGGGGCGGCTAGCATGTTCAGAATGGCCAGTCAGCCGCGCCACAACTGGCAACAGTTAGCGGCTGAATATGGTTTTCATTTTCATACCATGTACGGCGAACCCTACTGGGATGAAAGTGCTTACTATCAGTTTACCCTGCATCAAATTGAGCAGGACATAGAAGATCCCAGTGCCGAATTACACCAGATGTGTTTGCACGTGGTAGACAAGGTGGTTAACTCTGAGGCATTGCTCACCCAGTGCCAGATACCACAAGCACACTGGGATTTTATCGCCTCAAGCTGGCGTGAAAAACAACCTTCTCTGTATTCACGGCTGGATCTGGTTTACGACGGTCAATCTCCCGCCAAGCTGTTAGAAAACAATGCAGATACCCCCACTTCCCTGTATGAAACCGGCTTCTGGCAATGGCTATGGCTGGAGAACCTGGTGGATGCCGGTCAGATTGCGCGCCACGCCGATCAGTTTAACTCCTTGCAGGAGAAGCTCGTTTACCGGTTTGAGCAATTAAGACAGCAATATAATTATCAGCGTATTCACTTTAGTTGTTGTGAAGATTCGGTAGAGGATCGCGGCACCGTGCAATACCTGCAGGATTGTGCCAGTGCAGCGGGCATAGACGCACCGTTTTTGTTTATTGAAGACATAGGCCTGAGCGACACAGGCTACTTTACCGATTTAGACGACAACGCCATTACCCGATGTTTCAAACTGTACCCGTGGGAATTTATGCTTCGGGAGGAATTTGGTGATGCGCTGGAAGCCGCTGATGTAGGCTGGCTTGAGCCACCATGGAAATCAGTGTTATCCAATAAGGCGCTGCTGCCGCTGTTGTGGCAGGAATTTCCCAATCATCCCAATCTGTTACCGGCATTTTTTGAACAGGATAAGCATCGGACCACCGCCGGTAAGTGGATTAAAAAGCCGTTATTTTCCCGTGAAGGGGCCAATATCTCGCTGCTTAACGATAATGATTCACCAACCACCCTATCAGAAGGACCCTACGGTGAAGAAGGGTTTATCCTGCAACAGTACCAGCCACTGCCCCGCTACGGCGACCAATATGTATTGATTGGCAGTTGGCTGGTAGACGATTTACCGGCTGGCATTTCCATTCGGGAAGACCGTTCACTGATTACTCAGGACTTATCGCGCTATTTGCCGCACATTATTTTATGAAACAGTTTACCTTATCCCAGCAACTCAGAATTTTAGGCATATTGGCGCTCGGCCTGCTCGGCACCGAGTTTATTAATTTATTGCTGTCTAACTGGTTAAATCAATTCGGCATCCGTCCGCGCGATCCGGGCAACCTGCCGGGAATTTTTCTTGCCCCCTGGCTACACGCTAACCTCACCCATTTTGCCAGTAACTTTTTGCCATTATTACTGTTTATGTGGCTGAGTATGCAATGGGGCAAACTGACTTTTCTGAAGTCTACGCTGCTGATTTGGCTGGGCGCCGGCTTGCTGGTGTGGTTATTTGGTCGTAATGCTATGCACATTGGCGCCAGCGGCATTGTTTATGGTTACCTTGGCTTTCTCATCCTCGGCGGCTTTTATAGCAAAAAGTTACATTTATTGATTATTTCAGTAGTGATAGCCGTGCTATATGGCGGTATGATATTCGGTGTACTGCCCTTACAGCGATTTGTTTCCTTTGAATACCACCTGTTTGGTTTCATCATGGGCTTACTAAGTGCCCATCTGTGGGCGAAATCCTCATAAGCCGGGCTTGAAGCCTGCCATTGTAAGTAAAGAAGTTACCTTATGTCAGACCGCACACCGTCAACCGCTAAACCTCAGAATCAGGGGTTTCTGCCTAATCTGGCATTTAATATTGTCATCCCGGTGGTACTAATGAGCTATGCCAGCTCCGAAGAGTACTTAGGCCCGGCCTGGAGTATTGTGGCCGCACTGAGCTTTCCGCTGGGCTATGGTCTATGGGACTTAAAACAAAGCGGCAAGATTAACGGCTTTTCTGTACTCGGGATTGTCAGTGTGTTACTGACCGGAGGGATCAGTTTATTAAAGTTACCGGCAGAATATATTGCCATTAAAGAAGCCGCTATTCCGGCCCTGATAGGCATAGCTGTGCTGGTTACCCAGGCAACAGAAAAACCGCTGGTAAAGATGCTTATTCTTAACGATCAGATTATTAACTGGCCCAAATTGAATGAAGTGCTCGATCAGCAGAATAAGCAACCGCTGTTTAAGGAAAAAATCAGGCACTGCTCTTACATTGTTGCCGGTTCGTTTTTCTTATCCTCTACGCTTAACTATATCCTTGCCAAGGTCATTCTGGTGAGCGAACCGGGTACTACTGCCTATACTGAAGAGTTAGGGCGGATGACGGCATTGAGCTACCCGGTCATTGTTATCCCCTCCATGGTGTTACTGATTGCTGCACTGTGGTATCTGTTTAGCCAGATTGGCAAAATTACCGGTGAGGATATCGAGAGCTTTATTAATCAGTAATAAAACGGTTAGGGTGCAACTAATTACCTGATAAGGGCAGTCTGTCACACCTTCATCGCGCAATGAATTACTGCTCGATACCTTGCCTCAGCATCGGTTAATACACCCGCTTTATTTTCACTATGGCTACTGGTCCCTGCCAGTCATACATCGCCTGACTCAAATCGGCCTCACCATGGATCCCGGCAGACGGGAAAATATAGCCCTCGCCTAAATCCGTATCGGAAAAGGCTTCACCGCCACAGGTCGGCCCTGGAATAAAGGCACATTCTTCTGAGTTAGTTTCGGTGCCGGCGTCATACGCCATGGCCAGATAGGTTGTTTGAGCCCGCATACCAGAAGGGAGGTCAATAGCCTGAGCAGCAACAATATTATCGTTGGTGGGTAATAACATAGACACCAGACTTAGTTTATTTTTGCCACCTCGGGCGTCTATAGAGAGTGTCACCGACTCACCAGGGCCTAACAAACCATCTGAGCTAACCGTTTGATAAACCCCATTCGATGCATCGAGCTCAGCCTGAAGCCCGGCAGTATCTCCACCTTCAGCCACCCGCCCAAGTGCCTCAGAAGCTGGCGCTCCCAGCTCAAATAAGCTCACCCGTTTGTTATGCGTGGCCAACAGGAATGGCGTAAAACTAATTCCAGAAGTGACATTCTGAATAGTCACCTCATAGGATTTTGCCGCGGCCATAGCCGGTGCGGTAAAGGCCAGTACTGCAGGTACTACTAATGAAAACACTATTTTTTTCATTTTCTTTTTCTCCGTAAAAGTCAGTAAATAGGGGGGTAGCCTGAAACCGCATTGACTCCTCCCCCCGCCAAGGAAAAGACTAGAAGCTTTGTTTCACACCAAAATCACGGAATTATCACGAAATGATCACGGCTCAATAGTCGTCAACTGAGGTCTTGATAGAACTGTAAGATGTTTTCCCTGACATTTTCAGAATGGACACAAAAACCGAAAAAACTAACAAAAATAGTAACTTGACACCTGGTGTCGTATTGGTAACGTAAGCGTTACGGGTGAATAACGTCAGGAAAACGGGCAACTCCTGTTAGCTTTAAATCGAGCCAACGGAGACCCTTAATGCAATTGAAAATTAACGCAAATAAACTTAAACAGCTCAGAGAAAGCCGCTGCTGGTCTCAGCAACAGCTTGCTGATATGTCGGGGTTAAGTTTAAGAACAGTTCAGAGAATTGAAGCAAAATCAGTGGCGTCACAGGAAAGCGTAAAATGCCTAGGCGCCGTGTTTGATATTGGCATTACTGACCTGTTTGCTGACGATGCGTTTACTGACAATCCTGCACCAGACTCTCCGCAACCCGATAAGGAAGCGCTCTCTGCTCCCTCGTCGATTGAAAATGACCAGAATGAATCACCGCGAACTGAACAAGGCAAGCTGGAAATCAGGAAGTTACATATCGCATTTTGGATTGTACTCGCCAGTCACCTGTTCGGTTTTTACGGTATTTTTAGCGCCTTTGGCGAACAACGCATTGATGAATCCACATTTCAGCTGTTAAAAAATACGGTTTCCATTGCGCTGGTCATTTCCGCTATCGTTTATTTCTTTAAGCATAATCGCCTGAAGAAAAAATACGGGCTTGGCTCATCTTTACTTTAAACCACCATTAACAGGCAGATTGCGTATTGCTGCGCGCTTTGCCGTAGAAGGAAGAAAGATGAACACTCAACCACTCAGCGTAAAATCGTTAGTTATCGCATTTTTGATATATGTTGTTACCACTGTCATTCTGGCAGTGGTGCTGTCGGTATTCTGGCAATCCGGTATTGATACCACCGCCTACTCGCAGCAACAATTAATCGACATGGCTGCGCAGTCAAACCTGTTGACGATTGGCTCAATGATTATTGGCAGTTTGATGGCAGTAATTTGTGCTTATTTTATTACCCGGCGCACCGGTAGCGACGGCTATAAGCATGCTATGTATTTTGCCGGACTGCTAATCCTGTATGGCATCTTAGGCGTTTTCCTGCATCCCGAACACCACGTTATTCAACAGGCTGCCAAATTACTTGCACCTGCACCACTGTGTTTACTGGGTGCCAGGTTTGCATTAGCAAATATGAATAAAAAACACGATAAAATGTCGCACGGAGCGTGCGAATAAAGATAAATGACGAACAGGGGCCTGTTCGTCATCTTTTAACGGCTCAAAGATTCGCCTCTGAAATAACTATTGATTACTCACAGCGCCAGTCGGTTTCAAAATCGCACTGGCTTTTTTCTTCTTTGGGAGCTGGTGTGGTTTCTGTTTTCACCACTGGAGCGCGCTTAGGTAATAAACCAAACAGCTTTTTGGCGATATCGGTATTGTCGTACTGCCCGTAAAACTGACTGCTACCGGCCCCGAATGCAAATACTTCTACATCTACCCCGGTATGACCGGTGGTGGTCCAGCCTGTATTTGACCGGATATCGAGCAAAGCCTTAATACCAGCAAAGCGCGCTTTAAGGTCGCCCTGTTTTGCCAGTTCTACTACTTGCTGTTTTTCTTTGTCGTTTAGCTCAAAGCCCAGTGCATCGCTAACATACGCTACTGGCGAGTCCATCTCGACGATATTCTGAGCGATGGTCTCCGGCGATTGTTTTAGGTTTTGCAGCCATTCAGGTGCCCAGCGATATTCGCCGCGCGCACCAATAGTCAATCCGCCTGTACTGTGATCGGCAGTGAGGACCACCAGCGTATCCGGATGTTCTTCTACATAGCTGACCAGATACTCCAGAGCAAGGTTCAGATCATGCATTTCAGCCATTGCTGCGGCAATATCATTAGAGTGACCAGCCCAGTCTACCTGACTGGCTTCCACCAGCAGAAAGAAGCCCTTATCGTTCTCTAAGTGCTTGATCGCATGCTCAGTGAGATAAGCCAGACGATTTTTACGCAGGTCATCGAGTGCCCAGGGCAGGCCTACTTCGGCAAAGAGTCCCAGCACATTTTCGCCGGCAGGTAGCGTGGCAAGTTTGTTGTAAGTATCTACATAGGCATAGCCAGCGTCGATAAATTCGCCGGTAACATTACGGTCTTGGCGCTCAAAGTATTTTGTACCGCCGCCAAGCATCACATCGGCTACAAACTCACCATTGATGCGATCGTCAAAAAAACTGTCGGCCAGTTCATTATAGTTCTGGCGGCTTTCATTGTGCGCAACATATGACGCTGGCGTGGCGTGAACAATTTGTGATGTTACGGCAACACCGGTGCGCATCCCCAGCTGTTTAGCCCGTTGCAGAATAGACGTCACCGGCTTTTTATTTTTATCAACGCCGATGGCACCGTTATAACTTTTCACACCAGAAGCCAGCGCTGTTGCTGAGGCGGCCGAATCGGTGACAAAACCAGAAACCTGATCAGGATACGTACTGGCATTACCCACAAAAATATCGTCCAGCACAACACCTTCCACCTCTGGCGTGTCGGGGTTGTCACGGAAATTACGATAAGCCGTGGTATAGGCTGGCCCCATGCCGTCTGAAACGATCATAATAATATTTTTAGGCGTTGAAGGGAGTTGTTTCTGGGTATTAGCGGTATCGGTAGTATTCACACAAGCCGACAACGCAAACGTTGCGGCCACTGCCACAAGCAATTTCTGTCGCACGATAGGTTCCTTTTTGTAATCTTAATATATCGCAGTGTATCGCTGCTATCTTACATCCGCATGAAAAACAGATAAGATGTTAAAACAACAGGTTAATTTTATCTAATCCAGAGTATACCGATATCCGTACCGGATGCCCAAGCACCGGCTAAGCGTTTACAGCAACTCCCGCATGCGTTGCTGAACCACGTCAACCAGCATGTCTGGCTGAAATTTAGAGATAAAACGGTTACAACCTACTTTTTCAACCATGGCCTGATTAAAGCTACCGCTGAGCGAAGTATTCAGTGCAATAAATAAGTCTGCCATGCGCGGATCGGCTCGGACTTCCGCAGTTAACCGATAGCCGTCCATTTCGGGCATCTCGGCATCGGTAAACATCATCAAAATTTCATCGGTAACGGTTTTGCCTAAATCCGCCCACTCCTTCAGCAACATGAGAGCTTCAGCTCCATTGTGACATTCAAGAATGTGCAATCCGAGTTGTTCAAGGGTATCGCGAATTTGTTTGCGGGCTGTTGATGAATCATCGACGATGAGCACTTTTCGTCCTTTCAGGTGATCGACAACCTCATGATCAAGGATTTCTTCGGAGATTGAGACATCATATTCAATGATTTCGGCCAGCACTTTTTCCACATCGATAATCTCGACTAACTCTCGTTTACCCTGAATATCAATCTGAGTGATGGCGGTAAGAAAGTTTGTCTTACCGATGGATTTAGGCGGAGGCTGAATATCCTCCCAGGATGTATTAACAATACTGACCACATCACCAATCATAAACCCCTGCACAGAACGGTTATATTCGGTAATAATAACATTACGGTCGGTATTGCCATTCTCGGTGCTCACCGGGCGCATTCTAATGGCCTGCCGTAAGTCAATCACGGGGATTGTCAGCCCGCGGTAAATCGTTACACCCCGCAGATTACCATGGGTTCCGGGCATCATATTCATCTTCGGCACCGTGATGACTTCCTTAACCTTAAACACGTTGATAGCGTAGGTATGACGGGTTCCTAACCTGAACAACAATAACTCGAGGCGGTTTTCACCTACCAGCTTAGTTCGCTGATCAACTGACGAAAGTATTTCACTCATGATAAATGGCCTAACGAATATCCTTTCTTAATGATAGATTTTTTTTAATCACTTTGCGCGGAAAATCCTTAGTAATCACACTGTTCAGAATTCAAACACCAAACATTCACACAGATTATTACGATAATGAGGATTATATATTTCTGTTATTGGGCTCGCCGCTCTAGGATGAAATGGAAGTCGATGACAACCCAAGGGTGTTATCAGCAAAAGATTCATTCTATTTTCGGGAAGGAGAGACAGTCATGTCAGAATACCAAAATGCAATCGATCAGGTTGCCACGCTTAAGAGTCAATACAACGGTACTTGGGATGCCATCAGTCCAGATTTTGCTGCACGTATGGTTGTTCAAAACCGCTTCAAAACCGGTTTAGACGTTGCTAAATATACGGCAAAAATTATGCGTCAGGACATGGCCGAGTACGATGCAGACTGTACTCAATACACGCAATCTTTAGGTTGCTGGCACGGGTTTGTTGGTCAGCAGAAAATGCTGTCTGTGAAGAAACATCAGGGCACTACCAGTAAGAGCTATCTTTATCTGTCTGGCTGGATGGTTGCCGCACTGCGTTCTGAGTTCGGCCCACTGCCGGATCAGTCAATGCACGAGAAAACCTCAGTTGCCTCATTAATCGAAGAACTGTACACCTTCCTGCGTCAGGCTGACGCTCGTGAACTGGGTGATCTGTTCAAGCAGTTAGATGCGGCTAAAGCAAACGGTGGTGATGTAGCCGCTATCCAGGCCCAAATTGACAACTACGAAACACACGTTGTGCCAATCATTGCCGACATCGACGCCGGTTTCGGTAACGAAGAAGCCACCTATCTGTTAGCGAAGAAAATGATCGAAGCGGGTGCGTGCTGTATCCAAATCGAAAACCAGGTATCTGATGCCAAGCAGTGTGGTCACCAGGACGGTAAAGTAACCGTTCCTCACGAAGACTTCCTGGCGAAAATCAACGCGGTTCGTTATGCCTTCTTAGAGCTGGGTGTAGACGACGGTGTAATTGTTGCCCGTACTGACTCATTAGGTGCTGGCCTGACGCAGAAGATCCCGGTATCTACCAGCGAAGGCGACCTGGCTTCTCAGTACAACGCGTTCCTGCAAACTACACCGGTTACTTCAGTAGACGAGCTGAACGAAGGTGACCTGGTACTGAAGCAAAACGGCGAACTGGTTAAGCCTGAGCGTCTGCCTAACGGCCTGTTCCGCTTCAAGCCTGACACTGGTGTAGCGCGTTGTGTACTCGACTGTATCACCAGTCTGCAAAACGGTGCTGACCTGCTGTGGATTGAAACTGAAAAACCACACGTACGTCAGATTGGCGACATGGTTGACCAAATCCGTGAGGTTATCCCGAATGCGAAGCTGGTTTACAACAACTCGCCGTCATTCAACTGGACACTGAGCTTCCGTCAACAGGTATTTGATGCCTGGACTGAAGCAGGTAAAGACGTATCAGCGTACGACCGCGCTAACCTGATGTCTGCAGAGTACGATGAAAGTGAATTAGCCGCCGAAGCGGATGCGAAGATCCAGAGCTTCCAGGCTGACGGTGCTCGTGAAGCAGGTATCTTCCACCACCTGATCACACTGCCTACTTACCACACTGCTGCGCTGTCTACTGACAACCTGGCGAAAGGTTACTTCGGTGAAGAAGGCATGCTGGCTTACGTGAAAGGCGTACAGCGTCAGGAAATCCGTCAGGGTCTGGCGTGCGTTAAGCACCAGGCGATGGCCGGCTCTGACTTAGGTGATACTCACAAAGAGTACTTCTCTGGTGAGCAGGCGCTTAAAGCAAGTGGTAAAGACAACACCATGAACCAGTTCGACTAATTCGACTCATTCCCAACTGAAACAAGTCGATTCATGTTAAGCCTCCTTCGGGAGGCTTTTTTTATCACCAAGCGAGCTTAAATATTGGTCGTTTTATCGGTTTTATTCACCATAATTATTTATTTTAAATCATTCACAAAACACATCCGCATTTCAAAAAATCAACATTAAGTATAAACATCAGTAACTTAACCTTAAACCGGCAATAAAGCACTACGACCAAAGGCCTATCTGACATCCACTCAGACTATGAGTATAATAGCGGCGTTTAATAAAACTAATACAGGCTATTACAGTTATGAATATTGCAAAGGTTGATTTGAATTTATTGGTGTATCTGGATGTCCTTTTGCGAGAAGGCAGTGTAACCCGCGCCGCAAATCAGCTTAGCATTACCCAGCCGGCAATGAGTAATGGCCTTAAACGCCTGCGTGATTTATTTAAAGATCCGCTGTTGGTGCGCACCAGTGATGGTATGACACCTACCAAGCGCGCACTTGAACTGCAACCGGTCATTCGCGATGTACTCAGTAAGCTGGAAAGCTCTATTCAGCCGGAAACCGACTTCAACCCGGCCACCAGTGCCCGCACATTTCGTATAATGACCAGTGACTATGCTGAATCTACTCTGCTACTGGAACTTCTTGGCAGGCTGGCCGACTGTGCACCCAATATCACGCTGGATTTAATTACCCCGAGCGACGTTACCTTCCACGATGTGGAACAGGGTAAAGTGGATATGGCCATAAACCGCTTTGACGAATTGCCGCTGTCATTCCACCAGAAAGTGATTTGGTACGATAACTTCGCCTGTGTAATGAATAAAAAGCATCCCCTCGCCAGCCATTATGATTTAGAAACCTATCTGAAAGCGCAACATATCTGGGTCAGCAAAACCGGCTTTGGTGTGGGTGTCGGCATCGACCCCAATGAAGTACAAAAACTGGGCTGGGTTGATGCGGAGCTCACCAAACTCGGCAAACAACGTGATATCCGGGTATTCACCCGTCACTATCATGCCGCTTTGCAAATTGCCAAACGCCAGAGCCTGATCGCTACACTGCCAAGCAAAGCCGCTAAGATATTTACCGATGATCCGGATATCGTACTGCGCGAACCGCCGTTTGATATCCCGCCCATTGCACTCAAAATGGCCTGGAGTGCCCTGCTCCATCATGATGCCGGGCATATCTGGCTGCGTCGCCTGATCGGTGATGTGGCGGCAGAAATGCAATAGCTCACCTGATACCCTATTTAAGCGGTTTACCGGCGCAATGCCGGTAAACCCTGCTCAGTCAGCGCGCCAAATATTCACGCTACTTATGACAGCAATAAAAACCATAAACTAAAAATTTACCTCGCATCCCTCTAGACTGGAGGCTACTAACCGTAGACAGGGGACTTCTATGCAGGATTATATTCAGCGCGGCCGAATGCAGGTTGCGAAGATTTTAGACAAGTTTATTAATGAGCAAGCATTACCTGGCTCCGGCGTTGAGGAAACTGGCTTCTGGCAGGGTTTCGAGGCCATTCTGGATGAATTTGTTGGTCAGAACAAAGCTTTGCTGAACACACGTGACGAGCTGCAAGCCAAAATTGATGATTATCATAAAGCAGGCAATTCACCTACCGGCGCGCAGTACAAAATGTTTTTACAGGAAATTGGCTATTTACAGCCTGAGCCTGAAGACTTCTCCATTGAAACTGACAACGTCGATGCCGAAATGGCCACTATGGCGGGTCCGCAGTTAGTGGTTCCCATTAACAATGCCCGCTATGCCCTGAATGCCGCGAATGCGCGCTGGGGCAGTTTGTATGATGCCCTGTATGGTACTGATGTGATCAGCACCGACGGCGGAGCTGAAATCAGCAAAACGTTTAATCCGGTACGTGGCGAGAAAGTCATTCAGACTGCCCGGGAATGGCTCGACACCATGCTGCCATTATCTACCGGCAGTCATCAGCAGGCCGTTGGCTACGCCATAGATGGCAATAACATAGCTGTAAAATTAGCTGACGGTGATGTTGCCACGTTGGCTGACAGCGCCCAGTGGCAAGGCTATCAGGGTTCTGCCGAAGCACCTACAGCATTGTTATTTGTGCACAATGGCTTACATTTTGAAATCCAGATAGATAATTCTCACCCGATCGGAAAGACAGATCCGGCGGGTGTTAAAGACATTCTGGTTGAAGCAGCCTTAACCACCATTATGGACTGTGAAGACTCTGTTGCCGCCGTAGATGCTGAAGATAAAACCCTGGTCTATTCAAACTGGCTCGGGCTGATGAAAGGCACGCTGAACATCGAGATGCAAAAAGGCGATAAAACCTTTGAGCGTAAAATGAATCCGGACCGGGAATACACTTCACCATCCGGCGCTAGTTTAACGTTGTCGGGCCGTAGTCTGATGTTTGTCCGTAATGTGGGGCATCTGATGACCAACGACGCCATTTTGTTCGACGGTGAGGAAGTACCAGAAGGCATTATGGATGGGGTAATCACCTCACTGATTGCTAAACATGACCTGTTAGGTAACAGCACCTTTAAGAATACCCGTACCGGCAGTATCTATATTGTTAAGCCTAAAATGCATGGCCCTGATGAGGTCGCCTTCAGCAACGCGCTGTTTGGCCGCATTGAGGAAGTGGTTGGGCTGGAACCCTTCACCCTTAAAATGGGTATTATGGACGAAGAGCGCCGCACCAGTGTAAACCTGAAAGCTTGTATTGCGGCGGCTAAACAGCGCACCGTGTTTATTAATACCGGCTTTTTAGACCGTACCGGCGACGAAATTCACACATCAATGCTGGCAGGCCCCTTTGCAGACAAAGCCAGCCTGAAAGCCATGAAATGGATCCAGGCCTACGAGAAAGCTAACGTAAGCACCGGCCTGGCCTGTGGCTTATCCGGCAAAGCTCAGATTGGTAAAGGCATGTGGCCGATACCGGATCAAATGGCGCAAATGATGGAAGCGAAAATTGGCCATCCTAAATCCGGTGCCAATACGGCCTGGGTGCCCTCGCCTACCGCCGCAACACTGCACGCACTTCACTACCATCAGGTAGACGTATTTGGTTTGCAAAAAGAACTCGCCAGTGAGCGCTTTGATGGTATTGATGACATTATTACCCTGCCATTACTCGAAGATCCATCGTCGCTGACAGAGCAACAAATCCAGCGCGAAGTGGACAATAACGTGCAGGGTATTCTGGGCTATGTTGTACGTTGGGTTCACCAGGGTGTTGGTTGCTCTAAAGTACCAGATATCAATGATGTCGGTTTAATGGAAGACCGTGCAACGCTGCGTATTTCCAGCCAACACCTGGCTAACTGGCTGGCTCACGGCATTATCTCTGAAGAGATGGTAAAAGCCTCGCTGGAACGCATGGCCAAACTGGTTGATGAACAAAATGCTAACGATCCACAATACATTGCAATGACCCCGGATACCGCTAATTCAATCGGCTTCCAGGCTGCCAGCGAACTTATCTTTAAAGGTAAAGAACAGCCTAGTGGTTACACTGAGCCCTTATTGCATCAAAAGCGTAAAGAAATGAAAGCGGCACTGCGCAACCGTTAAGCATTACTTATCTTCTTATGAGTAAAGCAGGCCTGAGGCCTGCTTTCTTTTTTTAAGCCGGCGGATAAGCGCTGGACTGGCTTATTTTATTCCTTAAAAAAGATTAAAAATCCAGCGTTATTAGTAAATTGGTATATGCTAATAACATCGGAAATTTTTAAAAGACGCTATGGCAACACAACAAATCGTGCCCATTTTTTCTGGTGGCGGTACCCGACTGCTTGCCCACATCGGTATTCTCAAAGCACTAGAGGAATTAGAAGTAAATTTTAATTCATTAGTCGGAATTTCCGGTGGCTCGATAGTGGCTTCGCTGCACAGTTATGGGATGACAAATAAAGCCCTGTACGATCTGGCTGTAAATACCGACTTCAGACAATTCCGTGACTTTTCAATCTTCAGGTTACTCCGCCATGGCGGCCTGTCATCCGGGATAAAATTTGAACAATGGATGGATCAGCAACTCGATGGCATGACATTTTCTGAAGCGCCCATCCCGCTCCATATTCTGGCCACCGACGTTAATGGCGGCGGACCAGTGATATTCAGCAAGGAAACCAGCCCGAATATGAAGGTTTCACATGCAGTGCGCTGCTCCATGTCTATTCCGCTTTTATTCAGTTACACCGTATATGAACAACACTTACTGGTGGATGGTGCGATATTATCTGAAGATGCGCTATTCAGGGACTGGCAGCAGGATGGAACCCCGAACATCTGTTTCCGACTCCGCAGTGAAGCCCGAGAACAGCCGTTTAATCCTAAACGGCGGTTTGTGTTACCGCAGTATATAGGCATGCTTATTCGCACTTTTATGACCGCGCTGTCACGCGAGTACGTTCACGCCGAGTACTGGCATAATACGCTGGTAATTAATACCGGTACAGCTTCCTCGGTAGACTTTGATATGTCTTACGAGGATAAACTGTGTTTATTTAAGCAAGGCTATGAAACAGCGATGAACTTCTTACCGGTCAAACTCAGCAAGCTCAATACATCTCAGCCGAGCGCCGGCTAAAACTTTCGGCCCGCCTCACACCTGATAATATTCACGATACCATTTAACGAATTCACCGATCCCATGTTCAATACCAATCGTTGGACGGTATCCGGTATCTTTCACCAGGCTTGCCACATCGGCATAAGTGTCGGGAACATCGCCTGGTTGCATGGGCAGTAATTCTTTATTGGCGGTCATTCCCAGCGCTTTCTCCAGAGTTTCGATGAAGTTAAGCAGGTTTACCGGGTTTTGCGCGCCAATATTATACACCCTCCAGGGCGCCTTACTGGTAGCCGGGTTGGGTGTCGTACCCTGCCAGTTTTCATCGGCCTGAGCGGGGCGGTCCAGCGTGCGGATAATGCCTTCTACGATATCATCGATGTAGGTGAAATCGCGGTGATGGTTACCGTAGTTGTATACCTGAATGGTTTCGCCGGCCAGTATGGCTTTAGTAAATTTAAACAGCGCCATATCCGGTCTTCCCCAGGGGCCATATACGGTGAAAAAGCGCAGGCCAGTAGTGGGCAATCCATACAGGTGGCTGTAGGTGTGAGCCATCAGTTCATTGGCTTTTTTGCTGGCCGCATAAAGACTTACCGGGTGATCAACATTGTGCTTCTCTGAAAATGGCATGGTTTCATTAGCGCCATATACTGAACTGGAAGATGCATAAACCAAATGCTCAACCTTATTATGCCGGCATCCCTCAAGTATATTCATAAAGCCAACCAGGTTGGCATCAACATAGGCATGAGGATTTTCGATGGAATAACGCACCCCGGCCTGGGCGGCAAGATGCACGACGCGGTCAAACTTTTCATTAGCAAAAAGTTCGGTACAAGTATCACGCTCCTCAACGCCCATTTTCTGAAAGCGAAAACTACCGGTGAATTCCGCAGACTCAAGCTGACTCAGGCGGCCATACTTAAGATTTATATCGTAATAGTCATTGATATTGTCGATGCCGACTACATCATCTCCACGTTGCGCCAGGTATCGGCTTACCGCTGAACCAATAAACCCGGCGGCACCGGTGACCAGAACTTTCATGTAATTCTCCGCTTGATAGTAAGTTTCGATTTAACGCTTGAATGCGGCGCCTAAATCGACCGGTTTCGCATCTGCCGTGGAGTCACCGCGAAGCCAGTTATGTATACCTAACCACAGTTTAATAGAAAAATGCTTAACGAGTACAGTAAACGGCATTTTAATACTGTGGCCGCGTACAAATACCATAAATCTCGCTAAACCCGAACGCACTGAGTGTAATGCAGGATGCGCTGGTATCAAAGCGTATTTATAGGTTCGTGTCAGTAGCTTTACTTTAATACGCTGAAACATTCCTTGTGGCTGGCCGATGGAATAAGTGGTTTTGAACCAGTGGTTTAGCAACGTCACTACCACCTTTAACTCTTTCTCGAAATGACTTGCAACGGCTAGCTGTTCAACCCGCAGCCAGAACGCATCACTATCATATTGCTGGGCCAGGCACTTTAAATCCACTATATCGCGGAAACCATACACGACTTCTTCATTTAGCATCAGGTGGATAATGCTATGCATAAACATTGCCGCGGGTTCAAGGGTATACAGCCCGCACTCCTGACGCCTCACTCCCAGCCAGAACTCCTCTAGCGGTGGCGCCTTGCCACTAACAGGCAAAAACAGATTGTGGTGCAGATCGAGCACCGTCCCTCGGGTAAGATGATAGAGAGGCGGAATTTCGTGAGCATATTCACGATAATATTTATCGTCGTAGTCAGTGATTATTTTGTGATACCAGAAGTTATCCAGCAGTACAGTCTCACTGGTTGCCAACGCCCCCTCTTTAACTAACAAATCAATATCCGAACATAACCGGCCCGGCGCATTATTGGTTGCCGCAACAATATAGGCTGCGCCTTTTAGGAAAACCGGCGTCACACCCTGGGCCATTAACACGTCATGGATTTCCTGCCCCTCATGGAACACCTGGTCATTTTGTCGTTGGGCATAAACCATGGCCGCGCTCAGATGAGCCTGAACCTGCCCGGGAATACTGTCCCAGGTCCCTGAGTCGCGTAAAACAAAGGCTAAATAAGCTTCAAGACGTGAAGTTTTCAGCACAAACAACATAGATTCCCACTCTTGAAGTGAGCGATGGGTAAGCTGCTCAGGCGAATTAATCGCCTGGACAAGGTCTTCAAAGCTGAATTTATGCGCCATGCCCGACCACCTCATCCAATAAAAACTCGTCCATAAAGTCCAGATTGCTATAGTGCACCTCAAACACCTTCACTTTATCAATTAAGCGCCAGACCGTGTCGAAGGCCTGATACCCTAACACATGATAATTAAAGGCATGTTGGCACAACTCTTCAAACACCTGCGATTTGGCGATAGTGTAATACCGCTCTTCTGACAAGCCGCCATCGTACTTAGGGAACACTATCCCGGCTATCTCGACAGACTCCAAGCGGGAATAGTCCGCCCAGGTCTGAAACTTAGCATGAGCTACATCGCCCTTCGCCGTATCACTGCAAACCTTTGTAATCGTTGCATCCGGTTGCCAGGATCTCACCAGTTCAATAGAACGGTTTTTGATACACGCCGGCCGATAAAGTGGCTCCGCGGTAAGAGAATCGGTATTGATGACTGCCATTTCATCCGAGTAGAGCTTCCAGCCGTTAATGGCTAACCAGCAGGATAAGGTACTTTTTCCCGAGCCGGGAAGTGCGGGAAATAAAACCGCTTGGTTATTTTTTACCAGTACCGCTGAATGCAGTAGCAAATGGTTGAAATCATGCGTGGCCAGGCACCAGTTAAGCCCCCACTCCAGCAATGCATAGGCCTGGGAAAAGGGTAAAGGTTTAAACGGGATCTGGGTATTACTTTCAAATACGATTTGCGGCCGGAAAAATTTACGGACAATGCTACCCGGAGCCAGGCTGACGGTGAAATCAGACATTTCTTTTGGCTGACAGTCACCGTAAATTTGCTTGAGTGCCTGGCTTATTGAAGATGGGTAGTTGTTTAATTTTGCCTGAAACAGGCCCATGTTAATAAAAAATGGCTTCACACGCGTACCAATAAACCCCGTGCTTCGAGCTCATTAACTGTGGCTAGCTGCCCATCATGAAAATGATCAATAAACTCATCGACTGACATTTCATCAGAGGGTTTAGCAAGATTAATGGCACGCTTTAAAGGTTGGTGTACAAAGAAGGTTTGGCATGTCCGGGCAGAAAAAAAAGCTAACCCGGACAAATCGCTAAAGTTTCGGCAATATACGCTGTCTTTGAGCCTAATTACCGCCAATTCCATGACTTACCTGACTTACCTTTATCCTTGTCTTTACCTCCAGAGCAAGCTTCGTCAAAAACGTCACTGAACCGGAATTCAAAGGTCGACTGGATAATCTGGCTGTGTCCATCCGTATAGCCCAGTTGAGAGTCAGTCATCTCCATACCGCCACTTTGCTTAATCTCAACCATTTTTGCCATCACGACTTGCGCGGTTTGCTGAGCAGCGACATGATCCAATGGTGAATTAACGCCATTGTACAAACCATAATAAACATTGAGGTACACAACAGCTGTATGCTTGAGAATATTTTTTCTGTTTGAAGGTAGGCCTGTACCTGACAAAGCAGCTAACAATGTAGGTGTTGTGTCATAAGCACTGTCCGAATCGTAGATGTATTTCGCAGCCGCTTCACTTAATGTAATCTCAGTATTTTCAATGAGGTCATTAACATGGGTTCTCATGGCTTCAATTCGAGCAGTTAACAAACATTCATCGTCGTCAGACAAACCGTATCTTAACTGAGGGAACACAGAAGCAGCAGACTTCGAATTATGTCCCGGCATCCAAGTATTACCCTGAATCCATGAGCCTGGTGAACGGCCACCCGCGGGCATTTGAACCGTACTACATTGGCCAGCCGAACCGCCGCCATTTTGTGACAGGTTCCCTGACATAACACCTGATACTGAACATGCACCCCATACTGATTTCATTGGAAGTGACGATACCGCCACACCAGCACCGGCTTTCTTTATAAACTGACGACGTTTTGTTACTGATGATTGATTTTGTTCAATACCCATACTGATAACCTTTGTCTTCCATTGAAAAGCTGCCTACGAACCATATGCAGACCAATTTTAAAGCATAATGAATAAATCGTGCCAATTATTTAACACTATGATCGTAAATACTTTTTATTATTGCAGGGTACTAATTACTGCCCTTTTGTAAAAATTACCGACAGTAACAATCAGACGCCCTCTCACCTAGAGCGCTATATTAGACTTTGCTGCGAGCTTTCGCAAATGTATAACCGGAATAGCGTATGAGATTCCAGACGGTTTGCTCAGTACAGACTCTTTGGTCTCGGCTACAAATACCTTGTTTATGACGCCAACCACTACGCCGGAGTCACTCAGATACATTGGGCTGCCACTATTTCCCGGGTAGGCAGTCGCATCCAACTGATAGATCAGAAATACCTTTTTTAATCTATCAAGCATATTAATAGAGAGCTGATCGGAACTGCGCGCCGGAATAGCATCAGGGGTTATCGCGGCAATCATGCCTCGATGGGTTGCAGGGTACAGCCCCAAAACAGCACCAATAGGAAACCCGGTGAAAGCAATGTGAGTGCCTTCTGGAACAAAGTCATCAGAAGCTACTTTCAGTGGAGTCAATTTAGTGTCTATTTTCAGAATGGCCAGATCATGAGCAGGGTCAATATCAACTACCTCAGCACGAAACGTTTTGGTATTTTTCGCGTTACCGGCATAAACAGAGCGGTACTGCACTACATCCGGATTCAGAGGCGTTGATACAACGTGATAGTTGGTGGCAATATAATGGCCATCGCCAATAACGAACCCCGTCCCTTGTAATTGATTCGCCGGCGAGTTCATCGGCGTTGTTATGCCTACCCCGACCACAGAAGGTTTCACTTGTTTTATCACCTCCACCATCGACTGATTCGCCTCAAGAGTGGTTGACAAAAAGATAAATAACAAAAACAGACAGATATTCTTCATTGCAACTCGCTTTTAAATCATTGACTATAACATCCTGTTAATCAGGGAACGATAATTGTGGATGCAGACACATTAAAATTTATTGTTAAACAACTTATCTCGCCAGTCGTTCTCTTTTTCGTTCTGTTGTTAGCCGCCATGGCTTGTCATTTTTCAAAAAAGTTATCCAGGTACACTTATCCGATATTTATTAGTGGTTGTACGTGGTTGTTGCTTGCCAGTCAGTATACATTCAGTAACTGGTTACTTGCACCACTGGAATATGCCTACCCCCCAGTAAAGAAATCAGATAAAGCCTGGCATCATGTGGAGTATATTTTCACTCCTGGGTGTTATTATTACGGTAAAAATTTACCTGAAGCCAGCAATTGGCATCAATGTTCATTAACCCGTTTAACTCAAACGGCCATAATGTCGGTTTACAAAAACAAACCGGTTATTGTTACCGGGGGTAACTTTTTAAGGGATAAAAACATTGCGTATGCAGAGAAAGCCAAAGGATTTCTGTCTAATCTGGTCACTTCTTCAGTTACTGCCCTGCCTGTTGGTCATAATACAGAGCAGGAACTACAAGCATTATTTCAGCTTACCGGAGATGTCCCTATTGCCATAGTGACTTCGGCTACACATATGCGCAGACTAGTTTATCAGGCCAGACAAATTGGGTTTAACCACCTTGTTCCGGTGCCGGTTGAGCATCTGAGTCCGCCAACATATGAAGTAACATTGAATATTCCATCTATTGCCAGCATCTATCATACGGAGAGAGCATTATATGAATACATTGGTTTACTTCATGAAACAGGAGACTGGCCGATAAAGTAACTTGGTAATTAGCCTAAATAGGGTTGAGTGTGTATTTTTAGTGCTATTATTAGGGAATATTAGGTGCAATGCATCTTAATGCGAAACATGATGCTTATAACAAGCCAGGACGAAAGAGGTAACGGTGTTTAAAAGTACGAGCGCGAAAATTTCCAAACTATGGCAGTCATATCAGCGCTTACGCGAGGCGACGGCTATCTCAAAGCATTTTTCCACCTTTTTAACGCCGGTGGTTGCGAACGCTGACGACCTAAAAAAAGAAGTCTACAAGATTCGTCACAATGTGTATTGTGAAGAGCTTGGCTTCGAACCTCTAAGACCTGATCAAATGGAAATGGATGAGTTTGATGCCTTTTCGCAGTATTGCCTTATTAAGCACATCGGGTCCGACGCCTTCGCAGGTACTGTCAGGTTAGTCACCCCTAGTGAGGAAGGACAGCTTTTGCCACTGGAGAAGTATTGTCTGCATTCAATATCTCATGACGAATTTACGCCAAGCCACTTTGACCGCCATGAAATCTGTGAAATATCACGTCTTGCCGTGCCAGCGCATTTCAGACGACGGGCCATGGATAAATTTGCCGGTGCTGCCACCGGTGCAATTAACGAGTCAACGTATTCAGAAGCTGAACTGCGTTGTTTTCCGTTTATTGCAATCGGGCTTTATCTTTCGGCGGCCTCATTAGCACTGACCCAGGGTATTCAGCATGCCTTTGTAATGATGGAGCCCCGTTTAGCCAGGAGTATGCGTTTTCTGGGTATTAAGTATATTAAGATTGGCCCTACCATTGATTATCACGGCCAGCGAGCGCCCTACTATATTAATGCAGAGATCTTGCTGCGTGATCTCGCTCCGAGCTTTAAATACATGCTTCGCGACATCCAGGTCCAGGTAAACAAACAGATGAAAGAGGATAGCTAGATATTTGCCTACGCCGTTCAATTTCACGTTAGTCGGAAGCGAACGGTCAACGAGCAAATACTAATGTCAAATAATTTTACACAAAGGATATGCCCCACTTAGCCAAAAACAGGCAAGCCACTGAAAAACATAAAAAATATTAATTTGGCACACCCCGTGCATTCCTCTTACTGTGGTAACTTTCTTAGTACAGAGGACAGTAATATGAATAAATTTTCCAAATTCACTAAAGCATTGTCTTTAACTGCGGTAATCGGTTTAGGATTCGCTGGTGTGTCTAACGCAGCAACAATTAATTTCAACAATGGTGTAGCGGCATCTGATGGTTCTGGACTGACCAGTCAGTATATCGACCCTGTCAACGGCGGTTTGCCAGATTATTTCATTGAAACTTTCGATTCAGCCACAGGTGTTCCAGGCTTTCCTGGCTCTACTGCTTACACTGATGCAGGCTTCGAGCAAGATTGCGCGGTAAACAGTGTTAACAATAGCCCATTTGGTATTTCAGTGAACGGCAACGCTGGTGAGATCGGTGTTCGTCAAGGCTCCGTTTCCGGTGTTGCGGCAGCGCCAGCAAACGATACTACTTGTTATGGCTACTTGTCTAACAACAATTCGGGTTCTGCTACAGTTGAATTTGATTACACAAATCTGCTCAACTACTTTACAGCACAAGCTGGTAATGGTGTTCAGTTAGGAATCACTTACTTAGGTTTCTACTGGGGTTCAGTAGATACTTACAACGATTTTGAGTTTTATTCTGGTGGTTCGTTAGTAACCGAGATTTCTGGTGTTGGCCTGCTTAACCAGTTCGGTGGCTCTTCAGGTAACCAAACTTCTCCAAACTCAAATACCTATGTTGAAATCGAGTTTTCTATTGCAGAACAATTTGATACGCTGGTGATCAACACTTCTGGCGTAGCTGGTGAGTTTGATAACATTGTTATCGGTCTGAGCTCTCGTGAAATTCCTGTTCCGGCTCCTACTGGACTTGCGCTGTTCGCTTTTGGCCTGGTTGCTCTTGGTCTGAGATCTCGTTTAAAGAAATAAACGAAAGAGAAAGTTACCGCTAAAAAAGTCGGCCATAGTGCCGACTTTTTTTACACTTGTAACCTGCATATAATTGACCACTTTTTAACCTAATGAATTTTTAAGCATTTTTTTATTGGTCTGAAAAATGCATCGTTCCGACTTTTGGTGACATTAATCAAGGAGCGACATTATGAAACGTTTTCCCTTAGTCACTAAATCCCTTTTATTCAGTGTCGTACTGGTTTTTAGTGTCTCTAATCAATCTACAGCAGCATCTATCAGCTTTGGAGGTGCAAGCGCCTCTGATGGTTCCGGGCTAACCAGCACCTTTATGGATCCCATAAACGGCGGGCTGTCAGACTACTTTATCGAAACATTTGATATCGCTACTGGCAACCCTCTCTATCCGGGCTCTACAGACTACACTGTATCCGGATTTGAAAATGAATGTGCTGTAAACAGTCTTAATAATGGTCCTATTGGTATTGACGTTACCGCTAATAGTTCAGAAATTGCCGTCCGCAAGGGTTCAGTAACCAATGTGGCAGCAGCACCGGCGAACGACACCACCTGTTATGGCTATGCAACTAATAATGGCCAGGGCACGGCGACCATCTCGTTTGACTATAACAACCTGCTTGATTACTACAGTTCACTGTATGGCTCCTCAACCCAATTAGGTATTACTTATTTAGGTTTTTACTGGGGCTCGGTGGATGTTTACAATGACTTCTATTTTTACTCCGGAGGGTCATTGGTTTCATCAATCACAGGGGCTGCATTACTCTCCCAGTTAGGCGGCAGTTCGGGAAATCAAACTAGCCCTGACTCCAATGCTTACGTTAATATCGCCTTTTCGATTGCAGAACAGTTTGACACCCTGGTAATCAATACCAGTGACATTGCCGGAGAGTTTGACAATATAGTCATAGGCCTGAGTACACGGGAGATACCAGTAAGTGCTCCCGGGGCAACACTTATTCTGCTATTTGGTACTGTAATGCTCGCAGTCCGCAGATCTCGAAAAAGCTAATTGGCCAAAGTCAATTCAACAAGAAAGCCGGCTAGATGTCGGCTTTTTTGTTTTTTCGCGCTATAGTTTGCTCATATAAATACACTTCAAAACAATCAGAACTTATATGGATATTCACAACCAATTATCGCTTATCTGCCAAACTGGGATCGCCAGACTGATAGCTTCAGAGGAGGCCGTAAGCCAATATGGTATCAACACATTTGGTAAACCACAGCAGTTTGCCGGGGCAATCCAGATACTGCAGGAGTCAGCGATTCCCCAGTTACTTTCACTGGCAAACTCAGCGGGCGTTAAACTCCACCCGGTTAGTACTAACAATAACTGGGGATATGGTTCAATTCTGGTAGACAAAGATCCTGTTTATCTCCTGGACCTGTCTGCACTGAACGCTATCACACCAACAAATAAGGAGTTGGGTCTCATTACTATCGGCCCTGGTGTCACCCAGCAACAGTTGCACGATTACCTTGTAGAAAATGACTGGCCCCACATGGTACCAGTTACCGGCGCAGGCCCTTCATGCAGCTTGCTCAGTAACGCTTTAGAAAGGGGTTACGGCATTACGCCTTACACAGACCATTTTTATGCTTGCAATGCAATTAAAGCCTATCTCCCTCATCCAGATTTGTGTGAACAAAAGCTATCTTCTGCGGTCTCGGCTTTGGACCAAAGTGGCAATGACTTCATAGATAAAACCTTCAAATGGGGATTAGGCCCGTATATTGACGGTTTATTTACTCAAAGTAACCTTGGCGTGGTTACAGAAATGACACTAAGACTGGCTAAGAAACCTTCATCATTTTGCGCCTTTTACATTCAGATTTTTGAGGGAGATAACTTTGCTGAGGCAGTTTCTTTTATCCGGGATTTACTAGAATCCCAGAGTGGCATGGTCGGCTCTATCAATTTGATGGACAAACGACGCCTGGTCTCTATGACCTGTGATAATCCAAACGTCGAAAACAATCCTATCGAGCCATTATCAGATGAACAGGTAAATAAGCTAGCTGATTCAAAGCGACTCCCTGAATGGATGATCGTTGGCTCGATATACGGTGAGCAACCAGTTGTCAATTTCGTAAAAAAATATATAAAGCAAAAGGGCAAAAAACTGGGACGAATTCTTTTTTCTGACTCTTTATTACTCAAGTTTGCTCATCAGTTCGTCCGATTGCCTTTGAATTTTGTTCCTGCCTTTAAAGATGTAAAAGGCCAGCTAACTTCCCTCAAGGAAGGCATCGATATCATGCTTGGTGAGCCAAACCAGGTGGCGCTGCCCCTTCCCTACTGGCGAAATAAATCCGCTAAAGGCGACAAATCACGCTCGCTGGATCCAGCCAGCGAAAACTGTGGTTTACTTTGGTACGCACCGCTCATCCCAATGGACCCTAATTCCTTAAAACAGTTTGTATCATTTGTACGCTCGACCATGCTGAAATATAAGCTAGACCCGTTAATTACCTTTACTAATTTAAAACACGATTGTATCGATTCGACGGTTCCTCTGGTATTTGATAAAAGTGACAGTAGTGAGGAAACCAGAGCACTCAACTGTTTACATGAGCTAATTACAGAGGGCTGTAAAAACGGGTTTGTTCCTTACCGGCTACCCATTCACGAACAACAACAAATCGATAAATCATCAGCGTATTGGCAAACCATTAAGGTGTTAAAGAACGCAATGGATCCCAATAACATTTTATCGCCTGGCAAATACGATTCACAGTAATCAGTCTTAAGAGGTATAGTCAGAGCCAAACCAAACTGGTATCTTTGCTTGCAGTATGAGGTATAAGCCATAAGGAATGGATGCAAATGAAACGGGCCACTGCACTACTTTGTGCATTAGTAATAACCGCTTGCTCACAGAAAACTGCAGAACAACAAATCGAAGATGCAAAACGTCTCGTCCTGGAAGGTGAAGAGATTGCAGCCATTGTAGAACTGAAAAATGCAGTTGTCACAGAACCCAATAATGCTGAAGCGCGATTTCAGTTAGGGCTACTGGAATTTCAGCAAGGGCTGTGGGAAGAAGCAGAAAAAGAGCTGCGTCGTTCACTTGAACTGGGATATAGCAAAGTACAGAACTACCCCTTGCTTATTAAGGCCATATTTTATCAGAATGACTTTTTACGGGTTCTTACCGAATTAGAAAATTCGCCTGAAATAAACGACACACGAGTCGTTAGCACTATTGCTTTATTTGAGTACCTATCCAAATTAAAGGCAGGAGAACAAAATCCTGTTATACCAACCAAGCGTCTTCAGCGTGAAGATTTATTGATTGCTCAGGCTTACCAAACCCTTGAATCAGGCAAACCGCAAGTTGCGAAAAATATCACAGAGCAATTTATCAGTCCGGAAATTGAGCCCTTTGAAAAGTTGATTCTTAAAGGCATGATCGAGTCACTGATGGGAAATCATGTTGAGGCCATTATTGCCAATACTAAAGCCCTTGAGATTTACCCGACCTATCATGTTGCCCGTTTTTTACTCGCCGAGCAGCTGATTGAAGATAAACAACTCAATCGTGCAAATGAAGAGATCGATAAACTTCTGGCACTAAATCCAAACAGTGGACATGCCAATTATCTAAAATCATTGGTTTATTTTTATCAAAACGAATACGAACAGGCTTATAATCTGGCCAACCTGGCTTTACAACATAAAGCCAAACCGGCGCTGGCCAGTTTTATTTCTGGTACCAGTGCCTATTATACAGGCCGACTCGAAAGCGCTTTAAGGTTATTGTCCACTGCCGCCACAACGCTTCCTCCAGCCCATCCTGTCCACCGAATGCTCGCACAGGTAAAACTGGAACTGGGTTATGTAGACGAAGTTGCCGGAAGTCTGGACGATCTAAATATTGAGCCTGGTCAGGGCGCTGAAATTTATAGCCTGGCAGCACTGCAAAAACTACAGCAGGGTGAAGACGCAGAAACCGAATCCCTGCTAAGTAAAGCAAAAGAACTAGACCCCAATAATCCTGTAGGGCTATTGCGAGAGGGTTACATTTTACTTGATGAAAATAAACCAGGCGCCGCAGACTCTCTGGCGCGAGCTCTTGAGCTAGCACCGGATCTCAGTGAAGCATGGATTCTGTTAGCTCAGGCAAAATATGAAGAAGACGGGCTGGAATCAGCGCTGGCCGTAGCCGACGATTGGGCGGAGCTGAATGAGCTCAACGGTGAGTTGCTAAGAGGTATTATTTACCTCCGCGACAATAACGAAAAGCAAGCTATAGCCCATTTTACCAACCTGGTTAAAAGGGATCCTGATAACGCAGGAGCCATCCGTTACCTGATGATTGGGGAAGCTCGCTGGGATAACTTTGATAAAGCCATTGAATATGGCGAGAAGTTACTCGACCTGGCGCCCAACAATCTACAAAACCTAATCGACGTTGTGAACATTAAAATTGCGATAGGTCAGGAAGAAGAATTGGAAAACTTTCTAAAACAACGGATTGCTAAATTTCCGGAATCAGATGCTGCCAGTTCAGCTTTAGCTCTTATTTACTCTCGCGCCAAACAGCCAGAAAAAGCGATTAATTTACTGAAAGGGATAGCAGAGCCGCAAAGTTTTGGTGTGTACCAGGCGCTGGGCGACGCATATGTTTCTGTAAAAAACTTCGACAAAGCGATCGAAACCTATCGCGACTGGACACAGAAATTTCCCACCGATAGCAATAGTTGGTATCGATTGATTGCAACTTACCAAATGGTAAATAATTTCGACGGCGCATTAGAAGCTACACAAAATGCACGCCGATATTTACCCAGAGACGAGCGACTGATTCTTGTTGAGGCTCACCTCGCTGCATCTACAGGCAGGTTTGCCCAATCCAAACGGGCCATTGAACTACTATCTGAAGACAGCAGCGAACTGGTAAACCTGACTCATACAAGAGGGTTGCTTGCATTAAACGAAAAACGTTTCAGCGATGCCGTTTCACTACTTTCTGCTTACTACGAAACCAATCCGGGTTTTGCAGTTGCCCGCTTGCTGGCACTGGCGCATGCGGGTTTGGGACAGCCCAATAAAGGTCTTGAATACCTGCAAACAGAAGCTGCGAAAGAAAATGACACACTGGTGTTTAAACTGATTAGTGCAGAGTATGCCTCTTCCTACGGGATGTATGATGCATCAATTGAGCTATACAATCAGGTTTTAGCCCAAAAGCCGGACGACTTTGCATCACTCAACAACCTGGCTTCAGTTTATACCCAGGCTGGCGACTTAACTAAAGCCGCTGAGATCGCCAAACGGGTTATTGAAATTGCTCCCGACTCACCCTATGCACTGGATACCTATGGATACGTATTACTCAAACAAGGTAAGGTACAGGAAGGCCAGGCATTCGTTGAACGAGCTCTAGGCAAAGATCCCAATAACAAAGAAATACAGTTACATAACGTTGAAGCCCTGATCCTTAATAACGAATTAACCCAGGCGCGCTCAATGTTGTCACGGATACGCCCTGCTACGCCGTTACAGCTATCCTTACATAAGGAACTGAAAAGCCGTCTAGACGCGCAGAAATAGCCCTGGCGTTTTTTACAGTGCTGACTCTTGACGTAAGGGATAACTACACGCTGGATGAGGTGAGCTCAACACTCACCTCACTGGAAAATGCGATCCCATCGGTACCATTATTTCTGAGTCTATTCTGGCTCAGGCCCTGGCTCGAACAGTGCAAAAAGCGCCCCTTGTGGTTAACCTGTAGGGATAACGATCGGGTTGTGGGCAGCATCTTTTTATCTACCTCCGGCTACCGCTTACCAAAAGAACCCTTCGGCTCAGGCTGGTTTAATAAAACCGGTGAAGCTAAGCAGGATCAAATCTGGATAGAGTACAACGACATACTGGCACTCCCTGAGTACCGGCAGGAAGCTATCAGATGCTTACTGGATTGGTGCCAAACCCAGTCGCCGCAGAAGTGGATCCTCGAAATAACCGATAAACCGGCAGAGTGGCTGCAGCACCCGGCGTTTAGCGCTGAGGTGATGGATATCCCCGCATTTCGGATTAAACTCACAGACGTATTCTCCGATTACAATGCTTTTCTGTCTCAATGTTCCAGTAACAGCCGTAGCCGAATCCGCAGAGCAATGAAGTATATGCAGCAGCATTACGGTGAGCTCTCCCTGTGTTCACTTGGTTCACAACCAGATGCCGTGACATTGTCTAATATGATGTCACTTCATCGCCGCAAATGGGGAAAGACCAGCGAAGGCAGTGGTTTTGATAACCCCTACTTTGTTAACTTCCATAAAACGCTCATGGCCAATGAACAACAGCATGCTTGTCATTGTGAAGTGCTGGCATTTTATGCTGGCGATCTTTGCCTTGGCTACACCTATAACCTGCTGAATCACGACACAGTCTATTTTTACTTATCTGCTATTGAATATGCCGAAGAAAGCAACCGGTTTCAGCCGGGGCTGATAATGCATACCCTGGCAATCGCCTATTTTGCCGGCGAAGGGTTTAAAACTTATGATTTTATGGGCGGCGACAGTCAGTACAAACGGTCATTATCTAATGAGGAATATTCCTTAACTGCCGTTCACCTGTTCAAAAAAACCTGGCTTACGCGATTGTTAAGTATAATAAAAACCATTGTTCGCTGGTTTCGCTAATAATAGCCGGACAATACGTGTAATCAGAGATTAATGTTTGCTCTGCGGCGCTATTTAACGGTACAGTTACACTCAGGTTGACTCCCCATTAACGACAATAACTACAAATACCGACACATGCTGGAATCTCACTATTTTTCGCTACAAACGCCTGCTAATGACAACAGTTCAGGGGCATTATTTTCTGTCGGTGTACCATTTCCCCAAGGCCGTTTTTTCGCTCTTCAGCAATTGATCTGCTGTCGTGATGATGGAGAAGAAGTCAGCGCTGCCGTCGTGCCCAAAGCATTCTGGCCGGATAACTCCCTGAAATGGGTTCAGATACATGGCGAAACTAGCAATCAGGGTCTGGACAAAACCGGCTTTACAGTTTGTGAAGCCCCGCAGAACACCAGCCTTTGTAAGCAGCAATCACCTGACATCACTAAAACACAGAACAAAGTCGAAGTTCATTGCGCAGACACCACTTGGCTAATACACACAGACCAACTGTTCTCCGGCACCCTCACTGTTGCCGGAAAGCTATTTCAGTTTGGCGTGGAATCTCAGTTCAGGGCGCCCTATGATACCTTACAAACCAATTTAACAAACTGGCATATCACCCCGGCATACGATAACAATCGCAGCGGCGAAGCGGCTTTTATAGAGCTAACGCTACATTATCAGCTTATCGGCCAGTCGCCAGTTACCCTGCCTCTTGAATTTAATGTAGCGCTAAAATACTTTACCCACTTCGGCTACTGTGAATTACATAGCACGCTGCTGAATCCAAATCCGGCCGAACATGCCGGAGGCACCTGGGACCTCGGTGAACAACAAAGCCTGCTAATAGAAGAGCTTGCCTTTCTCATTAAAGCTGAATCAGTTACATCACACCTCAGTGAAGAGAGTGTATCAGTTACCGGTGAGGAGCCCATTCATACCCATAGCATCCTATGGCAGCGTTCCAGCAATGGTAAACACTGGGACAGCCCGGTACATGTTAATCATGAACGTAAGCTCAGCATATCAAACCCATTAAGTGTTATCGACGTTAATGGCGAAAAGTCCGAACAACCGGTTAGACTTGCACCTACCGGCAGCCTGAAACAGGATGAAACCTGCTTACGCATCGAGCCGCAAAAGTTCTGGCAGAATTTTCCTACAGCCTTCACTGCCAACTCAGCTCAATTATGCTGGCACTGGTTTAAAGCCGAAGCCAACCTCCCGGTTGAATTACAACCCGGAGAGCAGAAATCCCATTGTTGCGAACTGGCTTTTAGTGACAAGTCAGATAGCTATGTTAAAGCGAATGCCCGCCTCAACCCTGAGTGGATATCACACTGCGATGTCATCCCCTGGTTCTCTGAATCTCTGACTTCGGATCCGCTACAGTCTCTGATAAACCTGGGACAGAATGGCGAACAGAATTTTTTCGCCAAGCGGGAGCGTATCGATGAATATGGCTGGCGAAACTTTGGCGATCTCTATGCAGATCACGAAACCGCAGAACATCAGGGTGATGAACTGTTTCCTTCCCATTACAACAATCAGTACGACCCGTTGTACGGCTTTTTAAAGCAATGGCTGTTGAGTGGTGATGAAAAGTGGAAGGAACTCGCAGACGACCTGGCCAGGCACATTATCGACATTGACATTTACCACTGCGACCAAGACAAGCCGGAATACAACAATGGTTTATTCTGGCATACCGACCATTACCTGCCCGCTGAAACGGCCACACACCGTACTTATTCCAGACATCATAAGAGTGATGCTTATCAGGACCATGCCGGCGGCGGTGGACCAGGGGGCCAGCACTGCTATACCAGCGGCCTGCAGTTGTATTATTTCCTTACTGGTTGCCTGCAGGCTAAAAAAGCTGTGCTCGGGTTAGCCAACTGGATAACTCAGGTTTACGAGAGTGATGGCACGCTTTTCGGCTTACTGTTGCAATTCAAAAATCGACACCGAAAGGATTTAAAGCAGTTTACTACAGGTCATTATCCGCTGGACAGGGGCACTGCCAATTACATGGTTGCCCTGCTCGACAGCTATGAACTTACAGGCAATACCCACTTACTTGAAAAAGTGGCGTATATCATCCGCCACACTGTCTCTCCTGATGATGATATCGATGGCGAAAGAGACCTGACCAACGTCGAAGAATGTTGGTTTTACACGGTATTCTTTCAAGCCCTGTGCCGGTACCTCAGGGTGCAACAATGCGTCGCAAAAAACAGTGATTTTAATTACGTCAAAGCGTGTCTGCTGCACTACGCAGACTGGATGGCCGATAACGAATATCCGTACCTGGAAAAGCCTGACATTCTGGAATATCCCAACCAGACATGGAGTGCACAGGACCTTCGCAAAGTGCATGTTTTAACCGTTGCTGCTACCTATGCAGACCCCGACCAGGCCAACCGCTTTATGCAAAAGAGTAAAGCGCTGAAGGAGTATATCGTCACAGCGCTGTCTGACAGTAAAGAGCGCGAATATACGCGAATCCTGGCTCTCGTAATGCAAAATTATGGCGTGGATACCGTGCTGGCATCATCCACTTCCAGCCAGGCTAAACAGACTACTGCCAGCACGCCGGTAACCAAAGATCAACAAAGAGCAGGCTGGCAAGCAGAGCTGCTGCGGGTTATAAAACAGTTCTCACCACAATATGAGTGGCAACAATTGCAAAAGCGTATTCCTAAATTACGCAGAAATCGGTGGCATTAAACATGGATAGCGTGTCGTTTATAATCCCCCACAAGGGGCGTGAGAACATGTTGATTGAAACCATTGGTTCAATCGCCGCATTGGAATACCCCCAAGAACAGCTTGAAATCGTGCTGGTGTCGCAGAATCCTGCCGTCTCTGAAGATGTTAAACAGGCTGCAGGCAACATAACACTACAAGTTATTGAAAGTACGCCGGACAACACTATTTCGACCTCACGAAATATCGGTGCCAGGCAGGCTAAAGGCAACTACTTTGCTTTTCTCGATGCCGACATTGCCCTGTCGGCTAACTGGTTGAGTACGTGTTTACAGCTACTGCAAAGCCGCCCGGGCACTAAGCTGGTAAGTGCCATGCAATTGCCATCTGCAACGCCCACGCCTCTGGAGCACATTCGGGTTGCGCTGAGCAATGCAGACCTCGATTGTACGGTGAGCTTTTTACCCGGTCGAAATTTGCTGCTAAGCAAAGAAACCTTTTATCAGGCCGGCCAGTTTCCGGACGATTTGGTGACCTGCGAAGACTACTATTTTACCGACAAGGTTAACCAGTTGGGTGAGCTGTATTACACGAGTCAGGCGCAGTATGTGCACATTGGCGAGGACAAGCAGCTTGCCGCCATGTTCAGTAAGGAAATCTGGCGCGGTCAGTCAAATCTTGCCTCCACCAGGGATCGCCGCATCCCGCTCAGGGAATGGCCAAGCTTTATCGTACCGGTTGCAATACCAGGATTGCTTATATGCGCCCTGTTACTGACTATCGCAGGCTATAGCGAGTTAAGCCTGATGGCTCTCGGTCTGGCTGTGTTGCCGGTCATCCTTTACAGCCTGCGCTTGTTCAAACTGGTCGCCGGCACAACCTCCTTCTGGCAGGTTTTAAAATTTTACAGTGTTTATTTCCCGGCCCGGGCCATTGGCACCGTTGGCGGTATTATAAAAACCATCGGAACTTCTTCACATGGCAAATAAAAAAATAAAAATTCTGCAATTTATCTGTTCAACGGGTTTTTATGGTGCTGAACGCTGGGTGCTGGCTTTGGCCAGCCATTTACCCAAAGATAAAACCGTCTCGCTGCTGGCTACCACATTGGAAGATAACTCCCAGGATCTTGAACTGGTGCGACAGTTTAAAGAACGGTGCGGAGACACTTTCGAGCTACCCATGAAGCATAAATTCGATTTCTCAGTGGTTGATAAGCTGGCCGAACTCATTAAGCGTGAAGACATCGATATTATCCACACCCATGGTTATAAGTCGGATATTCTTGGTGTCTGGGCTGCCCGAAAGGCCGGAATTCCCTGTGTAGTAACGCCACACGGCTTTGAGAATGCCAAGGATATTAAACTGCGCATGTTTATCTGGCTGGGTTGCCAGGCGATGAAATACGGTGATGCGATAGTTCCTTTATCCCGCCAGTTGCTTGCCGACATGCAACGACTGGGAGTGAAAGCAGAAAAAACGCACTATATCCAAAATGGCGTGGATTTGTCTGAAGTTGAGACAGTGCGCACCGACGATAACATCCCTGCCAGCACCGAAAAACTCCGCGTAGGCTTTATTGGTCAAATGATTAGCCGCAAAAATATCGATGACATTCTGACCATATTTGATGACCTGCATCAGGAAGGAATGAATATTGAACTGCTGTTCCTGGGTGATGGTGACGATCGTGCCCGACTGGAGCAAATCGCTGCTACTTTGCCAAGCAAAAGCGATATTCATTTTCTCGGTTTTCGCGACGACCGGCTGGCGCTGCTGAAAACCTTCGATTTGTTTGTCATGACTTCCACTCTTGAAGGGGTGCCCCGCTGCCTCATGGAAGCCTGTGCCATGGGTACCCCCGTAGCGGCCTATCAGATTCCTGGGATTGACCAGCTCATCACCCACCAGCAAACCGGTTTACTCGCGCCGCTTGGCGAGCGTGAAACCCTTAAAGGCTACTGGCGGGAGATGTTATCTGATACTATCAGAGCAAACGAATACGGCTTACAGGCAAAAGCCTATGTAGAAGAACACTTCTCGGCGCAACGCATGGCCAATGAGTATATGGTTCTTTTTGAGGACTTACTGAGCTAAGGAAATGGCATGGTAAACCAGCTTTCACCCAATACTACACTGTTTGTATTGACTATCGATACCGAAGAAGAATGGCATTGGGATGGTCCCTTTCCGCAACACAACTGTCAGGTCGAGAATATTCAGCGTATTCCTGAATTTCAGCAGTTTTGCGAAAACCTCGGCGTCAGGCCAACCTACTTTGTGGACTATGCTGTGGCTGATAATCAGCAGGCTGTAGACGCGATACAACAAGCCAGGCAGCACAACCAGTGTGAAATAGGCGCCCACCTGCACCCGTGGTGTAATCCGCCCTACTTTGGTAAAACCGGTGAGGCTGAATCTCACGTTGTAAATTTGCCGCTTGAGCAAATTGAAGCCAAACTGGATGCCCTTATAGAGTTGCTGGTTAAGCGCTTCAACATCCATCCGCGTTCGTTTCGAACCGGCCGTTGGGGGATTGACAGCAAAGTCTTGAAGCTTCTGGCCGACCGGGGATTTCGCGTCGACAGCAGTGTATATCCCTATTACCGAAATGAGTTTTTCACCTGCGAAGGGTCACCACTAACCCCTTACTGGCCAGATTTTAACGATCCCCTCAAAGCCGGCAACCAGCGTCAGATAATGGAGCTACCAGTCACCGCAGGCTTTAATCGTCAGAATTACGAAACCGTGGATAAAATTCATCGCCTGGGCGAATCTGCGCCGCTAAAAATGCTCCATACCATTGGTTTAATGTGGCATACACGAATATTACGCAAACTTTATTTAAGCCCTGAGTTAAATGACAGCGAGAACCTTTGTTTGCTGGCGGACTCTGCATTGGGGCGTGGTCATAACGTCATGCATATGTACTTGCACAGTTCCAGCCTGATTGATGGTGTTACCGGATTATTTGATGAAAAAAACTCTCTTGAGGTAATTTGTCAGCGGATTAAAACCACTGTAGAACACCTTAAAAAGTCGGGCCCTGTGCAGTTTTGTACCATCACAGAAGCCTGTGAAATACTGAATGTGAGAAATCCGGAGGAAGCCGTTCTTTTATGAACATCAGACGGGCAACACCCACCGATGCAGCAGCCTGGGATAACTATGTTGCACAGCATGCTGAAGCAACGCCATACCATAAATTTGGCTGGGGCATAGCCTGTGAACAGGCATATCAACAGTCAATGCACTACCTGCTGGCCGAAGATACTAACGGCAACTTAATCGGTGTACTGCCGGCCATCGATTTTAAACGCCCGCTTAAGGCCGGGCATCTGGTCGCCCTGCCTTTTTGTGATACCGGCTTTGCGCTGGCAGACAGCCAGGATATAAAAACAGCTCTGCTATCGCATCTTAATGAGCAAAGTGATTACCGCGATTTACGTCAGGAACCAGCGGATACCAACACCCTGAGTCCCGGCCAGAAAGTGATTTTACGCTTACCATTGCCAGACAGCAGTGAAGCATTATTGAGCCAGTTTAAGTCCAAGTTACGCAGTCAGATCCGTAAAGCCGAAAAGAACGGCCTGACCATGAAAATGGCAGATAACTTTACTCAACATAAAGCGTTACTAGGCGACTTTTACGACGTGTATAAACAGAATATGCGCCAGCTAGCCTCACCGGTTCACTCCCGCAGGTGGTTTGAACGTATTTTAGCCAATTACGATGATGGCGCCCGGGTTTGTGTTGTTTACACCGGAGATTTAGCCATCGGCGCAGGCATTGTGTTAATCAACGGGCAAATGGCTGCCATTCCCTGGGCGTCGACTTTGAGTCAGCATAACCGGCTGGCGCCAAATATGTTACTTTATTGGTCACTACTGGCTAACGTCACCGATAACGGCCAGCGGATGTTTGATTTTGGCCGCTCCTCTTTTGGTGAAGGTACTTATAAATTTAAAACTCAATGGGGCGCTGTGCCCTATGCGTTGCACTGGCATGACGGTGCAACACCTGAGCTAGCGGCAGCAGTTGAAACGGGTCCTCCGGGTACAGTAAGGCAGTTAGCGGAAACAATCTGGCCCCGACTTCCGTTGGGATTAACAGTTTCTATGGGGTCGGCTATACGACGCTATATCAGTTTATAAGGCAGGATTTTTATGTGCGGGATTGCTGGCTTCAGCCGCTATCAGTTTGAATCGGGTGATGAGTCCCTTTTGTCAGGCATGGGTCAGGCCATTTATCACCGGGGGCCGGATGCGGGCGGTACTTATCTGGATGCCGGAGTGGGTTTGTGCCATCGCCGCCTGAGTATTCTGGATTTATCCGCAGCGGGCAACCAACCGATGTTCAGCCCGGACCGCCGTTACGTAATTGTGTTTAATGGTGAAATTTACAATTTCCTCGATATTCGCGCATCGTTGGAAGCACAAGGCCATCAGTTTACGACCCATACCGATACCGAAGTTATCCTGACCCTCTATGCACTGGAGGGCCCGGATTGTCTTGATAAGCTCAATGGCATGTTTGCGCTGGCTATCTGGGATACCGTTGAGCAAACCGTCTTTCTTGCCCGCGACAGAATTGGTAAAAAGCCACTTTATTACACTCACCAGCAAGGCAAATTCGCTTTTGCCTCCGAAATAAAAGCGTTACTACCTTTACCTTTTATCAGCAAGTCCATCCGCGACGACGCGGTATACGACTTTTTTGCTTACCAGTACGTCCCGGACCCAAAAACGATTTTCACCGATATTCAAAAATGTCCTCCCGGTCATTATATGCTGTTTAAAGGGGGCGAACTGACTATCAAGCGCTACTGGGACGTTGATTTTAGTCGCACCAGCAACAATTCCGAAGAAGCTCTCACAAATCAGTTGAGAGAGCTTACCGCGCACTGTACTAAACAGCGGATGATAGCAGATGTACCACTCGGCGCTTTTCTTAGTGGTGGTGTCGATTCCAGTGGCGTAGTTGCCATGATGGCAAATCAATCTGAGTCGCCGGTGAAAACCTGCTCTATCGGTTTTGATGAAGAGCGCTTCAATGAAACAGAATTTGCCAAGGCAGTGGCTGACCAGTATCACACCGAACATCACGAATTTATTGTTCATGACAATGTCAGCGACAACCTTGAGCATATTGTCAGCTTTTTTGACGAACCCTTCGCAGACCCGTCGTTAGTGCCAACCTATTTTGTGTCTAAGCTGGCCCGTCAGGAGGTCACGGTTGCTATTGCCGGTGATGGTGGCGACGAAGTGTTTGCCGGCTATGAGAAATACAGTGTCGACGCAGTAGAGAATAATCTACGCAATAAAGTGCCGGGCTGGATACGCAAGAATGTATTGCCCGGGCTGGCAAACCTGCTCAGTGCAGGCTCATCGATTACGGTGTTGCGTAAGGCTAAATCCCTGTGTGACAGCTTATCCTGCGATCCGGCGATGGGTTTTTACCTGTCCAATGCACAAATCGACCAGCGCCACTGGCAACAGCTGGTAGCCCCGGATTTTGCCAATCGTTTGGGCGATTACCACCCCAGCCAAATAACCCTGGACGCTTATGCCAGAGCCAACGGACCGGATCACCTGGCCAAAATACTCTATACCGACCTTACGACGTTTTTGCCCGGCGGTATTCTGGTCAAGGTCGATCGCATGAGCATGGCCAATTCACTGGAAGTTCGCGCTCCAATTTTAGACCGCGAAGTCATAGAATTTGCAGCCACGGTTCCGTCCGCCTTCAAATTTAAAGACGGCGAGAAAAAACATATCCTCAAAGAAGCTTTTAAACCGCTGTTACCAGACGACATTCTGTACCGTAAAAAAATGGGCTTTTCAGTACCGCTGGACAGCTGGCTCAGAAATGAAATTAAAGCCATCGCCGAAAGCTACATCCTGAAAGACAACAACGGCCTGTGCCGGTACTTTAAACCGGCAGTAATCCGTCAGTTCTGGCAGCAGCATCAAAATGGCAGTTACCAACATGGTACCCTGCTATGGAGTATGCTGATGTTTGAAATGTGGTATCAGCGCTATATTGAAAGTGAGGCAGAGGCTGCGTGAGCGCAAGTATGAGGGTAATGCATATCACCTATGATATGCGTATTGGCGGTACCGAGATGGTCATTAAAAACCTGATAGAAGGTTTTGCTGCGACCTCAATTGAAATGTCTATATTCTGTATCGAGAATCCTTTAGGCCCCTGGGGGGAAGTGCTTAAACAAAACGGCATTCAAATTACCACGCATCCCCGCCAGCCTGGTTTTGACAAAGCGCTGATTAAAGCCATTCGGGCCCATATTCGCCAACACAAAATCGATATTATACACTGCCATCAGTACACCCCTTGGGTCTACGGTGTAATTGCTGCAGCAGGTCTTAAAACTAAGGTTATATTTACCGAACACGGCCGCTTCTACCCCGATTTTGGCACCTGGAAGCGTAAGTTAGTCAACCCTGTACTCCAGAGCCTGACAGACAGCATGACGGCCATTTCCGCCGCCACCAAGCAAGCGTTGGTCACCCACGAAAACCTAAACGAAAAAAAGATATCGGTAATCTACAATGGCATTCAGGCGCTGTTGCCGGCTGAGCAGTCATCACTGGACGCCTTGCGCGAGCAGTTAAAGATTCAGCCAGACACAATTGTGTTGGGCACCATTGCTCGTTTTGACCCCATTAAGAATCACCTGATGATGTTAAGCGCTTTCAAGGACTGCCTGGATACCGGATTAAATGCCGTATTGGTGATAGTGGGCGATGGCGAGATGCGCTCAGCTATTGAGCAACGAATCGCCGAGCTGGGTATTGCCGATGCGGTCAGACTTACCGGCTATCAGCCACAGCCATCGCAATATCTCTCTCTTATGGACATTTTTCTTCTGTCTTCCTTCAGCGAGGGAACTTCCATGACGCTGCTGGAAGCAATGTCTATCGGCAAACCCTGCGTCGTCACTGACGCCGGGGGTAATAAAGAAGTAATTGCCCACAATGAAAACGGCCTGGTGGTGGGCAATGACGATCAGACGGCCTTTGCCCTCGCGATTCAACAAATTGTCAGTGATAGAGCGCTGTATGATAAATTTGCCAGCGCGGCAAAAAGCCGGTTTGCCACACGCTTTAGCGTAACGTCTATGTGTGATGCGTTTAACAGCATCTACCAACGGCTAGCCTCGTAAACGACGAACAGTAAAACGGTCATTATTATGCCAAACCAATCTCCCACATCGGCAAACAAGCCAAGTAAGAAGCGCTTCTGGCGCAAAGGGCGGATCATCAAATACAGTGTAATTCTTATCCTGCTAGCGTTAATTTTTTCGTTTTCGCCATTGGTTATCCCCACTAGTAACCTGACGCCAAGCCAGGCTGCACAGGCGCGCTCAGGTGCCGCAAAGATTTTAAAGCCGTTAATGTCATCCCGGGAAGACGTCAGTATTTCGGTAACAGCCGACCACCTTGAAGCCATATCAAATGCGGTCAGTTATACCGTGCCGGCGGTGCAGTTACGTTTAAACAGCAGCAGCTATGGCATTCTTATCGCCTCTTCCCTGACCACTATCCCTGGTGTGGTGTATGTTAACTTCAGTTGCTGGCTGATGCCTGATTTCAATGGCACTATGACATTTTCGCAGTGTAAGCTGGGCAGCCTCCCGGTTCCCGGTAAACTTATTGAATACTTCGCGAAGGGCCTCGCCCGACTGCTTTTCGGTGAAGAAGCACTGACCACCCTGAATAATATTTTATCCAATACGCAGCTGGAAAATAACCAGGTCGTGGTACGTTTCAAAAAGCCCGGTAACCTTAAAGCAGCGGTTGAGCAACGACTCACTGACACCTTTAAGATGGTTCAGGATTTACGGCAGATCAATGGCGTAGAAACCGAGACCATTCAAACTTATCTGGACTACATTCAATCACATTCAGAGCGCACTGCAACGACAGCAGAGATGATCGGAAAAACCTTCTTGCTGGCAAAAACCCGTTCGGCATCTGAAGATCCCACCGACGAGAACTTCGCGGCCTTGTGGGCACTGGCGATGTCTTTTGGCGCTCCGGACTTTGCGCGAATTGTTGCTATGCCTGTGGATTACTCATTAATGCAGCCGAAAAAATATGTCCTGCGAGGTAGGATGGACCTTCGGCTGCACTTTTTTTACTCAGTAGCATTGCGGCTGGCCAGCGAAAAGCAAATGAGTATTAACATAGGCAAACTCAAAGAAGTGATGGACTCTGCCAAAGGCGGCTCAGGATACAGTTTCCGGGATCTTACTGCGGATAAAGCTGGTGTTGAACTGGCCGATTTCGCCATCTCCAGTGACTCCAACGCTCGCCGTGTGCAGGAAGTTTTAGCCGGTATCGACAGTGAAAGTCAGTTTATCCCGTTACTCCACGACCTGCCAGAGGGACTGAGTGAAGAAACCTTTGCCAGTGTATTTGGCAGTGAATCAGATCCAAGATATCAGGAAATGGAAGCGCGGATAGATAACCGCATTCAGGCTTTGCCCGTTTACGCCAATGATACGTCGCAACGCCAACAAGCGATTACGACTGCCACCTATGACAGACCTGTTAAAGCCGGTCAGATTACCCAAAGCGGTAACTGGTTTCAGGTAGATACGCACACCCATACCAGGTTTTCAGATGGTCGTTTCAGCATTACGCAGTTGGCAGAAAATGCCAGTAAATTTGGCTGTGACGCCGTTGCTATTACCGACCACGGCGATCATAACCTGAAAGGGGTATTTTCTGCAGAATACTGGCAGGATTTCGCCAATGCTTCGTCTCAGTTCAGTGATTTAACCCTGATTGCCGGTCTGGAGTGGAATATTCCACCGTTTGCCGGCCGCGAGCATATGACCTTACTGTTTCCTGAATCGGTGAACCATGACCGGCTTATCAGCCTGTTCAGAGACCGTTATGATCATTATGGCAAAACTAAATCCACTACTATTGATGAAAGTCAGGCATTGGAATGGTTGAATAGCCAGTTTAAAAGCAGCGAGACGCCGCCGGTTGTTATGTATAACCATCCCAGCCGCAAAGATTTAGAACCCGGCGAAAATGCTCATGACATGCAGAAATGGCGATCACAGACTCCTTACGTTATCGGCTTTTCCGGTGCGCCGGGCCATCAGAAAAAGCGTGGTGAAGATAACGGGTCCTATAATAATCGGTTTAAAACCCGCCATGGCTGGGATCCTGCCGTGGCTATTCCAGGCAATGATTGGGACACCCTGCTGCAGGCCGGCTTACAAACCTTTGCCGCTCGCGCACCATCCGATTTCCATAATACCCGTATGGACTACTGGCCATGCGAGTTTTCGACCACGCACGTCTACGCCAGCAGTCGCCGCACCAACGATCTACTTAACGGATTCGCCAGCGGTATTTACTGGGCCCAGCATGGTAAATTTGTCGCCTCATTGAGTGCGCAGGTACAAAATGACAACGGGCAGACACTCGCTCAGGCTGGAAACGTGATCGACAGTCCTCGTTTACCACTCACCGCCAAACTTAGCGTGACGCTGAATGAGAAAGACTGGCAGGGCTTTAAAACGTCACTGGACGAGGTTACGGCAGTGATAGTGACTGAGAATGGCGTGCAAACAGAAGTATTTTTCCCTGATTCACAGCGCCGGGAACATAGCTTTGAGATACGCCTGCCTGCCAATGCTAACATTACGGCGGTGCGTTGGTTTGGACGCAGCATTCAACCTGAGCAGCATCACTATCAGTTCTTTACCAACCCGGTGATGATCCACTGGCAGTAAACCTTGGTTAAAACCGGCTCACCGTCGTCCGGTTTTACGCCACATTACCATTGCGATGAGCAGCAGAGTAACAGGGAAAGCCCACTTGACCACATAAGCAACCTTCTCAAAGTAATATTTTTTGGTAATAAAGTGCGACGTGCCGTTCCAGTATTTGAACCCGTCTTTAATCAGGTTACCGGCAATCATAAGCTCACCATCATTCACTCGTCCTAATTGCTGTTGGTAAGCGCTAATCAGCGCCTGTGGGTTTTGCTCATAAAACATGATGCCCTGCTCCAGCACAACGCCAAAGTCAGCATCCAGTAGGAGTGGCTCACCATCAAAATAGGCTTCTACCATTACATGGCCAGGCACAGTAATAATCTTGTTGGCAATGCCCTGTTCATCAAGCAAGCCTGACAGCGTCATAGAAGCGTCACCACAAATACCAATACCACGTTCAATACTGCGATAAGGGTTTGCGTAATGGTAGCGCTGATACTCCGGAATGCTGGTCACAACGCCCATCAGATGGAGGATATAGTTTTCCCATACGGGCACGCGCTGGTGAAACAAATCGGGATCAAAAGCCTCCCACTCCACATGGGCTATACCGCCGGCTAGGTCGAGGGTCAGGCGCTTGGCATATTGTTTATCCGTTTCACCTGGCAAACGAAAGATTGCCTGCTCTAACTCAGGCGGTGTAAGGCTAAGATCCTGTTCACCAAACCTAAGGACTTCAGGTGTCAGCCCATCAGGCCTTAAATCCTGGGTAAAACCATAGAGATTCAGAGCTAGCAAGGCCAGGCCAAACAACCCCAAAACCGCTGCAAGCCATCTCGTTAGTTTATTTGTCGTTGTCATTCTATTCTCTGGACCAGTTTTTTAAGCCTGAATACTGATATTACCAAACTCGCTCTTTTACGCACTACCCACCATACGCCGGCATTTTTGCCAGGCAGGCATCATTAATTTAACTGTGTAGGCAAAACAATAGACCCTGCTTTGTAGCACTAAAATCAACATAAGCTGCATCATACCGAATAAAGCGGCCGTGATTAATGAATGCCCGGCCAGCGTCCAGAATGAATCAACGGTAGGTATTACCAAAAATGCCAGATGTCCGCTAAGTGATATTGTCAGAACAGACGGCACTAACGGAGCTACCAGCGCAAAGTACGCATGCTTGCCAACAAAAGCCCATATTACGATGGTGAAGAATAACACCACAGAAAAGACATCAAGCGCCACCTTATATTCCGCCAACTGGTTAACGCTGGTGAAATCAACTGTTGCAAACATTATCGCCTGGGCGATTGTGGAATATATGGAATAACCAAACAATAACCTCGTACGATCCTTTAACATCACGATTTGGCTGAGGATATTGTTAAGCGTCATCACAATGGTAAAGAAAGCAAATATTGCCAGCAAGTCCGAATACTCAACCCACTTTTGCCCCAGAATTAATTCCACGACATAAGCGGCATGGGCGTTCATTAGATAAATGATGGGCGCGGTGATCATCGACATGAAAAACAGTACAACCTGTAACTGCTTTTCAAAATAATTGGGATTGTTCTTGAATTGAGAGAACTGAGTCAGCAACGGACCACTGGCCGGATTGATAAACATCGTGGTAGGAATGTTAGCGTAGTAACGCATTGAGTTATATCCACCAACGATGGCCTTGTCAAAGGTGACTGTAACAAACATTGCGTCCAGTTGACTTCTGAAAAAATTAAGTATCGACTGAGGCAACACCCATTTTGAAAACTCCCACTGTGGACGAATATTTTTTAACGAGAATCTTGGCATCTTTGGCGCGATGACATAGCCTGATAAAAGTTGACTGACCGTTACCATGAACTGGCCCAGTACCAGCGCCCAATAGGTTTCATAGATAACCGCAATGCCAATTGTAATCCCAGTTGTTACAAACCGGGATATGATTTGCCATTTAGTGATAGCCCCCAGCTCTTGCTTTTTAATTTTATAAATCAGTCCCGGGCTGCCCAACTGGGCGATAAATGACTGTAAACTAAGCACCAGAATAACCGGCATCAAGCGAGGATCGTCATAATATTGGGCAATGGGATAACTGGAGAGTGCAAGTAATACAGCCAGACTACCTTTCAATATGAAGTTAAGTGTCCAATTGGTATAAACCAAATCGTCACTCAATTCTTCCCGGCTTAACAGGTAACTGTCTCCGCCAGTACTTGAAATAACATCTATAAAATTAAGGAACAACAGTGCAATAGCAACAAGACCATAGTCTTCGGGAGTCAGGATCCGAGCCAGAATAATCAGGCTTACAACACCAACCATGCGCCGCGTCACCTGTGTCAGGACAGACAATGCGCTGGCTATAATTCCGGAGCGGGCAGTTAGCATAGGGTAATAACTCGAACTAGGAACTCAATTAAACTAAAAAGAAAGCTAGGAATCAGAAGGTTAGGCTGAATTTCGTTTTTTATTCAATAAGCGTGTCAGGCGCTTTCTCACCATCCGCTTTTTAATCGGCCCCAGGTGCTTTGCCAACTGGTCGAAATCAGCTTCAATTTGTTCATTAATAGGGGTCATATCCCGTGGCCATTGTTCGCAAGGCAGTTGGTCAAGAAACACTTCCTGAATCTTACCTAGCTCATACCGGGCTATTCGGTTTTTATACAGGCGGATGTCGCTGAGCTTAAACACCGACAACTTTTCAAAGTCATATCCTACTCCCTCTAACCAAGTCGTTCTGTTAGGTAAGTTTTTCTTACCGAAAGCCAAATTGGTATTCGCAGCTTTTGTCAAAAACGAATCAATCCAATTCAATCCAATCGGCAGGTAAAACGGTTTTTCCCGAATCCGCTTTATGTAAGACCACTTCATGCCATAAAGATTACCAAAGAAACAAGCGCGTTCAATTACCAGGCTGCGATAAAAGTCCAGATTTCTGCCACTAAGGGGCATTCCCGCGATAATAACGGTTTGCTCCGGCGAGGCATGAAGTTTTTCCGCCATTTTGGGAAAACAGTCTGATGAGAAACGTACATCAGCATCTACGAAGAAATGCACTGCAACTTCATCTGCCAGTTCATGTACGTAGGTATTCCACGCATTACATTTATCGCCGAGCTCAATTTCATGGACTGTTAGCTCATTAAAATTGAGTTTTTGCTTTACCGCGTTAGCCACACTTACAGTGTTGTCAGTGCAACCATTGGCGATAACATAAAAGCGATGCAAATATTCATCGGTACTATTAAAGACACTTGTTATAGAAGTTTCAATATTATCCTGCTCGTTATAAGCGAACATGACTATATTGTATTTAAGTCCATTCATGCCGTGACCTTCTGAGTGTTACTGGCATCATCTTCACTGAGGTCTGCCATACGGATCCCCTCAATACCGGTGTTATTCTCTACCGCATTCTTAACCATGTAATAGTTAGCCGTGATTAGAATTAATAAAAAATAAAACGGTTCAAAGATAATTAAATCAAGGAAAAACGCCCCGACAAAGAAGCCAACTAAGCCTCCCATACAAGATAAATTTATGTAGTCGAACGTAGAGTTATCTTCGGCAAATCGTTTGACAAACTTGTATTGCTTATATGAAACCCAAAAGAAAGAAAGATAAATCAAACCGGCAATTAGTCCCGTATTTGCGGAAAAGTTAATTAGCGTATTGTGCGCTACATGAGGCGATTTACCCGGATAAAGTTGCTGTGATGCATATTGAAATCTCTGTGGCCCCGCTCCGAGCAGAGGATATTCGAAGGCTATACCTATGCCAACAGACCAGGAAACCAGACGAGGATTCAACGGCTCATCACCACTACTCGAAGACTGGGCCTGGCTAACGGTACTGGAAGTACGCTGCACCAGCATCCCCCCCTGATAAACCAGCATAGCGACAAACCCAATTGCCATAACCAGGTTAAGTGATTTGGACTTTACCACCAAAGCGAAAAACAACGTCACAGAGGCGGCGCTTAACAATGCACCACGAGAAGCGAAAAGAATCAAAGCATGCCAGATAAAAGGAATTGTCATAATCAAAGCATACTTGAGCCACTTTTGTTTGAAATAACGGATCCCAAACATAACAAAAGCAAGACCGCTGGTTAACACGATAGACGTAACGTTGCCGTCTTTATAGGGACTACGCCGCGGCCCCAATAAGCGCCCGCCCTCGAACTGTGACCAATTGCCACTTAAATAGTGGTCGTTTGCCCAGTAGGCATAATAGACCGTAATGAATATAAACATGAAACCGAAAAACTTGATCGTGTTTTCCTGGTTGATCAGCGGCAATACAAAAAAGTACATAATAGCGATGGTTGTAAATATATCCACCACCAGATCGCCGCTTACCAGTGAAAAGTAACTTTCATAAGGCGTCAACGCATTGGAGAGATGAAATATTATGGTGAGTGCAACCACACCTTTGAATTGACCTGACTTGTACACATCCCAGCGAATATTCCCATTCAAAACATGCCACGCCCAGGCAATAATGGTAATACCGGCCGACACCTTAAAAGCTGAGAAGTCTTCGAAAGCCCAAAACCAAATATACTGCGGTTGCATTACAGAAACGATGGAATAAACCAGCGCTGCAACCCAGGGTGCATTGAATATCATAAAAAAGCTGACAATCAGTGCTAAATAAAGCGCAATTTTTACCATACCACAACCTGAAACACGGTGAGGGCTCTGTGTTCACTTAGCTAAAATGCTTAGTAATTCTCAGCAGTCCATTAAATATATTGCCAAACAGGATACGGCAAGTCCCGTTTAAATCCCGTTACATATTCAACCTCAGACAGAGTCAAGTAGCAACGAATTATTAGGGTAGAACGCGAATTTTAAGTATTACGCCCTACATGAACGTATTATCACGTATATTTTCATGTAAAAATCATAGTCTTTACGTTTAATAATAGAGTGTTACACTACCCGCTCATAATTTGAGTTGACAAAAAATGATTACTTCTCCCCCTCACTTTATTGGTATTGGTGCGCAGCGGTCGGGTACGAGCTGGATGTTTGAGTGCTTTCTTGAGCACCCCGAAATATTTATGCCGCAAAAAGAAATGCAGTTTTTTAATAAACGGCCTTTAAGTGAGCTAGACAGTTATCTGGCGAAATTTACCGAGCAGGCAAAGGTGTGTGGTGAAATAACACCAGATTATTTGTCCTCCCGGACGGCCATCGATGGCATATCTAAAGCTTGTCCGAATGCTAAATTAATCATTATTTTGCGAAACCCGGTTGAGCGTACAAGGAGCTCTTATTCTTTATATAAAGAGAGGAATGTCACCGATATCACCTCGCTTGATGATGTGTTCACCAGTGAATCCGTTATATTTACCAAGAGCTTGTATGGTGAACAGGTAGAATACTTGTTTAGTCGGTTTAATCCTGACAATATCAAAGTCGTATTTTTTGATCGTATCAAAACCGAACCATTAAAGCTCATTCAGGAAGTTTTCGCTTTCATTGGCGTGGATCCTTCCTTTACCCCCCAAAGTGCTACTCGAAATTTTAATGCATCTTCAGTTGGCTTTGGCAGCAAAAAAGTCGCCAGAAGGCTGACTCTAATTCAAAATTACCTGCATAAACGAGCCTGGGGAAGGTCTATCCTGAACATAAAAAAAACCGCTTGGTTTAAAGCCTACAAGCATCGACTGGTCACTAAAAACCAGCCCTCGGCTAACGAAAATGCCAAATACTACCCGTACTTTGCTGAAGACATAGCCAAACTTGAAAAGCAAATTGGAACCAAAGTCCCTGATAGCTGGAAGTACGGCAATCTGTGACAACTTTATTGGGGTAACTCAAAAAGCCCCCTGCTGAGCCTGACAAAAATCGCTAAATCATGGTTTGCTTTTTATCGGTGCTTCGCCAACCAATATAAGATTGTAAGCTCTCAAGTAAGGCTTTCACCCTCTTATTTAGCCCTATCGGCTTTTCGCTAGCCTCAATTGAGCGAATGCCAAATTGTGTGAGAAAACTTTTTGATAATGGCAGTCCGTATTTACCCGGATTTTGTGCGGAGTGATTTTCGCCGGTATTAAGAATCCACGCCACGGCAGGAACTAACAGCTCCTGCACCTGCAGGCCTTTAGAACGAAAAGTGTGAAGTTGATGACGATGATTACCAAGTATCTGCTTTAGAAAGAAGGAGTCGACGGCTTCATAGATTGTCTCCTTATTCAAACCCTGCCTATACTCCAGATGGGATAAGCCGGAAAGTTTCATGAGCACAGCAAAGCTGTAGATGTAAACCGAACCGCAGTAGCGACAAAGGCCAAACTTTTTCAAAAAAGTCTTCTCTGCCAAATTTACTACATACCCTGAATTTGCATAGAACAAATCACTGGCTGAAGACTTATATACGTGTTCAATAGTATCAATATTAAACCAATCATCACCGTCTATTACATAGACATAATCGGGCGAATAACGTTTGGCGTAAAGCAATCCAATCGAAATTTTACACCCTTTATCATCTTTCACTAAATCTAAAGGAACCTGAGCCCCCTTATTCATGTCGGGTGGCGGAAAATCTACCGCGACAAATTCAGTATTATTAAAAGTTTCAGGGGCAGGGGGAACTTCATTGCAAACAACAATAATTTTGAAAGGTCGGTCTGTTTGTTGAGCATTTAAAGACTCGATGGTGTTATTTAGAAAAGTCAGAATACTGCCATAATCATTTGACGAAGCCGGATGACGAATTGGACACACAAATACGAACATATTCACACCTTCATTAATAACAACGCAACACCGCCTTTGAGCATTTACGTAGGGCTGTTTTTGGCAGAGTCATCATAACCATCGGTTATTTCCTTTTTAATTTTCTAAGCATTTTAAATGAAAACAACGGGTTGCCCACCAGCAGTGCTGTCATTAAGCGTAACTGCTCAGCCAATTTAAAATTACGCTGTAAGTTAGAATCCGCCGCCTTTCCCCCATGCTGAATACAGGTTGCGGACGTTAGGTGCTCACAGGCTATCGCGGTTACTTTAAGCTCCAGTAACCTAGGCTCAAATTGATCGTAGGGTTTGGAACCATACCATCCCCCGGAAAACAGCCACCTACCAACATGATACACACCGGATTCGTTAAAAAAATGCTTCAACATTTCAAAGCTATTCGTTTCGCGAAAAGCACCTTCTGCCTGTTTAAAAACTTTATTACACCCCGCAACGAATAAACCACTGGCAGGCTCATTCAAATAAAATAGGGCCGATCTGACAAAATGGTTATGAGAAACCCCCATTACCGCAGACTGGTAGGGTAAATTAACCGTTTCTCCCAATTGAATTGGCGTTTCACACATAGAATAACGCTCAATTTGACCCAGGAAGTTGATGATTTTCCAATAAAACAACTTAAAATGACTAAAAACGGTGTCGTTAAACAATATGAAAGACTTAGCACCGTGCTCCTCAACGATGTACTCTATACCTTCCACCCACGCAGAAAACTCTCCGTATTTATTAGAGCCGGATATTTGCCGAACTTTTGGAGATAAGCAAGTAAACTGATGTATTTCAGCGTTAAGTGCCCCGGATGAATTGTCAACCAAAAGAATGCCTTGCACACCACTTCTGAGTAATATTTCCAGAAGCGCCTCCAGTTGCTGATAGTTTCTGATCGCTCTTTCCTGTGAGTAGAGACAAAAGACTACCCAGGTATTCTGAAAATTTGCGGGATTCAAATCAATTTCCTGCAGAACGGATGAAAAAGTTAAGTGTCTTTTATATCACTATCATATGGCTTAGCCAATTTATTATCCCTAAAAGCAGGTTGATTAAATAAACAGGCTGGTTTAATTATGGCGTGTAACTTTATTGCAACAAAACTCCCCAAATAACGCTAAAAAAACCGATGCTTATTTTTTTGTTGTCTGCAACAATGGCTCTTCGTTGGTGACAAGCCTAAACTAATAGACTAGAGGGATATTCACAATGCGGGTCGGCATTTTCGTTGAAGTAGTCAAAGCGCAATTCCATACCGGGATATCCAGATATGTAAAAAAATTAGTCGAAACGCTTGTCAGCCAGAACCACCCTGATACTACCTACTACCTTTACTACCAGCGTCAGCCCGGGGAGCAGAAGTTAGACTGGCTAACCGCTCATAAACAGGTCAAACACCGTCCGCTGTGGACGCCGGTAAACCTGCTTAGCGAACATCCCAGTGTCTGGTGGAAATATTACCTGCCGCTGGTTATGAAACTAGACGGCATAGACGTTTTTCACGGCCCCAATCACTCAGTGCCAGTGAGCGGTAAAGTACCAACAGTCCTGACCATTCATGATATCGCCTATTTTTACATGAAGGTGCATGGCGAAGGTCTCGACAGAATGCTTAAACGAACCACACTTGAAAATATAGCCAGGGCTACTCATATTGTGGCTGTGTCTGAGTCTACTGCTAATGACATTATCAGGGAGGGCGCAGCAGCAGAAAAAACTTCGGTGATCTATCAGGGCTATGAACCAAACCCAGGAGAGGCGAGTGAATCCAGTACTATCCTGAACCACCCTATCGCTTCCCTTACCCCATATTTACTGTTTATAGGTACCGTTCAGCCTCGCAAAAACGTTGAATACCTGATTGATGAATTTGCCAGAGTCAGTTCAAAAATACCGCATAGGCTGATTATCGCCGGCGCACCCGCTGAATCACAACATACAGTAGAGCAAAAAATTGCTGAATACGGGCTAGATGATAGGGTCTTACTGACTGGCTTTATCTCTGATGAAGAGCGTCACACCTTGTATAAGCATGCCGACCTATTCCTGTACCCAAGCCTTTATGAAGGTTTTGGCCTGGTTATCCTTGAAGCAATGTCCTATGGTGTGCCGGTTATCACTGGCAACAACAGCTCTCTGCCTGAGGCGGCAGGCGATGCTGGAATCAAAGTAGACATAGAAACTCAGGGCGCATTGGGTGAGGCGATCCTGCTGCTGATAAATGACTCACATTTAAGACAAAAGCTGATAGAAAAAGGACTCACTCACTGCCATTCATTTGGCTGGGAGGACTCCGCCAGACAGATGATGACACTGTATCGTCAACTCGCCCGGTCTTAGCCTTTAGCAAACACCGAGCGGGCGTTTTTTGCCGCATTGTCCCAGTCAAAGGCCTCAACTGAATGTTTACGACCTGCTATACCATAGGCTTCACAGCGAGCCGGGTCTTGTATAAATGAAGTGATAACGTCGGCCAGAACACTTACGTTGGTGGCATCGACAATTTCACCGGTTTTACCGGCAAGCAGCGTTTCTTTAGTGCCGCCTGAATCACCGGCAATGACCGGCTTTGCACAGGCCTGCGCTTCGACAAGTACCATACCAAAACCTTCAATGTCCTGCCCCTCTGTTCGGTTGGGCAGAATAAACACATCACATTGCTGATAGCATTTAATCATGGTTTCATCGTCACAATCCGTTAGCATTTGAACGTGATCCTGTAACCCCAGCGACTCAATCAAGTGCTCCAGATGAGCACGGCTCTCACCATGCCCGATGATTACATAGTGAGCCTGTGGGCAGCGCTTTAAAATCTCCGGCATGGCTTCAATCATTTTGTCCTGGCCTTTACGAGCCTGCAATCGACCAACCGTCAGAATGACACTTTTCCCATCCCACCCCATGGAGGAGAGAAAATCCTCATCTTTATTTTCAACCGGATAAAACTTGTTTGTGTCAGCGCCCGGATGCATTACTGTGACTTTATGATTCACACTGTCATCCACGCGACTAACAATATTGGCACTGTTGTGGCTGTTGCAGATTATCTTATCGGCACTGCGCATCACCAGTTTGGTCAGGCTGTTTAATTCGCGGGATAAAGCGCTGGCTTCCAGATCTTCACCGTGCACGTAGCACAGGTAAGGTATGCCCAGAGTTTTCTTCAGTATCCATGCCATCAGCCCCTCAGGCAGGACTCGGCCACAATGGATATAGCTGATGTCCTGCTCTTTCACTAATCGCCTGAGCGATCTGAACGACTGCCAGTAATATTTTAAGCCTTGCAGATTAGCTACGCCCCATTGTGGACTGTAAAGCGGCAGACGATGAATAGCCATTGGCGCGTTGGAATCAAATACCTCAGAATTGGCCATCTCGTCGGCCGCAACAATGTAATCGCTGCCTAAACGTGAATAGAGTTCCCAGAACCAACGACCACTGCCTCCGGATGCAGGCGGAAAGTTCTGAGTTAGTACCAGCGTCTTCAATTGTTACTCCGAAAAATGATTGAAATACCAACTCTTTGCAGAATAGCGTTGGCTCGGGAAAGTGTAAATAAGCATTTGCTTCGCAAGGGCATTTATAAACCGCTTGCGACGCAAACGGCAATCGTTCAGATACTGCCTGTGTCAGAAATCTTATTCACATGCCGTTATGGCTTTTTATTCACCAGAAAGCATAATACACTAATCAAAACATATGCCTATAACAACTAAACGAGATCACTCTTGCACTGTTTGTACCTTGCCCAGCGGATACCTTTTCCGCCAAATAAAGGAGAGAAACTACGCTCTTTCCACCAGATAAACTTTTTGCGCAGTAATGGCATAGAAGTAACTGTAGCTGCCCCTTACGAACAATCGGACGAACTCGATTACTTCAAAAGACTGGAGCAAGAATATGGCTGCCACACGCTTAGTCAAGCGCTTAGTCACAAACTGCTTCGTTATATGAGTGGTATCGCCGGTAACACCTCTTTGAGTGAAGCGCATTTTTACAGTAGCGGATTACAGAAACAAATAGATGATTTACTAGAGCGGCAAAATATTGATGCCATTGTTTGTACTGCTTCCAGTATGGCGAATTATGTTTTCCGTTCCACGGCATTAGCAAAAAAAGCCAGGCGGCCCCGCCTTATCATGGATTTTATGGACATGGATTCTCACAAGTGGCTTCAGTATTCACGCAACACCAAACCGCCAATGCGTTGGGTTTATCAGCGGGAAGCCAGTTTAGTCAGACGCCTTGAAAATCGGGTTGGAGAACAGTTTGATGCTTGCTTTTTTGTTGCCGAACCAGAAACTAATTTGTACAAACAGCAAGCGGGAAATCCTGCAGCCGAGGTGTTATCTATTGGCAATGGCATTGACCCGGCTGAATTTTATCCGGCGACTCAAGCAACTGAGGTAAAAACACCACATTTGTTGTTTGCCGGTGTAATGGACTACACGCCTAACGTAGATGCTATGTTGTGGTTTTATAACGAGGTCTGGCCGAGCGTGTTAACCTATTGGCCCGATGCTACGCTGACTATTGCCGGCATGAACCCAACCCCGGCTATCGCCAGGTTGCAAGGCGTAGACAATGTAAGAGTCACTGGATTTGTTGAAGACATTTTACCTTACTTCCATGAGAGCAACATATTTGTTGCGCCATTTCGGATAGCCCGCGGCATTCAGAACAAAATCCTGCAGGCCTTTGCGTGCGGCTTACCGGTGGTCAGTACCTCGATGGGAGCTGAAGGTATAAAGTGCACGCCGGGGCAAAATATTGAGGTCGGTGACGAGCCAAATGATATGTTTAATGCCATCAAACGATTAATGGCAGCCCCTCACCACTACCAGACTGTTCGCAATAGTGCCCTGGCAACTATCAACGAACACTATTCCTGGGACGGCATTCTGACCCCTTTGTTACAACTGCTCGACAACGATAAGGCGACGCCTCAATGAAAGCCTTTGTCAAAATGCTCTTACGGCTATTGTTCGTGATCCTTTCTCTGCCCTTTTATCTGTTATTTAAGCTACAAAGTGCATTAATGGGTGCCGATCAGGCGACTACCAGTTGGTCACAGTTAATGAGTTTGTGGCCGGGAATATTGGGCGTCTATTTAAGAGCTGCGTTCTACTCACTCATCTTTAAGCACACCAGTCAGGAACTGGTTATCGGTTTCGGTACCTTATTCTCCCAACACGACACACAAATCGGCCCAGGTACCTATATCGGGCCACAATGCAATATAGGCAAATGCGCCATAGGAAAAAACTGCTTATTAGGCAGCGCCGTGCATATTATGAGCGGCAAAGGACAGCATAATTTCTCTGACCCGGACACCCCCTTACGTGAACAAGGTGGCGTTTTTACTCAGGTGACTATTGGCGAGGATAGCTGGCTGGGTAACGGGGCGTTGGTGATGGCCGACGTCGGTAAAAAGTGTGTGATTGGTGCAGGGAGTGTAGTTATCAACCCGGTACCAGATTATGCCATTGTGGGCGGTAATCCGGCTAAAGTGCTCGGCAGCCGCAAGCCTGCCGGGAAGTCATAGTATGCAACGCATAGTCCGCCTGGCTTTTCTAACGCTATTCGCTTCTTTATGCCAGGCTGATGATTTACCTATCTCTCAGCAATATCAATATACCGTTAAAGTTGATACCGAACAGGGGCTTTACAAAGCTGTCAAACAAGCCAACCAGCGAGGCAATACACTTATTCTTATTGCCGATGGTATCTATCAGCTCAGTTCGACCCTCAATATTACTGGCAATCATGTTGCATTGAAGTCAGCATCAGGCGATCCCGCCACCACTATTCTGCGTGGCGCGGGAATGGCCCCATCAAAACGGGTTAAAAATCTTATCAGGGTAACCGGACACCACTTTAGATTTTCAGGCTTAACCGCGGAATCAGCCCCTCATCATATTATCCAGATCGTAGGCGAAGCTAATGCCGACCATGCCGTGATTGAGCACTGTGTGTTACAGAATGCCTATGAACAGCTTCTCAAAGTTAGTCATCGGGCCAATAGCCAGGTTGCGGCAGACCACGGGATTATTCGTCATTGCACTTTCGGATACACTGAGGGCATAGGGCCACAGTATTACATTGGTGGCGTGGACTTACACCTTGGTCAGCACTGGCGAATCGAGTCCAACCAGTTTTTTGGCATAGCCAGCCCCGCAGACAAAGTGGCTGAGCATGCTATTCACTTGTGGAATAACAGTGCTCACAATCAGGTAGTCAACAATATTATAATCAACAGCGACCGCGGTATTGGTTTTGGCATGGGAGGCAGAGGTAATCAGGGCGGGTTAATTACCGGCAACATAGTTTATCACGCCGATAATAATCACCCTTATGCCGATGCCGGCATAATTCTTGAGTCTTCCCCTGGCACCATGGTTAAGCAAAACCGGGTGATCCAGCATCACGGCTACCCCAATGCCATTGAATACCGATTTGAAGCTACTCAGGGCGTTTTGATTGCCGAAAACGGCACGAATAAAAAAATCCGCAAGCGAAATAGCGGAAGTGCCGAATTAAATGATAATTATCGCTTAGCCGAACTGTCGCCGGCCCTGAAAAGAACCATCATAAAACGCTTCCCCGCGCATTATCAACAACAGGTGTTTGATACGCTTTACCCGATTAGGGATTAAAGTAAATAGTCCAGAGATGGTGTTAGTGCTATCACGTCGTATTGCTGTGCTGGAAACTGGTTAAAAAAAGGTTGCTGTCTGTCAACTTTCTGTTGGGCAAACTTCGGTACAAACCAATTCACTTCGAGTATCGACTCAATTTCGCCAAACATATCTTCGGGCGTTTGCCCCTGAGAAGCCAGTACCTCAGGATGTATCTCCAGCAAAAGCACTGCGCCAGAGGCACGCTGAATGTTTGCCAATGATCCTTTTACGGCGGGGATCTCCTGGCCTTCCACATCAATTTTGAGCACCAGTATATCTGCCAGGGTAACAACATTGTCAGCCAGATAACTATCGAGGGAGGTTACCCTGGTATCTCCTGTGGAACCCGGCATAATATGGCCCTCATGGTCGCCAGTTTGGCTATTATCAGTGGTAAAACTCACCATGCCGTCAAAGTCAGAAACCGCCTGATTTACCGCCCTAGCCGGGACTTCCAGAGCAGCCAGGTTATGACAAAGCATGGCATAAGAGCCTGGATTAGGTTCGAAGGCCACAATATTCTGCAACCCGGCACAGTTTCTCGATACCAATGCACTCACAGTGCCTATATCAGCCCCTAGGTCAAAAAAAGAAAAGGGACCCAGCTTGTTGAGCAGATTGCAAAACGGACCAAATTCGTCCATATAGTAATTATCCGGTCCACCCTCAAGCCAAAAGCACCACTCATCAACCGGCAGAACAAAGCTGGCCTGGTCGAAGTTATAACACACATAGCTATCTGAATAGTGCTTACACATCCATCGATAAAAAGCGTACTTGCCTTTAACATCGTGCCGTTGGCTCCAAACCACTAAACGGTTTAACCAGCCAGGCAGGGCCTGCAGACTGCCTACGCGTTTGGACACAGTTAGTTACCGGCCAGACGCGATTGCTGCGTGAGTTCGGGGTATGACTGAGACACTTTGTCAATGAACCACTTTTGCTGCGCTTGCAGAAAGCGCCGTTCAACTTCCATGGACATAATTACAACTGCGCCATGGGCAGGCTCCCCGCCGAGCGTGCTGAAGATTTGCTGTAGTTTGGTTTGTTGCTTACCTGCTAATGTTTGATCACTTAACACATACCAGCTGGCTATCAGCCGCAATTTACCGGCAGGTGAAGAAACTAGCTCCAAAGCAAATGGGTTCTCATTTGAAATAGGTAGATCTATGACTTCTACCCGGGTCCAACGGTCCTGATCATAAAGACGATTTAACGAACTTACCAATTCACCGTCCCCTGCAGCATAGAATGCCTGGTAGACAGTAATGGGGAAAACATAAGGCGTGGTGAGTTGCTGATACTGCTCAACTGTGGGCGAGCGAAATTTAGCCTTCCACGCTAACCAGTAAACTTCGTCTTCGCTTAGCGGTTTGACCTGCGGGTCATTTGCAAACTCAAACTGCTGTACTTGCTTTTCTGGATTAGCGCTAGCGATAAACTGATACCAGCCAGCTGCTACGCATAATATCGCGCCAACAGCAATTAAGCCGCTAGTTGCTGCACTTATTGGTGCTCTGGGCTGCATAGTAAGCTCTTTGTCATCGCCTTGCGCCGGCACTTTCTCACGCAGTAACTCACCAATGCCGATTAAACATATAATAACAAAAGCAAAGAAAAACCAACCATAGATCAGGTGATCCGCACCTACAGCATATTTCATGTCAGATAAGTGTGCGATCAGTATAATGCCGTAAACCCGGACAATATTTGCTGCAATGGGAAAAATAACAGACAGCAAAACAAAAACAAAACGACGCTTTGCGCTATACATGTTGAGATAGGCATACAAGCAACCTATCACTAGGGAGGCAATGAAAAAGCTGATCCCTGAGCAAGCCTCCGCCACCAGAAAACGCCCTTTGGGGATTTCAATATACAGACCACTGCGAAAAACCGGGATACCTGAAAGCTCCAGTAGATCCACTGAAAAAGTGGCAGCGATTTGCTGTAAGTAAGGAACCAATTCTTCCCCAACCGGAATACAGAAGAGTATAAACACTAATGGGAATAAAATTTGCCAGGCTGCTTTGTTACCTAGCACCATCCATATAAGTAACGGTAACAAGCCAAACATAGCGGCATGCATAAACAGTTGCACGTCCCCGGCCAAGCCGATGCCATAAAGCACGATAGCCGGTAGAATTAATACCATCACCCAGTAGTTGGGCTTTACTGGCTGTGCCAGCAGCGCCTTGCGTTTGAGATAAATAAGGAAAAAAGTACCGGGGATGACGAATAAACAATGATTAAATATATCGGAGTTGTACCAAATGGAAACAGCAGTAACCAACCCCTGATGAAATACCGCTGCCCAACCCAGTAAGACCAGAATCACGGGGACCATTGCGGCGGTGAAGGCCTTGTTTATTTCCTTATTGCTGTTACCTGCGACTGCTTGCTCCTGCATGATTTACCACCGCGATATTATTTAAGTTCGTAAGCGTCTTGCATTGTACCCCAGCGATAGTCAGCCAAGAGTTGTTTTAGTTTGCCTTCCATTTTACTCAAATTAATGTAATGGCGAACCTTGGACTTCAGAGGCGCCTCGTTAATTCGAGGCTGGTCGGGGTCGATTTCCCATGGATGAAAATAAAAACTATAGGGTGCAGACTCTGTCTGCATAAACCGTTCAATTCGCTTTCTGGACAGCCAATAAGGGTACAAACGAAAATAACCACCGCCGCCGATGCCTACGTTTTTACCTTTCTTGATAATCGTCGGCACCGGAATTTCTGTAATGCCTTCAGGTCTTTGGTGCTTGAAGCGTGGCCAGTCGGGAACACCGTAAAGATCGTGCACTACCGGATAAGTACTTGAAGAGTAGGTAAAACCAAGTTCTACCAGGACTTCATAAACCCATTGGTTGGAATCGTTCACAGAAAAACTAGGTGCTCTGTAGCCTTTTATCGCAACGCCGCCAGCATCTTCTAAAATCGTCTTACTGGTCTGTACATCTTCAACAAAGGCTTGCCGGTCCATAGTCGTCGCACGCCTGTGGTTTAAGCCATGACTCGCCAGCTCATGCCCTTCATCAACAATCCGCTTAATCAGGTTCGGGCAGCGCTTTCCCACCCAACCGAGGGTAAAGAAAGTCGACTTAACATTATTTTCGGCGAAAATATCCAGTAGTCTGTTGGTGTTATCCTCGACTCTCAGAGGAATATCCGGCCAGTCATCAGGCGTAAAAACCGACTCAAAGGCGGACACCTGGAAATAATCTTCCACATCTACTGTCATTGCATTTAAGCGAGAGTCTGCAACACTCACAACTAACGCCCTTTTCCGAACAAAACAATCTCAACAGTTCTTATCAAAATTAGGATATCCAACAGCAGACTTTGGTGTTTTACGTAATATAAATCAAATTTAAGCTTTTCCATGGAGTCTTCAACACTTGCCCCATAAGGATAATTAAGCTGCGCCCAGCCGGCTAAGCCGGGCTTAACGTTGTGGCGTTGGTTGTAATATGGCACTTCTTTGACCAGTTGCTCAACAAACTCCGGGCGCTCCGGACGTGGTCCGATGAAAGACATTTCGCCTTTGAATACGTTGATCAATTGAGGTAATTCGTCGATTCGGTATTTACGGATAAAAGCACCAATGCGGGTAACCCGATTGTCGTTCTTGGTTGCCCACTTTGCCCCGTCTTTTTCGGCATCGGGCCGCATACTGCGAAACTTGATAATTTTAAATAACCGCCCGTTTTGCCCAACACGCTCCTGTTTATAGAACACTGAGGTTTTCGTTCTGCGTCCATCATCAAGGTAGATGATCATCGCTGTAATAAGCATAAAGGGCCAGGTAAAGAACAAAACAAACAACGCAAGCACTGCGTTCATCGAATAGTCAAGCGCATCACGCAGATAGTTTTGCGAATGGAAACCGTTGGAATAGATGACCCAGCTCGGGTACATGAGGTTTACCGCAATCTGGCCGGTTTCCCGTTCCATAAAATCCAGCAAATCCGTGACTTCGATACCGCGTAAACGGCAATCGAACAGAATTTCTATTGGCAATGTACCCCGTCGTTGGTCGCAGGCGATTACAATTTCTTCAATGTCATTTTCAACCACAAAATTACGCAGACTTTCATCTACTTTAACGTGGATGATCTTTTCATTTTTTATCCCGTCTTCCCGGTTATCTCCCGGCACGGGCACAAAACCAAGTAGTTCGAAACCCAAACGGTCGACATCACGTCGCATCCGCTTTTCTATAATCGATGCCCGTTCTCCGGCTCCGAGTACAACCAAACGAACACGACCGAGTCCCAACAAACCAAGACGATTAGTAAAATATCGGAAAAAAACCAGCGCGATAATATTCAGACATATTGCGGTGGGCAGATAGTAAGAGTGCATGTCCAGCGAGGCAAACAGAGTGCCGGTGAGAATTTCGACAATAAAATAGCTCAGGCCCAAGCTCACAAAGATACGCCGGATAATCCCCCTGAAGGTCTCTCGGAGCTTTGCTTCATAAAGACCCACAGACAATGAGCAAAGCAGCACTGAAAGCGTGATCAGAAAGATATTAATTGTCAGATTTTCGATATCAGGTTCAGCAATCAGGTTTAGCTGAACCAAAATAAAGCTGGTAATGTAACCCACATACGAAACAAGCAAAGCTTCTGTGATAACCAACGCGTTAGAACGCTTATTCTGTCTGTTTTTTGCAACTGCCATATTGTCTTTTACCAGCCTGTTATTGACGTAATTTCCGCTGTCGGGATTTATGATATGACATTTTTTTTGAATGAGATAGACTAATTGCTCACTATCGCATTATATTAGTGACTAAATTTTAACAACAGACTCAAAAAGTCTGATAAGTTGAGACGTCACCCGTCAATTAATTTGTTAAGTACAGGATAGAAAAGCATGGAAAAGGTAAATACCAGGTTATTACTCGCTGCGGCTGCACTGGGAACTTTACTGACCGGATGTAGTGGAACCAGCAGTCTACCCCAGGCTACCACGCGTCCCTCACTCACCACGGATGTTAATGACTACAAATATCTGATTGGCCCGGGTGATAATGTGTCAATTTTTGTTTGGCGTAACCCTGAAATCTCAGGAAGCTTCGTGGTTCGTCCCGATGGTAAGGTTACTACTGCGCTGGTTGAAGATCTGGATGTTTCAGGTCGTACCCCAACAATGCTGGCAAGAGAAATCGAAGAAAAATTATCGACTTACATCAACAACCCTCGAGTTACCGTGAGCGTAAACGGTTTTTCAGGTCCGTTAAGCGAACAGGTTCGCGTAATCGGTGAAGCGACCAACCCAACAGCAATTAACTACACAGAGCATATGACGCTGCTGGATTTAATGATCGCTGTGGGTGGTTTGACCGAATTCGCTGACGGCAACGATGCAAAGCTTATTCGAGTTGTGGATGGGCGCCAAAGTACATACAAAATCGCCATTGACGACTTAATTCGCGATGGCGATATTTCTAAAAATGTGGATATGTTACCTGGTGATATCGTTATTATTCCAGAAGCATGGTTCTAGAAATCAGAATCGTAATCACTGTGTCTAATTAGCGGTAAACGGACGAAATCATGCAGGAACTGCAACAAACTATTGAGATGGTCCTCGATTATATTCGTGGGATTTGGTTAAAAAAGCGCTACATTATGCTTTGCTCGTGGCTAATCTGCCCTATCGGATTTGGCTATGTGGCAATGATGCCCGATGTTTATAAGTCTCAAGCTGTTGTCTTTGTTGACACCCGCTCGATGCTTCAACCTTTGTTGAGTGGTTTAGCAATACAAACCAATCCTCAGCAAGAAATTGCGATGATGGCACAGACGCTGTTAAGTCGCTCCAACATCGAGATTATCGCCAGGGAGTCCGACCTCGACATTACAGTAAATACTGCTGAGGGCTACACCAATCTGATTAATACGCTTAGCAAAAATATCAGGCTGGACAGAACTGGCAGAAATAATATTTATAATATTTCCTACTCTAACCGCAATCCAGAACTTGCTAAACGTGTGGTTCAGGAAACACTGGATTTGTTCGTTGAGGGAAGCTTAGGTAACAACCGTAGGGATACCGATACTGCCAGTCGCTTTCTGGATGAGCAGATTTCAGAATATGAAACCCGCCTAATCGAAGCTGAACAACGCCTTGCTGATTTCCAGCGTCGCTACAATGATATATTACCGGTTTCGGGCTCATTCTACTCGACACTCCAGGGAGCAAACAGCAATCTGGAAAGCACTCGATTGCAAATCAGAGAATTACAGCAACAAGTTTCATCGCTTAAAAGCCAAATGACTTCAGGTCGGGCTACTGATGGATTTGATGTTCGTCAGGGCGATAACACGCCGGTGATTACAACCCGCTACGATAACAGAATCAAATCTCTGGAAGAGAAGATCGATCAGTTGAAGTTGCGATTTACCGATAAGCATCCCGATGTGATTGAAGCTAAGAGCTTGTTAGCTTCGCTCGAACAATCGCGCCAGGATGAACTGAAAGCTTACTTTAGCGAAACAGCCGAAGACGGAGACGATACAAACTTAAGTCCGCTTGCCACAGAATTAAAGCTTGAGATTAGCCGTCTCGAAGGTCAAATCGCGTCGCTGCGAGTCAGGGAGAGTGATTTTGAAGCTAAAATTCAGGAACTAAGAAACAAAATTGATCTGGTCCCGCAAATTGAAGCGGAGTCCACTGCTCTGAATCGTGATTACGGTATTACTAAGCAGAAATATGAAGAATTGTTACGTAGAAAAGAAGCGGCAGAGCTTTCACGTCGCGCCGATGTATCATCCGAAGAGTTGCAGTTTAGAATTATCGAACCACCGTTGGTGCCAGATACACCTACGGGGCCTAAACGACTCGTGTATTATACAGGTATTCTTGTTCTTGGTTTCGGTATGGGTGTTGCACTAGCATTCGCTATCAGTCAAATCAGGCCAGTGCTGGTCCGTGGCAGACAATTAACAGCCCTTACATCGTTCCCGGTTTTAGGTGCGGTGACGCATTTAAACCTGAAGCAGATCCAACGTAGAAACCGTTTACGAGTGTTCCTGTTTATCTTATCCTCCGGGGCAATTGTAACCATGTATGCTATCCTGCTGGCAGCAGAAGTAGCGCATGTTAACCTGGTAGAGAGGTTCCTATAATGGCTAATAACACAATAGAAAAAGCCTTGCAGCGCCAAAGAGAAGCTGCAGCCAGGCAGGCCGCTCAGCAAGCAGAGAGTGCTCAGGAAGACAAGAAATCATCTACCATTGAGCGTACCCTGGAAAAACAACAGGCGGCAAAAACTGATCTGCCTGTTGAAACACCAGTAACAGAGGGACAGGTCAAAACCAAGCCAACACCAGCAAAGTCAAAGCCTGGGGCTGCAGTTAATGCGGATAATGAGGCGTTGCGCCTGACCATAGACCTCGAAGAACTTGATGAAAGAGGCTTTGTTTCTGTCAGCAATGCTCGAAAATTAATTAACGAAGAATACCGGGAAATTAAGCGTAAGTTGCTAAGAAATGCTTTTGGCGCACTGTCGAAGACACTCAATAACAGCAACATCATTATGGTGAGCAGCGCGCGCCCATCAGAAGGTAAAACCTTTACAGCAATTAACTTAGCGTTAAGCTTTGCCGCAGAACAGGATAAAACCGTTCTATTAGTAGATGCTGATGTTCTTAAGCCAAATGTTACCAGAACCTTGAGGGTAAATCCCGGCGAAGGCCTTATGGAATATCTGTTGGATGAAAACAAGGATATCTCTGATGTGCTCTATCGTACTAACGTAGATAAACTGAGAATTATCCCTGCTGGTCAAACGCATCATTTGTCTACTGAGTTATTAGCCAGCGAACGAATGAACGAGACGATTGATGAGTTTTCCAATCGTTATCCTGATCGTATTGTCATTATCGATACCCCACCATTAATTGGTATTAATGAATCAGCAGTACTGGCGAGTTTTGCCGGTCAGGCGGTTATAGTTACTGAGGAGGGCCGAACCAAGTTAAACGATATTAATAATATCGTCGACAGGCTCAACCCTGATATGGCGGTGGGTTTCGTGGTTAACAAAGCTGTTAACGAAAGCGCCGATAATGGTAATTACTATGGCTACTACTACGGTAGTGGTCCCTCTGAATAGACAGCGATAAAGGACAGCTTGTGGAAAGGATTAATACATTTCGCCCGGCATTTATCGCGACAGCTGTGGCGGTAGCGTTTAGTGCTAACGTATATGCTGACATCCAATTTCGGGGTGCCGTAGATGCATCTCTGGTAAATCAATCTTTTGACACAGAGAGTGAAAATAGCCGCTACGAAGATAGAAACGCGTTACAGATTTCTCCTACTCTAACCGGGATTTATACCAGCAAAAAGGCCAGTGCTACCGTGTCCGCTACTCACCTTTATCAACGTTTCGAACTTGATGAAGGCAGTAGTTCGACTAATTTCACGGAATTCAACTATGCTGGCAATCTCAGTGTCATTGATAACGTATTTCAGATTTTCGGCAGCGGCTCTCAAGGATATCAGTCCTATCGTCCGGAAACTTACATTTCCTCCGATTATCTCCTAAATTCGGATGACTTGACCAAGATAACCACGCACAGTGCTGGAGCCAGGTTGAACGTACCTCGCGGTGACATTTGGGGTTTAAGCGTAACCGGCCAGTATATGGAAACGAAGTCTGATAACACACTTGAAGAAGTAGAAGGCGACAGTACTTCCCCCTTTAATCAGTTTATTGACTCTAAGGGCGTTTCGGCAAATGCTTCATTGGTGAATGGCGATTGGTTCAGAAACGCTTACTGGCGTGCTAATGCAACCTATCGTAAAACCGATCGGCAGGACCGAGGAGAATTTGAATCGTTATTCGTAAATGCTGAAGTTGGTTATAACCTTTACTATGATTTTGGGCTCTTGCTCACAGCTACCCACGAAGAAAATGACATTGCAGGTGAATTGCAGAACTTCTTTGCTCGTTTCAACAATCAGTTTTCAAAGTTTAATACTTACGGGGTCGGTTTAAACTATCGTCCCGCTGAAGGCCGCTTTTTCAATGTTACGCTCAATAAGATATCCACTGAAGGTGAAGACGATGGAAAAACCTTTGTAGGAATATCTACTAGTTGGCAATTTTCGCCGCGCACCAGTGTTCAGGCTCAGTATAATCGCCGCTATTATGGCGAAGCTGCGACATTTAGCCTCAACCACGGCACCAAACGAATACGTACATCAATCTCCTACCAGGAGCGAACCACAACATTTTCAACTATGATGTTCGATGTTGCCGATGCCGGAACTTTTGTTTGTCCCGCGGGTTCAGTCGATATTCTCGACTGTTTCCAGCCTGATACCCTGAATTACGAATTACAGCCAGGGGAACAGGTAGTTCAATTTAGCCAGTTAATCACGGAATTAACCGACCAGGTTATCTTACGTCGCCAGCTTGGTAGTAGTATTGGTTATCAACGGCGAAACTTAAAGCTATCATTGGATGGCAGATATATCGATACGGAATACAGTATTGACAACCGTCAGCAAATCCAGAAATTAATCGGATTGAACGCAAACCTTGAGGTTGGCTCAAGAACTTCCATTTATAGTCGTTTTCAGTTTTCACAGATTAACAATACAATCGACGACGCTGGGCGCGATACTGATGCAAGCATGTACTCCATCGGCATTCGCAACAGATTGTCGAGAAGCTTATCTGTGGGTGCTGATGTACGTTATTTGGATAATGAAAATACCAGCGGGATAGGCAGAGATGTGTTTGATTTCAATGAAACTCGCATATCACTTACCATGACCTACAACTTCCAAAGTAACAGACAGTAAAGAATCCACCTTCTAAAGAAGGTGGCTTTGCGTTAACCCCCTAAAAGGGGGCCTTCTATTCAAGGGCTAGCTGAGCTTGCTCTTGTCTTTCAACCTTCTCTTGGTGACGAACATACCGTCTTATGATCTCTTCGTTTATCCCAACTGAGTCAACGAAGTAGCCTCTTTGCCAAAAGTGGTTGCCCCACATCTTATTCTTTCTCAAATGCGGATATTTGCTAAATAGCTTCAATGCTATTTTTCCTTTTAAAGCTCCCATTAAATTCGATATGGATAACTTTGGAGGAATTTTTACTACCAGATGGACATGGTCAATCTGTACATTCAACTCCACTACTATGCAGCCGAGTTGCTGGCAATACACGTGAATACACCTGTAAACATCTTTGCCTAATTTATTCTTCAAAACCCTAAACCGATACTTCGGCGTCCAAACTATGTGATATTGACATCGCCAGAACACATGCGATGCTTGCTCGTATCTACTCATGTTAATTTCCTTTTTGACTTCGCTAAAAATCAAAGGGAGATTTAACATGGGTAGGTATACGGGCAAAGCCCTACCATG
>NZ_PVNP01000052.1 GCF_002993365.1 Marisediminitalea alba
CCTAAACCGCTTCCTGTTCGTCAGGCCAGCATTTTGCCTTCGGCTTCCTTCAGATTTCACCTCACGATGAACACCCTTGCCGTTCGGCTAGCACTTCCCCTTGCCGGGTGTGCAGAGGACTTCCACCTCCAAGTCATCAACTCACCACCACAGTGAGTCGAACAGTGCTAAAGCACTACGCGCCATGCCCGGCGCACCACCATTAAAAAAGCCGTTCATGTGAACGGCTTTTTAGTATCTGCGCTACCAGTTACGCTTCGAAGTTATGCATATCCAGGTTGGATAATTCAGCCTGAACAACCGGCGCCTTTCTGGCCTGATCGTTACGGGCCGCATCGATGCGTTCCAGGTATGCCTGGTCTACGTCACCGGTAATGTAGTTGCCATCGAATACCGAAGTTTCAAAGCGTGAAATTTGCGGATTCTCGTGCTGAACGGCAGCAACTAGGTCGGAGATATCTTGGAAGATCAGACCGTCAGCCTGGATCAAATCAGAAATCTGGTCAATCTCACGGCCATAGGCAATCAGTTCGTTAGCTGATGGCATATCGATACCGTACACATTCGGGAAACGAATCTCAGGTGCTGCAGAAGCGAAATAAACCTTCTTCGCGCCCGACTCACGAGCCATCTCGATGATTTGGCCGGAAGTGGTACCACGAACAATGGAATCGTCAACCAGTAGTACATTTTTGCCTTTAAATTCAGAGGAAATCGCGTTCAGCTTACGGCGAACCGATTTCTTACGCTGAGTCTGGCCAGGCATAATAAACGTACGGCCAATGTAGCGGTTTTTAACGAAGCCCTGACGATAAGGTAAATCAAGGGTAATGGCAATTTGTAGCGCCACATCCATAGAAGTTTCCGGAATTGGGATTACCACGTCGATATCAAGGTCGGCCCATTCCCGGGCAATCTTTTCACCGAGCTTTTTACCCATGTTTACGCGGGAGGCGTACACAGAAATACCGTCAATGAACGAGTCAGGACGGGCAAAGTATACAAACTCAAAGATACACGGTGAAGTCAGTGGCGTCTGGGCGCACTGTTGGGTGAACAACTCGCCCGCTTCGGTGATAAATACGGCTTCGCCCGGTGCTACGTCACGAATAAACTGAAAACCTACGGCATCCAGTGCAACACTCTCAGAGGCAACCATATATTCTTCGCCCATTTCGGTAATACGCTTGCCCAGCGCCAGCGGTCGAATACCATTGGGATCGCGAAATGCCACAACACCCAAACCAATAATTGCCGCCACACAGGCGTAAGCGCCGCGGGCTTTATTGTGAACATTAGTGACCACTTCGAAGATATCTTTGGGTGACACTGTCAGCCCGGTGGTCCGCTGTGATAACTCGTGGGCAAAAATGTTCATCAGAATCTCTGAGTCTGATGTGGTATTGATATGCCGGCGCGCTATTTTGGCGACTTCGATTTGTAAATCGAGGGCATTGGTGAGGTTACCGTTGTGGGCAAACGCCATCCCGAAAGGAGAGTTGACATAAAACGGCTGAGCTTCTGCGGAACTGGAAGAACCGGCAGTGGGATAGCGACAATGGCCAATCCCCATATTCCCAGTAAGGCGCTTCATATGACGGGTGTGAAACACATCCCGAACCAGTCCATTGTCTTTACGCAGATTAAATACACCGTTGTCGATCGTCATGATACCAGCCGCATCCTGACCACGGTGCTGTAAAACGGTTAAACAGTCATAGAGTGACTGAGCAACTGGTGTTTTACCAACTATTCCGACAATACCACACATGTAGGTTACCTATTTAAGCGGGAGTTAAAAAACTGGAGCTGTCTTTTACGTAACTAAAAAACCACTCAATAATCATTGCAAATTCCGGCACTAGCACCGACTCACCCCACCAGTCTGATGAGGCCGAAGGCGTAAATGTATCCAGGAAAAATAATAGCGCACTTACGATCAGAATGCCGCGCAATGCGCCGAAAACTGCACCGAGTGCTCTGTCGGTGCCAGACAGGCCGGTGGCCTGAACCAGTTGACTGATGGTGTAATTCAACAAGGCTCCGAGCAATAGTGTTGCCACAAAGAGAGCGGCGATGGCCGCGCCGTTACGGATAAGTTCGTCGCTGATGCGCGTGAAGTAAACGGCAAGGTCGGCATAAAACTGGCTGGCAACAAACATGGCAGCAAACCAGACTGCCAGTGATATAGCTTCTTTGACGAAGCCACGCACGAGACTGATTAGCGTGGAGAGCGCTATCACACCTAAAATCGTGTAATCCAGCCAATTCATTTGAAGATTCTTACCCGTCCTGTTAACGATGTGTCGGGCTGTAGAACCAAACCCCATCGCGTCAAATTCGCGCGCATTCTACCAGAAGTCAGCCTGATTACCAGTGCCGAAATTTTATCCAGTCACCGGCTGTCAACAATTCTGTCCTGAATGAGCCTGTTGATTTAGCTGTTTACACTGAAACGGGTTACTTTGCCTCGTAAGCCGGTTAATTCCTGAAGGTGAGATATGGCACCATCCAGTTCGCGTTTGTTCAGGTTGGGCCCTACAAATACTTTGGTTAACGGCCCGGAACTGGTTTCGATAGGCCGGCTGAACGCACGGTAACCCGCGCTTTCCAGCTTATCCAGTAATTGCTTCACGTTTTTCTGATGCCTGAAACTGCCTAGTTGAATCACCCAACTGTTATTTTGCTCAGATTCTTTCGGCGCTTCCACTACTGTCTGGCGCGCCAGATCATCATTAGGCGAATTATTCACCTGAGCCGTGCTGTCGCTGCTTGTCTCCGGCGCAGACTCAACCGGACTATCTGGCTCATCAACCGGCTTTTCGTTAACAATTTCAACCGGGCGCTGCGCAGAGGCCACCACCCGTTCATCAGGAAAAGGTTCAGGGTTTACAATAGGCTTCTTGGCTGGTGCCGCCGGAACATTAACAAACACGTCCCCGTTGCTGGATTTTTTACCGTCCAGCATGTCTGGTAATATGATTACCGCTACTGCTACCAAAATAACAGTGCCCACCAACCTGTTCTTTAACGCTGCCGCCACTAATTGTGATCCTGTTATGAGTTTTGTGTATTGTGCGGTAACGCCAGGATATCTGCAACTGTATGAAAAGAACCTACCACTAAAATAAGGTCTTCGCTTTGTGCATCCTGACGAGCAGCCTCATAAGCCTCGGTCACAGCCGGGAACAAACGCGTTGGGGTATTTTCAACGGCTGCCGCCAGTTTTTCTGCTGACAATCCACGAGGACCATGTGTTGAAGCAAAGTACCACTGCGGCGCGAAACGCTTAAAAGGGGCCAGCGAAGCCGCTGGCGCTTTGTCGTTGAGCATCGCCACCACAATATGTACCTGCTCAAATGTTTTGCTATCGAGCCACTCAGCGAGTGATTCGGTGGCCTGGGGGTTATGACCAACATCCAGATAGGTAGCCGGCTGTGAGGCAATCAGTTGACGACGCCCCGGCAACTGCGTATTGGCAACGGCCTGTTGCATGATCGCATCACTTACGATGAAACCAGCATGTTTGAGTATAGCCAGCGCCGTAGCGACATTGTTCAGCGGAATAGCGGTATCTGATAGTGCTAAAGTCTGCTCTGCAGCCCTAAAGGTAACAGCACCATCAGTACTGCGGGCAATACTAAATTCCTGATTCTGCCACCAGGCATCTGCATTCAGAGCCTTAACCGCCTCGCGCAGTGTATGCGGGGGCTCAGGTTCGCCAATCACTACTTTACCGCCATAGCGAATAATACCGGCTTTTTCTACGGCAATCTTTTCCCGCGTATCACCCAGCCAGTCCTGGTGATCAAGGCCAATACTGGTTATCACCGCGCAATCAGGGGTAATAATATTGGTGGCATCCAGCCGTCCGCCAAGACCAACCTCAAGCACAACCACATCGAGCTCTGCCGCCATCAACATCAACATAGCGGCCAGCGTACCAAACTCAAAATAAGTTAAGCTGATATCACCACGGGCTTGTTCCACTTGTTCAAAAGCATCACAAAAGGCATCAGCGTCGGGTAACGCACCGTTAATACGAACACGTTCACGGTAATCGAGTAAATGCGGTGAGCTGTATACGCCCACTGTCTGGCCTTCAATTAACAAGGCATTCTCAATCAGTGCAGACGTAGTGCCCTTGCCATTGGTACCACCAACGGTGATAACCCGGGCGTCGAAACGAAGATTAAGCCGAAGGGCTACTTCATTTACGCGGTCCAGTCCCATATCAATAGCGCTGGGATGAATGGACTCAAGATACTCGAGCCATTCCGGCAGTGTTTTACGCATAGGAATTGAAAAGCCCTGAATTAATCAGGGCGATGTAATTTGGCCAGCACACCGTACAGCTTATCGCGCATTTCACGACGATCCACAATCATATCGATAGCGCCTTTTTCCAGCAGAAACTCGCTGCGCTGGAAGCCTTCAGGCAGTTTTTCACGAACAGTCTGTTCGATAACCCGTGGGCCGGCAAAGCCGATTAAAGCTTTGGGTTCGGCTACGTTAATATCGCCGAGCATCGCTAAACTGGCCGATACGCCGCCCATGGTCGGGTCGGTCATCACTGAAATATAGGGCAATCCTTTTTCGCTCAGTTTGGCCAGCGCCGCTGAGGTTTTAGCCATTTGCATCAACGACAGCAACGCTTCCTGCATTCGTGCACCACCACTGGCGGAAAAACATACCAGCGGGCAATTAGCGGCAATGGCCGCATTCACTGCAGCAACAAAGCGAGCGCCAACCACTGACGCCATAGAACCACCCATAAACGCAAACTCAAAACTGGCAACCACAATCGGCATGCCTTTCAGTTTGCCCTGCATAACGATTAACGCATCTTTCTCGTTAGTCGACTTCTGAGCTGCGGTAATACGATCTTTATAGCGCTTGGAGTCTTTAAACTTCAGCACGTCCTGCGGCTCAAGGTCACCGGCTAGCTCCTGACGGTCTCCGGCATCGAGGAACGCATCCAGACGACGGCGGGCACCAATACGCATATGGTTGTCACATTTAGGACAAACTTCCAGTTGCTTTTCCAGGTCCTGCTTATACAGCACGGCCTGACAGCCATTACATTTCGTCCATATACCTTCAGGAACGTTACCTTTGGTAGAAGTTTGTGTCTTTGGAAGAATTTTTTGTATCCAGCTCATGCCAGAGATGTCCTTTTAGCTAACCTGTTACACCCGGCTTTTTATACTTGTTCGTGCCCGGCACAGGATGATGAAATAATAAACGATGGATTATATCCGCATATGGCGACATATTAGAGCATATTCAACGCAATAGCGAAAAATAAAACTGGTCTAAGAAGTACGAATATTTATACGTATAAACGGCTTTATTGGCATGGCCTAATGAATTTTGCTGTTAATTTCGTCAAAGGCCTGCCAGACAACCCGACGACGCTTAATTGTCCGGCAAAAACAGTGGGCCCAGCATTGCTCGCGGCAAACCGTAGGAGGCGGGATAATCCACATCCACCAGATATAAACCGTTGGGCTTTGCTGTAGCAGCGGCCTGCGTGCGGTCTTTGCCAACCAGCAAGGTAGCAATCCAGTCGAGAGGCTGATGGCCGCTGCCAATTTCTACCAGCGAACCCACAATATTACGCACCATGTGATGTAAAAATGCATTGGCACTGATATCCACAATCACATAGCAGCCCTGGCGGGTAACGGTGACTTTGGTGACATTTCTAAATGGCGTTTTAGACTGGCAAAGCGATGCTCTGAAAGCGCTGAAGTCCTGCTCACCCAGTAATGCCTGAGCCGCCTCATGCATGCGTTTTTCGTCCAAATCGCGGTGCACATGGGTCACCCCGTGGTGCAAAATTGCCGGGCGCATTTTGTGGTTATAGATGATGTAACGATAACGCCTGCCAGTAGCCGAAAACCGCGCATGAAAGTCATCACTGACCTCAGTACACCACTTCACGGCAACGGAATCTGGCAGATTTGCATTAACACCCATGGTCCAGGCTTTGAGTGGACGCGCTACATCACAGTCGAAATGCACCACCTGACCGGTTGCGTGAACGCCTGCATCGGTTCGTCCGGCGCACTGCACCTCAATAGTGGTGTTGGCGACTGTCGACAACGCTTTTTCTAAATAGCCCTGCACACTGGGCACTTCCTGCTGTCGTTGCCAGCCAAAGTGCTGGGCACCATCATATTCAATACCAAGGGCTATTCGGGTCATGTCTTCTGTTGCTTTGCGTTGCTATGAGGCGCGTAAGTTTACGTAAAGCGAAGCCGTTGGGCAATCCGGATAAACAGGAAGATTGGCATTTGCCGGCAAGTATTCAGGGCAAAGCAACTGCTCTGCCCCGCTGACTTACTTTACTGACGGTAGTCCACGCCACTGTTTGCGGCGTACCAGGCAAACAGGGTGTAAATGGTGGTATTCACTTTCAGGGCGTCCTGATCCACCTTATCGAGGGTGTCGTTTTCGGTGTGATGGTAGTCGAAATAATCGAGGCCATCCGGAGCAAAGTTAAACGCCGGCTGACCCGCTTCGCCCAGCAAGCTCATGTCCGACTGGCCTTTGGCAGTATTAGTACTTGCCAATCCAACGCCCATAGGAGCCAGATAGTTGGCAAAGTCACGCACAGAGGCCAGCGCCTGAGGCCCTACTCCCGGCTCCAGCTCATAAATGCGTCCGTTGCCGAAATCCCACTCGGCGCCAAGCATATGTTGCGACATGTCTGCTTTGTGTTGGGCCACATAATCGCGCACACCTACCAGCCCAATTTCTTCAGCCGCGAACAAAATAACCCGAATAGTACGCGCCGGACGCTGCTCCATTGTGGCAATGTAATGTCCGGCCGCCAGCACGATGCCAATACCAATACCATCATCAATAGCACCGGTACCTACGTCCCAACTGTCGATATGCGCGCCCAGTGTAATCAGCTCGTCAGGGGTTTCAGCGCCGGTCACCTCACCAATAACATTAGCAATAGTGACAGTGTCCCCTGTTGGGCCGCTGGCGCTGGTGTTTAATGAAAACGTGACAGGCTGCTCACGGCGTAACATATTTTCCAACAAATCCGCATCAGGGTTAGATAGGGCCACCGCCGGTATTTTTGCTATACCTTCTTCGTAGCGCATCATCCCGGTGTGACCAATACGGTCGGTGTCTGTACCTACCGAGCGCATAATAAACGCCAGCGCACCTTTTTTGGCCGCTGCCGAGGCGCCTGCCACTCTGGCACCAACCGCTTTACCATAGCCATGACCATCAATATGGCGTTCCATACGGTAACCAACATAAGCAATCTTGCCTTTAAGACTTCCCTCCGGCGCAGCCTGTAGTGCGGTTAAATCGTCAAAATAGGCCACTTCGGCGTTAATTGCCTGGCCATTGGTACCTACACTGCCGCCCAGTGCGATAGCTACCACTTTGTGGGGGTAAGGCGCGGTGATGCTGGCCGTGAGATCGCCTCGCTGCCACAGTTGCGCCTGGCTTTCCTCAACCCATACTTTATCGAAACCCAGTGCCTTCATTTTCGCCATGGCCCAGTCGGTTGCCGCATCGGCTCCCGGCGTGCCAACCATTCTGGCCCCCACTTCAGTGGTTAAGGACTCTACAATGTCATAAGAAAGGGTGGATGAACTAACATCCTGTTTAATGATGTCGAGTACTTCGGTTTGCACTGTCTGCCGCGCTTTGATACTCGGTGATGCCAGCCCGATGGCAGTTAGACCAATTGCCGCGGCTAACAGGGTGACTAATTTATTTTTCATTATTATCAGCGTCCATCGTTTGAAGTGTTATTTCCCGAATTTATTGTGCGCCAAATATAGAATGTAAAGAACGCCAATGCCACGACTGGCCGAAAAATTATGATGAAGGAAAAGGCGGTCTACTTTGGTAGCGTTAATTTTGGTAAGTACGCTTCAGGGCATCCGGTAGAGGGTGGTAAGTTCACCATCTGAACTTTTGAACGTAAACGTTTCAGCGGTTAGCTCAACGATTTCATCACACCAGAACTCACCAACGAAGTCGGTGATGGGGCTGGATTCGGTAATGGTAAGACAGGAAAAAGTGCCGAACTTAACCTTTACCTCGTAATCGGCCCGTACTTTATAGCTGAAATCAGTTTCAGGATAAGTGCCCCACGATACCAGCGTGCCATCATCCCGTAGCCCCAGAAAGTGTTGCCGCCATCTTCAGAATTGCCCCAGGTGCCAACCAGTAGTGAAGTATCTATCTGTCTGGCAAAGGTTCCGCAGGCAAAACTCAGTAACATCCCGCAGACAAATAATTTCATCATTGGTTTAACCATTACATTGCCTGCACTACAAGGTATCGATGAGTTTTTGGGCTTCTGCCTGTTGCGCTTCAGAGCCTTTGTTCATGACTTCTTCAAGCAGCTCTTTAGCGGCTTCCGGATCATCCATTTCAATGTAAACCCGGGCCAGGTCGAGGTTAGCGTTCTGTCCCGCATCTTTATCGATATCAAATACGTCATCGTCGTCGCTGACGCCGCTGAATTCAGACAAACTGACATTGAGGTCCAGATCTTTTTCATCTTCGGCCTCCGGCACATCGTCGGCCTGGGCCATGAGGGTTTCTACATCAACGTAGTCTTCCTCGGGCGTTGCAGGCTCTTCTGCCACCGGCTCAAAGCCTGAAGATTCTTCTTCTGTACTTTCTGGCTGTTCACTGAATAGCGCATTTAAATCAAGGTCTGGATTATCCAGTGCCAGCTCTTCGATTTCCTCTTCTGGCTTAGCTTCGTCCTCGTTATCAATGGCACCGAGCAACTCATCAAATTCGCTTTTATCCAGCTCATCCAGAATGGCTGCCTCTTCACCTGAATCGCTGTCGTGAAGCCACTCATCGAGGCCCGGCACATCCTCAAGCTCATCGAAATCACCCGGGCGACTGGAGCGCTCTTGCTGAGATTCGCTCTCTCCCGGTAATACGCCATCCTGCTCTTGTTCAAGTTCGAAGCTATCGATTTCACTCTCAAAATCATCCAGTGCCTGTCCGAGAATATCGTCATCGATATCATCTGACTGCTCTGTTTCAGTTGATTCTGTTTCACCGGATAACGACGGAATGTCATCCATCATCTGCCGATCAAATTCGGCCAGGGCTTGGTCTAATGCATCATCACTCAGATCGTCACTGCTATCAGTATCTTCAGTTGTCTCTGGCTCTGGCTCTGTCTCTGGCTCTGGCTCTGGCTCTGGCTCTGGCTCTGGCTCTGGCTCTGGCTCGGCAGTGTCGATGTCTGGTAATTCCGGTTCAAGCTCTTCAGATAGTTCATCAGGCGTTTCTTCGGTGGTATCTTCCACCGTGACCTCTTCATCCGGGCTGCAAGCGGGTTCCGAGCTATCCAGTTCATCGAGTTCTTCAGTCAGCGCCTGGGTTTGTTCATCCTCATCGCCAGCATCATTTCCTTCGTTTTCTTCGGCACTCAATTCAGCCAGCAGGTCATCTGTTAACGGGTCGTCAAAATCTTGATTGTCTTCAGCCAGCGCTTCATCGATGTCAGACGTTTGCTCTTCATCCGGGGTAAGTGATGCCTCATCAGCTTCAACTTCCACCACATCATCATCTTCTTCGCTTTGCTCAAGTTCACTGAGCAACTCACGAGTGAGGTCATCCTCAAGGTCTGATTCATCGACGTCATCAGTCCCGGCATCCAGCGACGAGTCTTCCTTTCCTTCATCGTTTTCTGGCTCGTCTTCTGGGTCACCTTCAAGCTCTTTCAGCAGTTCGTCGGTTAAATCGTCACTGACTTCCCGCTCAAACTGCGCTTCATCGAATTCGTCTTCGCCTGATTCGGCAGTAGTTTCATCTGTAGCGACGTCTTCCGGTAACTCGGCTTCGAGTTCTGCCAGTAACTCATCGGATAACGGATCGTCAAAGGCATCGGCATTTTCGATGTTATCAAAATCTATTTCATCGAGATCGTCGGTGATGTCATCAATACTCTGCAGTTTTGACTCATCACTCTCGGCGCTTTCAGATGCGATGGCGTCGTCCAGCAGATCGCCCTCTTCGTCATCGTCATCATCCAGGTCGCCCGCTAAATCACCCATCATTTCGATTTGGTCAATCTCACTGATGATGCTGTCAGTCAGGCGGTCGAGAGCCTGTGATTGCTGGGTGATTTCATCATCCAGTTTTTCGAGCATTTCTTCGCCTACCGGGCCATCGTCTACCGGCAGGTTGGCTTTTTCTTCTTCGCTGAGTTTATTTTCTTCCAGCAAATCATCGATTGAGATTTCCGGAGCTTCTTCCTCGTCGGTTCCGCTGGATTCTGCAGCTTTTGGGGCGCCTTGTTGTGCCGCTAAAATGGCATCGATATCATCGGCATCAGTAATATCGCCGCTGTCATCTTCGGCATCTGAGGTAGGTTCCGGCGCGGTATCTGTCTGATAAACCTGCTCCGGATCATCAAGTAACGCGGCCAGCTCTTCGTCTGAAGTTTGCTCTGGTTCTTCTGGTTCATCTTCTACAGCTTCTTCTGAGAAATCGGCCAGGTCGTCATTGCCTTCATCCTGGTCGAAGTTATCGAGTAAGTCATCATCATCCGACAGATCGATGGCCTCACCAGACTCCTGATTACTGAACTCATCATCAAACAGACTATCAAGGTCGTCCTGATCCAGTGCAGAGTCACCTTCCTCGAAGGACTCTTCCTTGGACTCATCCGGCACCAGCATGTCATCGTTAAGATCAGCAAAGCTGTCGTCGTCATTGAGTGACTCTTCCAGTTCTGTCGACAACACGTCATCGAGCAGATCGTCATCGTTGAACAGCTCTTCATCCGACAGCTCATCATCACCAAGCTCAGACTCCAGAGCAGTGGACAGATCGGCAATGCCCTCCTCAGGTTCAGGCGCAGACTCTTTTGGCGGCAGGGTAATTTCTTCTTCAGGCTTTGACTTGCGTTTCATTAACCACACAATCAGCCCGGCAATGGCAGAAAACGTTAATAAACCGGTTCCGGCTATAAGTGCCATGGGGCTGGTGAGGGCTTCCATAAACGAATTTGACTGCTCGGCTTCTTTAGCGGCCTTTTCGCTTAAAATCAGTTCTCGCAACTCACGCTGTAATGCCAGTTGCTCATCCACCTTCACTTCAACTTCATCATCAACGCGACCGCGCAAGGCACTAAGGTCTTCATTGATTTTCTCGATGCGTTCGTAAAGCTTACGATTATCGTCTAACAGCATCTGCACACTGTCGATAGAGGCGGCAAATTGATCACGCAGTTGTTCAAACTGACGGGCCTGAGAGGCATCAATCTGGCTGAGCTGTTGCTCCAACTGAGTTTTGGTTTGTGTCAGGTCATCCTGATTAACCAGGGGCACCGGTGGTTTAAGGTTATTCAGGCTGTCGCCGGGTTGACTCGCCATGCGGGCAAAGGCGGCGTCATCGGCTTCGGCTTTTTGACGGGCTTTCTCTTTATCGATACGGGCGATGTAACGTTCGGATGGAAGCTTTAATGTTGCTCCATCTACCATCAGATTCAGGTTGTTTTGTTCAAAGGCATCGGGGTTAAGTTCATAAATTGCCACCATCACCTGGTAAATAGACAGGTTAGGATTTTGACGATAGCGGCTGGCTACCCGCCACAGGGTATCGTTGCCGTCGATAGGCCCGAAGACAACGCCAGAATACTGGTTAGTTGCGTCTTTTGGCCCTCTGAGAGGCGTATTTTGTGCGGCAACCGGATAGCTGACTAAGCTGATCAACATCATCAGTAGTAAGCAGCCGGTTAAATGCAATTTCATAGCGTTCCTTTTTTGCCCTCAAGCGTCATGTGCCGGATGTCATCATCACGTTTCACATTCGCGGTGCCAGCCCTTACATTAGCGCGCTAAGGCTGGCCTGTTTGTTGTTATGTTGGCAATTTTCCCCCGTAACTGCTGCGGGGACGGCTTTGGTGAATAACCTTGACAGGTTTATTTCACCTTGCTTCGTTGTAAGCCTTTGTCAGCCAGTTTATGGCTCTTTTCACTTAGTAAAATATAAACCAGTTGCCCGGGTCGATCTAGAAAATGTTGCAGCCTGATGACCTTTAAGGCGTATTTATAGACCTAAGTCTAAAAGCAGCCAACGCTAAAACCAACAAAAGCGGGAACCAGCCCGCTTTTGTGTTATCGACCAAATTGGTCAGAAGTTTAGAACGCCCAGCGTGTTAGCTTACAAATAATCGCGAACCAGTGTTTCTGCTATCTGTACGCTATTAGTCGCAGCACCCTTACGGATGTTGTCAGACACGACCCACATGTTGATACCGTTTGGATGGGTAATATCGTTGCGAATACGCCCAACGTGGACTTCGTCGTTACCACTGGCACTGCTTACCTGGGTAGGGAACTCTTCGCGGGTTTCGTATACCTTTACGCCCGGCGCATTGGCCAGCAGTTGCTTCACTTCTTCAGCATCGATTGGCTGACGGGTTTCAATGTGGATGGCTTCACCATGACCAAAGAACACCGGTACACGAACCGCTGTAGGGTTAACCAGAATGGTGTCGTCACCCATGATTTTCTTGGTTTCCCAGGACATTTTCATTTCTTCTTTGGTGTAATCATTGTCCATAAAGACATCGATTTGCGGGATCGCATTAAAAGCGATCTGGCGGCTGAAGGCTTCCGGCGTGATTTCACGCGAGCTCAGCAGATCGGCTGTTTGCTTAGCCAGCTCTTCCATAGCAGATTTACCCGCACCTGAAACAGACTGATAAGTACAAACGTTAATGCGCTCAATGCCCACAGCGTCCTGGATTGGCTTTAACGCCACCAACATCTGAATGGTAGAACAGTTCGGGTTGGCAATGATATTACGGTTACGGAAATCTGCCAGCGCGTGAGCGTTGACTTCCGGCACTACCAGCGGGATATCCGGCTCATAGCGGTAATGTGAAGTGTTATCAATCACGATACACCCGGCTTCTGCGGCGCGTGGGGCAAATTCTGCCGACACACTGCCACCAGCAGAGAAGAAACCAAACTGCACCTGGGTCCAGTCAAATTCTTCGGCGTCCAGCACTTCTACTTCTTCGCCCTTAAACGTAATCGTACCGCCGGCAGAACGTTTACTGGCTAACGGATACAGTTTTGCAACCGGAAACTTCCGTTGTTCCAGAATTTCAATCATGGTCTGACCAACCAGACCGGTGGCACCAAGAACGGCAACGTTAAAGGCTTGTGACATAGTAGGTTAAGCTCCTAATACTCTAACTTGGCAGGTATCTGCCCTTTAAAAAAACTGACTTTTTCTGTTCTGTCGTTATTTTAGGTTAAAGCCTAATTTTGCAAGTTGCGTTGCAATCGCTGAGTCCGGTTGCTGCGAACATTCAACCTTATGACCGGCTAATTCGCGTCGAACTCTGTACTGTTTTCGCATGGCAGTGAAACTCGTTGGCCCTGCCAGCCCCTTACGAAAATGATTATTGTCTTCTTTTACATCGTATACCGACAGCACGAGTGCTATGGCGGGGGCGAGATTGTCGCCTTGATCGCTACATAATTCAAGGTCTACGTGTAAATTTGGCCGTTCGGGTAAAAAATCATCCAGTGATTTCTCGGGTGTTTGTCCGGCAAGATCACAAATGGCCTCATATACCATCTGGGTACCGGAGTATTTACCTTCCAGAGTATGCCCGGCTATGTGCGGTGTCGCGAGCCACAGGTACTGCAGCAAATCGGCATCAATATCCGGCTCATTGGCAAACACATCCAGCACTACCGTAGGACCATCGCCCGCCATTAAACGCTGCTTTAACGCCACCTCATCTATGACCTCGCCACGACAGGCGTTGATAAGCAATTGCTTAGCACTCAAACCGGCCAGCACCTCTGCATCGATCATTTTATCGGTGGGGAAAGCTCCGTTTTGCACAAAGGGAACATGCAAAGTAATTACGTCGCAGTTCAGAATAGTCAGCCAGTCAGTAAAAGGGCGTTCATCACCCTGCTCTGCCAGCGGCGGGTCATACAACACATACTCGATGCCGAGAACGTCGAGTAAGCGCGATAATGCACTGCCTACGTGGCCAGCCCCAACAATGCCTACCCGGGCGCGCTTTAGGTCAGTAATGTCTTCGAGGTGCGCATTACACAGCACACTTAGCACGTACTCAGCCACGGCCTGTGCGTTACATCCGGCCGCCGACATCCAGTAAATCCCCTGCGCATCCAGGTAGCGGGTATCCAGATGATTAATCCCCGCCGTTGCCGTACCGACCAGAGTTAGCCGATTAGCACAATTAAGCAATTCAGGCGTCACCCGGGTAGTCGAACGCACAGCCAGTACGTCAAAATCTACCAGTTGCTCAGGCGTTAGCGTGCCAACGTCATAACCTGAAGCTTCACCAAAGCTGCCAAAATATTCTGCTGCCAGCGGCAACGAGTTTTCGTAACGTATTTTCATGGGGTAGGAGTTTATCGTAAGTTCGCGGGGAACCGAAAAACTATTCAGTGCGGTTTAACAACAAATGGGAATAACAGCCGGAGCGGTCGCTCCGGCTGAATAACTGCGCTTATTTTTCGAAGCGTTTCATTACCAGCGACGCATTGGTACCACCAAAGCCGAAGCTGTTTGACATTACGGTGTTCAGCGTGGCTTCACGGGTAGAGGTTACCACGTCAAGGCCTGCCGCCGCTTCGTCAAGGTTGTCAATGTTGATCGACGGCGCAATAAAGCCGTGCTTCATCATTAACAGGCTGTAAATGGCCTCGTTAACCCCTGCAGCACCTAAAGCGTGACCTGTCAGCGATTTGGTTGAGGCCAGCGGTACACCGGATTGACCGAAGACTTCCTGAATGGCAGCTAACTCTTTTACGTCACCTACAGGTGTGGAAGTACCGTGGGTATTGAGGTAATCGATTGGATCGTCAACGCCTTGTAGCGCCATTTGCATACAACGCACAGCACCTTCGCCGGATGGTGCAACCATGTCGTAACCGTCAGAGGTCGCGCCATAGCCGACTATTTCTGCATAGATCGTGGCACCGCGGGCCAGAGCGTGCTCAAGCTCTTCAACCACAACCATACCGCCACCGCCAGAACTAACAAAACCGTCGCGGTCTGCGTCGTAGGTGCGTGATGCGGTTGCCGGGTCGTCATTGTACTTTTTCGACAATGCACCCATGGCATCAAACTGACCAGACAATGCCCAGCTCAGCTCTTCACCGCCCCCGGCAAATACCACGTCCTGCTTACCCAGTTGGATAAGTTCCATTGCGTGACCAATACAGTGAGCACTGGTGGCACAGGCTGAAGAAATTGAATAGTTAACGCCTAAAATTTTAAATGGCGTGGCCAGACAAGCAGAAACGGTTGAGCCCATGCAACGCGGCACCATATAAGGGCCTACACGCTTCACGCCTTTTTCGCGGATCACGTCTGCTGAGCCGACCTGGTTTTTGGACGAACCACCACCAGAACCCGCTACAATACCGGTACGAATATTTGATACCTGCTCTTCGCTAAGGCCGCTATCTTCAATAGCTTGTTTCATGGCCACGTAAGCATAAGCGGCCGCGTCGCCCATGAAGCGCATTACTTTACGGTCGATATGCTCGCTGAAATCGATATCGACGTTGCCCCATACCTGGCTACGCATGCCCATTTCTGCAAACTCTTCGGAAAAGGTAATACCAGATTTGCCTGCTTTGAGTGAGGCGGTAACTTGTTCTTGATTTATGCCGATACTGGATACAATACCCAGCCCTGTAATAACTGCTCTTCTCATAATTATCCTTTTGCGTTAGTGCCGCATATGGTAATGATTTTATGACACTAAGTGGTCTGCTCTTTTGCGACCCTGTTCTACGTGATTTGGTAGCAAATTTCCACCTCAATCCGAGAATTTTACCATTGTAGTGTATTTCGACCGCGATGTCGGCTTCAGGTTCGATTTCTGTTATGCGTTTACTAATACTGTTATTATAGCCCGCTTTCAATGATTAACCCGAAACACCACGCCATGAGTAAACGCCTGCAATCTGCCAACGTCCATTTTAACCAGTCCGGAACGCCCGTGGCAGACAGCTTTGATGATGTCTATTTTTCTAACGACAGCGGTTGTGATGAAACCCGGCATGTGTTCATTAACGGAAACGATCTCGCTGAGCGCTGGTTAAACTGGCAGGCAGCGCACTTTATCATTGCCGAAACCGGTTTTGGTACCGGTCTTAACTGCATTATTGCCATGCAGCAGTTTAAACAATTCAGAGCCGCTAACCCCGGGCATCCGCTTAAACGGCTATTTATTCTCAGTACCGAAAAGTTCCCGCTGGCAGTAGCCGACTTACAGCATGCGCTAGCGGTTTTCCCGTCGGTCAGCGAAGAAGTCCATGCCCTGGTTGAACAATATCCTCCCGCGCTTAGCGGCTGTCATCGCATGAATTTCGATGCCTGGCAAACCAGTATCGATTTATGGCTGGGGGACGTGCACGAACTGCTCCCACAATGGCACTGCCCGCAAGACGGTCTGGTGGATGCTTGGTTCTTAGACGGCTTTGCGCCCAGTAAGAACCCGGAAATGTGGACCGAGGCATTATTTAGTCAGATGTCTCGCTTAAGTAAAACCGGCGCCACCCTGGCTACCTTTACCGCCGCGGGAGTGGTTAAGCGCGGTTTAAAAGAAGCCGGCTTTGAGATAGCCAAACGCAATGGCTTCGGCCGTAAGCGCGATATGCTCACCGGCATTCTGGCCAATCCCCCCGCTAACCGGGTTAGCACGCCCTGGCATTACCGGTATCCCGATACGCCTGCCAACCCGACGCAACATATCGCTATTATCGGTGCCGGCCTTGCCGGTTCCACCCTGGCGTTGGCGCTGTGCCAACGTGGTATCCGGGTAAGTCTATTTGGCCAGGCCCCTGCCCCCGCCGACGGAGCCTCAGGCAATCAGCAAGGCGGTTTTTATCCGCAACTTCAGGCCGACCAGAGTAACCCGGCTATGATCCAGGCTCATGGCTTTTTATACGCCAGACGCTACTATGATGCCCTTGCGGAAAAAGGACTGAGCTTTACCTGGCAATCCTGCGGTGTACTGCTGATGGGATTCAGTAAAGAAGTGCAAAAGCGCCAGCAAAATCTGCTGCAAAAAGATTTGTGGCCAGCGCAGCTCATCCAGCCGGTAACCGCCGAAGAGGCCACCAAAATTAGCGGCATTGATATTCACGGCGAAGGCCTTTTTGTACCACAAGGCGGCTGGTTATGCCCCGCCGAGGTGGTTGCCGCTCAGCTTGAAGCGGCTCGCAAAACCGGCTTACTCAGTGAATTTTATAATCAGCGCGTGACGTTATCGGAAGATGGCAGGAACGTAGCGCTTCTTGGAGATGGCATACAAATTCGCGCAGACCGGGTGGTGATTGCCGCTGGCCATGAATGTGCCGAAATGGCCGAGCTGACCCATTTACCGCTACGACCGGTGCGCGGCCAGGTCGAGGCAATTCCCGAACAAGCTCCGCTAAACGAGTTAAAAACCGTATTTTGTCATAAAGGTTACTTAACCCCGGGCTGGAATGGCCGTCATGCCCTTGGTTCAACCTATGTAAAAGGTGATACCAGCACCACCCGCAGAAAGGAAGAAAGTGAGCAGAACCTGGCCACTCACGCCAAAGCATTGGCAGGCTATGATTGGGCTCAGTCGATTGAGCACGATGGTACTGCAAGGGCGTCGATACGCCTGGGCAGTGCCGATCATCAACCCGTGGTAGGCGCGGTTATCCCGCCGCAGAAAACCACCGAGCGCTATCGTGATTTGTATAAAGGTAAGCATAACAGTCAGTATGAAGTGGCTACCGATGAACAGGCGTTGCTGGTGCTAACCGGACTGGGCTCCCGAGGGTTAACCACGGCCCCGCTGATGGCGGAAATACTGGCCAGCCAGCTTTGTCATGAGCCATTGCCAATGAGCGAATCATTATTGCAGGCGCTGGCGCCAGAAAGATTTATGCTGCGCACTTTTAAGCGCCCGCCGGAAGCTTAAGTTTATTCGGTATCCAGCACTGGAGCCATGGGCACCAGGGACGTTACCACAAATGCAGGAATAAACACGTTGGCACTGGCCACTACCCGCTGTTGGTCGATAGAAATGATCCGCGCATTCACATTCACGCCGCGCGGCTGTTCTATCAGCGTACCGGTGAGGATATGATCCATTTCCATCCGTTTAGCAATACGCCGACCTTCCCGACTTAGCGCCAGATCGCCATAATCAGTCACATCAAGGCTATTTGCCAGTTTGAAATCCACCACGCCAAGACCGTATTGTTGCAACTCGGCAATCAGGTATTCAGACAGCTGATTGCCCAGCACGGTGGTTTCCCGTAACGAACGGTTAAGGCGCACAAAACTGGCGATACCAATTAGCTCATCGGTATTCAACTGCACCGAACCGTCCATTAGCGCCATAGCCAGGCTGGCTGCGTAGTCATTTAGTGCCTTGTGGGTCATGCCCGGTGTGAAGCCGGTTTGCAGTGGATCCTGATAACCCCGCACATTTTGCTGAACCCGGTACATTTCTATATCACGCGAATCCGGCCGGTACTCAAGGCCACTGTCTTCTGGCGGGCGTACCTGAGTCTGCCCGGCCGGCGGCGGCACCTCATCATCGTTGCCAAACCAGAAATAACCACTTTTAGGCTGGCCGGCACAACCGCTCAGCGCCATTGCGCACACCAAACAGGCCAAGAACTGACGCATGATTACCCCCGGCTTAATTTAACACCATCACGCATACCGCCGCGCTCACTGCCATCACTGGGGATCAGCGCGTCTGCCACGTAAAACGGGATGAGCATTTGTGCGCTGGCGACTACCGCACGCGATTGAATACCAATAATGCGGGCATTCACCATCACGCCGCCCTGATGCTTAGCCATGGTGCCGGTTAAGACATATTCCATGGGTAAACTGGCATCGAGCTCCAGGTAATCGCGGGTAAGCACAAAGTCGCCCTCTTCGGTAATGCGAATAAAGTCAGTGGCTTTGTAATCGATTACCGGAATGCGGAATTTATGCAGTTCGTGCACAAAGGATTCGGCCATTTGCTGACCAAGTAAATTGGTTTGCTGCAGATCCGAGTCCAGCAACGCGAAATGGGTGACTCCCACCGGCGTTTTATTGGTAACGTATTCCATGTTGGCAATCAGGTCCTGTGTCAGGGCCTTGACGTAATCGCCCACATGCTTGGTTAAGGGACGGCCTTTATAAGCCCCCTGAACACTGGAATATAACGGTGGCTGGCCCAGTGCACCAAAGCTATCGACGTCTTCAGCCGTCATCGGCTGATGATTTGAGCGATCGGCTGCAGTGATGTCCACCACATTAAGCGATGGCATTTTTTCAGGCTGAGTGGTTTGCACCATTTCCTCATCCATACTCTGACAGCCTGCCGTGGCGGCTGCCACCAGAAGTATGCCAAGTCGTGTTGCCCTTACTGCCCTTTGCATAATGATTACCCTTTATTCTCTGTACGATATAGCCGGCCATTACGGGTTGTCACCTGCTCATCCAGCCAAAACAATTCTGCCGGGAAAAAGCGCGTTGCAGCTGCTACCACATCGCGGGTCCGGGCGTTAATAATGCGCGCGTTAACCATTGCCCCTTCCTGCTGATAAACCAGCGTACCGGTAATGAAAAAATCGACCCGCTCCATGGCAGATAGCTGGCCGATATCGCGCGACAGCACCCTGTCGGACTTTTCTCCTACTATTATATCGTTCGTCAGCTTAAACTCTTGAGCGGTAAATCCACGTTTTGTGGCTTCGGTAAGGATCCCTTCTTCAAGCTGATGACCGAGCAGTTGCAACGGATGCTGAAAGGTCTCGTCGTAGGTCAGAGAGTCCACCGGCACAAAACCCGTCACCGCATAGCGGGTTTGCCGGGCCGGGCGAACGTTGGCAAACAGTTCGTTGGCCAGCACATAGGTGTGATACTCCACATTGCCAAGCGCTGGCACCGGCACCTGGTCGTTGGTCATTTCCATGACCGGCGTCCCAGAACTGCAGCCGCCAAGCAAACTGGCTCCCAGCAAGGTAGTAAAAATAATGGTTCGCAAAGAGTATTGACGCATAATCGGATCCAACCTGAGTTAACAGTTCAGTTTTGCAATTATCGCACCAGATTACTTTTCTTGATTTAACGCGGTTTTATAGCCAAAAAGCGGCAAAGACCTGCCACCCGTTAAAGGTCATTCAGCAATTTTTGCCACAATGCCGCCACCGCTTGCTGATCGGCGGATTCCAGTTCGTTATTGGCAAAAGCCTGCTCGAGACTTTGCTGCATAGTTTGACTGAGCTTCTGTACTGAGGCTGACTCATCAAGCTCCAGCTTGCGGGCCTCTACGGCAAAATGCCCCTGCAGGTAGCTGGCGATAAACAGCTCGTCGTCACTGCCGTGATCAACCACACCATCCAGTGCGCTATCAATTTTTTCCACCGCCGTGACAAATTCATCGCTGGCTTTAACCTGTTGTTGCATAGTGTCTCGCTTACTATTTTGTTAATTAATTGCCGTTACTACTGCAGCGGATAATACACCCGGTCGTCATAACCGGTGATAACCGCTATGATCCCGGCCAGTTCGCTATCGAGGCTTTCGTCGCCGCTGTCGCTCCTGAGTGGCCGGCCATCGAGCTGCTGAAGCTTCTGTTTGGTGGCAGCAATCCAGATATTGTCGCGGCCAATGGCCCTTAACACATCCGGGCTTAGCTGCTGATTGCCGCGGCCAAACACGTGCCCCTGGCCGCCTATAGCGGTGATCACCAGGCGCGCGGGAGAGTGGCTGACCAGTTCCAGTAACTGTGAGGCGGTCACATCGGCGGCAATCACCTCGCCATTTTTTACCACATCTACGCCTAATAACGTGTTAGCCAGGCCCATTCGCGCCATCACTTCAGCAACGGTAGAGCCTGAGCCCATTACATATAAATGCTCATCGTCTTCGGCAATGATTTCGCTTATATATTCGGCAATCTCGTTAATCACCATGGACTCGTCTTCACGGCCGCCCATTTTTACTGACTGCACGTAGGTAAGTTCGTCGGGCACCTGCATTTCGCCATAATGCTGCGCACGCACCTTGCCCTGGCGAAATGCTGACTCATCGATATCACGCACCTCGGCCTGACGCACGCTCACCAGTTCACCGGTAAGCATTTTGGCCACCACGTCACCGGCTGCCGAGGGCGTTACCGCATAAACACCGGAATGAATTTTTACTCCGGCGGGTACGCCAAGCACCGGCACTTTGTCTTCCACAATACTGCACACATTGCGCGCCGTACCGTCGCCGCCGGCAAAAAGAATTAGGTCCACGCCTTGATTAACCAGTTCGCGCACTGCGTTTTCGGTGTCTTCAGGCGTTGTTTCGGCACTTTGGCTGGTGTAAATAATCTGGTAATCCAAGCCCAGCGCCGCACAGCAATGTTCACCCATTTCACCGCTGGCAGTGAGTACTGAAAGATTGTTAAACGAGGCCAGTTTTGTGAGCGCTCTGGCCATTTTATCGTTAGCCAGTTTAGTCGCTCCCGCCGCCAGCGCCTGCTGCCGAATTGCCTCGCCATCGCTGCCTTTAAGCGCCATTGCACCACCAATTCCGGCGTAAGGATTAATCACCACACCTAATTGAAAGGGTTTACTCATTGCGGGTACTCCTTATCCAGCCAGGCCTGATTTAACTCAGGCCCGTTAAACTTTTCTCGCAGCGCATTAATAAACAGAGCGGCCCGGGGCGGAAAACCGGAGTGTAGATACGACAGCAATTGTGCCCGAACACGGCGCGTAAAGCTCTCACGATCCGGCTCGGCGCCATTCAGGTTATCAGTACTCACCTGAAAACGACGGTTAGCAGCGATAGTCATAGCCCATTCGATGGCCTGAGGTTTCACTTCAACCTGTTCAAACTCACGCTGCTGCGTGGCATCACGCCCGTCAGGGCAATACCAGTAACCATAATCTTCCAGCAACCGACGCTGCTGACCGGCTATACACCAATGCGCTATTTCGTGCAGTGCACTGGAAAAATAACCATGAGCGAAGACGACCTGATGATAGGGAGTCTGATCGTCGGCAGGCAGGTAAACCGGCTCATCGCCGCCTCTGATGAGGCGCGTGTTGAACCGGGTAAGAAACGTCTGGTCGAACAATGCCATTAACGGTTCTACGTCGGGATCATCATTGTCGTATTTTATGGCCACTGCCACTGCCTGCTGCATACAGAATTCGGTTTGTGATAGTCGTTATTTAATGGCCGCGAAGAATAGCAAAATCTGCCTGCACGAGCCAGATTTGTCAGCATGATTAAGGTATTATACAGTCAATATTCGAATATGACCGGACAGCGTAGTAAAAGGACGCCTTGTGGTAGAACAGATTATCGCTCATCTGCGTCAGGTGAATGCCCGGCGCTCTCTGGCAGAACAAATGCAGTTATTGGCACCTATCCAGGCGCTGCAACAATGGCAATGCCAACGGTTGCTGGCCACCCATGCAGAGCTGGCCCAAAAACCAAGCTACGCCAAAGCCATGAATTTTTTTGTAGAAGAGCTTTACGGCCCTAAGGATTTCAGCCAGCGCGATGCTGACTTAATGCGGGTCATTCCAAAACTCGCTAAAGCCCTACCGAATAAAGCCATGCACGCCATTGAGCAGGCACTGTGGCTTAACGCTCTGTCATTCGATTTGGATATGGCAATGGCTCAGGCGCTCGGTGACGTACCACTCAACAGAGAGAGCTATGCGCTGGCCTACCGTGAAGTGGGGCGTGGTGATGACCGCGCCCAACAAATTCAGATTGTGGCAGGATTAGGTGAGCAACTGGCCGATGTGGTAAAAATTACGGGCATAGGCCTGTTGATTAAGCTTTCCCGAAGACCGGCGAAAATGGCCGGGCTGCTAAGCATGCACGAATTCTTGCAACGGGGTTTTGAGGCCTTTAAAGACCTCGGTAATGTAAAGGCCTTTATCGAGCCGGTTATCGCTACCGAAACAGCGCTCAATCAAAAATTGCTCGCCCCTGATGTTAACCTGACAGAAGAGAACCCGCTCCCCCATGTCTGACCATTTTGACTGGCAGTATCCAGAGCCCTTTATTACTTCCTGGGAAATCCAACCACAGGACATCGACCACTACAATCATGTGAACAACGTGGCCTATTTAAGCCAGCAGGAAAAGCTCGCCTGGGCCCATTCCAGAGCGTTGGGACTGGGGCTTGAACATTATCAGCAAGCCGGCCGGGGCATGGTGATCTTCCGCCACGAATTAAATTATTTAAAACCAGCTTTACTGGGCGACACGTTGCACTGCGCCACCTGGATAACCCAATGCGACGGTAAAATCACGCTCTCCCGGGAGTTTCAGTATATACGTGAAAGCGACGGCGAAACCGTGTATCGGGGTCACACTCAGTTTGCCTGCGTAAAGCTGGCTAGTGGTGCGCCAACTCGTATGCCAAAAGCGTTTGTTAATATTTACCTGCCAGCTTGTCTGGCCAGCCAGGCTGATTAAACTGTGTCGCGCTTCGCTCTGGTTGTCTCGGTTTGTCTGCTGCTATCCGTTAGCCTGAACATTTATTTGCTCTGGCCTGCACCAGCATCCAAAGCCACTGATAGCTCACCGGACAAACCAAACAATAGGGTAACGACAGACCGAGCGACTAAGCCGCCAGTTTTAACCGCGCAGCAGTCAGCTCTGGCTTACCAAGCTCATCAGGCTGAATCAGACGCGCCAGCAACCAACATCGACACCGTTCGTCAATGGCTTGACCAGGGCGAATTTGCCCGGGTTGAGCGCTTTTTAATTGATGCGCTGCGCGCTAATCCCGAGTCGGCCCAACTGCTATTGCTGGAAGCCGATTATATTCTGGCTACCGAACCGTTAAGCGTGGCCGTCAGCCACCTTTTTGCCTTGCAGGAACTCAGCCTGTTTAATCGCGAGCAGCGTGAGGAGTTGGCGAGCCGGAGCGCAGGGTTAATCAAAAATACTATCAGTGCACTGTACAACGCAGGTGACTGGGATATGCTGGCGCAATTCCTGGAGCCGTTATTTCAACTCAACAGTAGCGACCAGATACTCACCCTTAAACTGGCTGAAGCCTACGCCAGACAACAAAAATTTACTCTGATGGAAGATGTGCTGGCTAATTTAAGTGCCAATAATGCCGGTGCCCGGAGTTTGCGTCAGCGCTTTGTACCAGGCCAGGCTCCCTCTTTAGAAAGAAACGAGGAAAAGCCTGCTGATGCACAACAGACACCGATAACACGACTAGCCCTGACCCGCTATGGCGACCAGTACATTGCTGAAACACAAATACTGAATCGACCGGCCGCGCTGCTACTGGATACCGGCGCGAGCAGCACTGCTATCAGCTTTGAATTGTACAAAGCACTCAGGCGTTTTAATCAGATTCAGGTCATTGGCCTTTTCGATGTGCGCACCGCCGGCGGTCCGATTCGCTCCTCCCTGGTTCAAATAGATAACATGACCCTTGGCCCCTATAAACTAAGTAACATAGGCGTGTTTGTTATGCCCGAAGCCGCCATGCAGCAAGCCGACGGGCTACTGGGCATGAACGTGTTAAAACAGTTTCATTTTCAGCTTGATCAAACCAACGCAGAGCTGTTGTTAACGCCGCGCCAATAAGGTATTACTCCCTACTCCCGCCCATAGTGTCGGCAGTAGCCACTGTAGTCAGCCAGACCATTACCCTGGGCATCAAAACCTGTGCCGGTAACAGTGAGCCGGCACTGTGTTCTTGCGCCAGTGAGGGTTCGGGTAAGAAACACTTTGCCAAGCGTGTCGCCGTTATTCAGATCCACGGTGAATATAAAATTATCATCCAGCAGCAACACAGGCTCCCCGCCTGACACCGTCCCAGAGAAAACCTGATGCCCGGTATTCACCAGCGTGCCAGCGGCATAGTCAAACTCTGATGTAACGTGATAGACAATACGGCCAGTGAGATCGCCGGTAAGATCAATGGTGTCTGTGCTTCGCTCAATTTTACCCGCTTGCGTTTCCCGGGATGAATGCAGGATAGCCGTGGGGAAGTAATGCACCGCCTGACCAGAGACCCGTTGCCAGCGCTTGTCACTTAGCTGATTACCAACCGGAGCGCCCGGCGCAAGAAGCTCACCCGCACCAGCCAGCGTAGGGAATGCGCCAGTTGTTAATACAGTGAGTAACAGCGCCAACACGCTTAATCTATACTTTTTCATGATATATCCTTGCAGTTTGATGACCTGCCGGAGACTATAGAAAAAGACGTTTCACGGCGAAACGGACACAAGCGGTCACAGGCGGTCACAGGCGGTCATTAGCTGGCGCCATTGGTTTACTTACCCCAAAATGCGGGTAAACCCGAGTTCTGATACCTGGTATGAAGACAAAGTCGCAACAATCAAAAACCTTTCACTCCTGGAAAGCCATAGCCAATTACTTTGTTTGCAGCGAACGCACAGTGCGACGCTGGGAATCCGCAGAGGGCATGCCTGTGCATCGCCACCATCACCAATCGGCGGCTCGTATCTTTGCCTATCAGCAGGAGCTGGATGCCTGGTTTGCCTCACGCGCTGACAAACCTAAATCTGTCCAAAGTGATGTAAATAAGCCAATTCGCCTGGCGCTGATACCCTTTGCTTTTCTTGGCGAGGCGCAGGATAAAGCCTATCTGGCTGATGCACTGGGTGACGATATTGTCGCCGACCTATCAACCCTGCCTGCGCTGATGGTGATAAGTTTCTCTTCTATGCGACAGCTTGCTGCGCAGCAAGCAGATTTTAGTGACCAAATAAAGACCTTAGCGCCGGACTACCTGATAGAAGGTAGTCTGCGGCTCGAGGGTGATCGCGCGCGTCTGAATGTTCGTCTGGTCAGTACCCGCGACCAGAGTGTTGTGTGGAGCACTCGATATAATGAAGCCCAACCAAACTGGCAGGACTTACAGCAAAAAATAGTGGCACAACTGGTGACCAGCCTGCCTTTGTCCAATATAGAAGCAGTGCTGGCGCCCTCCCAACGAACCATTCTTACCAATCAAACCGCCTGGGAGTATCTGCATCAGGCCCGAATTGCATCACTGAAATGGCAACCGCAAAGCATTGCCAAAGCACAGGAGTTGCTTAATGCAGCTAATCAGATGGTGCCGGACAACGCGCTTGTTCTGGCCAGCTTAGGCCGGGTTTATTTGCAGTTGCGAGAATCCGGCACAGATTGCTCTGAAACTCCTATGGAAAAAGTAAAAGGCATTCTTAACTTTCTGAACCAACACCATTCGGATGCTTTTTATACGCTGTCTTTACAGGCATGGTTTTGCTATTTACAAGGAGACATCAACACCGCTATTGCAGCATTAAAACGGGCACTGGAGTATCAGCCAAATGATGCCGACAGCCTCGCCCTGCTGGCGAATTGTTACCTGCTATCCGGATTACCGGCCCTCGCCTTGCCATCGATTCAAACCTTACAGATCATCGACCCGTTAACACCACTCAGCCGGTGTATGCCCGGCTACTACCAGCTAATGAGCGGTAATTTGCCACAGGCAATTGGCCCTTATCAGGAAATGCTATCCCTTGATCCCGACAACCCGCTGGCACGCTTGTTTATGGTTTGGGTGCTGGCACTGAATGGCGAATCAACCCGTGCTGAATCTGTTTGCGCTGGTTTTAACACGGTCAGCGCCGATCCGTTAATTGTCCAAATTGCCGGTGCATTAAGGGATAACCTGCTTGACCAACCGGTAAACTTTTCGCTTAATGCTGCTCAGGAAAAGGTGGTTGAGGTTAATGGGATGCTGGCCAGATTTACCGCTTACGGATATGCCGCCAGCGGCAATAAAAGCCGCGCTGTGCACTGGTTGCACCGTGCATTTGAACTGGGGTTCCGGGCTTATCCTTTTATTAGTCTGTACGACCCTTTCTTCAGACCATTTAAAGACTACCTGCCTATGCAAAAGTTGCTGACTAACATGGCCGCTGAGTGGCATAGCGCTGCTGAATTTAATAGCCAGTTGTAGCAGTTAAGGCTATCTGTTAGCAGTTATTTTTATTTTCTGTTGCGCTGCTTTGCGATTTATCATTTACTGATAAATTGATGAAGGTTTATAGCACCTTCTGGCTAACTCAAAATAATCCTTACACTTTTTCTGCTTTATAGAGAATTCATGATGATGAAAGACACCCGACAGCAATTTAGTAAAATCACCATTTCACTGCACTGGTCAGTGGCGCTGCTGATGATTGCCTTGCTGGCCGTTGGCATTTACATGACCGAAAACAAAGACTACAGCCTGTATGGCCTGCATAAATCCTTTGGCGTTATCGTGCTGGTGTTGGCCCTGGGCCGGGTATTCTGGCGGATGAAAAACGGCTGGCCACTGGCCGCCGGCAACTATAAAGGCTGGGAGCATAAACTGGCTCATGCGGTGCATTGGGTACTGATTCTGGGCACGCTGATTATGCCTGTTTCCGGTGTCATTATGTCGTCCATGGGCGGTCATAATATCCCGCTGTTTGGTATCGATTTGATCCCGGGTAATCACGATCCGGCTAACCCGCAGGATGTGATCCCGCGCAACGTCGAGCTGGGTGAAATGGCAGAAGAAATACACGAATTCGTGGGTTATCTGCTGATAGCCTGCATTTTGCTGCATATTGCCGGCGCGCTTAAGCACCATATTATAGATAAAGACGGCACGTTAATGCGTATGAAAGGGAAGCGAATAGACGTAGAGTAACCATCAGGGAATAATAATGGGGTCAGAGACTGAGGGATCCCCACGAATTTAATTTCATGTGCCTGCGGCCCAGGCAGCGTCAACTATGGAGCTGTACCATTTGAGTGCAGCTTTCCACTGTCGCATAGTGAATCTTATTCGGCAAGCAATAGCTCTCAGACCGAGATAGTGGAATGACAGCACGCTTCTGGTGTCGGTATTAGCTTGGAAGCGCCGATGTTTATTCGAAGAGACGACTACCATACCCAATAAGATAGCAACCAGTGA
>NZ_PVNP01000053.1 GCF_002993365.1 Marisediminitalea alba
CCTAAACCGCTTCCTGTTCGTCAGGCCAGCATTTTGCCTTCGGCTTCCTTCAGATTTCACCTCACGATGAACACCCTTGCCGTTCGGCTAGCACTTCCCCTTGCCGGGTGTGCAGAGGACTTCCACCTCCAAGTCATCAACTCACCACCACAGTGAGTCGAACAGTGCTAAAGCACTACGCGCCATGCCCGGCGCACCATTAAAAAAGGGTACGTCCAAAAACGTACCCTTTTTATATTCTCTGCAAAATATTACTTGCTGGCGTTAGCTACCGCTTCTTTAGCCAGATCGGTAATGCGGTCCCAGTCACCATTCTTGATAGCGTCGTCTGGTGCCAACCACGAACCACCTACGCAGCGTACGTTAGGTAACGCCAGGTACTCGTTGTAGTTATTCGGGCCGATACCGCCAGTAGGACAAAATACCGTTTCAGGGAACGGACCGCTGATAGATTTAATGGCTTTCACACCACCAGACGCTTCAGCCGGGAAAAACTTCAGGTAGGTATAACCTGCATCTTTCGCTTTCATCAGATCAGAGGTTGATGAAATACCCGGAATAAGTGGGATTTCAAAATCGTGACCCGCTTTTAACAGGTCATCAGTCATACCAGGACTGATTGCAAACTTAGCGCCTGCCTCAACAACCTGCTTTAACTGCTGAGCGTTAGTCACAGTGCCGGCGCCAATTAACGCATCAGGAACTTCATCTGCAATTCGCTTAATCACATCCAGCGCAGCCGGGGTACGTAAGGTCACTTCCAGTACTTTAATGCCACCTGCCATCAGAGCATGAGCCAGCGGCACCGCTTTTTCCACATCTTCAATAACCAGTACCGGCACTACCGGGCCTGCGGCAAAGATGTCTGCAGGTGAACTTTTCCAATTAGTCATAAAATCAACTCGCAATCTGTTGTTGTAAATACGCTGATGCGCCTAATAAACCATGGTCCGGTTCATTAATCAGGTATGTCGGAACATCTTTAACGTAATGTTTCATGCGTCCTTTGGCTTCAAAACGGGCTCTGAAATCGCTGTTAGTCAGAAACTCCGTGAAGCGGGTAGCGATTCCGCCACCAATGAATACGCCGCCGGTTGTGGCCAGATTCAGTGCCAGATTACCGGCGAAACTTCCCATGATCCGACAGAACTGGGTCAGTGCAGATAAACACACTTCGCACTGGCCATTTAATGCCTGTTCGGTCACCTGAGCCGGATCGGTAATTGCCGGCTCTACACCCTGATGCAAAGCCAGAGCACGATAGATATTGAGTAATCCACGACCAGACAACACGTCTTCGGCAGATACCCGGTCGAGTTCGTTTTGCAGATGACGCCACACCACGATGTCTGTTTCATCAACCGGCGCAAAATCCACATGACCACCTTCACCGTCGAGTGTTTTCCACCCTTCAGCAGTGTGCATCATGTGCTCAACGCCTAAGCCGGTGCCGGCACCAAAAACGGCAACGTTACCTTTATCAACCGATTGACCGGTGCCTATCTGGATAAGCTGTTCTGCGCTTAATACCGGCAGTGAATGAGCAACTGCGGTAAAGTCGTTAATTACAAACAAATCGTTAAGATTGAGCTGCTGCTTCAACGCACGCTGCGAAAAAGTCCAGCTGTGGTTAGTCATTGCTACTTCGTCACCGGTAACCGGACAGGCTATGGCGATACAGCCCGCACTGAAGGTTTCACCGGTATCAGAAAAATACTGTTTCAGAGCAACATCAATGCTGGCAAAGTCATTACACAGATACTTCTTAATATTGCTCAGGCCGCTTTCGGTTATGGTGGCAACACGAATGTTCGTGCCGCCTACATCTGCGACAAACCAGGCGCTCATACATTTTGCTCCTGCGTGTAAAACAGCGTACAGGCACCTTCTTCTGCGCCGGAGATCACACCGCGCATACCGCCAAATAATTCGCGGCCCATGCCTTCATGCTGCATGGTCAGGTCGGCAACCGCTGCAGTACGTTGCGCCAGTGTTGCTTCGTCAACGTGCAGAGTTAATGAACCGGTTTTGGTATCCAGCTCAATAATGTCGCCACTTTCCACTTTTGCCAGCAAGCCGCCTAAGAATGCTTCCGGGGTAACATGGATAGCGGCCGGTACTTTACCGGATGCGCCAGACATGCGGCCATCGGTAACCAGCGCTACGTTGTAACCACGGTCCTGCAGCACACCCAAAGGTGGCGTTAAACGGTGCAGTTCCGGCATACCAATCGCAGCAGGCCCCTGGAAACGAACAACCACAATACAGTCTTTATCCAGTTCACCTGATTTAAACGCAGCGTCGAGCTGATACTGATCTTCAAATACCACAGCGGGAGCTTTAAGTGTGCAATGCGGGTTACGCAGAGCAGAGGTCTTGATCACTGCCCGGCCCAGATTACCTGACAGCACATTCAGGCCACCGTCTGGCTTGAAGGGTTCTTCAACACTGGCAAAAACTTCTGTGTCGTGAGATTTAACCGGACCGTCACGCCAGGTAACTTCGCCGTCTTCCAGGGCGGGTTCCTTGGTGTACAGATCCAGTCCGTCACCGACGATGGTTTTGACATCGTTATGGATAAGCCCGGCATCGAGTAATTGTTTGAACAACAGCGCCATGCCGCCAGCTGCCACAAAATGGTTGATGTCAGCTGAACCATTCGGGTAGATACGGGTTAACAGTGGTACCGCATTCGAAAGCTCTGAGAAGTCATCCCAGGTAACGATAATGCCGGCAGCACGTGCTACAGCAATTAGGTGCATGGTGTGGTTTGTTGAACCACCAGTAGCCAGCAAGGCTACAATACCGTTTACGATCGCTTTTTCGTCAACGATATGGCCGATTGGCGTGTAGTTGTCACCCAGTGCAGTCAGACGTGTAACCTGACGAGAAGCCGCTTTGGTTAACGCATCACGTAATTCTGTGCCCGGATTAACAAAAGACGAACCCGGTAAATGCAGACCCATCATTTCAACCACTAACTGGTTACTGTTTGCCGTACCATAAAACGTACAGGTACCAGCTGAGTGATAAGACTGAGATTCTGCTTCAAGTAGTTTATCGCGGCCAACCTTGCCTTCAGCAAAAGCCTGACGAACCCGGGCTTTTTCTTTATTTGGCAAGCCACTTGGCATCGGACCGGCTGGTACAAATACCGTTGGCAGGTGACCAAAGCTCAGCGATCCTATCAGTAATCCCGGGACAATTTTGTCACAGATACCGAGCATCATGGCGCCGTCGAACATGTTATGAGACAGAGCAACTGCCGCCGACTGAGCAATGACATCACGGCTCATCAGGCTCAGTTCCATGCCCGGGTTACCCTGAGTAACACCATCACACATGGCTGGCACACCGCCGGCAAACTGAGCCACACTACCCACTTCCTTCACCGCGTCCTTGATAATTTGCGGATAGGTTTCGTAAGGCTGGTGAGCTGACAGCATATCGTTGTATGACGAGACAATCGCAATGTTGGCTTTCGTCATGCTGCGCAGATCTGATTTATCACTGCTGCTACAGGCGGCAAATCCGTGCGCTAAGTTACCGCAAGACAACACGCCTCGGTGTGGACCCTGTCCACGGGCGCGCTCGATTTTTGCCAGATAGGCCTGACGGCTGGCTTTACTGCGCTCAATAATGCGCTGCGTAACTTCGTTTACCTGTGTATTCATTACTGACTCCTACGGTGCCCATTTCAAGGTCACTTGTGCTGCGTTAATCACAGCAACAATTGGCTTTTCAGTGGCCGTGGCATTGGCAACTGCGTCTTCAAGTACCTGACGTTTCTTATCACCGGTCAGGTGTAGATAGATATTTCGGCTGGCGACAATCGCCGGCAGCGTCAGCGACATCCGCTGATGCGGGGCCGTGGTCGGCTGCGTAGCAATGCATACACGGCCGCGGTTCATGGCCAGACCATCTTCGAGTTGTTCACAGCACGGGAACAATGAAGCGGTATGACCGTCTTCGCCCATACCCAGGATCAGCACATCAAATGGCTGTGACATGGCCGATAAACGGCTTTCGCAAGCTAACGCTGCATCGGTGGCATCAGCCTCGGCTGATTTTATTTCGATAAAGCGCGCCGCGCTGGCTTTGCCAACCAGCAGGTTTTCTTTCACCAGGCGGGTATTACTCGCGTCACTGCTTTCTTCTACCCATCGCTCGTCAACCAGTGAAACATCCACACTGGCCCAGTCGATATCGGTTTCGCTTAATGTTTTAAACAAAGGTAACGGTGTACGACCACCGCTGACCATCAGACTTGCCCGCCCGCGCTGAGCAATGCCCTCGGCAAGCTTTTCAGCAATCTCCGCGGCAAACTCTTCGTTCAGCGCCTCAGCACTTTCATATAATGATTGTGTTAATGGCATAATTACTTTTTCTTCGTGATTTTGCTTTCGTACCAGCTGCGGTCTTCACGCGCCAGCAATCCAATCGAAGCCACCGGGCCCCAGGTACCTGCCTGATAAGGCTCTGGCGGTTCGTTACTGGTGCGCCATGCTGCCAGTATTGAGTCGACCCAGGTCCACGCCTGTTCAATTTCGTCACGACGTACGAACAGCGCCTGGTTACCAAGCATCACTTCGAGTAACAGCTTCTCGTAGGCGTCCGGGATACGGTCGTCGGAGAACTCTTCAGAGAAACTCAGGTTCAATTTGGATTTTTGCAGATCCATAGAGCCTGAACTGGTCAGCCCCGGCACCTTGTTCATTACGGTGATTTCGACACCTTCATCAGGCTGCAGACGAATTACCAGCTTGTTAGGTGGTAGTGCACTGAAGCTTTCGGTAAACAGATTGTGCGGCTGGCGTTTAAAGTAAATAACAACCTCTGATACCTTGGTAGGCAGACGCTTACCGGTTCTCAGATAAAACGGCACACCGGCCCAGCGCCAGTTGTCGATTTCAGCTTTAATTGCTACGAAAGTCTCGGTTTTACTAACCGTGTTGGCGTCATCTTCCTCAAGATAACCGGGGACTTCCTTACCTTTAACAAAACCAGCGGTGTACTGACCACGTACGGTCACGTCATTAACGTTACTGGCATTGATTGGGCGCAGCGCTTTCAGTACTTTTAGCTTTTCGTCTCGAATGCTGTCGGCGTTTAGGTTCGCTGGCGGCTCCATGGCAACCAGCGACAAAATTTGCAACAGGTGGTTTTGCACCATGTCACGCATCTGGCCGGCATCGTCGAAGTAACCCCAGCGGCCTTCAATGCCCACTGACTCCGCTACTGAAATCTGCACATGGTCGATGCAGTTATGGTCCCAGTTAGTGGTGAAGATAGAGTTAGCGAAACGCAGTGCAATCAGGTTAAGTACCGTTTCTTTACCCAGGTAATGGTCGATACGGTAAATCTGGCTCTCGTTGAAGTATTCAGCCACCTGTTCGTTGATAACTTTCGATGATTTCAAATCGTGACCGATTGGTTTTTCAAGCACCAGGCGCACACTTGAATCAATAATATTACAGCCGTGTAAACCGCGGCAGATGTCACCATATATAGCTGGCGGAGTCGCCAGATAACAAACCATGGTGCGATCCGGATTAACATGGGGCTCCAGCGCTGCGTAGCTGGCGATATCTTTCATATCGATTTGCGCATACGCCAGTCTTTCTTTAAATTTGCTCCAGGTATCTTCGCAAACCGTTTCACCGGCAAACTCAGCCAGCGCATTCTTTACTTCTTCAACGTAATCTTCAGAGGTCAGCTCCTGACGAGCCACACCTACGATAGTTGTATCCGGATGCAACAACCCTGCTTTTTCGAGTTGGTATAAAGACGGCAATAACTTGCGTCGAGAAAGGTCACCTTTGGTACCAAACAACACAAAATCGCAGGCTTCAAAAGAACTATCCATCACCATGAATTTGGCCTTATTTCAATTTATACAGTGGGCTGCTGTGATACAGCATGCCATCGTGGTAATTTGTTGCCATATAGTTAACAACAAATGTAGTAAAATTACAACTTTTGTTTCGCATTTGAATTTACAAAAAACTTTCTTCGCAGATTCGCACCTCAACCCATGCTTGGTGCGGACTTAATCGTGTAAGTTTAGCCTAAATACGACCAAAGTAGTAATCAATAAAAAGGGCCGGAAACCGCCTTTTTACCCGGCCAGTGACCTCACACCCCGACACCATTGTTTGTTAGCAGCATCAGTCTCTTTTGCTCTATATATACAGCAAGTAAGCCAATTTACTTTGCCATTGGTCATACAATATTAATTTTAAGGCGTTCACTAAAAACCGCCATTTTTTGAATTTGATCATCCTGAAGTTTAATTTCGAGATGAAATACCGCAAATCATGTTAATAAATTACATTTTTCTTGTACGATCTTTCATATTCAGTAGTATAGCGCTTGGGAGAACACACTTTTCACACTCAGTGTTATTGAAAATAATATGAATATTTTAGAAAAAATCACACAGCACAAATCTGCGTTCAGTAAATCGGAGCGAAAGGTGGCAGAAGTGATACTGGCGAATCCTCAATCGGCGATCCATTCCAGTATAGCAACTCTGGCAAAAATGTCAGATGTCAGCGAGCCAACGGTTAACCGTTTTTGTCGTCGTCTTGATACCAAAGGCTTTCCGGATTTTAAACTGCACCTCGCGCAGAGCCTGGCCAACGGTACGCCTTATGTTAACCGGCATGTAGACGAAAACGACGGCCCGGACGAATATACCAATAAGATATTCGAGTCGACCATGGCGTCGCTGGAAGTGGCCCGTCAGTCTGTTTGTGTAAACACCGTCAACCGCGTGGTAGACCTGTTAACCCAGGCACAGCGTATTTCGTTTTTTGGCCTGGGTGCCTCAGCATCTGTAGCTCATGATGCATTGAACAAGTTTTTCCGTTTTAATGTACCAGTGGTGTATTTCGAAGATATTCTGATGCAGCGCATGAGCTGTATGAACTGTAACTCAGGCGACGTCGTCATGTTGTTTTCACACACCGGCCGCACCAAAAGCCTGGTAGAAATCGCCCAGATTGCTAAAACGAACGATGCAACAGTGGTTGGCATTACATCGGCTGACAGCCCATTGGCTAATGAATGTACCTATGTATTATCGCTGGAAGTCCCGGAAGATACCGACATGTATATGCCCATGGCCTCAAGGATTGCCCAGTTAACCCTGATAGATGTACTTGCCACCGGGTTTACACTGCGTCGTGGCAATAAGTTCCGTGAAAATCTTAAGCGTGTTAAAGATACGCTGCGTGGCTCCCGCTACGAAAAACGCGGCAACGAAGCCTAATCCTCTCCAAGAGGGCGGATTCTTCTGCCCGCTTTTTTACATCGCGTAAAAATTTTTTTTGATATCAGTTACCACCTTCCAATCCCTTCACCCACTCGCTAGCGCAGGGGTTAGCGGTTCATTTGTGTTACTTTTTATTGCCACCGCTGTTCAGACCATCATAAAGAATCTTTAATCAACCATTCACAATTTGGTCAAATTCGTCTACTATTTTGTAATTAAATTACGAAATAGATTTTCAGCTATACTTAATCACTGGTTGTCCCACATAAACTATTAACAAGCGATAACACACATGACTAGAAGAACGAAAATCCTGGCTACTTTAGGGCCTGCTACAGACACGCAAGAAAAAATTGAAGCGATTATTGCCGCCGGAGCAAACGTAGTACGCATGAATTTTTCCCATGGCCAGGCCGAAGATCATATTGAGCGCGCCAAGCGTGTACGCGCAGCTGCTGCCAAGCTGGGCAAATACGTAGCGATTTTAGGCGACCTGCAAGGGCCAAAAATCCGGGTTTCACGCTTTGCCAACGATAAAGTTTTCCTTAACGAAGGCGACCCGTTTGTGCTGGACGCAGAGCTGGACCGCGATGCAGGTAACGAGCAACAGGTTGGTATCGATTATAAGGCGCTGCCTGATGACGTTAGCACCGGCGATATCCTGTTACTCGACGATGGCCGTATTCAATTAGAAGTGACCGGCGTTGATGGCCGTAAAGTACTGACTAAAGTAACCGTAGGCGGCAAACTGTCTAATAATAAAGGCATCAACCGTCTGGGTGGCGGTTTATCTGCTGAAGCGCTGACTGAAAAAGATAAGCGTGACATCCTTACTGCCGCTGAAATTGGTGTTGATTACCTTGCTGTCTCTTTCCCACGCAGCGGTGCAGACCTGAACTATGCCCGCGAACTGGCCGAAGCAGCCGGCTGTAAAGCGAAAATCTGCGCCAAGGTAGAACGCGCTGAAGCCGTTGCTACTGATGAAGCCATTGATGACATTATCAGCGCATCAGACGCAGTAATGGTTGCCCGTGGCGATTTGGGTGTGGAAATTGGTGATGCCGAGCTGGTTGGTGTTCAGAAAAAACTGATCGCCCGCTCTCGCCAGTTAAATAAGGTGGTTATCACGGCAACTCAGATGATGGAGTCGATGATTGAAAGCCCAATGCCTACCCGTGCAGAAGTAATGGACGTGGCTAACGCCGTACTGGACGGTACCGATGCGGTTATGCTGTCAGCAGAAACTGCAGCAGGTAGCTATCCGGTTGAAACGGTAAAAGCCATGGCCCGTGTTTGTGAAGGCGCAGAAACCCACCCAAGTGTAAAAATCTCCAAGCACCGCATGGACGAACTATTTGGTTCAGTGCACGAGACTATCGCTTTATCAGCGGTTTATGCTGCTAACCACTTACCGGGTGTAAAGGCTATTGTAGGCTTAACTGAAAGTGGCAGCACGCCGCGTCTGATGTCGCGTATCACCACTACCCTGCCTATTGTTGCTATGTCACGTCACGAAGAAACGCTTAATCTGATGGCGTTATATCGTGGCGTAAAACCGGTTTTCTTTGACTCTCGCGACAGCGCACCTGGTGAGCTGCGTAAAGATGTTGTAGCTCTGCTGAAAGAGAAAAACCTGGTGGAAGACGGTGATATCGTGATCCTGACCCACGGTGACCGCATGGAAACTATCGGTGCTACTGACGCAATTAAAATTATCGTCGTAGAATAGTACGAGTAATACGCTGAATGCTGATGCCGGAAACGCCAATGGTGTTTCCGGCATCACTGTTTTTAATACGCCATAACCATCTAAGCCTCTGCACCTATAACACTGTTCATCAAGCACCAAAGCTCCCGGCAACTAATTACTCCAAACCGATTAATGCCAATTTTCGATTGAGCAACTTGTTAACGTCTGCCATTTTCAACAAAAGTCACCCGCCACTGACGCTGCCATAGAATATTAGCCCCCTGTAATTTTGCATAACATCCATGCTATCACCGTGAAAAATTGCGACACATTTAGCAAGCGTAACCAGTCTACGCTTATAAAATCAGCTCAATTTTTCAATAAGTGATTGTTTAATATTATGATTTACAACCTGGCATAGCACTCGCTTTATAAGTTATGACATTCCCCGTAATGGGGTCATTCATCAAATTGGAGTGTATATATGACACGACTTGCAAAACTCATTGCCTTAACAACGCTTTCTCTTACCACCGGCGCAGTTTCTTCGGTTTACGCAGCCCAGAAAGTGCAGGACAACGAAAAAGCAATTAATCAAATTCAGACTTCTGTTGAACAACAACAGTTTGATGATTCAACGTTAGAAAAATTTACCGTGGCGATGTATGCGGTACAAGATGTTGCGAAAGAGTTTGAGGTTAAGCTGCAACAAGAGCAATCCACCGAAAAACAGCAGCAACTGCAAACCAACGCGCGTGAAGCGATGGTAGACGAAATAAAACAAGCTGGTCTGGAGGTAAAAACTTATACCACTATCGCTCAGCTGGTGCGTCAGGATGAAGCGCTTCGCCAACGGATAATGAACATCGTTAACGATCAGGATAATAGCTAGCCTTTCCTATCAGCAATGCGCCACCGACAGGTGGCGCTTTTTTTCTCAGTAAAGAGCAGGGTCAGAATAGCCGTTATGCAAAGACAGTAAAGTAGTCTTGCGGTTCAAGTTCTGGCTTGGGTCCTGCGTCTTGTGCTGGCGTACCCAGATATAAAAAGCCAACAATTTCGTTGTCGGCAGATACACCCAGCCCTTCTTTTACAATATTGCAATGGGCATAATCGCCGGTGCGCCACATGCCCTGAAAGCCCTGGGCAACCGCAGCCATTTGCATGGCCATAGCCGCACAACTGGCCGACGCGAACTGTTCTACCTGAGGCACTTTTTCGTGTTCCTGATAGGCCGTGGTGATTACAATAATCATCGGCGCACGGGTAGGTAACTGCGGCGCGCGCTGTATTTCACGTTCCGTTTTATCATTATCAATAGCAGACTGCTCAAACAGTGCACCGAGCTTGTCGAGTCCTTTGCCCTCACACACTATAAATCGCCATGGCTTAAGTGCCGCGTGATCCGGCGCCCGCAAAGCCGCGCGTTTAATATTATGCAACGCCTCGCCAGCCGGTGCCGGCGCGGTTAGTCGGGGCTGTGAGCGACGATTGATAACAAGTTCCAGTGCATCCATGGTGCTCTCCTTCTGGCAAAATAATTAGTTTACCCGTGCTGATACGGGCTATTTCACAAAAAGACCAGCATACTGGCAAGCGATTTTAGTGCAATCCCTGCAATATAATTTATTAGTGATTAAAATGCCGCGCCAGATAATAATCAATACTCACATAACGCCCGCCACCAAAGCAGAACAGCACCATAAGCATAATAAAATAAGTAGCGGCAAACTCTATACCGTTATTCAGGATCACAAAGTTACCACTGGATGTCAGCCAGTCGATATAGCCGTGTTCGTTAAGAATAGCTTTCGCTGCAGAGAGCTTCTCAGGGGCCACCATGACAGATTCATTTGTTAACAGCGTACCATCGGCCAGCCAGCTGCCTGCATCGGCAATAGCCGGCCATCCGTGCTGCCAGTGAACGGTAATCATGGCCACTACCATGGTTATCATTAAAGGGATGGCGGTTAGCCGGGTAGCCAGGCCTAGCACTAAAAACGCAGCCCCAATAAACTCACTCAATGCAGCCAGGCCAGCCAGTAAAAATGGCAGCGGCAACCCCAACCCGTAGTCCGGATTACCAAACCAGTCTACCGTGCTGTCGAAGTTAGCCAGTTTCTGCCAGCCCGCCTGAGCCATAACCGGAGCCAGATATAACCTTGTTAGTAACAGGGGAATACCGTTCAGGGATGCTGCCATCCCATTTAATTTAGTATTTAACTTACGGATAATTGCGCTCACCACGGTTTACCTCAATAATGCCAATTACGATTAAGACCGCGGGGTAACGTTATTTCTTTCAATCGATGAGTCGTTTTTCTCAATTAATGCAAAAGGGTCAGCGCAAGGTGAATTACAGGCAACGTCAGGGACGCCTGCTAATGACACTGTCGGATGACCAGCACAAAGCCATTGCCAGGTTGATTCAGCAATGGCTGGATGATAGTGCAGATCAACCTGCTGCATCCGCTGCCAAAAAGAAACCTCATAGATAAAGGCAATAACATTTCATTACAAAATTAACTCGCGATAATTTTTTGAATCGATAACATTAGGTTGTTTTGTTAATTAGGTAAGTAGTCAGTATGGCCGAAAAAAGTAAAAGCTGGACCAAAGCGCTGTTTGTGGGGTTATGGACCGCCCTGAATTTTTGTCGAAAATTATTTTTCAACGTGGTGTTTCTGGTCATTATCATAGGCATTATCGCCGTGGCCAGCCGTGAAGAAAGCGTCCCACAGGTAACCCCTGGCAGTGCCCTGATGCTTACCCTTAATGGCGCACTGGTCATTCAGAAAACCGCGGTAGACCCGGTTTCTGAGTTTCTTCAGGAAGCGTTTGACGAAGAGCCGGATAACCCCGAAGTACTGGTTCGCGATGTGGTTAAAGTGCTCGAAAACGCCAAGGCTGACAAGCGTATTAAAGCGGTAGTACTTAACCTGCAGGGCTTACGGGGTGGCGGCCTGGATAAGCTACGTACCATTGCAGAAGCCATCGACGATTTTAAAACCTCCGGCAAACCTGTACTGGCCGTTGGCGACTATTACACCCAGTCTCAATATTACCTGGCAGCCCATGCCGACAAAGTGTATCTCAACCCTATCGGCGGAGTCTCAATTGACGGTTATGCCAATTACGGTATGTACGTAAAACGGGCGCTGGAAAAGCTCAAAGTGAATATGCACATTTTCCGTGTAGGTACGTTTAAGTCGGCGGTTGAACCCTATATCCGCGAAGATATGTCTGACGCAGCCAAAGAAATGAATGAGCGCTGGCTGAATCAATACTGGGAGCAATATAAAGCTGATGTTGCGGCTGCGCGCGGTGTTGACATCAATAACTTTGACGAGAGCCTTGAAGTGATGCTGGAAAATTTCGAGCAGGCTGGTGGCAACTCTGCCCAATACGCAATCGAGAAAGGCTGGGTTGATGAAGTCAAAACCCGTGAGGAAGTGCGTCAGGAAATTATTGCCCTGGTCGGCCAGGACGAAAATAACCGTGCCGGTTTTAAACTCACCACCTACCGCAACTACAACCGGGTGATTAATCCGCCTATGCCCATGGTTGCCCGTCAGGGCGATAAAGTGGCAGTGGTAGTGGCTAAAGGTACTATTATGGACGGTGAACAGCGCGCCGGAAACATTGGCGGCAACAGCACCGCACAGTTACTGCGTCAGGCCCGACTTAATGAAGAGGTTAAAGCGGTCGTGCTGCAGGTTGACTCGCCGGGAGGCAGTGCATCGGCGTCTGAGATTATTCGTCAGGAAGTGCTTAATTTACGTAGCGCTGGCAAACCAGTAGTGGTTTCAATGAATACTTACGCCGCTTCCGGGGGTTACTGGATTTCGGCTTCAGCGGATAAAATATTTGCCAGTCCAAGTACCATTACCGGTTCGATTGGTGTGTTTGCTGCATTAGCCACCTTTGAGGATGCCGCTGATTACCTGGGCGTTGATACCGACGGTGTCGCCACTACAGAAATGGCCGGATTCTCTACCCTGCGCGGCATTGACCCGGTGTATAAGCAACTTATTCAGCGTAGTATTGAAAACAAGTACAGTGAATTTTTGACCCTGGTTGCCAGTGAACGCGGTATGGATGTCAGTGCCGTTGATGATATTGCCCAGGGCCGTGTATGGATTGGTACCGACGCGCTGCAGATTGGCTTAGTGGATGAGCTGGGTACGCTGGATGATGCTGTAACGGCGGCTGCCGACCTGGCCGGTGTAGAAGATTACGATACCGTTTATGTTACCCGTAAGCTGTCTGAGAAAGAGTTGTTCTGGAAAGAGTTTTTCGGTCAGGCGGTTATCTACGCCCTGAAGCTCAATCTGATTGATAACAACAATATTCTGACAGGTCTGGTGCGTGAAACCATGGCGCAGGTTGATCTGATTTCATCGCTCAACGATCCACAGAACATTTACACCCTGTGCGTACGCTGCCGGGTGATGGATAACCATTGATATCCGCCAGCGATAAGCAGTTACTCAATGACCGTCTCGAGGAATTATACCTCGGGGCGGATAGCTATTTCAGGCGAACGTTTGTACGCCCTACCCTTACCTTCAGACGCAGTGGCCGCCATGCAGGCACGGCGTTTTTACAGCAGAACAGGATAAACCTACACCCTGTGTTATTTGCTCACAATCAGCAGGCGTACTTTTCCGACGTGTTGCCTCACGAAGTCAGCCACTTGTTGGTTTATCAGTTGTACGGGCGGGTGAAGCCCCACGGTAAGGAATGGCAGGCCATGATGCAGGAGGTGTTTAACTGCGCCCCCGAAACCCGCCATGAATTTGATTTATCGCCGCTGAATATTCCCAGTGTACGCTATCGTTGTGGCTGTGGAGACGTTGAGTTGAGTATCCGCCGGCATAACGCAGTTGTGCGTGGCCAGCGGCAGTATCAGTGCCGCAAGTGCAGGCAGGTGCTATACCAATCTGCTTAGAAGCTTAGCCCCTCAGAGTGATCCCTGAGGGCTAGTCGAAAACGACTTAGATCACGACGCTTTCTCTGCGGCATAGTCATTCTATGTCCAGAGGACGCAACACAGATGTAAGTCGTTTTGGCCACTCCCCTTGGGCAATCCCCTGAGGGTGAGCTATCAGGCTTCCTGGCGTTGTTACGCTTGCTTGATTTGGAACCACCAACCCTGTGCAACCAAGCCTAGCCAGAAAGCCTAACAGAATTGCTGAGTGAGTAAACTTCTATGCAGATTGGTATTAAACCCGCAGCTTAAAACCACTGGCGGGTAAACGCTTTATCCAAATCTTCGAAAGCCGTTTTCAGCAAGCGGGCTAATTCGCGATAACGGGGCTTATGCTGCGGGTTTTGCACCGCACACCCCTGGGCTCGCATTTTGGTGAGGACTTCCTGATACCAGTGACGTAACTGTGGCGGCAGCGTCTGATTAGAGCGCTTGCCCAGCCACAATAATCCCTGCATTGGCATACTCAGAAAAAAAGCGCCTACGGCAAGGGCCTGAGGCAGGTAATCTGTACCAAAGGTATTAAGCATGGTAGCGCAGGCTAGTACAGCCACAGGAGGCATAAAGCGCACCGCAAACCGGGTGGCTGCCACTACACGGCAATCCGGGAACAAGGTGTAAAGCTCGCGCTTTAACGGCCAGGTTTTCATGTATTCCTGTCCGTCTTTAAGCATAGTGGTAACTGACTGGGCCATAGTGAACCTCGTAAGTGATAACCGCAACCTTGGGTGGCTATACCGTAGCAAGAGTAGATGCCTGTTTACTAATAATAGTCCGGAATGTCGAAAATGGTTTATTTAACGATGAATTTCCGGACCGCTTTTAAGATAATATCACAGCCGGGTATTGAAAGTATTCGATTCGACCGCACAATGTCTCATAATAACCTATGATTGCAGGGTGACAGGTAATCTGTAGCATACGCAACTGCGTATAACTGAGCTTATTTCGGTGCAGTGTTATTGCAAATAACCTTTCACCTACCGCATTAACCAATACGATGTGCTTGTCGCGTACTGCTGCGTCAGGCGTTAACTGGAGAAAAACATGGCAGAAAGCAGACACGTTCGTCTACTCATTCTTGGTTCAGGCCCGGCTGGTTACACCGCCGCTGTTTATGCAGCCCGTGCAAACCTGTCCCCTACTCTGATCACCGGTATGCAACAGGGTGGCCAGTTAACCACTACCACCGAAGTAGAGAACTGGCCTGGCGATCCGGAAGGTCTTACCGGACCTGACTTAATGGTTCGTATGCAACAACATGCCGAGAAATTTAATACCGATATCATCTTCGACCACATTAATAAAACGGACTTAAGCAAGCGTCCGTTCACCCTCTACGGTGATAGCGGTACTTATACCTGTGATGCCTTGATAATCGCTACCGGCGCGTCAGCAAAATATCTGGGTATGCCTTCAGAGCAGGCGTTTATGGGTAAAGGTGTTTCTGCTTGTGCAACTTGTGACGGCTTTTTCTACCGTAACCAGAAAGTGGCTGTAATTGGTGGCGGTAACACCGCTGTTGAAGAGGCGCTCTATTTATCTAACATTGCTTCTGAAGTACATGTTATTCACCGTCGTGACAGCTTCCGCAGTGAAAAAATCCTGGCCGACCGTCTGCTTGATAAAGCAGAAAACGGTAATGTGGTGCTGCACCTTAACCGCACCCTGGACGAAGTACTTGGCGACGAGATGGGCGTAACCGGCGTACGGATCAAAGCTACCGACTCTGATGCCACCGAAGAACTGGATGTAATGGGTCTGTTTGTTGCCATTGGCCACAAGCCTAACACCGACATCTTCGACGGTGAGCTGGATATGAAAGACGGCTACATCACAGTAAACAGTGGTACTAACGGTATGGCTACACAAACCAGCGTACCAGGCGTATTTGCTGCCGGTGATGTATCTGATCATATTTATCGTCAGGCGATTACCTCAGCCGGTACAGGCTGTATGGCGGCGCTTGATGCGGAGCGTTTCCTGGACGCACAGGAATAATCCTGACTGGCGGTGGCTGCAACGCCGCCGTCAGCCATGCTTTTAGCATGATTAGCCTGCCCTATTTAGAACCTGATACCCCCTTTCCTCCGGTCGAACATGCACTGGATGATCCCAATGGATTACTCGCCTACGGTGCCGACCTTTCGCCCGGCAGATTGCTGACGGCTTATAGTCAGGGGATATTTCCCTGGTTTAGCGAAGGTGAACCCATTTTATGGTGGAGCCCGTCTCCTCGGGCCATTATTCCACTCGAAGGTTTTCGTGCCAGTACCAGCCTACGCAAACTCATGCGTAAGCAACTTTACCAGGTCACGCTCAACCGGGATTTTGCCGCCGTAATCCACCAATGCGCGAATATCCCGCGTATTCAGTACGGCCAGACATCTACCTGGATAACCGAAAATATGATTGCCGCTTACCAGGCGCTGCATGAATTAGGCCTGGCTCATTCGGTTGAAGTCTGGAAAGATGATAAGCTCGTAGGTGGTCTGTATGGCGTAGCAGTGGGTAAAGTGTTTTGCGGCGAGTCGATGTTTCACTGGTTGCCGAATACCTCCAAACTTGCCCTGGCCTACCTGGTGGATCATATGCAGCAACACGGCGGTGATTTTATCGATTGTCAGATGCCCACAGAACATCTTATGAGTCTGGGGGCAGTGAGTATTGAGCGTGATGCGTTTATTTCCCGCCTGAACAGTAGCAATCAAACCCTTGATCAGGACGGCTATATTTGTTCAGATTATCAGCAAACCTGGTGCGCTCAGGCGTTAAGTGAATAACCTGTATGAAATTTGGCATTACCCAGACATTCGACTGTAGCTATCTGCCTCGTAAAGAAGAGCAGTTGCTGGTGTATGTGGGAAGCCATACAGACTCCGCTACGCATTATCCGCAGCTGATTCAGGCCGGATTTCGCCGCAGTGGCGAACAGGTATACCGCCCCTATTGCCAGCAGTGTACGGCTTGTCATTCTATCCGCCTGCCCGTAAACGACTTTGCGCCATCACGGAGCCAGCGTCGGTTGCTAAATAAAAATAAGGCATTCACCACTCGCACTACTACCCAAACCAGCGAAGCTTACTACCCTTTATACGAGCGTTATATCACCGAACGCCACGCAGACGGCAGCATGTACCCGCCGGACCCGGTGCAGTTTGAAAGCTTTCTGGCCTGTGAATGGAATTCGCCCCTGTTTGTTGAGGCCTATGATGGCGACAAGCTTATTGCAGTGGCCGTAACAGATATTATTGATACCCATGATCATCGCGATGGTTTTTCTGCGATGTATACCTTTTACGACCCGGATTATCACCACCGTTCGCTGGGTACCTGGATGATCCTGCAACAGATCCATCACACCCGGGCACAAAACAGGCATTACCTGTATTTGGGCTACCAGATAGATGACTGCAATAAAATGAACTACAAAAGCCGTTTTTTACCCCATGAGCGCTATTATAATCATCAGTGGCATCGCTTTGAAAATGCGCAACAGGTAAGTGAAATGGCCAGCCGCCGCAACGATTTGGTGATTGATTTACTCCGCTAGCTCAGCAATTCGCCAATTAGCTTATTTAATTCTTTACTTATATCTATGAATTGGTTAATGTCTGCGCGGCGAAAAATTTGTGATTAATTGAGGTTATTGCTTTAGATGGCGAAAGAAGATTGTATTGAAATGGAAGGTACGGTACTGGATACCCTGCCAAATACCATGTTCCGTGTTGAATTAGAAAACGGTCACGTAGTGACTGCGCATATCTCTGGAAAAATGCGTAAAAACTATATCCGCATTCTGACCGGTGACAAAGTGACAGTGGAAATGACACCCTATGACCTGACTAAAGGTCGTATTGTCTATCGCGCGCGTTAATTCATACCGGCCTACGCCAGCTTACGCGATAATGTGATAAGCATAAAAAACCCGAACCAAGTGTTCGGGTTTTTTGTTAGTTGTGTACGGCGTCCGGATTAATCACTGGACTCAGCGGCCGACTCAGTCTGATCCTCAGAGTTGTAAACAAATACCAGTTTGTCGTCTTCTAAGTCGACTCTTACATCACCACCATTGCTCAATTTACCGAACAACAGCTCGTTCGCCAGCTCTTTCTTCAGCGATTCCTGAATCAGGCGTGACATCGGGCGTGCGCCCATAGACTTGTCATAGCCTTTTTCGGCCAGGTGCGCTCTTGCTGCCGGTGACACTTCCAGCGAGACACCTTTAGTATCCAGCTGAGCCTGCAGTTCGATAATAAATTTATCCACCACCTGCAGAATGACATCAGTATCCAGGTGATTAAACCAGATAATCGAATCCAGACGGTTTCTGAACTCTGGTGAAAACACCTTGTTGATTTCACTCATAGCGTCATGACTGTGATCCTGCTGTTTGAAACCAATAGAAGTACGGATAGTTTCCTGTACGCCTGCATTGGTTGTCATTACCAGAACCACGTTTCTGAAGTCCACTTTACGGCCGTTATTGTCGGTTAGCGTACCGTGGTCCATCACCTGCAACAAAATGTTGTAAATATCGCTGTGGGCTTTTTCAATCTCATCAAGCAGGACTACCGAGTACGGGTGTTTGATAACCGCGTCAGTTAACAGACCGCCCTGATCGAAGCCTACGTAACCAGGAGGCGCACCAATCAGGCGACTCACAGCATGACGCTCCATATACTCCGACATATCGAAACGTACCAGCTCAACGCCCATAATTTTGGCCAGTTGCTGAGTTACCTCAGTTTTCCCTACACCGGTAGGACCAGCAAACAGGAATGACCCGATAGGCTTCTCTTCTGTACCAAGACCCGCGCGGGACAGGTGAATGGCATCAGACAGCGACTCAATCGCTTTATCCTGACCGAATACCACCATTTTCAGGTTACGACCCAGATTTTTAAGCACTTCTTTATCTGACGCAGAGACCGATTTTTCCGGAATACGCGCCATCTTGGCAATAATCTGCTCAATCTCGCCTACGTTAATGACCTTCTTACGCTTCGACTGAGGTAACAGGCGCTGACTGGCGCCAGCCTCATCCATTACATCGATAGCTTTATCCGGTAAGTGGCGTTCATTTATATACTTGGCCGACAGTTCTGCTGCCGCCTGCAGTGCTTTTTGCGTAAAGCGTACACTGTGGTGCTCTTCGTAGCGTGACTTCAGGCCCTGCAGAATTTTGGTCGTGTCGGTAACACTTGGTTCCGTCACGTCCACTTTCTGGAAACGGCGTGCCAGAGCTCGGTCTTTTTCAAAGATGCCCTGATATTCCTGGTAGGTAGTTGAACCAATACAACGCAGTTCACCCGAGCTCAATTTTGGTTTGAGCAGGTTAGACGCATCCATTACACCGCCAGATGCCGCACCGGCACCAATAATAGTGTGGATTTCATCGATGAACAGGATAGCGTTCTTATCACGGGATAACTCTTTAAGAATACCTTTTAAGCGTTTCTCAAAGTCGCCGCGATACTTGGTACCAGCCAGCAGTCCACCCAGATCTAACGAGTACACCGTGCACTCTTCAATCACCTCAGGCACCTGGTTTTCTACGATGCGGTAAGCAAGCCCTTCGGCAATTGCGGTTTTACCTACACCAGCCTCACCCACTAACAGCGGGTTATTTTTACGACGGCGACATAAAATTTGGATAGTCCGTTCCAGTTCGGTGTCACGGCCAATAAGCGGGTCGATTTTCCCTTCCTGCGCCTGACGGTTCAGGTTGGTGGCATATTTTGCCAGTGCTGAGCCCGACTCCTCGCCTTCAGCGGTTTCCTCACTGGCTTCATTGGATTCTGGTGCTTCGTCTTCGGCTTTGCTCACGCCGTGACTGATAAAGTTAACAACGTCCAGACGGGTTACGTCTGATTTTTTGAGGATATAAACAGCCTGGCTTTCCTGCTCACTGAAAATGGCAACCAGCACGTTAGCGCCGGTAACTTCTTCTTTACCCGATGACTGGACGTGAAAAACGGCACGCTGTAACACACGCTGAAAACCCAGTGTAGGCTGAGTTTCGCGATCGCTTGCCTGATCATCGAGGATTAACGGTGTGGTATCCTTCACAAATTCTACCAATTCGCCACGGATATTATCGATATCCGCACCGCAGGCTTTGAGGGCTTCCTGAGCAGCCGGGTTATCTAACAAGGCCAACAGCAAGTGCTCAACCGTCATAAATTCATGACGATGCTCTCTTGCGAATACAAAAGCCTCGTTTAACGTCTGCTCTAATTCTTTATTCAGCATATACATTGCCCCTGTTAGGTTTATAACTCACGCCTGTTCCATCGTACACATCAACGGGTGTTGATGTTTACGGGCATATTGATTGACCTGCATGACTTTTGTTTCTGCTATCTCGGCAGTATAAATGCCACATACAGCCTTGCCCCGGTAATGAACAGTCAGCATCAGTTGGTTTGCTTTTTCAGCATCCATCCGGAAAAAACGCATCAAAATTTCTACCACGAAATCCATTGGCGTGTAGTCATCGTTATTCAATAGGACCTTATACATCGGAGGCGGTTCAGTCTTCTTCCTCTCCTGCTCGAGTAAGCGTTCCTTATCGATACTAATGGCGTTACCTTTACTCATAATTTAATCATAGTGCGTCTGCAAGCAATTTATTATCTTTTTTACCATTAATTTGTTCGGAAAAAAATAAAATGCACTTGCATAATGCGGTCAAAATATCTACAGTTTTAGTATGTTTTGTGAGTGACGCACAAGACTAGCTGTCCCATGCCTTAACTGTATTGTGGGGGCAGTTTCCCGTGAGTTCAAGGATTAAGAGGAAGTCGAAGTATGGCGGTTGGCAAAGTTAAATGGTTTAACAACGCGAAAGGGTTTGGATTTATTGTGCCCGAGGAAGGTGGCGAAGACATATTTGCTCACTACTCAACAATACAAATGGAAGGCTATCGATCATTAAAAGCAGGTCAGGAAGTCACTTTTGAAGTACAGCAGGGCCCTAAAGGGCTGCATGCTGAAAACATTGGTATTGTCGAGGACGAAGAGCGATAACGCACCTCCCCAAGAAATAGATTAAGTAACAAGCCTTACCCGGTAATCGAGTAAGGCTTGTTTATGCGACCACCAAAAGGCTGTTTTTTATATATGCCTTATATCTTTTTACGTCTTATTAGTTTTTATTAGTCTTATTGCCTAAGGTTTTGCCTGGCTTTTTAGAGCTACCTCCGCCCGCCCCTCATTTATCATTAGGTTTCTGCTATGGGTGAGTTCAATCACTCAGTGCACAAAGCGATATTATTCAGCTAAGCTGGCAAGAAACATAAATCACTAACTAATCAGTTCCATTTATAGCGATCGCCGGTTGCTTAGCTTTTATCGACAAAGCATTAATAGACAAATCCTGCGCGGTTAAACCCCGGTTAATATCAATGCCTGTATACCACCATTCGTGGGCATCAATACTAATAGGCCCGCGTACACGCTCAAAGAAGTGTGTGGGGAAGGTAAAGCCATCTATTTCAGTGTATTTAAGGTAAGTGGTATCGGCATGTGCACCCTTTGTGGCATCAAATCCATCCAGGGTGATGTGTACCCGATAAGTTAACGCAGATTGTTTATTTACCCATAGCGTAACGAAATCGCGTTCTGACAACCCAAAGCCGGGGGCTAGCCTTGCGTTGATCCGGTAATACCCGTTACCATCTTCAGTTGCATCCGGCAGCCTTTGCCAGTTCTTTACCTGTTCATGTAAGGCTAATGGCCCAAGGGTGAACAAGTAAAACGCATCAGCGGTAAGTGCTGCAGCCGCATTTTTCTGCTCGTCTCTGGTTATTTCCCCGTTGTACGCCACTTTTATCTCGTTCTGCGTTCGATATACCCGCTTGTTTCCACAGTCCCCCTGATAGTTTGCAAAGTATAATTGCTCATTTAACAACAACCTTTCTTCCGATTGTTGCCGATAGTCGGCATCTGCAATTAACGGCTGAATTTGTGTAACCAGAAAGTGCCACTCTCCATCAATTGCCACGTTTAAATCATTCAACTCATCAAGGTTTGCGCCGCCATGTTTCTCAAACGTAAGGGCGAAGATATCATCAGCAGTGCGATTGTCCGGCTGTCGCTGCAGTACCTGCTCAAACTGAGGTGAGGTTTTAGCACAACCGCCACAAGCTATTACCAGCGCCAGCAGCACATATTTATTTTGCAAATTATTTAAAAAACCGGTTAGAGGAAACCCCATTTCGAACCTCTTTAACTGTAATGCGTGGGAGTGTGTCTTATACAGCGAAGCAGTGGTTGTGGATTATTAACGTTAGTTGATGATTACGGCCGTGGTAACGGCAAAACTGACTCAATAGCCTATGCAACAGGCTTTTCTAAATTTCCTGTTGCAAACACAAATGAATAAACTGTTTTTAACCACTCACGTGTAATGGCTGTCACGTGAATTTTCGGGTTCAGACACGCTCGGGTATTGGCTGGTCGATTCCGTGATTATTAACCATCACGCTCGACTTCAACTGTTGCATCTTCAAAAATGGGGACAAAATCATCATCGTTTTGAAGCTTTAAAAGTATTGAAAAGTTAAAACTTTGAATATCGGCTGGTAAATTATCAAAGCCAGAATTAACAGAGAAAACGAAGTTTCCACCATTTGTATTCGTCAACAGTTGCTGGACTTCCTGAAAATTTTGAACAGATTCTGCGCTCAAATTTAAAATATATTCATTTTTGGCTTCGTCAAACGCGAACCAACCTTCTTTGGCAGGAATGGCTCGCCTCTCAAGTAGCGATAGTGGAAACTTAAAAACCCTGTCTCCCTGCTCAGTTTCTACCTCAAGACCTAATTCGACTTTTTCAATATCAATTTCGATTGGTTGGTCGAGTATGATCTTTGCTCTGATATCCGCAGGTTTTATGGCAACAAAATCACTCTTTTGATATGAGCTAAATTTCAACATTGTACTCAGCGGTATACTCGCGCACCCACTAACAATAAATACGATAAAAAAACAAAATAACTTCATTTAAAACATCCTTGTTATGGCTAACGCGATTGCTTGATTGGGTAACTAATAATGGTAGGTGACAGACACATCTTAATACTGGTCTTCCTTGAGGTGAATCGAAACTAATCACACCCCTAAAATTTCAATATAATTTATTGATAACAATACCTTACACCTAATTATAAACTCATTTCCAATGATTTATTTGGATGCGCGAAAACAGACTGTTTATGGTGAGCCAGCCTTTCGAGGTGATCCCTGATACCGCTCGGCGATTCAGGGATGACAAACTTGGGTAGTCTCAGCTAATAGAAAGGGTGCCTATGGTGACGTATTTACTGTAGATATTAATCCTAAGAATTCTGGAAGTGTATGAGTCACTATCCCCAGATTATAACTTCGGTACAGTTAATCGGGCAATTTCCCATCATTACTTACATCAGGAGTAAGTAGCCGAATCATGGTTTGCAATCCGGCCATACTTACCCCTCACACATAAAAGCGCTCCCTGCCCTGTCTGCGCTTAATTGTTTGGGCTGGTTACATTTGGCAGCACAAAAGATTTCACGTTGCTGTGTAAGCGGATCCACAAACCAGGATTAGCATTCAGTAAGCCTGCCAGTTCCTTTTCATCCTGTGGTAATGAGGTTTGCCTTACTTTCGCGTAGGTGCTGATTTTCGCCGGGGCTGTATCTGCATCCACCACCGATTGCACAACTTTTTTAGCGCCCAGTATGGCTGCAGGCCCCAGGGTAAGGATGTATTGCGCAGCGCGGCACTGAGCTTCATCCTCGGCGCTGATTTCGCTGCCGCCGGCTTTGAACTTGCTGATATGGTGCTCAAGTATGGAACTGGAGATGGGAATAATACCAGCCATATGATGAGCTCGTGCGCCGGATAAGGGTTTAATGTATGCCAGGTGAGACGCGTCATTGGCCTCTGGCCCGTGGCCAATAAAGAAAATATCCAGGCCACCTAAACTTTCGAGCTTGTTAAGGTAATCAGTTAATGTCCCCTCCAGATCCGGGGTATCGGTTTGCATAGGCGTAAAGCTTTTAATTTTTGCAAAAAAGGCTTCGCCGAGGATGCGTTCAAAATCACGCACAAAACTCAGTCCGTTACCCATGGCCAGCGGCGCCAGGGCATCCTGGGTAAACACATTGAGCCTGGCTAATAGTTCATCGATTTCGTTGGTAGCGGCTTTCTCACCGAGCAGGCGGTGTAATTGCTGGGCACCACGCCCACCAAGCAAAGCAATGTTAATGTCGCCGGTTTTCGCTTCTGCCGTGCTGAGCAGCTCCTTAAACATGGCTTCGCCCACTTCGGCTTCAGACGGTAACACCATGGGCTCAATGCCATAATCAGTGGTTGAGGCAAGAACCGGCTCATTGAGTGCCAGCCACATGTTGCCATTTTTATCTTCGCGTTGAAAAAGAGACGTTGCTGTGGTCATTATTCACCTGTTGCATTGTTAGCAAAACGTAAAATTAGTCGGTCAAACGGTACCAAGAAGGCATTTAAAAAACCAGTGCCACCGGTAGCATTTTCACCTAACAAAAAACCGGCCGAAGCCGGTTTTTTATATAAATCAAAAACTAATGATTTAATTAAGCGCCAAGAATTTCGTTAAACGTGGCACTTGGGCGCATTGCTGCGGCAGTTTTCGCTTCGTCAGGCAGGTAGTAACCACCGATATCCTGAGGCTTGCCTTCAGTTTCATTGATTTCTTCAATGATCTTATCAATGTTCGCCGCCAGCTTGTCGTAGATTGGGCCAAACTGAGCAGCCAGTTCGGCATTTTCTGTTTGCTTGGCCAGCTCTTCGGCCCAGTACATTGCCAGATACACGTGGCTACCACGGTTATCCAGTTGACCGGCTTTACGCAGCGGCGACTTGCCGTTGTTCAGCAGTGCCTCTGTGGCTTTATCCAGTGCAACGGCCAGTTGTTTGGCTTTTGCATTACCGTGTTTGATAGCCACGTCTTCAAGCGATACCGCCAGTGCCAGGAATTCACCCAGTGAATCCCAACGTAAGTGACCTTCTTCAACAAACTGCTGAACGTGCTTAGGTGCAGAACCACCCGCGCCAGTCTCATACAGGCCACCACCGGCCATCAGCGGCACGATAGACAGCATTTTCGCGCTAGTGCCCAGCTCAAGGATTGGGAACAGGTCGGTCAGGTAGTCACGCAGTACGTTACCGGTAACAGAAATAGTATCCAGGCCACGGATAGCGCGTTCCATGGAGTAACGGATAGCACGAACCGGTGACATGATTGAAATGTCCAGACCATCTGTGTCGTGATCCTGCAGGTATTTCTCTACTTTCTTGATCAGCTGTGCATCGTGCGCACGCTCATCGTCCAGCCAGAATACCGCCGGCATGCCAGATTGACGGGCACGGGTAACAGCCAGTTTCACCCAGTCCTGAATAGGCGCGTCTTTGGCCTGACACATACGCCAGATATCGCCTTCTTCCACTTCATGCTCAATCAGTACGTTGCCGTCCTGATCAACAACCTGAACGGTACCGTCTGCTTCCATTTCGAAAGTTTTGTCGTGTGAACCGTATTCTTCGGCTTTCTGCGCCATCAGACCAACGTTAGGTACTGTACCCATAGTAGTTGGGTCGAAGGCACCGTGGGTCTTACAGAAGTTGATTACTTCCTGATAGATAGTCGCATAGGTACTTTCCGGGATAACCGCTTTAGTATCGTGTGGCTTTCCATCCGGACCCCACATCTGACCAGAGTTACGGATCATCGCTGGCATAGAAGCATCTACGATTACGTCGCTTGGTACGTGCAGGTTAGAAATACCTTTATCTGAGTTTACCATCGCCAGTGGCGGGCGATCGGCGTAACACTTGTTGATGTCGCGCTCAATCTCAGAACGCTGAGACTCAGGCAGAGTTGAAATTTTGTCGTAAACGCTGCCCAGACCGTTGTTCGGGTTAACACCCAGTTCGTCAAACAGGTCGCCATATTTTTCGAACAACTCTTTGTAGAATACTTTAACGCAGTGACCGAATACGATGGGGTGAGACACCTTCATCATGGTCGCTTTTACGTGCAGAGAAAACAAGATGCCAGTGTTTTTAGCATCTTCAATTTGCTCTTCGAAGAACTGACACAGGGCTTTTTTGCTCATGAACATGCCGTCGATGACTTCACCAGCCAGCAAGTCAACTTTTGGCTTCAGGGTCTTTTTGCTACCGTCTTTGCCGGTAAATTCAATGCTTACATAGCCTTCTTTTTCAACGGTTACTGATTTTTCACCTGAGTAGAAGTCACCGCCACGCATGTGCGCAACGTGAGTTTGTGAAGCCTGGCTCCACTCACCCATGCTATGCGGGAATTTTTTCGCATAATTCTTAACTGCAGTTGGCGCACGACGGTCTGAGTTACCTTCGCGCAGAACCGGGTTTACTGCAGAACCCAGCACTTTACCGTAACGCTCACGAACGTCTTTGTCTTCATCAGTTTGCGGATCTTCCGGGAACTGAGGAACGTTAAAGCCCAGGGCATTCAGTTCCTTAATCGCTGCGCGTAACTGAGGAATAGACGCACTGATGTTTGGCAGTTTAATGATATTGGCTTCCGGATCCTGCGTCATTTCGCCCAGCTCGTTCAGGGCATCAACCACTTTTTGGTCGTCAGTCAGATAATCAGGGAAATGGGCCAGGATACGTGCGGCTAGAGAGATATCACTTACTTCAACATCGATATCAGCTTCGGCGGCAAAGCGACGAATAATGGGTAACAACGAGTAGGTGGCCAACATTGGCGCTTCATCGGTTTTGGTATAAATAATTGTAGACTTACGGTTGGTCATTATGTACCTCAATAGTTGCAGTAGCTGGCTGCGTTTTTTCCATTCAACAAATTCCAGCCGCTTATTTCAGACTATTACGTTCTGACAAGAGACCGGATCTCGTGATTTTCCTGCGTACCTACATGTGTCAACCTGAAGGGAGTATCGATTCACGCACGCAAAATACTCAGTATCCACTTTACTGAGTATTTAATTCACTAGTTTTACAGGTTGACGCTGGCCATGTAATGCACATGAATCATAAGGTCTTTAGTATAGGGTCAAGCGAACCAGTTACAAGTCATACCTTTGTCTTAATTACGAAAAAATGGTTAATAAATTAGTTTTCATGGGTAATTATTCAACAAAGTGCACAAAAACCCATCACCAGCAGGTTGCCGGTGTGATTAAACAACAACTTTGATAAACTGTTTACTCAAATCTCACCGGCCAGCAATAGTTGCATGACTTCAACCGTAATTCTGTTTAATAAACCCTACATGGTGCTTTCGCAGTTCACCGATGCTGAAGGCCGTGAAACCCTCAAAGATTACATTCAGGTTCCCGATGTCTATGCAGCAGGACGGCTCGACCGGGATTCAGAGGGGTTACTGGTGCTTACCGATAATGGCGCGTTACAACATAAGCTCGCCCACCCGAAGGCCAAAACCAGCAAAACTTACTGGGTACAGGTGGAGGGCGAAGTATCAGATGAAGCCATTGAAGCGCTACGCAAGGGTGTGGAATTAAAAGATGGTTTGACCCGCCCAGCCAAAGTACAGCGCATGGCAGAGCCAGCTGTGTGGCCTCGCAACCCGCCTATTCGGGAGCGGGCGAATATTCCAACCACCTGGTTATCCATCACCATCAGCGAAGGCCGTAACCGCCAGGTGCGTCGCATGACGGCCCATGTAGGGAATCCTACCCTGCGACTTATCCGCTACCGGGTAGGAAACTGGACGCTGGATGGCATTGCCAATGGTGAGTACGTCAGCCTGCCCGGCCCGCCAATGAAACCGGTCGATAAGGCAAATAAACGCCCTGCCCGACGAAGCCGGCCCAAACAACGGCAAAAAACACGTTGAGCGCCGCAAAAAGGCGCTTTTAGAGGTGCCAAAAGTTGCATTTTCTGGTAAACTCCGCGCCCCGTAAATAACATGAGAGTGCACAGTAAAATAATGTCTCAGCTTGCCACTTCGGCCCCCAATAAACAAAAAGTCATCGTCGGTATGTCCGGTGGTGTGGACTCTTCTGTTTCTGCTTATTTGCTCCAGCAACAAGGCTACGAAGTTGAAGGCCTGTTTATGAAAAACTGGGAAGAAGACGACAACGACGAATACTGCGCCGCGGCTGAAGATCTGGCCGATGCCCAGGCAGTTGCCGATAAGCTGGGTATTTACCTGCACACCATTAATTTTGCGGCCGAGTATTGGGACAATGTGTTTGAGTACTTTCTGGCAGAATACAAAGCCGGCCGCACGCCAAATCCGGATATCATGTGTAACAAGGAAATCAAATTTAAGGCTTTCCTTGAATACGCTGCCGAAGACTTAGGTGCCGACTTTATTGCCACCGGCCATTATGTGCGCCGCCGAGAAGTTGACGGCCACTGGCAGATGTTGCGCGGTCTGGACAACAACAAAGACCAGAGCTATTTCCTCTACACCCTGGGCGAAGAACATGTTGCCAAAACCTTGTTCCCGGTGGGCGACATCGAGAAACCACAGGTCAGGGAGATTGCCGAGCAACAAGGCCTTGTTACCGCTGACAAAAAAGACAGCACCGGCATTTGTTTTATCGGCGAACGTAAGTTTAAAGACTTCTTAAGTCAGTACCTGCCGGCTCAACCCGGTATCATCGAAACCGCCGAAGGTGTTGAAATTGGCCAGCATGAAGGGCTTATGTATCATACCCTGGGGCAGCGTAAAGGCTTGCACATTGGCGGCCTGGCCGAATACGGCGACGATCCCTGGTATGTGGTAGACAAAGACGTTGAACGCAACGTGCTTATCGTTGGTCAGGGCGCTAACCATCCTCGCCTATACTCAGACGGCCTGATTGCCAAGCAATTGCACTGGGTTAACCGTACAGTGCCAACCGAACCATTCCGTGCCGCAGTGAAAACCCGTTACCGTCAGCAGGATATTCCCTGCCTGGTTACGCCCATTGGTGACGATCAGGTAAAGGTAACCTTCGACGAGCCACAAAAGGCGGTTACACCTGGCCAGTCAGCGGTGTTTTATCAGGACGAAGTCTGCCTGGGTGGCGGCATTATTGAGAGTTACCTACGCTAATGTTGGATGCAGCCATCGAAAAACAACTGGGTCTGGCGGGTGTTTGTCAGGCCGCACGACTGGTGCAGTCGATTGCCCGTACCGGTGAAGCCGATAAACAGGCAGTAGAAGCAAGCTTATCCAGTATTCTGGTCACCGATTCAGACACCACACAGCAGGTGTTCGGCCAGTTGGAAAATTTAAAAACCGGTTTTCAGGTGATTGTGGCGCAATTAGGCGATCATAACTCCAAAAAAGATACCGAGCTGACCCGTTATATCGCCAGTGTGCTTGGACTCGAGCGAAAACTGGCACGCAACAGCAAAGCCATGAATGAGCTGGGTGAGCGTATTTCCCACGTGCAACGTCAGCTGGCGCATATGGACTTTGAGAGCCCGCAGATTTTATCGTCGCTGGCGAGTATTTATTCAGACGTGATCAGCCCGTTGGCACCAAAGATTCAGATTGCCGGTAATCCCAGCTGCCTGAGTCAGCCACTCAATCAACACCGGGTTCGAGCCCTGTTGCTGGCTGGTGTGCGCGCCGCCGTCTTGTGGCGACAGCTGGGCGGTCAGCGCCGACAGATTTTATTTAAACGTAAAGCAATTCTACGCAGTGCCCAGCAGGCACTGAGATTAATGAACTAATTGAGGAGCAAAAGGTGGAACTATCCCAATTAACGGCAATTTCTCCGGTCGATGGTCGGTATGCCTCTAAAACAGGCGAGTTACGGTCTATTTTTAGTGAGTACGGCCTGCTTAAATACCGGGTTGAAGTTGAAGTCAGATGGTTACAAAAACTGTCCAAGCTGGACGGTATCACCGAAGTCCCTGACTTTTCTCCTCAGTCGCATAAACTGCTCGACAGCATTGTGGCAGAATTTTCGGTAGACGATGCCCGCCGCATTAAAGAAATCGAACGTACCACCAACCATGACGTAAAAGCAGTAGAGTATTTCCTTAAGGAAAAAGTAGCAGATAACAGCGAACTGAACGCTATCAGTGAGTTTATCCACTTTGCCTGTACCTCAGAAGACATCAATAACCTGTCGCATGCCCTGATGTGCACTGAAGCCCGCGATACCGTTATCCTGCCTTACTGCGATAAGTTAATCGATGCGCTTAAAGATCTGGCTCGCGAATACCGCAGTATTCCAATGATGGCCCGTACGCACGGTCAGCCGGCATCGCCAACGACCATGGGTAAGGAAATGGCTAACGTGGCCGTGCGCTTACAACGTCAGCGCGACCAAATCGCGGCAGTAAGCCTGCTGGGTAAAATTAACGGTGCAGTAGGTAACTACAACGCTCACCTGTCGGCTTATCCAGAGCTTGACTGGCACACCATCTCTGAAGATTTTGTCACCAGCCTGGGCATTACCTGGAATGCATTTACCACGCAAATCGAGCCGCATGATTACATTGCCGAGCTGTTTGACGCCATTGCACGGTTCAACACTATCCTGCTGGACTTCGACCGTGACGTCTGGGGTTACATTGCGCTGGGTCACTTTAAGCAAAAAACGGTTGCCGGCGAAATTGGCTCCTCTACCATGCCGCATAAAGTTAACCCTATCGACTTTGAAAACTCGGAAGGTAACCTGGGCATCGCTAATGCGATTTTCGATCACCTGGCGGCCAAACTGCCGGTATCACGCTGGCAGCGTGATCTGACCGACTCAACGGTACTGCGTAACCTGGGTGTTGGCGTTGGCTATGCCGTTATCGCTTATCAGGCAACACTTAAAGGCATCAGCAAACTGGAAGTTAACGAGCAAAGCCTGCTTAACGAGCTGGACAATAACTGGGAACTGCTGGCAGAGCCTATTCAAACCGTTATGCGTCGTTACGGTATCGAAAAGCCATATGAAAAGCTTAAAGAACTGACCCGCGGTAAGAAAGTGAACGCTGAGGTAATTGCCGAGTTCATCGATAACCTTGAATTACCACAAAGTGCCAAAAACCAGCTGAAACAGCTGTCTCCACAGACCTATATTGGTGACGCAATCCGTCTGGTAGATCAGTTACTGGGCGAATAAGTCTTTGCTACGCTTGGCAACTCCTACATTAAGGAGTTGCCATGTTACCGCTAACTACTTCCCTTACCGCTTCTCAGCGTACTTCTGAACAACTCAGGCAAACACTTAATCTTACTCTGCTGCTATTTACGGTAGCCATGCTGTTACAACTCCCGGCACTGTATTATTTTGCGCGTCCTGACTCATTACAAAGCTACAACTGGCTGGGTCATTTTCTGGCCTTACTCGCACTGTTACTGACTCAGCGACTAGTAAGGCTAAACCACCTTAAAGTAGCTCTGTTTATGCTTTATTACAGTTACCTCACATGGGTATTATTGTTGTGGCCAGGGCTATCTAATACCCACTATTACTACCTGCTCGCTGTGGTGATAAGCGGGTTTGTGTTTACCCGTGCTGAACGACTGGCGCAATGCATTGTGCTAACTGGCGCAGTATTCCTATTCAGTCTGTTTAGTATTCTTCACTATCAGCCACAACTGGAGTTTGGCATCCTGCGCCTGACCAACGACCTAACCCTCGGCGCCCTGAGCCTGGGTATTTACCGGGTGCTTCGCCAACGAACCGTCAACCGCTGGCAGGGCTTACGCGACGCACACAAATCCTCAATGAGTACCCTGAGTCAATTGTTACCCAAGGATCCTGAACAGCCCGCCAGTTTCTGGCAGCCCGGAAAAACCCGGCGCTATCCTTTTGCCTGCGTGTTATTTGCCGATCTCAGCGGCTACACTACCCTTAACAGGCAATACGGTGACCGAGCTATCCTCACCGGCCTGAAACGCCTTTATTCACACATCGATAGTTTGTGCGACCAGTTTTCAGTAGAGAAAATCAAAACCAATGGCGATCAGTATATGGTAGTGAGCAAGTTACAAATCCAGACGGATCAGACTTGTTGTGTGCATATGTATCATTTTGCCAGTGCATTGCACCGCATGATTGCTCGTTACAGTGATAATCACCATCTTAACTGTACGGTGCGCATTGGCATCGCTACAGGCCCTTTAACCGCCGGCATTATCGGTAAAAACCGGACGTACTTTGATGTCTGGGGCGAAACGGTCAATCTGGCTGCCGGCCTGGAGCAGAATGCTGACAGAGAGTACATTGCGGTATGCCCTGTTACCGCGAAACATCTTCCGGCTCACCTGATAGCAGCCGAAGCCAGCCTGGCAAGCAGCAAACACCCTGATACAAATATTTATTACCAACTGAAAATCGCCTGACAACTTTGGGCTGTGGGTTTTAATCCACCGCCAACCCGGGGATAATGGCGCAAATGCAAAACGATAATGATAACTGTGCTTAATTTAGATATTGCCGCTTTTTTACAAACTTACTGGCAGAAAAAACCTTGTGTTATTCGCAATGCCCTGCCTGATTTTACCGACTTCATTGATGAACACGAGTTGGCGGGCCTTGCTATGGAGCCAGAGCTTGATAGCCGGGTAATCAGCAAACAAGCCGAACAATGGTCTGTTCAGCAAGGGCCTTTTGAAGATTTCTCAGCTTGTCAGGGACAATGGACGCTGCTGGTTCAGGGTGTAGACAGATTTTGTGACGACGCCAGCGAGCTTATGCAGAAGTTTAATTTTATTCCCAACTGGCGGGTTGACGATCTGATGATCAGTTTTGCGGTACCTGGTGCCGGTGTGGGCCCCCATGTTGACCAGTACGATGTATTTTTGCTGCAAGGTAAAGGCAGCAGGCGCTGGCGGGTGGGTTCGCCCGAGGGCCTCACCAGCACCCAGCCGGTTAAAGGGCTGTGTCAGGTGGATGACTTCACACCGGTGATTGATTGTGAATTACAGCCCGGCGATGTTCTCTATATCCCGCCTGGCTGGCCCCATGACGGGATAACCCTCAGCGACAGTCTGACTTACTCCATAGGCTTTCGGGCACCGGATCAGGCTCAGCTAGGCAACTATCTGGCCGAGCATTTACAAACACAGTCAACCGGCACGAAGCGCTATACCGACCCGGAACTGGTCCTGTCAGACTCGCCGGCAGAAGTGTCGCGCAAGGAAGTCGATGCACTCAAAGACTTGTTGCACCAGGCCATCGATGATGACAGCTTCAGTCAAAACCTGTTAGCCATGTTAAGCGAGCAAGGTATCGAGCCTGAGATCAATGAACCAGTTGATAGCCAGTCTCTGCAGGAGCACCTCGAATCAGGGGCTACACTGGTTAAATTGCCGGGTTGCCGGCCACTGTTAAACAGGCAATTCCCGGATTGTTTATTTATTAATGGTGAGGTAATTAAGTTTTCTCCCGAAAATTACCCGTTAATGTGCCAGCTTATGAGCAAGGCCGACATTGATCGCACTGATATGGCACCCGCCCCGGATAAACTGGATATTTTTTACACATTCACTACACTGGTTAATATGGGTTACTGGGAACTCTGACCTGAAAAACCGCTGTACAGGTACAGACAACTCACCGGGATTACCTGCTGGCAACTCTGCCAGCAGAGCAACATGGGGGGAAGTATGGCGTATAAAGTCCAACAGGTACTTTGGCAAGAGGCCTGTGATCAATTGAAAACACTTAGAAAAGCAGTGTACGTACTGGAATGGCAACTTCCGGAAACCACCGAATTTGACGATTTAGACAGTAAAGCCGCACACGTTTTACTGTTTAGTGATCAGGACACCCCTATTGCTACCGGTCGTCTGACCCCAAGCGGCGAGCTCGGCAGAATCGCTGTCTTACCCGGCCACCGCACCCTGGCGGTTTATAAGCTATTGTTCGCAGCCCTCCTCAAACACGCCGAATTGCAAAACATCAAACAAATTCAGTTACAGTCCGAACTCGCCAGTGTCAAGTTTCATCAGGCCAAAGGGTTTAAGCCAGTTGGTAAGGTGTTTATGGAAGCCGGCATACCCATGCAAAAGATGGTGTGTAACCGGCAAAACTTTGATATTCCGGATGTACGGCATATTCATTAATGCCGCACGGGCCCGTGATTGAGGCTAAAAGGTTGGGAATTAGTATCAGGTAATAGAGACTAACCCCAAAGCCTTTCGTTTTCTTGCAGCAGGTAGATTTTTTCCGCGCGGTCTGCCAGCAATTGTGCATAGGACGTTTGGCTGGCATCTCCTTTGTCGTTATTCTGCAGTAGATTTTCAGCTTTAATTTGCCAGCGCATCGAAAAATAGCGCAGCGCACCACGAGCATCCTCAGCGTTATCGGCAAGAGTAAAGTCGGTTGGCAAATCACCGGTTACTACCCAGTACATCTTGCTATCCATGGCTTTAATTTTCCACACCGCTACCAGCGGTGCCAGATAACGGCATTCTTCGGTTACCACGGTGTCAAAGAGCACGCCTTCCTTTGCCAGAAACTGGTTTGCTTGCTGAAAGGCTTCGCGGGCCCAGGTCTGGATTTGTTCTTCTGTTAGTTGTTCTGTCATAGCGCTTATGTTCTTTTAGTTAGACACTGCAATAACACTTGCAGCGGGTGTTTTGGTTTAAACTCATCGATTCGGTTTACCTGACTGCGGCAGGAATAGCCGCTGGCCATTATTTGTTGCGGCTGGTAGCGGGCTACTGCTTGCTGCCAGCTCATTTCATAAATGCCCAGCGAGTTGGCTTTATTGACCGCTTCATGACCGTAATTGCCGGCCATACCACAACAGCCCACTTTCACGATGTCAGTTTTTTGTCCGACTCTGGCAAAGAGATCCTGCCAGATTTGTTCGGTTTTCGGTAACGCGGTCTTCTCGGTGCAGTGGGCAAACAATGCCATCACCGGTGCTTCAGATGTGGCATCACCACTCTGCCAGATTGACTCTGGGAGGCTTGCCAGCCATTCATGGACAGTATGCACAACAAAGTCGCCGCGCGCGGCACCAATTGCTTTGTACTCATCCCGATAACACAGTACCAGTGGCGTATCGACCCCAACCATTGGCATATTCAAAGCCGCCACCTGGTTTAAAAAGGCTGCGGTATCCGTTGCGGTGCGGGCAAATTTTTCCAGAAAACCGGTTACGTGCAGGGTTTTGCCATTGGGCTTAAATGGCAGCAATACCGGCGTTTTTCCAAGCGCTTTGATCAGGCGACCAAAGTCGGTGACCACCTCTGCATCATAATAACTGGTGAAAGGATCCTGCACGATTAACACGTAATTTTCGCGCTGTTCGGCATCGAGCTGCTCCAGTTCGGCCAGATCAAATGGTTGCATTATCTCTGCTGACTGTTCGGACAGTGTAGGAACCGACATTGGCGGTGCATCCACATAACCGGCTACCTTTTCAAGCAGCGATTTTGCCACACCGTTATTCATCAGGGCATTACTAACCCTGGGCAATTTGGCCATCAGTGGGGTAAGCGATTCTACATTGGCCACCAAATGATGTTTGAGTGGCCGCAGATAACGCTGATAGTAAACATTTAAAAACCGGGCTCTGAATTCTGGTACATCTACTTTAACCGGGCACTGACTGCTGCAGGACTTGCACGCCAGACAACCATTCATGGCTTCCAGCACCTCGTGGGAAAAATCTTCGGTATCAGCCCGGGAGTTTTGCCAACGTGTCAGCCAGCTACTTTTATACTGACCATTCATCAATGCCTGATGATCCACGCCCTGGTTAGCCAGCAAACGCAGCCATTCACGAATTAAACCGGCCCGGCCCTTAGGGCTATGACGGCGGTCGCGGGTGATCTTGCTTGAAGGACACATAGGCGAGGTCGTGTCGTAATTAAAACACAGGCCGTTACCGTTACAGTCCATAGCGGGCTTAAAGGTTTCTTTAAATGCCACGGGTATGGTGCGGTCGAGGGTCGCCCGTTTCGGATCGCTTACCTTCACCAGCTCATCATCACTGTCGATTGGCGTACAGATTTTTCCCGGGTTCATTTTATTGCCCGGATCAAAAGCGCCCTTTATGCGACGCAGTTCGGCAAATAATGACTCGCCGAAAAACGCCGGGCCATACTCACTGCGGAAGCCCTTGCCGTGTTCGCCCCACATAAGACCACCGTATTTAGCCACCAGAGCAACCACTTCATCGGAGATCTGATGCATCAGCTTTTCCTGCTCCACATCGCACAAGTCGAGTGCCGGGCGAACGTGCAATACGCCGGCATCCACATGGCCAAACATGCCGTACTGGAGGCCGTGACCGTCAAGTAACGCACGGAACTCCATAATAAAGTCAGCGAGGTTCTCAGGCGGTACGCCGGTATCTTCGGCAAAGGCGATCGGTTTTTGGCTACCTTTAGTATTACCCAGCAGTCCCACCGACTTTTTGCGCATCGCGTAAATTTTATTGATATCCGCTTTGTCAAAGGTGAGCTGATAACCAATCACGCCATATTCACCTTTTTCAGCCGACGCCGTAAGTTCTTCCTCTAATCGGGCAATGCGTTTTTTAATTTCATCCAGGTCATTACTGTTGTACTCCACCATATTCAGGCCAAGCATTTCCTTACCCGGAACATCTTCAATCAGATTAGAAATGGAATGCCAGATAATATCAGTGCGGGCCAGATTGAGTACTTTACTGTCGACGGTTTCCACCGACGTCGCTTGCGCAGCAATCATGCGCGGCGCATGGCGTAGGGCAGACTCAAATGAATCGTATTTAATGTTTACCAACGCCGTATGCTTTGGAATTTTGGTCAGCGATAATTTGGCTTCGGCAACAAACACCAAGGATCCTTCAGAACCGGTGATCAGGCGGCTGACGTCAATTAACTGCTTTTCTTCATCAAACGCATGCTCTAAATCGTAGCCGGTTAAAAAGCGGTTCATACGCGGGAATTTAGCCAGAATGTCTTCTCGCTTACCGCAGCAGGTATTTAGCACCTGACGCAGAATACGTCCGTAGGTATCGCTGCGGGTAGCTTGCTGTTCAGCTTCGGCAACCGATAATGGCTGGGTTTGCAGTATTTCACCATTAGCCAATACCGATGTTAAACCTAAAACGTGATCGCTGGTTTTACCGTATACCAGGGAACCTTGCCCTGATGCATCCGTGCTTATCATACCGCCCAGTGTGGCTCGGTTACTGGTAGATAAATCCGGCGAAAAGAAAAAACCATAAGGGCGTAAGGCGTCGTTTAGCGCGTCTTTAACCACCCCGGACTGAACTTTTACCCAGCCTTCTTCAGGATTGATCTCCAGTACTTTGTTCATGTGCCGGGACATGTCCACAACAATTCCATCGGTCAGGCTTTGGCCGTTAGTGCCGGTACCGCCGCCCCGGGCACTGAATTTTACCTGCGGATGCTGGTTAGCCAGCTCACCAATGATCTGTAAATCGTTAATGCCTTTGGGATGAATTACGGCTTGCGGTAACTTCTGATATACCGAGTTATCTGTTGCCACTGCCAGGCGGCTGCCATAACTGTATTCAATGTCGCCGGAAAAAGAGGATTTCTCCAGGCGTTGAAGGTAGGTTCTGTAATCATCAGAAACGGTCGATTCAACTGGTACAACAGGTAAATTCAAAGCTACGCTCTCACTGGTGAATAGGCGGCTAAGTATACCTAGGCTAACGCAGGGTCTCCACCGTTACAGGTTGATTTTTTATCACCTTTTATTTGGCGATATCACCTAACCGCTTGCAAATGAATTTAACCAATTATAATGTCAGGCTATAATGAAGAAAATTTAAGCAGGATTTCATTCATGGCATTTTCATCGAACCTCAACACTTTAGATCGTTCTATTCGAGGCGTTATTGGTATTTGCGTAACCGCCTTCGCGTTGTTTAATGGTGATATGATTGGTGATGTGTTTATTGAGGTCTTGTTGGGGATTTTCGGAATACTTAATCTCATTTCCCTGTTTTCGGGCTGGTGTCCGGTTTACCACCTGGCAGGCATTGACACTCGCAAACACTGAATAACACCGCGGCACCTATGCAGCAAATTGCCAAAATAAAACAGGACAAGTCAATTAGGCCCAGGCTTATCTGGGCGTGTTTGTCTGTAGCTTTGCTGGTGTCAGCCATTTATGTCACGGTGTCTTACCGGCTGACAGCCGATATCACCGTTCGCTCAGAATTAAAGGCGATGGGCCACATCACCAGTTTAGTCAGTAACGAACTTAGTCAGGTAAAAGACACCGATGAGGTAGACAGCACCTTAAATGAGATTCTACTCTCGGCGGTCAACAATCCTGCCTTTATTACCGTAACCACCCCAGCACAACAGTGGCACAAAAACCTACTGATTTCTTCTGCTAAGCGTAGCACTCTATTGCAGTTAGTGGCCGAAGCCGAAGACAATGCCGAACCCATCGAGGTAGATGGCAACACGTTCCTGTGGCAACAGCATAAGATTGGTCAGCATAAGATTGGTCAGTATCAGATAACCTTTGTACAGCAAACTCAGGCGCTGGACATCACCCTGGAATTTGTAGCCAAACGACTGCTGGTTACCTCCATCATCGTATTCTGGATAGCGGTCTGGCTGGCACTTACCCTTGCTTCTTTAATCGCCAGGCGGGCAGAACAGGTAAATGAGTCGCTGGCGTATATTGCCACACATGACTCACTGACCGGACTGCCGAACCGCCTGTACCTGATTGAACTGCTTGAAAACTCACTGGGCCCGACAACTGACGCTACCAACACGCCGGTTGACGAAGGCTGCTTGTTGATTATCGACCTCGACCGCTTTAAAGAGGTTAACGATTCATTTGGTTACGCTGCGGGGGATACTTTATTAAAAGAAATTGCCCGGCGCGTGAGCGTGTTAATCAGGGCACCGGCCGAACTTATCCGCACCGGCGGCGATGAATTTTTTATCTGGGCCCCCGACTACACCATTGAACAAGCTAAAACACTGTCTTTAGAGATCGTCAATTCCTGTAATTATCCAACCCTCATTAACGGACTTACCGTTAATAGTGGCGCCAGCATAGGCATATCTCATTACCCCAGTCAGGCCAATGATACCGCTGGCTTAATTGTCTGCGCGGATACCGCAATGCATAAAGCCAAAGCCATGCGTAGCGGCTGGCAGGTGTATGACAACAAGAAAATCGCCGACTACAAAGACATACTGCAATTGCGCGCTGAACTCAGTGACGCCCTCGCCCAACAACAAATTATTTTGTATTACCAACCCAAGGTAGACTTAGCTACCGGCGAAGTCACCGGTGCCGAAGCACTCTGCCGCTGGCAGCATCCGCGGCTGGGATTACTTGGTCCGGGCGAATTTATCGACCTGATTGAACACTCCGGAAAGGTACAGGAGTTTGGACGTTACATTATTGCCAGCGCAGCGGCTCAGGCTGTGCAGTGGTATTCAGATGGTCTGCTAGTGCCTATCGCCATTAATCTCTCGCCCTACAACCTGCTGGACCCGGGGCTGGCGGATTTTATTGGGGAAACGCTTAACCGCTATCAGATCCCGCCACAGTTTATTGAAATAGAACTTACGGAAAACGAAACCTGCATAAACATTGACTATATCCAGTCTGCTCTGGCTCAAATTCGCGAGTTAGGCGTTAGCCTGGCGATCGATGATTTTGGTACCGGCATGAGCTCGCTGGCGTATTTGTCAGAGCTACGGGTAAACGTGTTAAAAATAGACCGGGCGTTTATCTGTGACCTGACCACTAACCAGGGGCATCGGGCTATTATTGCCGCTGCCGTCACACTCTCACAGTCATTCGGCTGCGATATGGTGGCTGAAGGGGTAGAAACCCAGGAACAGGCGCGTCTACTTTACGAGATGGGCTGTCGGGCTGCCCAGGGCTTTCTGTTTGCCCGCCCAATGCCTGCAAAGGCATTCCGTGGCTTACTATCCCAGCAAAAGCCGCAATTTACCGATGCGTTTTAAGCCTGAACGAAAAAGCGATATATTTTATTACATTTATGATTTTGTACTCTTTGCATAACTGACTAAGATAGTGGGTATATATTAACCATTTTGCATCCAGAAAAATGAAAAAGACCATCCGATTAAGCCTTGGCGCCATACTTTTCCTGACCGGGATTGTGCTTACCCTGTTACCAGGTTCAATTCTGCTGGTGATTGGTGGGTTAGTGCTGCTCAGCTATGACTGGCCAAGAGCCCGTTTGTGGTTGCGCTTTTTCCAGAATCAGATGGCCCGCTCTGCCCGCCGTCTGGACCAGTTATTACTTAACCGCAAACTCAGCAGATCACGTATCAGATAACTACCCTCTGAGGATCCCGGCCAACTATGATTAGCCCTATCCCCCCGACACAAACACGCTAACACATGAAATCTCTAGCCGAATAATTTGTGAGGTCAGTTATTGCCGTACAAAACGGAGAATGTGTCCTTTAAAAACGGTGTCCAGATAAATCGTATTGTCAGGTTTAATTAACGACGATTGGTAACCCAGTCCCATGAGCTTTTTGACGAGCTTATTTTTCCTTCCCCGACCTGGATCAACAAGAATAACTTCACACTGTGGTTTCGCGTGCGCATGAATAAAATCTGACAGCAGCGCTATATGCTCATCTTCGTACAAAAGATCACTACCAATGATTAAATCAAAGAGCCCTAAACTATCGTTATCATCTGCCCACCCCGTCCGCTCAAAAGGAATTGGGGTGTCACCATTGAGGCTGGCGTTTCGCTTTAAAAAGAGTTCAGCTTCAGGATGATAATCCGTGGCAGTAATATCAGCATGTTGTTTGTTCAGGAGCAAACTGCTCAAAGCCATGCCGCAACCCACCTCTAAAATGCGCCTGGAGCCAATTTTGATGGATTGCATATGGTGAGCCAATACTAAGGCAGACGGCCAGATGACACCGAATATAGGCCAGGTAGCAGAGGATATTCCCAACTCACTGGCTACACTTTCGGGATCATAAAACTCTTGTTTATCCCGCAAAGTGCAAAGGTGAATATCAGTTTTCCCAAACTCAATGGTTTGGTAGCGTAAACGCAGATTTGTCATTTGGCTATCTCAATGATTGAGCGCTCAGCCAGCTATCGGAGATAAATGACAAAACGAAGAGGCCTTAGAGTATAGCGATCCCCGAAAATAGCAATGAATATAATTCAAATGCAGGACGTAGAGGCACGTTTCCCAACGGCCGCTCTCTCATCCACCCGGTCAGCATCACCTGCAGTGGAACAGTAACTGGCACAGGCACAAAAAAGCCAGCTTGCGCTTAATGCCAGTCAGTTAAGAACTGACTGGCATTTTTTTCTTTGAGGGGTATTTAGCCGGTCTATTCCTTACCACTCGTGGATAATACCTGTCAGGTCGTTTGTCCGGTAACCTCATCATCCTCAACGATTCCATCAGGTATTCATAGTGAACTGGCAGTTTGGTCACTGTGTCTGGGATAGTGGTCAGGAAGAACACAATGATATGTCTCATGCAGAGTCCGAAGCTAAGTCGAGAGGGAGATAAATCCGGTATGTCTTTTACTGCATCTAGCATCATCATCCTAATCAGGTTGTAGGCGAGCAATAGTCCCCACAGTTCCTGACGCACCATCTCAGGTTTCTTACTACGAAGCGTTAGTTTTGCCTGATGCAGAGTCTGTTTCATTTCCCTGAAGCCCAACTCTATTTCCCAGCGCTGAACATACACATCAACAACGTCTTCATAGGGAAACTGCATCGCATCAACCATTGAACTAAGCACGCGATAGGTCTTTCCGTCGATTTCGTAGCTGGTCAGTCTCGCTTCGATGGTTTCCGGTAAACCATCGAACTTCTTCCTAGCCTGAGGAGAAGTTTTCAGTGTGACAATAGCATCATCTTCACTTAGTTGATGTTTTACTGTGTATTGTAAATCTTTACGTGCAGGGAGCATCCAGTGCGTGTTGACCCCTTTAGTCATCCACAAGTAGAGTAATCCCAGCGAGTAATAGCCTCTGTCGAACAGGGTCAGAGAGTTATCAGGCACCGAAGGGATAAGCCGTTCAGCGAGGGACATCTCTCCTACATTACGACTATCAAATTCACTGGCCAAAAGAAGGTGGCTGGACGTTTCCATCAGGCTGCACATGCGTACCTGCGGGTACGGATTATCACCCTTGGCATTCCGGTCACAACCAAATGCATTAAGGTTCTCCGTAGTATCCTGAGTACGAAACATCACGCCATCAACCGCCAGTACATTTAAACCACACCACTGCTCAAAAGCGTACTCACCAAATGCCCGCTGTGCCATCAGTTTAAAAGTGTGCCCGACGGCATCTTCCCCCAGTCGTTGGCGCGCTTGTACCACCGCACTAGGCGCAACAAAACGATTTTTACCCGGTAGTGAAACATCGAGTTTATTCGCAATGTCCCAGACAGGGTCGTTACGGAAAAGACTCATACCAACAATAGTAAAAACAACCGAATCCAGAGGTAATCGTCGACGCCTGACGGTCGCTACACCCGATAATTCATAAGCTTGCTGGAGAAGTTCGGGGTCAACGAAAGACATCAGTTTATCGATAGCATTCAAATCTTCTGCATGACCAAATGTATCATCGAGGTGTGTAAGTAAAGACATAAAAAAATCCGATACCAGAGACTGATATCGGATTGTGAACCCGTAGAAAGATCGGTCAACCGATCAGTATAAATTTCTTAACTGATCGGCATTAAGCTTGCGCTGGCTTTTTTTATACACGCACTGGTTATCCTAGTTTTTCCGCCAGGTATAACCAGGTTTCAACAACCGTATCCGGGTTAAGAGATACTGAGTCAATGCCCTGCTCTACCAGCCACGCTGCGAAGTCTTCGTGATCTGACGGTCCCTGACCGCAGATACCCACGTACTTGCCACGTTTTTTGGCCGCCTGAATCGCCATAGAAAGCAGTGCTTTAACTGCATCATTGCGTTCTTCAAACAAATGAGCAATCAGGCCTGAGTCACGGTCCAGACCCAGGGTAAGCTGCGTCATATCGTTAGAGCCAATGGAGAAACCATCGAAGATGTCGAGGAACTGATCAGCCAGTAACGCATTGGAAGGCAGCTCACACATCATAATAACGCGTAAACCATTCTCGCCTTGCTTAAGGCCTTGCTCAGCCAGCAGCTCTATAACCTGACGCCCTTCCTCCACGGTGCGAACGAATGGGATCATGATCTCAACATTGGTTAAGCCCATCACATTGCGAACACGCTTAATGGCTTCGCACTCCAGTGCGAAACAATCGCGGAAGTCTTCCGATACATAGCGGCTGGCACCACGGAAACCCAACATTGGGTTTTCTTCGTCCGGCTCGTACTGATAACCGCCCACCAGGTTGAAGTATTCGTTAGACTTAAAGTCAGACATCCGCACAATCACCTTTTCTGGCGAGAATGCCGCACCAATAGTGGAAATACCTTCTACCAGCTTCTGAATGTAAAACTCTTTAGGCGACTCGTAACCGGCAATCATATCGCTGATTTCTTCTTTCAGCTCTTCTGGCTGGGTATCGAAGTTCAGCAGTGCTTTAGGATGCACGCCAATCATTCGGTTAATAATGAATTCCAGACGCGCCAGACCAACCCCTTTGTGAGGAAGACGCGCAAAATCGAACGCGCGATCCGGGTTACCCACGTTCATCATTACCTTGGTAGGTGATTCCGGCATGGAGTCAATCTGTGACGTGGTGACATCAAACTCCAGTTCCTGGTTGTAGATATAACCCGTATCACCTTCTGCACAGGAAACAGTAATGGCGTCGCCGGTTTTAATGCTGTCTGTGGCGTTACCACAACCTACCACTGCAGGAATACCCAGCTCGCGGGCAATAATGGCCGCGTGGCAGGTACGGCCACCGCGATTGGTGACAATCGCCGAGGCTTTCTTCATGATCGGTTCCCAGTCCGGGTCAGTCATGTCGGTAACCAGCACATCACCTGCCTGAATCTTGTCCATCTCATCAATGGAGCCGAGCACTTTGGCTTTACCTGCACCAATCTTGTGACCAATTGCACGACCTTCACACACAATACCCGCTGAGCCTTTAAGCTGGAAGCGTTCGATAGATTGTGCGTCTTCACGACTGCGCACGGTTTCAGGGCGGGCCTGAACGATGTACAGTTGGCCATCGGCGCCATCTTTGGCCCATTCAATGTCCATTGGACGGTCGTAATGTTGTTCGATAATTTGCGCTTGTTTCGCCAGAGCCATCACTTCATCATCGGTTAATGAAAAGGTTTTGCTGTCGGCCGGGTCGATATCAACGATGGTAACCTGGTTACCGTGACTCTGATCTTCAGAGTAAATCATCTTGGTTAATTTGCTGCCCAGGTTACGGCGCACAATGGCTGGCTTGCCGCTGTCCAGGGTAGGTTTGTGAACGTAAAATTCGTCGGGATTAACGGCACCTTGCACTACCATTTCGCCCAGACCAAATGAGCTGGTGATAAATACCACGTCTTCGAAACCTGATTCGGTATCGATGGTAAACATAACACCAGACGAAGAGATATCACTGCGCACCATACGCTGCACGCCGGCAGACAATGCAACGCCTTTGTGGTCGTAACCCTGGTGAACGCGGTAAGAGATAGCGCGGTCATTAAACAGCGAGGCAAACACGTGCTTAACCGCCACGATAACCGCATCGTAACCTTTCACATTAAGAAAGGTTTCCTGCTGACCTGCAAAAGAGGCATCGGGCATATCTTCTGCTGTGGCTGAAGAGCGTACCGCAAATGACGCTTCGTCACCGGCGTCACCCTGCAGGGTAACAAACGCAGTGCGGATTTCTTCTTCGAGTTTGCCCTGGAAAGGGGTATCGATAATCCACTGCCGAATATTTTTGCCTGCTTCGGCCAATGCCGATACATCGTCTACATCTAACGAGTCGAGCACTTCATGAATTTTAGCTTCAAGTCCGCTTTGTTCTAAAAATTCATTAAACGCGTAAGCTGTTGTTGCAAATCCTCCAGGTACTTTTACACCCGCGTTCGCCAGGTTTGAGATCATCTCACCTAACGAGGCATTTTTACCGCCAACACGATTCACATCGTGCATGCCTAACTCTTGATACCAAAGTACGTATTCTTGCACTTTACAGCCTCCAGCTTGTCACTTTTTCTTTACGCTCACTTAAATGTGAACTTGTAGGGTAGAGGTTAAACCACCATTGAAATTAATTCAGGCTGGCTTTTCCATAGGGAAATTCTAAAATGCCGATTATAAGAAAGTAAAATTTTATTTCATTTCGTAATAAATTTACGACAAAGTTAAGGAGTTGTTGTGCGCACAGCATTTTACATTTCGGACGGTACTGCCATTACGGCAGAGGTGTTTGGCCACGCTTTATTGTCACTTTTCCCTACAGAATTCAATCACAAGACAATTCCTTTTGTTGAAACTGAAGAACAGGCTTATGCGGTAATTGAAAAAATATCTGAAAGTTTTCAAGATACCGGGGAGCGCCCGCTCGTTTTTTACACAGTGGTAAACCCAGATGTTCGGCGAGTTATCGCAAGATCCGTAGGAATTAACTACAATTTTCTCGACCAATTTGTGGCGCCGCTGGAAAAAATTATTGGTGTGCCATCCAAACCAGAAAAACATCGTACCCACAGTATTCACGAAAAAACTTACGATATTCGTATTGAGGCAGTTAACTACGCGCTGGCTAATGACGATGGATCAAATCTTAAGGATTATAAAGAAGCAGACATTATTTTGGTGGGTGTATCACGTTCCGGTAAAACACCAACCAGTCTGTATCTGGCCCTGCAATATGGCATTAAAGCGGCCAACTACCCATTTACCGAAGAAGATATGGGTGACATGCTGAAACTGCCGCCGGCCCTGCGCCAGTTTAAACAAAAGCTGTTTGGCCTGACTATTGAGGCGTCAAGGCTCAGCCAGATCCGCTCAGAACGCCGCGCGAACAGCCGCTATGCCTCTATTCAGCAGTGCCGTATGGAACTTCGTGAGGTAGAGAACTTATATCGAAAAGAGAAAATACCATTCTTAAACAGTACCAAATACTCCATCGAGGAGATCTCAGCAAAAATACTCGCTGAGACTGGCCTGCAACGACGTAAATACTAAGCGCGGAAGCGTTTAAGCAGAGGGCCAAGGTGCGCTTCAAAAGGTTGCCAGCGCCCCTGCCCTTTGCGATTAATCGGTTGGCGAACCTGTTCGGCACTGGGCGTTTTGATGAGGCGGTCGGTTTGGTGGAAGTCCAGGCAAGCCTGCTCGAAAGGCACGCCAAGGTAATCCAGCATTCGCTTAACCTGCCCGCCTAAATCATCCAGCACATCTTCGTGCTGAACACGTAATACCGCTCCGGGTAAGATTGCATCCCAGTGGCCCATAAGCTTTTCGTAAGCCTGGTAATAACGCGCCACTTCTTCCAGCCCGTAAGAAAACTCCTGTCCTTCACCAAACAGTTGCTTAAAGTTACTGAAGCAACAATCCATCGGATCACGCCGGGCATCTATAATTTTTGCATTGGGCAGAATGCGTTTAATAAAACCCACATGCATAAAGTTATTCGGCATCTTATCGATAAAAAACGGTGCTGAGCCCCGGTAATAACGGGTTTGCTCAATATACTGCTTACCCAGCTCATAGCATTGTTCAGCTGATAGTTCGGCAAGTGAATAAGGATATGGCTTGCCGCTTTCGCTTAACTGCGCGCCAACTGATGAAGCCAGACTAAGAATATTATGCAGCTCCATGGTGCCGTCGATATCAGAGTGAGATGCCAGGATCTGTTCCAGCAAAGTAGAGCCTGCCCGCGGCATTCCCACAATAAAGATAGGCTCCGGTGACGGAAAGCCGCCATGCATATTTGCAAAACTGTCGCCGCGACAGGCTTCAACCTGCGCAGCAATCGCCTCTTCTGTACGCGCAATATCGTAGCCGGTAGAGATAAGCTTTAAGCGATTACCTTTTTCATAGTAGGTAAATGACTTTTCAAACTGGCCGGCATCCTCAAATCCTTTGCCCAGAGCAAAACACAGATGTATGCGGTCTTCAACGCCGATGGATGACTGTGCTTCAATATCTGCCATATCCTGCAGCGCCTCACCGTCAAACGTATACGACTTCATATTAGCGAGGCTCCAGTAGGCATCGCCAAACTGCTGATGATAGTGGGCCGCTTTGAGATAAGCCTCAACCGCTTGTTGTTTGTTACCGGTGGTTTTGTAGGCGTGGCCTAATGCCAGCCATACGCCGGGCCGGTCTTCGTCAGCGCTCAATAATTCTGTAAATATAGTGATGGCGTCTTCGGTACGGTTAATTCCCAGTAGCGCATTGGCTTTGGCCATCAGAATTTGTAAGTTGTCCGGATAGGCAGAAAGCTGTTCATCGCTGATTTCGACCACTCGCTGATGTTTACCGAGCTTAGCCAGCAGGCCAAGATAGGCAATCACGGCTCTGAGATTATCCGGATAAAGGGCAACGCAACTTTCTAATAAGAATTCGGCATCGTGATAAACCTTGAGCTGAATGCCCAGTTCTGCCAGTAACAGCATGCCTTCGGGGTGATGTTTATGTTGTTGCAAAAACTGACGGCAGACTTTCTCTGCGGTCGCCAGCTGTTTTTCATACATCAGATCGTACGCGCCAAGAATGGGTGGCGGAAGTTGCTCCAGATGAGCAATATGCTGCAAAGCCAGCTGCTCGGCAGTGGTATCCTGATGCTGCTGATAAATTTTAAGTAGTTGTTTCCAACTGGTGATCAGCGCCGGATTATAGTGGGTAGCGCGAAAAAATGCGCTGGCCGCTTTATCCTGCTGATTCAGGGCTAAAAAATTATACGCCTGTTCCTGGTATGCCCGTCCATGTTCGGGCCGCAGATGTAATAACTCGTCGAGTTCCTGCAAAGCCTGGTTGAACTGATTTGCCAAACGCTGTGTTACTGCCGATAAATAAAGTAGCTCAATACGCAGCGCAACCGGAAGTTCCACCGCTTTCAAAGCGCTTATTTTTTCCATTGCTGCGGTAAGGTTTTTGGTTTGCAGCGATTGCTTTATCGCCTGGAACTGGTTTGAAAAATCTTGAGTCATAACGGATGCTGTATTTTTAACTGACGACGAAAAAGGCAGGCTTACGCCTGCCTTTTAGCTCTTATTATGTATTAATATCAGTTATTAATAATAATCGAAAGAGAAACGTACACCCATTGTGCGTGGACGGTTAGTGACCACCTTAGGTGTGAACTGCTGAGTATCGATGTTCAGGATAGCGGATTCATCGAACAGGTTGTCGATAAACAGTTCTACTTTCCAGCTATCATCAGACATGCCCACCGACACGTTACTGATCACGTAGCTTTCCTGTACATAACGACCACCGCGGAACGCATTACCGTCACCATCGGTGAAAGTAGCACCTTCGTATACGGCTGCTTCGTCTTCGATTTTAAGACCAGAGCCCATACCGTAAATGTGACGGGTGGCATCTTCCATTACATAGGCGTCCATTACCATGCCGGCTAAACGGTCACCGGTGTAAGCAACTGAGGCATTAACAAAGCCTTGTTGGCCGCCATCCAGCTCAAAGTAGTAACGCGCATTGATGTTACCAGAGAAGCTTGCAGTGTAAGGCAGTTCGCTACCTACACCAGCAGCAATGCCTTCAAGCTCTGGGTTAACACGAGTCAGCTCGGTATCAATCATGCTGAAGGCTGCGTTAACGACTAAGTCGTCAGTGGCCAGCCAGGTGATATCAGCATCCAAACCTTTAATCTCAGCATCACCTACGTTATCGGTAAATACCAGGAAGCTGATGTTTGTGGGGTCGAAGCGTGAAGTTTGCAGTTCGCCGATTTCAGAGTAGTAAGCCGTGGCGTTGATGCGCACGATACCGTCTAAGAAATCACCTTTCATACCCACTTCGTAGTTATCCAGGGTATCCGTGGTGGAGTACACAGGGATACGGAAGCCTTCAAACGCGCCAGACTGGTTGTTTGACAGACCACCACCTACACGGTTAGTCACCGGCGGACGGAAACCTTCTGAGTAGTTAGTGAATAACAGCACGTCATCACTTACCTTCCAGTCCAGACCAAACTTAAAGATAGTGTCGTCTACGGTTAAAACGCCGTCAGAGCCTAAATCGCCAACTTCAAGCTGGCCGCTGGCTACAGCTGCCGCTACTGCATCCGGGTCAAGACCAACGGCTGCCAGTTCGTCCGGATCCATTGAGCCGAACGCTTTAACACGGCGGGTTACGTCAACGGTAGTGGTTGAACCGGTGTAGATATCGTCAATCTGATACCAGCGTGCGCCTAAGCTCGCAGTTAAGCTGTCGGTGATGTCATATTCCATCTGACCGAATACCGCAATCTGCTCGATTTTGTGGGTAATGTCGTTAGCAAAGCTGATTTCAGACGGGAACGGACCGCCGTCACTGTTGATACCTTCATTGCCCACCAGGGTGCGCTGCAGGTTATCAAAGCCGAAGGTGGTCATTTCGGTGTTAGCAATCTTAAACTGACCGACTGTAGCCACTTCCTGCTCGTCGTAGAACAAACCGGCAGTGATGCGGAATGGCGCGTCGAACTTAGTGTCGATACGGAATTCGTGCGTCATGCGGGTGCTGGTAGTGTCTTCTTTGTAGTATTTAACCGGGTCCAGACAGCGGATATCAGCAGGATTATCCGGCGTGTCGTAGTGGTTACACAGGTAGTAGGCTGAGAACAGACCACCGTTGGTGTAGCCGGTGTAATCGGTAAGGGTATCGATTTCACGATCTAAGTAACCACCGGTGTACACCACATCAAGTTTGTCTAAACGGCCGTCTACGGTCCAGGTGGTTAAACCAAACTCATCTGAGTTTTCATCAGCCTGGAAACGAATTGCCTGGTCTTCAGCGACTGTTGGGTCGTAAGCAAATACGCCTTCTGTATCCAGCGATTGCTGCGTGTGCTGAACCAGTAAATCCCAGTCTGAATTAATGTGGTAAGACAAACCAAAACGCGCACCGGCATACACTGCGTCGTTAAAGTCATCTTCAACATGCTGGCTGTTGCGTGGTGATACCACGGCAGCTGTGCTTGGCGTAATGCCGTTGTTCACGATACGGCGAGAATCCATCTCAGCCGGATCTGCACCGTAACCGGCCAGTACACCGCCAGAAATGCGGTCTACTACCACAGCACTACCGATGTAACCGCCGTTACCCGGATCGTTTTCGATATTATCAATCCAGCCGCCCTGCTTGTCGTTATAAGCAACCACGCGCAGCGCTAAGTCATCGGTAGGCGTTAAGTTAATGTACGCCTCAACCGTATTGCTCATTTCACCGCCTTTGGTGGTGGCGATGGCGGTATCAAAACCAGCCGCAAAACCAGCATGGTCTGGCTTACGGGTAATTAAACGTACAGTACCGGCCTGTGAGCTGGCGCCAAACAGGGTACCTTGTGGCCCCGGCAGGACTTCGACACGCTCAACGTCGGTCGCGAAGATATCCAGGTTACGACCGGCCATGGAAACCGGCATTTCGTCCTGGTAGAACGCAACCGAAGGCTGCAGTGCCTGAACTGACGACAGGGTGATGCTTGACTGAGTAGTCGCAGCACCACGGATGTAGATTTCGTTTTGCCCGGGACCGGTGCCCTGGAACACAACATTAGGTAAGAATTCTACGTAGTCCTGGAAGTTGTCGATACCCATGTTCTCCAGGGCATCGCCACTTAAGGCTGATACGGCTACCGGCACGTCCTGAATAGATTCAGTACGCTTGGTGGCTGTAACTTCGATGGTTTCGATGGAAGCCTTTGATTCGCTTGCCTGAGCAAGCACGCCATTAGATGCTAGCGCAGCAATGACTGCACAACTAAGGTGTGTTTTTCTCATAGAACTATGTTCCTACTTTATTTGAAGTGAGCTGAATTATTTATTATTGATTCATTTTTATTGTGATAAAGCTTAGCAGAAATAACTTTAAATTTCTGTACTAACTAATAATCTGCCAATAATTTAAGTTTTAAAACAGAATCTCTACGAAAATCAATGCAAGCAGGATCACACATTTAATTCCACACTAATTATTTGTAAGAAAGTGTTTTGACAGGTCGGTTTGCTGTATATTGTACGTAAATTGTTTTATTTATCTTTCAATAACAGGATATAACTTGAGTCAGACAACAACGCCCAAGCACGAAAATCCGGCACCAGCCAAGCTAAATAAACCTGTCTTTTACGCAGCCTCCGGCGCAATTCTTATGCTGCTGTTGTTTGCGGTAATCATGCCCGAAACCGCAGAGAGTCTGTTTTCGACCATGCAATCGTCTGTAGTGGAAAACGGCAGTTGGTTTTACGTATTTACCGTAGCGACTATTCTGATTTTTGTTGTTTATATCGGGTTCTCTGAATACGGTGAAATCCGCCTCGGCCCGGATCACGCCAAACCCGAATTTACTATTCTTACCTGGCTTTCCATGTTGTTTGCCGCTGGTATGGGTATCGGTTTGATGTTTTTCGGCGTAGCTGAACCGTTAATGCACTTTATGGCGCCGCCAACCGCAGAAGCGAATTCAGTGGAGGCAGTTAAAGAAGCCATGCGAACCACCTTTTTCCACTGGGGGCTGCATGCCTGGGCAATCTATGCCGTGGTAGCCCTGGTGTTGGGCTATTATGCCTTCAGACACCAGTTACCCCTGACCTTGCGCTCCACCCTTTATCCGCTGATTGGCGATAAGATTTATGGCTGGCAGGGTCATGTGGTAGATGTTCTGGCCGTTACAGCAACCATTTTTGGTATTTCTACATCGCTTGGATTTGGCGCCAGTCAGATTAACGCCGGTTTGAGCTATGCATTTGGTATGCCTAACACCACCTTTACACAAATGGCCCTGATGATGTTTGTAGTAGGCCTGGCCATCATTTCCGTAATGACCGGTCTGGATAAAGGGATTCGCCGCCTTTCAGAAACCAACATGATACTCGCAGTAGTCTTGCTGGTATTCATTTTGGTACTAGGCCCCACCGTATTTCTGTTACAAGCGTATTTACAGAATACCGGTGCTTACGTGTCGGATATTATCCGTAATACATTCAATCTGTTCGCTTACGAAAAGACCGACTGGATTGGCGGCTGGACCATTTTCTACTGGGGTTGGTGGTTAGCCTGGGCGCCGTTTGTAGGATTGTTTATTGCCCGTATTTCGTTTGGCCGAACGCTGCGCGAATTTGTATTGGGTGTATTACTGATCCCCACTGCTTTCACCCTGTTCTGGATGACTATATTCGGCAACGCCGCAATAGATATGGTGTTTAGCGAAGGTTTTGATAAGCTGGCTACCATGGTAAAGGATGATACCTCGGTTGCCCTGTTTGTCTTCTTAGAGCACTTCCCGTTCAGTGGCTTTATCAGTATTATTGCGCTGCTAATGGTGATGGTGTTCTTTGTTACATCCTGTGACTCAGGTGCCATGGTAGTTGATATGCTGTGCTCCCATGGTCGTAACGACACGCCATTATGGCAACGCGTATACTGGGCTGTTGGCGTAGGACTGGTTGGCGCAATCTTGCTTTATGCTGGCGGACTCAACGCCTTACAAACCATGACTATTGTTGCAGCATTACCGTTTTCGATTATTTTGCTGGTAGCGATGTACGGCTTGCTTAAGTCGCTGCGTATCGAGAAGCATAAACGGGATAGTTTGGCTATTACTGCCATGCAGACTGCCGTGGTGGAGCATGATAAGCCCTGGAAAGAACGGTTAGGTGAAATTGTTACCTTCCCGGACGAAAAGAAAGTCTCCGGCTACATGTTACGCGTGGTTTATCCTGCCCTGCACGAAGTGTGCGAGGAGTTTAAACGCCGCCAGTACGATGCCAGCTTACAGTCCAGTGACACACACGTAGAGCTGACGGTATTGGTAAATGGTCAGAATGACTTTACTTATGCGGTATACTTAACCGCTACACAGCAACCCGATTCAACACTGACCAACGAAACGGCAGAAGAAGCCAGCGCGATTCAAACCTACTATCGCGCCGAAGTTCATCTGTCTGAGGGTGGTCAGGATTACGATCTGATGGGCTGGTCGAAAGACGGCGTGATCAATGATGTGCTGGATCAGTTCCAGAAACATCAGCACTTTTTGCATCTGCTTAATTAATGCATTCAGGAGTATTACTATTAATGCGTAAAGAAGAAGAATTACTGGTAGCGTTACGACGTGTGATACGTGCGGTAGACTTACGCAGTAAACAGCTGAGTAAAGATGTGGGCATTACCGGCCCACAGCTACTCGTATTACAAAATATCGCAGCAAAACCAGGCATTATGGTAAAGGAAATTGCTGACGGGATTAATTTGAGTCCGGCAACAATTACCAATATTCTTGACCGCCTTGAATCGCGCGACTTAGCGCATCGTATTCGCAGCACTCAGGATAAGCGTAAAGTAGGTGTATATCTTACCGAAGCGGGTGAACAGGCGGTGTCAACAGCACCGCGTCCGCTGCAGGAACACTTTGTTGAGCGCTTTAATCAGTTAGCCGAGTGGGAACAAAGTCAGATGATAGCCACCATGCAGCGCATTGCGTCGATGATGGATGCCGAATCGATTGACGCCTCTCCGGTTCTGGCGGTTGGTACGCTTACCGAGCGTCACGATTAAACCTGGCCGCTTAGCGGAAAACTTCTACGAAAAAGGCCGATTAATCGGCCTTTTGTTTATCTGCTTTTAACGGATTGGGTCGCCCGCCGGTGACTTTATCGGCTCGCCCTTCCTGAACTGCCTTTTCGGCTCTGCGCTTACGCACTTCTTTGGGATCTGCAATTAGCGGTCGATAAATCTCTATGCGATCACCGTCTTGCAGTTCTACCGAGGGTTTACACACGCGGTTCCACACGCCCACTTTGGCGGTTTTCAATTCGATTTCGGTGTGGATATCTGTAATGCCTGACGCCAGGATCCCCTGCTCTACCGTTGATCCTTTCGGCACTGTCAGTTCAATTAACGACTGCTTTGCAGGCGTGGCATAAGCCACTTCAATATTAATCGGTTCATCCATCAGACGTACACTACTTTAGCGCGTTGGGTAAAGGCGTTAACCATGCTTGCGGCAAGCGAATTAAACACTTTACCAAAGGCGAGTTCGATCATTTTGTTTTTAAACTCAAACTGCAGGCTTAGCTCTATTTTACAGGCCGACTCCGACAACGAAGAAAATGTCCAGCCGCCACTCAATTGCTTAAACGGCCCGTCTACCAGGGTCATACTGATACTCTGAGCAGGTTCCAACACGTTCTGAGTTGTAAACCACTGCTTTATTCCCGCTTTGGAAACCAGCAATGCGGCCTGCATGGCGTTACCCTGCTGGCTCACAATTTTGCTGTCGCTACAGCCGGGCAGAAACTCAGAATAAGACTCAACATCATTAACTAAATCAAACATGGATTGCGCACTGTAAGCAACCAGAGCGCTGCGCTGTATTTTCGGCATACGAATTTTGTACTCCTGCAAGTTGCTGCTGAGTTTACCATAAAATTTATTTTGAAAATAAGCTGTTGTGGATCACATAAAATGCCAGGAAATTTTTATCGGCCAGCGCAGGAAATACGAGACAACATTTATGTAATCAGTATAATAGCCGCCATGAAGAAAAATAAATCCAATACCTCCGGTACCATCGCGCTGAATAAAAAAGCGCGTCACGATTACCACCTCGAAGACAAAATGGAAGCCGGCATTGCACTGCAAGGCTGGGAAATCAAAAGTATTCGTCAGGGCAAAGTGAATATCACCGATAACTACGTGATCATCCAAAATGGTGAAGCGTATCTGGTAGGTGCCCGTATCACGCCGCTTAATCAGGCCTCAACGCATGTTATTTGCGAGCCTGAGCGAGCCCGGAAGCTACTGCTTAATCAGCGCGAGATAGACCGCCTTATTGGTGCGCGAGACCGCCAGGGTTACTCCATTGTAGCCACCGCCATGTACTGGAAAAAGTGCTGGGTAAAACTTGAAATTTACCTGGCGAAAGGTAAGCAGTCTCACGATAAACGCGACACCATTAAAGACCGCGACTGGGAACGTCAGAAAGCCCGGGTGATGAAACACAAAGCGTAAAACAACAACTGAAAACAGGGTGCCAAGGCACCCTGTTTTATTTCTACTTATTGTAATGTTTGTGCAAACCACCGCACGGTTAATCGCAGAAGCTGTTCGTCCTCTCCCGCCTGTTCGTTGAGCACATTAAAAATGTGACTGGCATCTTTGATAATAACGGCCTGCGCGGGGTATGCACTGGTGGCCTCAATCAGCCGTAATGCGTTTTCGGCCGGCACCACTTTATCGGCGCTACCCGCAATCGCCAGCAATGCACCGTTGTAAGTAGCCATATTGGTAAGTGACTTATTGGCTTTTACCTGTTCAAACCATTCAAGGGAAATATCCAGTGGTGCCCGCCAGGTGTATTCCTGGGTAACATAACCTTGCTGTTTGGCCTTTTGGTACATACTGTCGAACATCGGTCTGAAGGCGCTCACGCCGTCGCTGGCCACCGAAGACCATGCCACAAAAGAGTCGAATACCGGCGATTGAGCAATGAGTAGCTGGGCTATCAGACCGCCCTGACTAAAGCCCACAACGCCTAACTTTTCAGCATTTACCCGAGGTTGTGCCTGCATATAGTTTAGTGCCACGGTGGCATCCCGAACGGCGCTTTCGAGCGTGTAATGCCGATAACTTACTTCACTATCACCGGTACCGGCAAAATCGATACGTATTGAGCCAATCCCCACATCTGCCAGCGCTGCTGCCAGGCGCACATAGAGGTTGCCGACTTCATTTTTGTGGGATGCCGTACCGTGTAATAACACCACAGCCGGCACCGCCTGTTCAGAATCAGGTAAGTTTGCGATAGCAGGGATTTCGTACTCGCCGTTATTTAAGCGTAAAGAGACTTCACCCGCATAGGAAACCAGCGGCAGCACACTCAGCATTACGGCAATCAGCCAGACTTTCATGAAAAAGCTCCGAGAAAACAAAGAAGTGAATAACCTACCATGAAATGAGTTCGGTAGGTGGCAATTAATCCGGCTGGCGATACGCGCGGACGATATCTGCCATCACGGCGAGGCCAATCTCCGCGGGCGTTTTACTGCCGATATCCAGGCCAATAGGCATATGAATATGGCTTAGCTGTTCATCAGTGAGCTGCCCTACCCGCTGCAGGCGTTCTGCCCGCTTGGCTGATGTACGTTTAGAACCCATCACGCCAATATAAAAAGCTTCGGTATGCACCGCTTCCATCATAGTGAGATCGTCCACGCGCGGATCGTGTGTTAACGCCACTACAGCTGTGTGACTGTGTACGTTGCCTGACTTCATAATATAGTCGGCGGCAAAATCCGGCACAAACCGGCAACCTTCTATATTGCACAGTGCCTGTTCCGCTTCACGGTGCTCACAAATAATCACTTCAAAACCGAGAGACTGAGCATAACGGGCGCAATATTCTGCGACCGGCGAATAACCAGCAATAACCAAACGCCTGGCCGGACCAACACGAAGTGCAACATGGCTGGCATCAGCCTGCCAGCTAACCGCTGGCGTATGCTCCGTCACCTCACTCAAACGGCTCACACCCGTAGCCGTGTTCACTTCTCGAACTTTCACATCCTTGCCTAACAGACAATTCAGATACGCTGCAAAGTGCGTACTTTGGTTTTCATCCGGCGTGATCTTCTCTACCAGCACATCAAGGATCCCGCCACAGGGTAAACTGATAGCCTGCTGCCCGCCTTCTTCGCCGTAACGTACTATCTGCGCCTGGGCACTAAACTCGTTAGCGCCCAGTCGGGACAAAAAGTCATCTTCCACGCAACCGCCGGACAAGGAGCCCACCCAGTCATCGCTGGCAGCCGCTGCAAACAAACTGCCCGGCTCCCGCGGTGAAGAGCCCCAGGTAGCCAGCACCGTACAAAACCAAAACGGTTTACCCGCTGCCAGCCAATCATTCACCCGGCTTAATACCGAGACATCCATGGGTTGCATAATTAACACTTCTTAAGATTACTTATTGATAATGTAAGCAATTAAGCCCAAAACACCAACATAGATCATATCACTGCGGTAAATCCAGCGATAACCAGCACTTAGCTGCTCAGCAAAGCAGCAACCAGCCGCCATAAAGGCGTTTATATTTGTACTTCCCCCTTGAATAAGTTAGTATCCGCCCAATATTAGACAGTATTCAGAGGGTAAAAACTCTCTGGTTTAATAGTAACGATCTCCGGGGCTGATTAGGATTCGACAGGATCTAGGAAGCTGGAGGTGCATGCAGAGGAGCGGTTTGCCTCTTAAAAAGCCGCATTTAAATAGTCGCAAACGACGAAAACTACGCACTAGCCGCTTAATAACCGGCATAGGCCCTTCCACCTAAGCTCTGTCTGCTAGCCAGGATTTTGGAAGGTCATATAAGTAGACTAGCGAGGGAAACTCTCCTGAGGTTGAACCGCGAAATAGTATCAGGACAGCTACCAGGAACCCTGTTTGTCGGGGTCTAAAGTAGTTAAATAAAAGACAAACTAAGCATGTAGTACCAAAGGTAGACATTTTCTGGACGCGGGTTCAAATCCCGCCAGCTCCACCACTACGATACCACTACAGCCCAACTACGACGCGGGCTGTAGTGGAATCACCCACTACTCACCCACTAGCTGTCAACAACTAACCGCACATCTTCTGCACACCTTGATTTTAAAGGGCTGCGGGTAATTATACTTGTTCAACAGATTGCGATATCGAGAAGGTAAACTACACCGTCTTATAAAATCATTTGTGCCACTCTCAATCGCCACTATCGCACCTCTCGGGGAAATCTATGGACTCCAAAGCGATTATTCCGAATGCTCCAAAGAAATGGATTTTTCGGATTACATGGTTTAGTTTGGGCTTTGAAAAGTTAATCACCCCCTTTTTGATTCTGCTTATCAACCACACAACTGGTCATACCAGATGACCTCATTCCCTATCTTATACTTGGTAAGTGTTTAATATTACAACAACACACTAACTGAGTATTATGAAGAGCTTACTAAATTCAGATGCTGACAATTTATTCCAACGTCGCCTAGAGGAAAAAGAAAGGCAGCGTATGGATAGTTATGCTCAGCGTAAGGCTTCTCCCCGACAGTTTAACTCCAACAATCGCAGAGTGTCTCGCGCTAGTTTTGGTTTTGCGTAATTAACCATTGATAGACCCTTTCGATACCCTCCACGAAGCTGAAAGACTATTATCTAAATTGCCACAAGACTTGGCAGATAGGATTGTATTAATCGGCGGTCAGGCTTTGTTACTCTGGGCTGAGCACTACTTAATTGACCAGTTAACAGGTTTACAAAGTGAATCTCTTAGTAGTGATGACTTAGACTTAATGGGACGAAGGCCTGAAGTCATTGAATGCGCAAGGATATGGGGTGGTGAATACAGAATTCCAGAAATGGACGACCACTCTCCACAATCAGGAATAGTGTTTTTAAATAATAAAGGAACTATCGAGGATTCTGAAGCTGTAGATTTTCTTCCCACAGTATATGGGCTAACCCCAAAAGAAGTACATGCTCATTCTGACAAAATGCGATTTGGAGAAAATGAAGTTGTCGTAAAGGTAATGTCTCCTCCCCTATGTTTGAAAAGCCGCATTGAGAATCTTAATGGTCTTCATTACGGAGAAGAAAAGGCACAACGCGAAATACTGCGAATTACTTCAGCCACATCAATAATATACCACTGGCTAATAGATTTTTGTAACAACACAGAAGACCATAGACCCGTGGCAAAAGCAGTCACATATATAATGGACAATATTCTACTGAGCCCTTCTTCAATAAAGATATGTGCTAAGTATTCAATAGACCTATCATGTTCCTTTCCACTAGAAAGGCTAAAGTCAAAGTATCCACCATTAGTAGATGAATATCTCAACCGAAAACTATCTGAATATGAGTCCAGATTAGCTCGGCGAGCCAAAGCAATAAACCGACACAAACAGCCTGTAAATAACTAACGAGTTTACAATACATTTTGACGATGTCATTGTAACTGTAGAAACGGCTATCGAGCTTTAATCGGACTAACGAGGCATAATATTGAAAGATATGGACATTCGTATATTAGCCAATCAATTAGCTAAAGAGGCCAACTCTGGGAATGAGGAAGCTCGAGCTTTATTGTTGAAACTTATCTCCCAAACCAAGAGCCTGTCTAAGTTAAAAAAGAGAGTTGATAAAAAGCAAGTTAATAAAAAGCGCTTAAAGAAAGGAAAACTCAGGGGAAGTGTAATGTCTGGACTTAAAGGGAAAACAAGCTCTAGAAACTGGAAACATAGCAAATAATAAAGGGTAATTTTTTACACTATAAAAAAGGGTATTTTCAGACATCTACCACGCGCGCGAGAACAGGTAGAACGTGGTTAAAGCACCCTATATAGCACCCCAATACTGCTCCACAAATTAGAAGAATATTTTAAATCAACACATTAAAACCATAATTCAAATCCCGCCAGCTCCAAATAAAAAAAGCTTGCCAATCGGCAGGCTTTTTTATTTGTGGTGATTGTTGGGTGCTGAAAACGATCACGGGTTCACCAAAACGTCCGGAACGTTTTGGGACATGCTTTAGCATGGTCCGCAGGACGCAGACCATGGATGGTCTGCGCAAATCCCGCCGAAATTACCAACCGGCAGGCTTTTTTACTTGTGGTGATTGTTGGGGGCTGAAAACGATCCCGGGTTCACCAGAACGTCCGGAACCTTTTGGGAAATGCTTTAGCATGGTCCGTAGGACGCAGACCATTAATTGTCTGCGCAAATCCCGCCGAAATTACCAACCGTCAAGCTTTTTTTATTTGTGAAGGTTGTTGGGTGCTGAAAACGATCCCGGGTTTACCAAAACGTCCGGAACCTTTTGTGACACGCTTTAGCATGGTCCGTAGGACGCAGACCATGAATGGTCTGCGCCAATCACGCCAGCTTGTTTCAGTTTATAAACCCAGTTCTTTATCCAGCACTTTAGCAAACTCTTCGAAACTCATATTCGACATTAGTTTACCGTTTACCACAAAGCTTGGCGTTGAGCGGATCCCATCGGCTTTGGCGTTTTGCTGATACCAGTTAATCAGCCTTTCAGATTTGGCTTCATCACCTAAACATGCCTGCAGCTGTTCGTCATTCAAGCCCACAGACTTACCCAGTGTTACCAATTCGTTTAGCATGGTATTACCGTCGCGACTGGCCATCCACTGTTGCTGCTGTCCAAACACCTTATCTACAAAGTTAAAGTAATCTTCACTATTGCCGGAACAGCGGCCAATCATCGAAGCAACCAGGCCAAACTGATCGAAATAAACTTCGCGAAATACAAAGCGAATTTTGCCGGTATCAATGTAGTTTTCTTTAAGCGGCTTAAAGGCATTATTATGAAAAGATGCACAGTGCGGGCAGGTAAAAGAGGCATATTCTACTACCTGAACCTGAGCCATGGGATTGCCTAAAGCCATATCTTTGACTGTGGCTTCAGCCGGGTTCACCGGTGAAGTTTGCGACTCAGGGCCCGCCGGGATGGTCGTAACCGGGGCACTGTTATCCTGCTCATACACCATAAAACCAATACCCAGTGCCAATACCAACACGCCTACGGCCAATAATACTACCCGCAAATTCATTTCTACCTCTGAAGTTAAACTAGATACAAAACATAGGTTACCACTTTCCGGCGGCGAATCAGAAGGGAGTTTAACTCGGAGGCGCTTTTATTTACCTCAGGCGGCACGCCTCCCGGTGTCACGCTTGCGTGTTATTGGTCCAATTCCGGGCCGGGCGCGTAACTATCTATGAGACATAAAAGCACCCAAGGAGGCAACTATGTTTACTCAACAACCCGGTATTAACGATTTATTCGTGCAGTTAGGTTTACCGTCTGACGAACCGGCTATCGAAAAATTTATCAGTGAGCATCGCGGACTAAAGTCTGCCCAGCCGCTCGCCGACGCGCCATTCTGGAACGATGCCCAGGCCAGTTTTCTGCGCCAGGCGCTGGCCGAAGATGCCGAATGGGCAGAAGTAATAGACGAACTCAATACCCGATTGCACTAGGTTTTAATTTTATCTCAGGGCGTAGCATCGGATAACGGTGCTGCACCTTCCTACTTTCTTCGCACTACTTTTTTGCATTTATTGTTGCTTGATCTGGCGCTATACATAGGCTTAATAGGTTACTTATACTAAAGTAACAGTACTAAACTATTATAAATGTATAAAAAAGGGCGAAGTTTACGCTATGACACAATGGTTTTGGCACACTTATGATGTAATTGAAAAAACGTTCTTTTACACTCTCACCCGAAAGATAATCGGCAATATCAGCTTTTTGTTTTTGTTCCAGCTGGCAAATTTCTACCTGTTTTACGCCCTAATGAGCAGCCCGGCTGAGTCGCAGGATAGCTATCAGTCTACGCTGATTACACTGTTTATTCTGAGCACACTGAGTTTTGCCTTTACCATTTTTTACATGCATCACCTCATAGTGAAACCAGTAAAAGCTTTGCTGAACACCCTTAACGATATCAACCATACCCAGGGCGACCTCTCTACCCGCCTACCCGCTTTTACCTGTGATGAATTCAGCGAGTTGTCGGCGGCTTATAATAAATTTGCGCACAACCTTAGTGAGCTGATTGAACAGGTTTACAAAGACGCCGAACGTTCCAGCGACGCCAATAAAGAAGTCTGCGCACTGGTTAAAAACGTTGATAGTCAGGCCGCTACTCAAAAGCACCTGAGCGACAATATCAGCCAGTCGTCACAACAGGTGGGTCATAGCATTCACGACATTGTGTCGGCCTCAGAACAGGTTTCCACCACCAACAGCCAGAACCAGGCCAATGCTACCACCGCCAATCAAACGCTGGTTACCTCAAAGCAGCAAATTGAGCGGATCACCCAATTACTTAATCAGTTTTCAGAAACGGTTCGCGGGTTACAGAACAACGCCGATAACGTGCGCAATATTCTGAAAATGGTTGAGGGTTTTGCCGATCAAACCAACCTGCTGGCCCTGAATGCCGCCATTGAGGCAGCACGAGCCGGTGAAGCAGGCCGCGGCTTTGCAGTGGTGGCCGATGAAGTACGCAGCCTGTCGGCTAAAGTGGCCGATGCTACCCAGCAGATCAGCAGCTTCCTGAATGAGATGGAAACCCTGGTGGGCGAAACCCAGCAGGAGTCCAGCCGCCTTATTGATGCGTCTGGTCAGATGCAACAAAGTATCAGTGACACCTCCTCAACGTTTGAGCAAATGATGGACGACTTCAAACAAAACATGGAAGCCTTCCAGTTGATCATGAACTCAGTAAATGTGCTGGAATCTCAGCAGGCCCAGGCTACCGAAATTGCCGGCCAGATCACTCAGCTCAGTATGGATATTCAGCACTCGATGGCGTCGAGTGTGGAACAGGCCGAACATGCCCAGTCACTGGCCAGCTCAACGCGTAAAGGCCTGAGCCAGTTTGTGGTAAATTAAACCAATCCAAACTCCGTAACACCGCGTATTGGTGGCATTAGCAGGAGAGATTGCATGCCATCAAAACATCAGCTTACCGACGCCACCCTGTCTCGTATCATCGAAATGGCCTGGGAGGATCGTACCCCCTTTGAAGCCATTGAAAAGGAATATGGCCTGTCTCAGGACGGCGTGATTAAACTTATGCGCAGTGAACTGAAACCCGCCAGTTTCCGGCTCTGGCGCAAGCGCACAGCCGGGCGCACCACCAAACACCTTAAGCTTCGCTCACCCGATATCAACCGCGGTTACTGCCCTACCCAATACAAACAGCGTTAGTTACTTATGCGGCTATCTGTGATTAACTCAAGCCCTGTTGGCTTGATGGCATAAGGACATCACAGATGATTACATTGTATGGATTTGGCCCGGGGCTGGGCATGTACGACCCAAGCCCTTTTGTACTCAAAGTCGCTGCGTTTTTACGCCTGGCAAACATTGACTACCGTTACAATGGTAACGTTAATTACGTATTTAAGGCGCCCAAGAAAAAGCTGCCCTACCTCGACGATAATGGCACCATCGTGTGCGACTCCACTTTTATTATCTGTCATCTTAAAGACCGCTACGCATCTGATTTCGACAGTCATTTATCGCCGCAGCAACAAGCTGTAGCCACACTTATCAGTAAATCGCTGGATGAGAATTTTTACTGGTGCCTGGTGTATTTTCGCTGGATTGATAGCGCCAGTTGGCCAACCGTGAAAAACGCGCTGTTTGGTAAGCTGCCCTTCCCGCTTAGCACCATTGTGCCGCTGGTCGCTCGTCGGGGCGTTAGCAAGCAGGTTTATCAGCAGGGAACCGGTCGCCATAATTAAGGAAGAAGTGCTGAGTATTGCCCGGCAAACGCTCGATGCGTTGTCGGTACTGATAGGCGATAACCTTTTTTGCCTTGGCGACAAACCTAGTTCACTGGATGCAACGGTTTATGCCTTTTTGGCCGAAGCCATTTTAGTGGATTTAGATAACGACTTTACCCGTCTGGCCCGACAGTACTCAAACCTGAACGACTACTGCCAGCGTATACAACAACAGTATTTTGCCGGCTAAATGCTATTTGCCAACGGGTAACTGCGTGGCCAGACTGCTCACCAGCAAACCAACCGCAATGGTCAAGGCAAAACTGGTGAGTGTACCTAGCATCACATATTCAGTGAGCTTTTTATCTTCACTCTGGCGCAAATCGCCAAAGCGAAACACCGATTTTGCCGCCAGCAAAAAACCAATTGCAGCAAACTGATTCAGCAAAATAAAGGTCAGTACCAGTACTCTTTCCAGATAACCGATGTTCTGCCCGGCGGCCTGCAAAGTGGTTTCACTTTCCTCATCGGGTTTATCGGCTTCTATGGCATTGCTCCAGGGCGCAAGGATCTGCTTGATAACAATCGATACCGGCCGCAGCACTAGCAGGTAACCAGTCATAATCGCCAGTGTTTTGTAGTTAAGTGACTGTTTGAGCCAGGCACTTATCGTAGCTTGTTCGGGCTGCCAAACCAGCAATACTACAAAGCCGATAACCACAATATGCGCCAGCTGGTCGGCCAGAAACGCTTTCATGGATGAGCCGGCGTAAGATTTCAGACCGTCGATAACAATATGTGAGCCGCCTAACAACAGCGCGTAGGCAGCCACTTTTAGCGGATGTAAATCGGTTAACAAGGCCAGAGTAAGCGCAGCTATCAGGCCGTGAACCCCACCATGCCAATACAGACAGGGAGCAGAAAAGTGACGTTGGGTACGCTGTGATATCCAGTGTGAGGGCTGCAGGTAAAAATCGGCCATAATATGGCCGGCAATCAATAATACCAACAGCGTCATGGTAGTCATGGGGCAAAGTCCTTTTTCACCTGGGCGGCAAAATGCGCCAGATAGTCAGTAATTAAATGGTACTGACTGGTATTTAATATCCGTGTTACGTTACTGCGCTTTTTATCCAGCACCCGTGCCAGATGTTCATGGGATTTATTATCCGCCATCAGATAAGCCAGTACAACCTGAGCCTGAGTAGCTGTTAAGCGGTCCAGGTGGCTGTCGAAAAAACGGGTAAGCAGTTCACAGTGCTCCGTAAACGCTTTGTCAGCACTGGCAATAGTCAGCCCACGGCCTTTGAGTTTGTCCAGACCGTGACCGGAAAGTACGTAAGCTTCGCCGGTTGCGGTTTTGACGTTTTGCCCGGGCGCTTCTCCCTTCCCTAGTCCAATGCATTGGCGTACCGCAACTGCGGGTTCACCACTGCGTAAGGATAAATCAATGATGGTGGCTAATCTCGCGGCCAGCGGCGGCGCAACCACCAGCTGAAAACTGTCACCCCGAAAGATATCAAAGGCCGCGTCGTAACGGGCCCGAAAGGATTTTAGCAAGCGCTCCAAGTTTAAAATGACCTGGCTGAATGCCTCGCCAGATAATTTACTGGAACCAACCAGATCGCCGGTAATCACCGCTATTAGTGCTGAATTTTCGGCATTTTCAGTACTTTTCATCGCATTGTCCTCAGCGTTAGCGTATCCCGGTATTTAGTCACTTGCCTTAAAGTTACTATATTTAATCACATAAATCAAAGTGACTATATTTAGTAACAACTAACCCAGCACGCGCTGAGCAAACCAAAAACCGGCGAGCAGCGCGATACATACCGAACCACCGCGGGTAACCATAGCAGTGAGGCGAGAAAAACGCTTGATCAGTTTCATTATCACAAAGGCAAGTATCACGATACCCAGTTGAGCAAACTCTACCCCAAGGTTAAAGCTAACCAATGCTCCAACGTAACCCGACGATGGAATACCCAGTTCCTTTAACGCCTGGGCAAAGCCCAGCCCGTGCACCAGACCAAAACCGAATACCAGCATAAACCGCCAGACCGGGTGAGGCTTAAATAACAGGTTTTCAATCGCAATCCAGGCAATCGACAGCGCAATCACAGGCTCAATAATGTGCCCGCTCACCACAATAGCGCCATAAGTCGCCAGGCCAAGCGTTACTGTATGGGCCAGGGTAAAGCCGGTGATCAGCAATGCCAGTTGGCGCAGTGAAGCCACGCCTAAAAACAGTCCCAGAACAAATAGCGCATGATCCCAACCAAAGGGCACAATATGCAGCATGCCCTGTTTAAGGTAGTTGGCCCATAGCTTTACATCAGCACTGGTAAGACCTTCTGCCGGTGGCTGCGCATCGAAATAAAAGGCCGGACTGGCCTGATTACGCACCAGCCAGCGACTTAAAGTAACCTGCTCACTGTTATAACTAATGTTGAGCGCAATAGGCTCTTCAAATTTAAACGCATCGGTGAACACCGCAACCAGAGCACTCCGGGTAAAATTATCCGGCAGGTCCAGCGTAAATACAAAGCGGGTCATGGGCCAGGCCAGCCCCGAGGTAAAATCCTCCGCTGGCGCATCGGGCCAGCTTACAGCGCTAAACTGCCAGCTGAGCTGTTTGTCGCCCAGGCTAATTTGGCTGGCTTGTTCAAGCCCGGCAAGCAGCTGGGCAAAGCGTGTCGACTGTTGCGGCTCGGTAGTCCGGGTTAAGGCATAGTAAGCTTCCCCGCCCTCCATGGCTTTGGTTAAATCCACATCCATGGTCACCACGGCCTGACCTTCGTCACTAACGGTAACGTTAACCCGGGTCATATTCAGTAGGTGAGCCTGAGCTACTCCGGGCAGGCAGAGCAGCATTAGTAACACCCTTAGCATACCAGTCATAATGGGCCTGGCTTACCAGATGATTTCGTGAGTATTGCCGGTGGTTACGTCCACCAGACCGCCCGGATTCCCCTCATAAGGCGCTACCAGTTGCCACTTCCACGGCGCTGCGGTTAAAAAAGCAAAACGCATTCTTTCCGGTAATCCATTGGCATTAATCCAGGCCATTTTATCGGCCTGATGATGAAGCTTTTCCATTTCTGCTGCGACCTCATTTACCGGCCGGGCTGTCATTAATCCGCCAACGTCCAGGCGCACCGTGGCAACCACCTTGCCATCATTCACCAGCGCCCAGCCGCCGCCCATATTGGCTACGGTGTTAGCCGCCAGCGCCATGGCATAATCGTCGTTACCCATAGTCCAGATATTGTGCAGATCATGAGACTGCGAACTGGCCAGTGCCGAACCCGGTGTTTTAGGCCCCACGTTTTGCCAGATCATTTTCGACACCGCCGCCGTACCATGATACCGGTCGACTACGGCCACCTTAATCAGGCCTGCTTCCGGGTCGGCTTTAACGGTGCCATCCTCAGCCACAGGCAGCTCTTTGGTGATAAACTCCGGCTCAAACCAGAACGGCTCCAACACTGCAGCTTTCACCGTTTCACGACCCTCAGGAGCGGTTATAACAAAATCTGCGGCTATAAGTTCCCGTCCCACATTCATGGTATCAGTTGCCCACTGTGGGTATTCTATTTCGGGGATGGGTAAAAGGTATTCGCCGTTATCAGCTGCCAGCTGACCATTGGCGTAAACCCGCTCAATCGTCACAGTTTGCGGATCGGACAACAATACAACATCGGCATAACGCCCCGGGGCCAGAGCACCAACCAGGTGGTCGATATTGAAATGGCGGGCCGTATTATAACTGCCCAGCTGGTAAGCAATTTCAAGCGGCACGCCCAGTTCAATAGCGCTGCGAATATTATAATCCATCGAGCCCAGCTGCAGGGTGGCAAACACGTCGCGATCGTCGGTAGTTACCGAAACATTGCTCCAGTCTTTCAGGCCAATTTCCAGTAATTTCGGAAACAAAGAGTCCATGCCAGCCTGTTTAATTTCTAAAAATACGCCGCGGCGTAATTTCTCAATTCCTTCATCAGCCAGTCGTACCTCGTGATCAGAGGCCAGCCCTGCCGCGGCGAAGGCACTGATGTCGGTTTGTGAGGTAAGGTTCATGCCATGGCCTTCTACTACACCTCGGTAGTCGTAGGTTGCCTCAATCATTTCCCAGATACGCTGGTGACCACCGTTATCGGCATTGATGACTGCCGACCAGTCCATCACTTCACCCAGCGCTACCACACGCGGATCATAGGTTAAGAAATCGCGCATCTCGTTATAACCGTAATAACCACCGCCCGATTCATAAACCGTTGGCGGCGTGGCCGAACCGATAGCCGGGAAGATTTTCAGCGTGCTGCCTTTGCGTTCTGCCTCAAGCCAGAATTCGGCGTTACGATTACCCACCACATTGGATATCTCGTGAGAGCCTTCCACCGTCCAGGTATTGCCGTGAGGGATCACCAGCGCCGCTTCATACTCCGGCGTCAGGTAAGAGCTTTCTATGTGTTTATGCGACTCGCCAAATCCCGGTACTGCCCACAGCCCGTTTGCATCATAAGAGCTTTGTGTTTCGCCCGGCCAGCTACCGGTATCTCCCACCCAGGCAATACGGTTATGCGCAATAACGATATCCTGTGCGGGTAGCCACTCCTGGGTAAACACATTAAGCAGCGTTACGTTTTGGATCACCAGCTCGGCTGTTTCCCGACCAAGAGCAACCTGCGTTAATGCCTGGCGGGTTTTCACTTCCTCTTTAAATACATGAGTGTCAACCGGTGCATCGGTATCTGACACGGCTTCCTGCTTAGTTTCATTCCGGGGAGTACAGGCACTAAGCAAAACACTAATAAACAGTGTCGCGGCGAGAGGATAACGGGTGGCAGACATAACAATACTCCTGACTGGCAAAGATAATGAGTGGCAACGGGTAACGCCGCAGGCTGGCAATGGTCAGCTTCTTTATCGACTGATTGCAGCGGGCTAACAACTATGGGCAATGTAGTAGCAATTGTGGTGCCAGATACCTGACCAAACAGTCAAGCCCTGAATATGTAGCGGCAGACGTCTGTATTCATCGCAATCGCTATGACAAATGCGAGATACGTGCACCAATTGGTTACATCCTTGCACTGCGCGCTTGCAGATATATTTTTCTGGCAGGCAATCTCTACGGCCTGCTCTCACGTATAGCTCAACATGAAAAACAAGCCCGCCAATAAGCATCTATGACAACATCGGTACCGCCCAAGCTCACTGTGGTGTGGTTTAAGCGTGACCTGCGATTACAGGATCACGAACCGCTTCACCATGCAGTATCTGTTGCTACCGATAAGGGTTATCCGGTGCTACCGCTGTATCTTTTTGAGCCGGATATCATGGCCGACCCGCATCATTCAGAACGCCACTGGCGGTTTGTGTGGCAAAGCCTGCTGGCCATGCAGCGCACGTTACAGGCGGCCGGGGGCGAACTGCATGTCAGCTACGATAACGCTGTGGCGTTTTTTCGCCGGCTGATAGCAGCACACCCACACATCGAAGTGGTGAGTTATGCCGAAACCGGGCTGCATTGTACCTTTGAGCGGGATAAGCAACTCAGTGCGCTGTTTAATAGGCACGACATCAATTGGCGGGAATTTCCCTATGCCGGGGTGCAGCGCGGTATTACTCACCGGCGCACCTGGCATCAGCGGTGGCAACAACTGATGGCCCAACCCGCTTTATCGACTGATCTGCATCACCCACACTGGTACGTTAATAAATCTATGGTTAACCGGGTACCCGGCGACATTGCCGCGCGTTTGCATCAGCCCGACGATAGCAAGCAGCCCGGTGGCGAACACCACGCCCATAAACTGCTGGCAAGTTTTCTGACGGACCGGCACACCCATTATCACCGTAATATCTCCAGCCCGCTGGCCAGTTTTAACAGCTGCTCCCGGCTGTCGCCCTACCTCGCCTGGGGCAATATCAGCCTGCGCCAGGTTTATCAGGCTTTAAATAGTGCTGGCAGCAAACGCCCGCGTTCGTTAAGCGCTTTTGCGTCGCGATTACACTGGCATTGCCATTTTATTCAGAAATTCGAAAGTGAGTGCGAACAGGAATTTCGTGCGGTCAATCATGCCTATAAGCACTTTCCTTATCGCGATGATGACAAGGTTGAAGCCGACCTCGCGGCATGGAAAACAGGCACCACCGGCATACCCATGGTAGATGCCTGTATGCGCTGTGTTAATCACACTGGTTATTTAAACTTTCGCATGCGTGCCATGCTGGTGAGCTTTCTAACCCATTACCTGCTGATCGACTGGCGGCTGGGCGTGCAGCATCTGGCTCGTCAGTTCCTCGATTTTGAGCCGGGAATTCATTACCCGCAATTTCAGATGCAGGCAGGCGTAACCGGCACCAATACCCTGCGAATTTATAACCCGGTAAAACAGGCTGAAGACAACGATCCCGACGGCAGTTTTATTCGCCAGTGGGTACCGGAAATTGCCCATCTGCCAAACGAGGAACTCTTTGCGCCCTGGCTAATTCCGCCACTCACCCATATGGCAATGGAGCAACCGGTACCAGAGCGTTACCTGCACCCTGTTGCACAGCCGGATGAGGCCATTACCCGGCACCGGGGTTTATTATGGAATTGGCGAAAAAGAGATGATGTTAAACGGGAGGCGAGACGGATCCTGCATCGCCACTCTATACCTGCCAGCCAGGTAAAGCCTAATCGCTGACTGAAACGCTGGCGTGGAGCTGCGACTGGTCACACTGGCTCAGGGTAAGTCTGGCTGGCGCCAACTCAATACCCAGCGGTGCGGCACGACTAAGCAGTTCCATGCCCAGAATGTTGTGCTCATTGTTCATCACCGCCACGCTGACATTAGTAAACTGGCAATCGTTGCTCAGGCTTAGCAGCGGCACATTATACAGCTTCACCTTATGCTGACGGCCATTCGCCAGCCTGGCGATAACCAGACCATCTTCGGTGACCTGCTGAGTTTGTTTGATGCGGGCAAAGGTTGCCTTATTAAGTACGGTAAGCGAGGAGCCTGTATCAATTAAAAACAGCGTATCAGACTCGTTATCCACCTGACTCTGCAGATAAAGCGTGCCGCCTTCACTGGTAGTCAGTGCAAAGCTGTTGGCCTGAGCTGTAGTGAGCAGAGCAAGATTGGTGCTTACCAGCACTGCCATGGCGGCAAACAGGGTTTTGACTGGTTTAACAAACATACGCATTCTCACTCACTGACTGATTCAGGACTTACCGGGGTGAGTTCATCTTTTGAGACTCAGTGAGTAGTCAGCAAGTTAAGCACCAAAACGTAGGTGATTGTTTTCAATGGTATGCGCTCAGCAGATCCGCCGCCAACGCACAAAATAAGTGCCACACCGCACCAAAACATAACAAACCAAACCAATCCTTATCACCAAATGAAGCGTAACACTTAATATTGATAGTTAATTACTATCACGAGATGGTATTACTTTTTATGAAGAGCTTAATTACACTCGTATTGCCTATAAAAAATGCTAAAACTGTTTTAAATCTTCAAGGACACTACAATGAAATTATCACTTTTGCCTTTATTAGCTGTTTCCTGCTTGTCATTTGCCCATACTTCAGCCCAGGCTGCACCAGAAATTAACAACACCGATACCACCATGGTTGTTGAACGCTCTGGTAAACCGCCTTTTAAGCGTACCTTTGTACAAGCCCGCACTGTTGATGTGGCCCAGTTTGAAACCAGCACGCAATGTGAAGACGTAAAAACCGTAACCCTGCGCGGCAAACCACCGTTTAAACGCTCTACCGAATGTGTTCGGGTTGTTGACGTTGCACAGTTTGAGGTCGGCTCAGAACAGTCAACCACTGACTTTAGCGGTAAACCACCGTTTAAGCGTCACTAATCCGCTCTGTGCTTCTTCCCCGGGGCCTGCCAGTCGGTTACCCGGGGATACTCTAAAAACACTTTTGATCCCCGCCCGCCCCGTCATTCGTTTATACCGATTAATCAATAAAATTTATTTCATCAATGGTTGTTGTTCCGGTACGGTAAATTAACGGTGACAGCAAAATAAACGGAATTGCATTATGAAGCGTGCCCTCGTTGTAGAAGGAGGCGCCATGCGTGGGATCTTTGCCGCCGGCGTCCTCGACAGTTTTCAGCAGCAACAGTATAACCCTTTTGATCTGGTGGTAGGCGTTTCTGCCGGCGCTACCAGTGCAGCAGGCTACCTGACAGGTAATGCCGAACGTAATCGCCGCATTATCTTACGCATGGCAACCCAGCGGGACTTTTTTAATCCACTGCGATTTGTCATGAAAGGCCATATGACCGACGTAAAATGGCTGTGGTGTGAATCCCGTGATCGCTACCCTCTCAACGTGGACGCACTGAGCCAGCAGGTACCGCTGCAGGTGGCGATTACCAATATGCATACTGGCCGAGCCGAGTATCATCAGGCGACTGCAGAAAACATTGATGAACTAATGGAAGCTACCTGCGCCCTGCCGCTGGTTTACCGTACACCGCCACAACTGGAGGATGATTTTTATGTGGATGGTGGCGTGGCCGACGCTATTCCGGTACAACATGCTTATCAGCAAGGCTGTCGCGACATTACGGTTATTCTGTCGCAGTCCTGGGGCTATCAGAAACCAGAAGAAAAAACACCGTGGATGACCGACAAGATGTTTGCCGATTATCCGGCACTGATCAATACAATCCACCAGCGCAGTGCCACCTATAACGAGACACTGAAGTTTATTGCCAATCCGCCGGCCGATTGCAAAATACAAATAATCGCGCCGCCGGCAGACTTTCCGGTAAAACGTCTGACCATGAATAAAGCCAGGCTGATTAAAGGTTACCGAATGGGCCGTCAGTGTGCGCAGCAATATTTCAGTCAGTATACCCGGGCCGCTTAGACAAGCTGACTGATGGCATATTCAATAGTAAACAGCACACCGCCAATCAGGCCACCAACCAGGGTGCCGTTAATACGCACTTTCTGCAGGTCCTTACCGATATTTAATTCAATCTGACGCGCCATGTCGGTGGCATCCCAGCTTTCAATGGTGCGGCGAATATGGTCGGTAAGAAAACCGGCCAGTTCCGGAGCGATATAACGGGCAGCTACGCCAATATGATGATTTACTGCTGCTTGTAAGTCTTTATCGGCTAAAAGTCTCGCGCCAGTGTCGCTGAACAACCGGCTCAGTCGGTTTACCACCTGACCGTCGGCGTTGGCCAGATCATCACTTAACCACTGATGAATATCCTGCCAGATGCGCTGCAGGTAATTGTGCAGAGCCTCGCTTTCCAGTAGCCGGTTACGGAAATCTTCAAGCTTTTGCTGCGCCACCGGGTCCGTTTCCAGACCGTCGATAAAGCGGGAGATTTGTTCGTTTAACGCCTGCCTGACCGGGTGCGCCGGATCGTTATTTATATCCTGCAGAGTGTGGCTAACGGCACTAACGGCAATTGCTGCTCCCTGCTCACTTAACCAGCCAGAAGGCAGTATTTTCTCCAGCCGGCGATACTCGGTTTTCAGCCAGATGTTGAGCTTATCGGCAATAAGTGCCTGGGTTTCTTCGCTTTGTAGTGCGCCGGCCAGCTTATCGATGAGCTTATCCACCAGCTGTTGGTGACGGTTATCTCTGGTCATCACTCTTAGGGAACCGGCCAGCAGTGCAGCCATGGGGATTTTGCGCAAGCCGCGGTCTACCGAGCGGCGCAGAGCTTGTTGAATGGGCGTGTCATCAATCACGTTTAATAAGCCGGTAAGACTGTCGGCCACATAATGGGCCAGGCGTGCAGCATTGTTACTTTGCGATAACCACAGGCCCATGGCTTTTGCCGGAGAACTGCGCGCCACCAGGGATTCGATAGCCTGTTCATGAAAGAACTTTTCCTTCACAAACTCGGCCAGGTTGGCGGCTATCGTGCGCTGATTGCGAGCCACAATATTGGTATGGGGGATCGGCTTAAAGGCCGGAATAGGCCGAAATAACGCGCTTACGGCAAACCAGTCAGCCAGCCCCCCTACCAACGCGGCCTCGGCCATCATTTTAATTAAGCCCAGAGCAGTATGGTTACTCATCGATGGTTGTAAGGTTTGCCACACACTGATGCAGATAAACAGGCCCGCCGCGCCGAGTAACCAGAGTCCGGCCTGTCGTTTTGCCCGGCTCAATTGTAGCGCTTTATCCATAAATTCCATCCCTGTTCACGGTCGGTTGCTGGTAATGATGTATAGGCAAATAGCCGTTAAGCAAGGGAAAACACACTGATCCCCACACTTTATTTATACCTTTAAATTTTTTAAAAATTTATTTTTACTATTTTGCATCCAGTCTGGTAACTCGCACGTTTGGCTAATGACGGCTGCTTTAAATCACCCTGCAGTATGGCAGTCTTACTCATTACAAGGAGATACGGAAAATGAATACAAAATATCATTGGAGCTTAGGCCCGTCGATCATCGCCCTGTCACTCACCCTGGCACTTGGCGGCTGCGTGGATGACGGTGATACTGGTCCTGCAGGCCCGGCTGGAATGGATGGCGCGGATGGTAGTGATGGAAGCGATGGCGCACCGGGATTACCCCAAGGCGTGTTCTTAATTGCCAACAACGGCGATTCAAATCGCGGCACCCTGACCCGGGCTGACCAAAATGCGGCGATGTTAAGCCAGTTCACCAGTGGCAATAATGAAGGTGTGATGCTCGATAGCACTGGTAATCTGTTTCAGGCTGGCGACAGCAGTACCGGAAGCTTACGAACGGTGTGCCGAATGACATCCCGCTCCGGCGGCATGTATATGCCTTCTTATGACAAAGATATCACCGGGGCCAACACCGGCCTTACCAACCCTAAAGGGATCCATCTGGCCGAGCACAGCGGCATGGTGTTTGTGGCGGATTTTAATGGCATGCGGATCAGCATTTTTGGCAGTCAGGCAGCAGGCGATGTAACGCCGGTTGCAGAAATTCCGCTGTCGGCCAAGCCATGGGATGTCACGTTAGATGAAGTTAACGACCGGATGTATGTGGCTCTCACCGACGGTACTGTAGCCGTTTATGATAATGTCATGGGGTCTGGTTTTGCGCCTACAGTCATGCGTTCTATTGTACCGGCAGATGCCGATGGAAATCAGCTCTCAGTAAACTTGCACGGTATTGTTTATGACGCCGGGAGCGATCGTCTGGTTGTATCTGATGTGGGCGATGCGGCCGTGGCCGATGATGGCCAGCTGTTTGTGATCAATAATGCTGCAATGGCGGATGGTAATACATTACCTGCCCGTCAGGTTGGCGGCCCGATGTCGATGCTGGGTAATCCGGTAGACATTATTCTTACCGGCACAACTTTGCGTGTGGCAGAAAAGTCGAACGATGCCATCCTTGTTTTCACTAACATTTTCGATGGGCCGGATGGCGACATGGCCCCCACCCTTGCAACCACTACCAGTAAACCAGAGTCTCTGGCTCAGGTGATGCCGGCGATGGACCTGATGGATGCATCGGACAATGCGCTCACCGCCACAACCATCAATGGCATTGTGGTATCGAGTAATCCCTCGGCAGCGGGCCCGACCACCGGCCAAATCTCCCGTTACAGTGCAGTACTCAGCAGTACCCTGGGCAGCTTTGATGCGGGCATGAGCATTGAAAGTGTTACCATAGACGCCTTAGGCGATGGTGCCGTTACCTTCGATGATATCGATTCAGCCATGGGTGGAGTACTCATCATCAACCGCCTGGCCAGCATGCGGGATGACGACAGTTACACAATGTCTCAGGATCACATGATTATGGGAGCCAATACAGGTTTGGTTACACCGAAGGGGGTGGACGTGTCGTCTGCTCACGGACTGGTCTTTGTGGCTGAGTTCAATCCCGATACCCCAGCGGTGCAGGTATTTTCGTCTTGCGCGACGGGAGATGTAGCGCCACTGCTCTCACTGGTTGCCGGTAACGATGCGCGCCCGTGGGACGTTGACTACGATGCTGCCACCGACCGTGCCTTTGTGGCCCTGACTAACGGTACTGTAGCGGTATTTGACGAAGTCACCCGCAAACTCATGTCGGGCATGACAACGATTACCGGTGAAGACCGCTTAATTACGCCAGCTATAGGCGGAGCGCCCATCACTGCGCCAACTAACATTCATGGCATAGACTACGATCCGCAGTCTGATAGTCTGGTAATTTCTGATGTGGGCAGCGCCGCCAGTGCAACCGACGGTAAGCTCTATGTTATTCCGGCAGCCGGTATGGCAAATGGCTTAGCTGAGATGAGTGTAATGATTGCCGGACCGAACTCTATGCTCGGCAACCCGGTAGACTTAATGCTCAGCAATGGCCATGTGTATGTTGCAGAGAAGTCTAACAACGTGATCATGCGCTTTGATAATATTCTCAATAGCGCCAGTGGCGACATCGCCGCGGATTACAGCATGAGTTACACCGCGCCGGAATCGGTCGTTGTGGTGCCAGTTGACTAATCTAACTGTCAGTAACCAAAGCGCCCAGTCCCCGGGCGCTTTTTTTATTTTCAATACTAAACCACCTACTAAGGTAGGTGGTTATCGCTCGAGGTATGGTTTTGACTGCATAGATATAAGCTAGCTAGGAAAGTTGTTTATAGGTCTTTGTCGGAATCGCCGACCGCGACCAGAGGGTGTTGTGCGACCCGGTGACCGTGAACCACTCTGGACTCCCCGCAGCCCTTATCAGTGAACAGCGTCATCGTCGCTGGCAGAACAAACTAGACCGTCAATGACGGCACATCCATGTGCCGCATCGACTGAATCCTCATCCATTATGATTCTTCTAGTTTGTTATGTATGCCAGCGACGATGACAACACTGAAGAAGGGCACAAGTAATATTCTTTCTCCGATGTAAATATTCCATTAAAGGGATAAGGCAAAACCACATTCTTCAGAAAGTGGATACTTTACTTTTAGGAATAGGTTACTTATACAGCTCCACCACGCCGTTTTTACCCACGCCTATACAGCCTTTCTCAGCCTGACAGGCCAGGCTCCAGATATTACTTTGGCTGACTATTTGCCATTTATCGGCGCCAGGTTTTAATACTGCCACGCCCTGAGGATTACTCACCCAGTACTCAACGCCTTCGGTTGTAGCCAGTAAAGCTGAGCCATATACAGCGCCTTGTAATGGTAATTCAGGTAATGCCTGCCAGGTATCACTATTAAAGAAATATTGCCAAGCACTGGCCGGAGCGCCAGCAAGCTTAAGACTGCCGCCACTGACAAACACGGTATTTACTGTTGCCTGCACAGAGAAAATCCCACCAGCCTCGCCGCCGGCAATCGGGCTTTCAATACTTTGCCATTGGTTTCCCTCAAGCATCAGTAGCCGCGGCGTATCACCATTACCGGTGCCAATCACAACTCCTCTGCCGGGAGCCTCATTGAGGCAGGTACCGCTGGAGGCAAACCCGCCCTCTGATGACTGGGCTTTGATGGGCAGAGACTGTCTTTGCCAGTTTAGTCCGCCATCGCTGGTGGCCAGCACAAACAAGCCCTGCTCATCGGAATCGCCATACAGCCAGCCCATGGTCAGCGAAGTCATATAAAAGCAGTCATAAAAGGTGCTTTGCTGCTGCCCCTGTGACACCTGCTGCCAGTGCTTGCCGTTATCATCACTGATAAACATGCCGGAATCCGGCCCTTCCCCGGCACTCATCACCAACAGGCGGCCGTTAGTAAGCCGTTGATTATCACGAAACTGCCTGTTATCAGAGCCTGTTGGAGCGGGTATCTGCTGCCAGCTTGCGCCATCATCGCCAGACAAATAAATCCCACCAGAGGTACCGGAAGCTACTGCGTAATTATCCTGCCAGGTGACAGCCTGAAACGAGACATTTTCATCTAACTGATGAACGGTTACACCGGCTCTGGCCACTGGCAACAAACTGGCATAAACCAAAACAGACAAGAGGAGTGTTTTCATAAGCGGGGCAGAAATCCTTGGTTAAATTTGCTAACATTAAAATTATCATACAATTAGAAATAGCATTCTATGGCAAAGCCAAAACCCATAATAGAAATAGTCACTTATGGTATTCACACCAAGTGGGATGCCGACGCCAAAGCACTACCTAAAATTAAGACGTTCACCAATCATATTCCATTGGAGCTGGATATAGAATTTGGCTTTATTGTTAACATAAAGCGCGCCAAAAATCAGCAGGTTCGCTATTGCATTTATCATCCCGACATTCCCGACGAAGACGGTATTCCAATGCCGCCCTTCGACGGCGAGGAGTATATTCGCTCCAATGACTGGGATTTCTATCTGGGCGATACGCTTTGGCAACCGCTGAGTAACAAAGTGGGCGACTGGCGAATGACCCTGGAACTGAATGGCCGGATCATTGCGGATAAAACCTTTACCGTCGAAGACGACCTGCCTTACGACGGCGCGCAGTTCTGGCAACGGGGTAAACCCAAACTTCGGCGCTAATCCAGATCTGGTGGCTTGCCATGTTTTCGGGCAATTTTGCACCGTTGTGACACATTCGGCCGGCCATCAGGAATAACAACCTCTGTTTAAACAATCGGTTAGATTTTTACCTGCCAGGGAATAATCCTTGCAAAACATACCTGAATGATCTCCACAAAAACCCGATGAATACCATCTGACAAGAATACGGAGTGTGTATGCAAGCATTTATCGAAGGTATGCCAAAGGCAGAGTTACATGTTCATATTGAGGGCACGTTGGAACCCGAACTGAGCTTTGCGCTGGCGAAGAAAAATAACATCGAACTCCCCTACGATACCCCTGAAGCACTGATCGCTGCTTACGATTTCCACGACTTACCCTCTTTTCTGAAAATTTATTATGCCGGAATGAGCGTGCTGATAGATGAAGACGATTTTTATCAGCTAACCTGGGATTACCTGGAAAAAGCCGCGTCGCAGAATGTGGTGTATACCGAATTATTCTTTGACCCCCAGGGCCACACCAGTCGCGGGGTTAGTTTTGATACGGTGATCACCGGGATCAGAAAGGCGCAGACAGCGGCAGAAGAAAAGCTGGGGATCCGCAGCCAGCTCATAATGTGCTTTTTGCGCAATATGTCGGCCGAAAGCGCCATGGAACATTTAGTTATGGCCAAGCCTTACCTTGGCTGGCTGGTTGGAGTGGGACTTGACTCCGATGAGCACAACAACCCACCGGTAAAATTTCGTGAGGTGTTTAAGCTGGCCAAAGAATGGGGCCTCAAGCTCACCATGCATTGTGACGTGAACCAGAAAAACACCCTGGAGCATATTCGTCAGGTCATCGAAATTATCGGCGTAGACCGCATTGATCACGGGGTTAACTCGCTGGAATCTGATGACCTTTGCGAACTGATTAAAAGCCACAAACTGGGGCTCACCGTGTGCCCGGTATCCAATCAGTTTGTGGTGCAGTCGTTAACCTCCAACGAAATTCGCCAGATGCTCGATAAAGGCATGCTGGCCACCATCAATTCCGACGATCCGGCTTATTTTCGGGCATATATGAACGAAAACCTGATTGCCTTGCAGCAAGAGGGCGACTTTAGCCGAGAAGAACTTAAAACGTTGATGGCCAATGCCTTTACCGTGACCTGGTTACCCGAAGACGATAAGCAAGTCTATCTGGATCAGCTCAACGCGTATTGTTAAAGACGACCACCAGAGGCCGACCCTGAAGCATTTTATTAATGAAGAATAACGCTGGAATTCATTAGTCGATGGCTTTAGGGTACAGACCCATTGTATTCGTCTTCTTCAGTCACCTTATGTGACCTCTGTTCAAGGAGTTATCATGAACCTGCCTTCCCCTTATTTACTTTTTATCGGCAATGCTACGGATCCGCTCAGCATCAAAATGGCTAAGAGCGCGGCGGACTGGAGCCCTGAGATGTGCGTGGGCGAATATTCCCTGCCAGGCTGCAGTGTGACCACCGGCCTGCCAGCCATGACCATCGAAGAAGGTGCGCAACAAGGCGCCAAAGCATTTGTACTGGGTTTTGCCAACAGCGGCGGCGTGCTTGACCCGTCGCTGGTTGCTTCCATTATTACCGCCCTGGAAGCCGGCATGGATATTATTAATGGCCTGCACGATAAACTGGCTGATATTCCTGAAATAGCTGAAAAAGCCCAGGCACTCGGTCGCCGCCTGATAGACATTCGCCACCCCACCACCAAATTTAAAACCGGTACCGGCGTCAAACGCCCGGGCAAACGTTTGCTGACCGTAGGTACGGATTGTTCAGTGGGTAAAATGTACACCACACTGAGCCTGGCCCGAGGCATGCAGAGTCAAGGCATAAAAGCCACCTTCCGGGCCACGGGCCAGAGCGGTATTCTGGTTGCCGGTGAAGGCGTAGCCGTCGATTGCGTAGTCTCTGACTTTATCTCCGGTAGTGTTGAAGCACTCTGCCCGGCCAACGACGATGACCACTGGGATTTAATCGAAGGTCAGGGCTCGCTGTATCATCCGGCTTTTGCAGGCGTTAGCTTAGGACTGTTACACGGCTCGCAACCTGACGCACTGGTTATTTGCCACGCATTGAACCGTGACCACATGCGCGCCCTGCCTGGTCGTCCACTCCCCAGTCTTGAACAGGTGATTGAAATGAATCTCACCGCCGCGCGGATCACTAACCCCGATGTGAAGGTGATTGGCGTATCGGTAAACACGTCTTCGGTCAGCGAAGATGAAGCCCTGGTCTATTGCAATAGCGTGACCGAGCAGCTTGGCCTGCCTTGTGTCGACCCGATCCGCCACGGCGTTGGCGCGTTAGTGGAGGCATTGGAATGAGTCTGAGTTTTAAAGCCTTTACTGAGTCTTTTCCGCTGGCCCGTGAGTTTCGCATTTCACGAGGCGCAAAAACTCAGGCCGATGTGATCACCGTACTGGTAAGCGACGGCCATTATTATGGCTGGGGTGAATCTGTCCCCTATGCCCGCTATAACGAATCAATCAAATCCGTGTTAGCGCAACTGGAAGACATAAAGGGCGCCTTTGCCAGTGTCTGTGATACCGAGGATTTACTCACCCTGCTACCCGCTGGATCTGCACGCAATGCGCTGGACGCAGCACTGTGGGATTTAAAAGCCAAGGTAAAGGGTAAATCGGTGGCCAGCCTGGCTAACCTTTATACGGTACAGCGTTGTTACACTGCGCAAACCCTTAGCATCGATACGCCAGAGGGGATGAAAAACCAGGCACTGGAAATTAAAAATGCGCCGCTAATTAAAATTAAGCTGGATGAACATCAGGTGCTGGAACGTCTGGCCGCCATCCACGAAGCCTCACCACAAAGTCGGCTGATTGTGGATGCCAATGAAGGCTGGCAGGTAGCGATGCTGAATGAATTGCTGCCGGATATGGCTAAGCTTGGTGTTGCGCTAATAGAACAGCCGGTTCCTGCCGAAGCCGATGAGGAACTGGCAGGGCTTAACAGTCCCGTAATCCTTTGTGCCGATGAATCCTGTCACGTGAGTGCCGATATCGAGCTGCTGGCAAAGTACTATCAGGCGGTCAATATTAAACTGGATAAAACCGGCGGCTTAACCGAAGCAATTCGCGCTTACCACGCGGCTAAAGAGCACAATCTGCAGATCATGATTGGTTGTATGGTAGGCTCGTCGCTGGCTATGGCGCCAGCCTATGGCCTGTGCGCGGATGTGCAGTTTGTCGACTTAGACGGGCCGCTACTGGTTGCTCAGGACCGTGCCGATGGCTTTACCTTCGACCAGGGCCGCATGATTCAACCGGAGCCTTTCTTGTGGGGCTTGCCGGGGCAATACGGCCAACAAGGCCTTGCCCGCCTGTGGAACGAACTGCCGGATTAAAGCTGACGTCCGGCCAGCTCGTTTAAAATGTGCCATTCGCTTTCTGTTACCGGCATTACAGACAAGCGATGGCCTTTTTTCACCAGTCCCAATTCGGTAATTTGCGGGCAGTCTTTAATCATACCCAGCGGTAGCACGCGGGCAAACTTGCTCACGTACTTTACATCCACACTAAACCAGCGCGGCTTGTCAGGCGTTGCTTTCGGATCGTAATAGTCCGACTCCGGATCAAACTGGGTTGCATCGGGATAACCGGCTTTAACTACCTCGGCAATACCTGCAATACCCACCGTTTTACAACTGGAGTGATAAAAAAACACCTTATCCCCCACGCTAACCTCATCGCGCAGGAAATTACGCGCCTGATAGTTACGCACCCCGTCCCATGGCTCGGTTTGGTCAGGTCGTTGAGCCAGGTGGTCGATACCAAACACGTCCGGTTCCGATTTAAACAGCCAGTAACGCATGAATGCTTCTCCGTAGTTATCCGGCGCAGAGTATAAGTCACCGGGAACCACAATTCAGCCCTTGAGAAAGGGGAAAAGCGCACAACATATAAGAAATAGCTTATAGGAGTAAAATCATGAGTGCTATTCATATCGTTTGCCCCCATTGTCAGGGGCTCAATCGCAGTCCGGCAGAGCGTTTAAGTGACAACCCGGTGTGTGGCAAGTGCAAACAGGGCCTGTTACCCGCCCACCCTATCGATTTAAAACAGGCGGATTTTGCGCGCTTTATCGAGAAATCAGACCTTCCGGTGATTGTGGATTTTTGGGCCGACTGGTGTGGCCCCTGTAAAATGATGGCCCCGGCATTTGCCCAGGCTGCTCAACAGTTACAAGGTAAAGCCATCTTTGCCAAGGTCGATACCGAATCTAACCCCATGTTAAGTCAGCAATTTACTATTCGCAGCATTCCCAGCCTGTTAGTGTTTAAACAAGGCCGTGAAGTCAACCGCCAGGCCGGTGCGATGCCAGCCGGACAGCTTATCCAGTGGGCACAGCAGGTAATTCGTTAACCGGCTGTATTTTTATTGTGCAATTTGCTTCACGGTTGTGAGCTGTAAATACTGACTTAGCTATTTTCGCCTGCGGATGTTTGCTATAATTCAGCCGTTTTCACAACCCTCTGAAGAATTCCATGCAAGCAACCATAAAAGCCGATCGCGGCCTGTTTTCTTATCCTAAATACTGGGCACACTGCTACGGTAGCGCGCCTTTTTTACCCATGTCGCGGGCCGAAATGGACGAACTGGGCTGGGATAGCTGCGACATTATTCTGGTCACTGGCGACGCTTATGTCGATCACCCCAGTTTTGGTATGGCGATCATCGGGCGCTTGCTGGAAGCACACGGTTACCGGGTGGGCATTATTGCCCAGCCTGACTGGCAGAATAAAAACGACTTTATGAAGCTGGGCAAGCCCAATCTGTATTTTGGTGTGACCGCCGGCAACATGGACTCCATGATTAACCGCTACACCGCCGATAAAAAGCTGCGGCACGACGATGCTTATACGCCCAACAACGAAGGCGGCAAACGCCCGGACCGGGCGGTAACCGTTTATTCCCAGCGTTGCCGCGAGGCGTATAAAGACGTACCGATTATTATTGGTGGTATTGAAGCCAGCCTGCGCCGTATTGCCCACTACGACTACTGGTCGGAAAAAGTGCGTCGCTCAGTGCTGTTTGATGCCAAGGCCGACTTATTGATGTTCGGTAACGCTGAGCGTCCACTGGTGGAAGTGACTCATCGACTGGCCGCTGGCGAAGCCATTAGTGATATTACCGATGTGCGGGGCACTGCCATTATTGTTAAACAACCCTTGCCAGAATGGCAGGGCGTTGACTCAACGTCACTCGACCGCCCCGGCAAAATTGATCCTATCCCCAGCCCCTACATCATGGAGCCGGACTGCGAGGGTGAAAACGAAAATAAAAACAGTCAGCCGGTTACCGAAGCGAAAGCCCAGCCAATTGTGGTACAACCGGCCGAGCGCCGTAAACCCTGGGAACAGGTCTATGTAAAATTACCGGCATTTGAAGTCGTGCGCGATAACAAAACCCTGTATGCCCATGCTAACCGCATTCTTCATCAGGAAACCAATCCGGGTTGTGCCCGGGCGCTGTTGCAGCGCCACGGCGATCGGCACATTTGGATCAATCCGCCGGCCATGCCGCTGGAAACCGAAGAAATGGACGCGGTGTTCGATTTACCCTATCAACGTGTGCCCCACCCGGCCTACGGCAAAGCAAAGATCCCGGCTTACGATATGATCCGCTTTTCGGTTAATATTATGCGTGGCTGCTTTGGTGGTTGTACCTTCTGTTCCATCACTGAGCACGAAGGACGTATAATTCAGAGCCGCTCAGAAGACTCGATTATTCGTGAAATTGAACAGATCCGCGATACGGTACCCGGCTTCACCGGGGTCATTTCAGATCTGGGGGGCCCTACGGCCAACATGTACCGCCTGCGCTGTAAGAGTGCCAAAGCAGAAGCAACCTGTCGTCGACCGTCCTGTGTGTACCCGTCTATCTGTGCCCACATGGATACCGACCATAAACCGACTATTGATTTGTATCGTCGGGCCCGGGATTTACCCGGCATCAAGAAAATTCTGATAGCTTCGGGCGTGCGTTACGACTTAGCCATTGAAGATCCAAACTACGTTAAGGAGCTGGCCAAGCACCACGTTGGCGGTTATTTGAAAATTGCTCCGGAGCATACCGAAGATGGCCCGTTAAGCAAGATGATGAAACCGGGCATGGGCACTTATTATCGCTTTAAAGAGTTGTTTGATAAGTATTCCAAAGAAGCGGGCAAGGAACAGTACCTTATTCCTTATTTTATCGCCTCGCATCCTGGTACCACTGATGAAGACATGCTGGCGCTGGCTATCTGGCTGAAAGAAAATCGCTTTAAGCTCGACCAGGTACAAAACTTCTATCCGTCGCCAATGGCAACGGCCACCACGCTGTATCACACCGAGGTTAATTCGCTGCGTAAGGTGAAAAAAGACAGCGAGTCCGTGCCGTCGGCGAAAGGTGAAATTCACCGTCGCTTACATAAAGCCATGCTGCGTTATCACGATCCTAAAAACTTTGCGCAAATTCGTAAAGCGCTGGTCAAAATGGGCCGGGAAGATCTTATCGGCCGTGGCCCGCAACATCTGGTGCCACCTGAGTCAGCCAGCGAAAAACGCCAGAAGGCCGGCAAGGCCCGCCGTGGCGAGCGCGCGATGACCAAACATACCGGCTTTAAAAATGCAGCGAGTCCGAATCCGCGTGGCAAAAAGCGGCCGTTTAAAGCCAAACGCAATGACCAGCAAAGTCACTGATGAATCGGGCGGGTTTTCCCGCCCTTTTTGATGATCCACACCAAAACCATGACCTGAATCAAGGTAACATCGAGGCTGTCAAAGTAGACTTAAGTGAGTGGAAAGGCCACTGTTAACAACCAGATAAGAGCTACTATGACTATTGAAAAACATGATCTCGTCCATGAATTCCCTGATCATCAGCACACTATTCGTCATTTAAAAATGAATGACCGCCATTTCGCCAGATTATTTGAACAATACAACGAACTCGACAGCCTTATTCACAAAATGGAAGAAGGCGCAGAGCCAACGTCGGACGATATTTTAAACGAGAAGAAAGCCGAGCGAGTGCAGCTAAAGGACGCTCTGTTTATGTTTATCAAAGAAGCAGAAGCTGTTAGTTAATTTGAATTAATTCTAAAAAAGTAACACCCAACCGTTCGCCGGAGTATTCTTGCTCCGGTTTTTTTATTGGTGAATAAACATTCTCCCCCCGTTATCAATCTGGCATTTGGTGATTCGAAAGCACCAAAAAACGAAGAGACGTTGCCATCCCTTCGCTTTTACCATTGGGCTTCGGTTACTTACCGGTTGTCATACTTACGCTGATCTCAACGGGCACATCACGACTGGCAGTAACGTCCTTAATTTCGATAATCGCATTAGGATACGTGTACTTTTTCAGCAGTGTATAGGTGTCGCTGGCACCATAGTAACGGGCAAAGGCAGCGAGTTGCATACCATTACAAACCAGCCCGTTAGCCAATACTTTATAAGTCGACGTATTTATTCTGCTTAAGGGTGTCAGTTCTCTTACGGCCTGCCGCAACCCGGAACGATCATCCTCAGCCGCATTTCTGCACACTGAAATAAGGTCTTCCTCAAGTTCTTTGGGATATCCTTCGGCCATGGCGGTGCCACATACTGCTGATAGCGATAACACCGTCAGGCTAACAGGTAATACCAATTGACTTAAAAGTTTGATCTAATGGCGCTATTCATATTTGAGTGATTTTCATATGCATACAGCCGACGACTTTAAACAACTAGCAAAGCATACCTCCAACGGGCGACTGCGTACCCGCTATTTAGCGTTATATCATTTCAAAAAAGGGGAAACGCGTACTCAGATAGCCGCTTACCTTGGGGTTGCCAGAGGCAGTGTTAATACGTGGGTATCCAACTACCTGGCTTACGGACTTGAAGGCCTGCAATCCAAACCTAGCCCGGGTAGACCCTGCCAGCTCTCCGTCTCTCAGCGAGAACAGGTCGCACATTTTATCGAAGAAAACGCGGTCAAAAAGGAGGGAGGTCGTTTGATTGCACAGGATGTACGACAATACATTAGCGACACCTTCCAAATCGACTATCAGTTGCGAAACGTCTACCGCGTCATGGATGCGCTCGGTTTCAGTTGGATAACCAGTCGCTCTAAACACCCTAAACAATCACAGCAAACCCAAGATACTTTTAAAAAACTTCCAGTTGGA
>NZ_PVNP01000054.1 GCF_002993365.1 Marisediminitalea alba
CCTAAACCGCTTCCTGTTCGTCAGGCCAGCATTTTGCCTTCGGCTTCCTTCAGATTTCACCTCACGATGAACACCCTTGCCGTTCGGCTAGCACTTCCCCTTGCCGGGTGTGCAGAGGACTTCCACCTCCAAGTCATCAACTCACCACCACAGTGAGTCGAACAGTGCTAAAGCACTACGCGCCATGCCCGGCGCACCATAAAAAAACCGGCTGTGTTAAGCCGGCTTTTTCGATAATATTGGCTAACTATTCCGCTTTGGTTTTCTCAGCGGTTTCTTTAATCAGTGGCTGAAGTTCGCCCTGCTGGAACATTTCCAGAATAATGTCACACCCGCCAACTAGTTCGCCGTCGACCCATAGCTGAGGAAACGTAGGCCAGTTTGCGTATGCTGGCAGCTCTGCGCGGATGTCAGGGTTTTGCAAAATATCAACATACGCAAATTGCTCACCGCAGGACATTAGTGCCTGAGATGCCTGAGCTGAGAAGCCGCAGCTGGGTAATTTAGGAGAGCCTTTCATATACAGCAGGATTGGGTTTTCTGAGATTTGCTGCTGAATACGCTCTAATGTGGTTTGTTCACCGTTGTTTTCCATGAATGCCTCTTAACTTTTTACCTTTACAGGGATATGTATGCATGAACGCCACTTTTCAAGGGCGGGTAGCTTCGATTGTACCATTAATATGTGCCGCGCATAAATTCTGATTTAACAGTTTGCCATGGCGTAAGTGATCCGATAAGTGCTTTTACGCCTATGATATAGCAAGCTGATGTTGGAGTTTCACAAGCGCTTGGGCTAATCTGTAATACAAATAGTCAGTCAGCTTGTTACGACACACAACAGCATTTGGATTGGTTACCGGTTTTGTGACTGCGATGTAATAGGTTCCCACCGCCGCCAACTAACTCAAAAAAGAAAAATTTCATCTAATTGTCATTGGGTTAAATAAATCCGTCCCTATATCATAGGGTGTCGGGATAATTGACCGTTAGAACAATAGACTTATTCTGATAACAGACTACGTACAACTAACCAAGAAAATGGAGACTCATATGGCTTTTGAACTACCAGCGTTACCTTATGAAAAAGATGCTCTGGAGCCACACATTTCTGCTGAGACGCTTGATTACCACTATGGTAAACACCACGCTACTTACGTAACCAAACTGAATGGTCTGGTAGAAGGTACTGATCTGGAATCAAAGAGCCTGGAAGAAATCGTTAAGACTTCTGAAGGCGGCGTATTCAACAACGCTGCTCAGGTATGGAACCACACGTTCTACTGGAACTGCTTAAGCCCGAATGGCGGCGGTGAGCCAACTGGCGCACTGGCAGACGCAATCGTTGCAAAATGGGGTTCTTTTGAAGACTTCCAGGCTGCATTCAACGATAAAGCCGTTAACAACTTTGGTTCAAGCTGGACCTGGCTGGTTAAAACTGCTGACGGTAGCCTGGATATCGTTAACACCAGCAATGCAGCAACCCCACTGACTGACGGCAGCCTGACCCCAGTGCTGACCGTGGACCTGTGGGAACACGCTTACTACATCGACTATCGTAACCTGCGTCCTAAGTACTTAGGTGGCTTCTGGGCACTGGTTAACTGGGAATTCGCAGCCGCTAACTTCGGCGCATAAGCCCTTTTTCGTACCCGCACCCTGCGGGTACGATCCTTCTCTCCCCCACTGATAATTTTCACTTTTTTCTGCTTATTACTGCTCTTTGCCAGCCCTTAGTTCACTTGGGCCTCATGATTTTATTAACATTTTTGTTGCAAAAATAAACGACGAGTTACACCTTTTGCCCATTGTTTTCTGAAATTATAGGACTATGCTGGAAGTACGGGAGACCGTTTTTTATACAGGGGTATTTATGGGTATTTTCGAGCATTACCAAGAGCGCTATGAAAAACATAAGCAAGAAGAGTTTACCATTCAGGAATTCTTAGACATCTGTAAAAACGACCCGATGGCCTATGCAAATTCCGCGGAAAGATTGCTACAGGCCATTGGTGAGCCTGAAATGATAGACACATCCACCGATCCGGCACTCAGCCGCATTTTCTCAAACCGCGTTATCGCCCGCTATCCGGCATTCCATGAATTTTTTGGCATGGAAGAAGCGATTGAACAGATAGTGTCCTACCTGCGTCACGCTGCTCAGGGGCTGGAAGAGAAGAAGCAAATTCTGTACTTGTTAGGCCCGGTAGGTGGCGGTAAATCATCACTCGCTGAACGGCTTAAAGAGCTGATGCAGAAGGTGCCGATTTACATGATTAAAGACTCACCGGTTAACGACCATCCGTTCTGTCTGTTTGACTTAAATGAAGACGGCAACATTCTTGAGCAAGAGTACGGCATTCCAAAGCGCTATTTAAAAACGATTATGTCACCCTGGGCCAGAAAGCGCCTGCATGAATACAACGGTGACATCACTAAATTTAAAGTCGTGAAGGTATATCCATCCATTCTCGATCAGGTGGGCATTGCTAAAACCGAACCTGGCGATGAAAACAACCAGGATATTTCGTCGCTGGTCGGTAAAGTGGATATCCGTCGTCTGGAGCAATTTGCTCAGAACGATCCCGATGCCTACAGCTACTCAGGTTCTCTGTGTAAGGCCAATCAGGGCCTGATGGAGTTTGTGGAAATGTTTAAAGCACCAATTAAGGTGCTGCATCCGCTGCTAACTGCAACCCAGGAAGGCAATTATAACCCTACTGAAGGGTTTTCCGCCCTGCCCTTTGACGGGCTGATTCTGGCCCACTCTAACGAATCTGAATGGCAGTCGTTCCGCAACAACAAAAACAATGAAGCGTTCCTGGACCGGGTTTACATTGTAAAAGTGCCTTATTGCCTGCGCGTTTCTGAAGAAATGCGGATCTACGACAAACTATTGCAAAACAGTGAATTACACGGCGCGCCCTGCGCACCAGACACGTTAAAAAGTTTGGCCCAGTTTATTGTGCTGTCGCGCCTCAAAGAACCAGAAAACTCCAGCATCTATTCGAAAATGCGGGTCTACGATGGTGAAAGCCTGAAAGATACCGATCCAAAAGCCAAGTCCTATCAGGAATACCGCGATTACGCTGGGGTAGATGAGGGCATGGAAGGATTGTCTACCCGTTTCGCGTTTAAGATCCTGTCGCGCGTGTTTAATTTTGATCATACCGAAGTGGCGGCCAATCCGGTGCACCTTTTCTACGTACTGGAGCGGCAGATAGAGCGCGAGCAGTTCCCTCAGGATACGGCGGATCGCTATAAGGAGTTTTTGAAAGGCTTCTTAATTCCGCACTACGTGGAGTTCATTGGCAAAGAAATTCAAACGGCTTATCTGGAGTCTTACTCAGAGTATGGCCAGAACCTGTTTGACCGCTATGTCACCTATGCAGACTTCTGGATCCAGGATCAGGAATACCGCGACCCGGAAACCGGTCAGCTGTTTGATCGTGCGTCGCTGAATGCCGAGCTGGAGAAAACTGAAAAACCGGCCGGTATCAGTAACCCGAAAGATTTCCGTAATGAGATCGTGAATTTTGTGCTCCGCGCCCGGGCCAATAACGGGGGTAAAAACCCTAACTGGACCAGCTACGAAAAACTGCGCACCGTAATAGAGAAGAAAATGTTCTCCAATACGGAAGATCTGCTGCCGGTGATTTCGTTTAACACCAAGGGGTCTGCCGAAGATCGTAAGAAACACGACGACTTTGTGAACCGAATGGTGGAAAAAGGGTATACACAAAAACAAGTACGGTTACTGTGCGAATGGTACCTGCGTGTCCGCAAAGCATCTTAGGGTGCAATTTAGCGTGAAGGGGTTGTATGGCACATTTCATAGACCGCAGGTTAAATAGCAAAGGGAAAAGTACCCTTAACCGTCAGCGGTTTTTAAAACGATATAAGCAACAAATCAAACGCGCTGTGTCAGATGCCGTCGGTCAACGTTCGGTGACCGACGTCGAGTCTGGCGAACATATCAGCATACCCAAACAAGATATCTCCGAACCATTATTTCACACCGGTAAGGGCGGCAAACGAACGGTTGTTCACCCAGGTAACGATCAGTTTACCGCCGGTGACCGCATCGATCGGCCGCCGCCTCAGGGTGGCCAGGGCTCAGGCCAGGGCGATGCCGGTAATAGCGGTGAAGGTGAGGATGACTTTACCTTCTCCATCTCCAAAGACGAATACCTCGACTTACTGTTTGAAGATTTGGCCCTGCCCAATTTAAAAAACAGCCAGTTCGATCAGGTAGTACAGTACGAAACTTACCGCGCGGGTTATCAAACCGACGGGGTGCCTACCAATCTGGATATTGTGCGCTCACTTAAAGGCTCGATGGCCAGACGGGTAGCGCTAACTGCCGCAGACCGGCGTAAGCTGCGTGAGGCCGAAGAAGAGCTCGAGAAGCTTAAAGCCGACAAACACGATAACACCGTGGCGATTATCGAACTGGAAAAAACCATTGGCGCGTTAAAAGCCAAAATTGCTGGTGTTCCGTTTATTGACACCTTCGATTTACGCTTTAAAAACTACGCGAAAAAGCCTGTCCCTACCAGCAAGGCAGTGATGTTTTGCCTGATGGATGTCTCCGGCTCGATGGATCAGGCCACCAAAGACATGGCCAAGCGTTTTTATATTCTGCTCTATTTGTTTTTAAGCCGGACCTATAAAAACGTCGAGGTGGTATACATTCGCCATCATACTCAGGCCAAAGAGGTCGATGAGCAGGAGTTTTTCTACTCACAGGAAACCGGCGGTACGATTGTATCCAGCGCGCTGAAACTGATGGACGAAATTATTGCCGAACGCTATCAGGACAGCGACTGGAACATTTATGCCGCGCAGGCATCAGACGGGGATAACTGGGCCGACGACTCGCCTCAGTGCCGCGAAATTCTGATGAAAAAACTGCTACCGGTAACGCGCTATTTCGCCTACATCGAAATTACCGAACGCCAGCACCAAAGCCTGTGGCGGGAATATCAAAGCGTGGAGGAAGCCTGCAGTAACTTTGTTTGCAAACACATCATCTCGGTCAGCGATATCTATCCTGTATTCCGTGAACTGTTTGAAAAAACCAGTGAAACCAGCGGAGGAAGCTAATGACGGCTGAAGTAGCAGAAGTAAAGAAAACACTCAGCGACGGGCCTGACTGGACCTTCGATATGCTGGCCCAGTACGAAGCTGAAATAGACCGTATTGCCAAAGAATATAAACTCGACATCTATCCAAACCAAATTGAGGTGATCACCGCCGAGCAAATGATGGATGCCTATGCCAGCATTGGTATGCCTATTAATTATACCCACTGGTCATTTGGCAAAAAATTTATTCAGAACGAGCAGCAATACCGCCGCGGTCAGATGGGCCTGGCCTACGAAATAGTGATTAATTCTAATCCGTGTATTGCTTACCTGATGGAAGAAAATACCATAACCATGCAGGCGCTGGTAATGGCTCATGCCTGTTACGGGCACAACTCCTTTTTTAAAGGCAATTACCTGTTTCAAACCTGGACCGATGCCAGCTCGATTATCGATTATCTGGTGTTTGCCAAAAACTATATTGCCAAGTGCGAGCAAAAATACGGTTACGAAGAAGTCGAGCAAACACTGGACTCCTGCCACGCGCTGATGAATTTTGGTGTAGACCGTTACAAACGCCCGCAGAAGCTATCGCTGCAGGAAGAAAAGAGCCGCCAGAAACAACGGGCCAAGTATTTGCAGTCGCAGGTAAATGAACTTTGGCGCACCCTGCCCGACAGCAAAGAAAAAAATCAGCCCAAGGCTATGCGTTTCCCGGCGGAGCCTCAGGAAAACCTGCTTTATTTCATCGAAAAAAATGCGCCGTTGCTGGAGCCCTGGCAACGTGAAATTGTGCGCATCGTGCGCAAAGTGTCGCAGTACTTCTATCCGCAAAAGCAAACCCAGGTAATGAACGAAGGCTGGGCGTGTTTCTGGCATTACCATATTTTAAACAAGCTTTATGATGAAGGACTGGTAACCGACCGTTTTATGCTAGAGTTCCTGCACAGTCATACCAGCGTGGTTACTCAACCCGACTATAACAGCCCTTATTACAGCGGTATCAATCCATATGCACTGGGCTTTAATATGTTTATGGATATCAAACGGATTTGCCAGGAGCCTACCGACGAGGACCGTTACTGGTTCCCGGACATTGCTGGTAAGGACTGGCTGGAAACCGTGCATTTCGCCATGCATAACTTTAAGGATGAAAGCTTTATCAGTCAGTTTTTATCACCCAAAGTCATGCGGGACTTTAAACTGTTTGCGGTAGAAGATGATTCTGATAAACCCTATGTGAGCGTATCGGCCATTCACGACGAGCGCGGCTACCGTGCAATTCGGGAAAAGCTCTCCGCCCAGTACAACCTGAGTAACTTAGAGCCCAATATTCAGGTGTATAACGTGGATGTGCGCGGCGATCGTTCGCTCACTTTACGGTATGTACCGCAAAATGGCATTCCGCTGGCCGACAGCAAAGACGAAGTGATGCGCCACCTGCACCGGCTGTGGAAATTCGACGTAAAACTCGAACAGATACAGGATGATGGCGAGCCAGCAGTAATAGCCCGCTGTATAAGACAATAACGATCAAGGGGTCAGATTCTTTGAAGCCATTCCTTAAACTCTTCAGAGCGTCTATCCCCTCCGTGTTCAAGATATCCGGCAAAGCGTTCAAGCTTTGCGGATATCTGCTTTACAAATTTATCATCGCCCAGCACCCTGGACTTATTTATTGATAATCTAATCTTGTTCAATATCTCATTTGATAAGGAGTTGTCGAGAAGACGGTTATAGGCCAACTTTCGACTCGCGGAGTCAACACCGAGGGATAAATAGAGAGGGTGAGGCTCTAACATGGCAATATTTTTGTTGCCTCCATTTGCATGATAGCTACTCCATGTATAGTCTTTTGGGTGATTTACCATTTTTGCTCTGACAGGATTTAGTTCTATATACTGATAAACCTGCAGCAGGTACTCGTCAGAATTCACCAAACTGGATTTGAATCTACCTTCCCAAAGCGTGCCGGTTCGATTGTAAGTGGTATTGAAATAACGAACATAATAACGTCCTAAACTCTGCATAACATGACTAATGCCCTCATAGTCTGATGCTTGCAAAAGTAAATGAACATGGTTTGTCATCAGTACATAACAATGTATCCGCACATTAAATTTTTCTGCGCTCTCTTTAAGTTTTTTAAGGTAAACAGCATAATCTTTAGCCTGAAAAAAGCATGCTTGTTTATTATTCCCTCGTTGAACAACGTGTACGGGTATATTTGGAAGCAATACCCTCGGACGACGAGCCAATTTAAAATCTCCTTGAAAACAAACTGGCTTAAATCTTATTTTAAAACCCATCAAATTATACTGGCCAACGGGACAGTTTCTTGATTTGCGGTGAACTAAGGGTTTACCTCACTATGAGAAAGTATTTTCAAAGAACCTGACCCCTTGATCTCTACTGACGCTTGTCCATTTGCTGCGGCGTTATCAGCAGTAATACCAATCCACCTGCCGCCGCACAGGCCCCGGCTGCAGAGAACGTTAGCATGGACCCGGCTCCCTGCTGCCACATCAATCCGGCAGCGTAATTGCCCACAGCGCCGCCCAGTCCAAACGCCAGACTGATATAGGCGGCCTGGATTCGTCCGTGGATCTGGGTAGGGAAATAATGATGGATAAAATGCATCGAGGTAGAGTGGTTTAAGCCAAAGCTTAGAGCATGGATAAACTGACTGAAGAACACCAGCCAGAACATGTCTGCCAGGGTGCCCAGAACCAGCCATCGAAGGCCAGTGGCGAGCAAACAGAACACCATTAAACGCCACACACCAAAACGGGATATCAACCGCTGGGCCACCAGGAAAATGCCAACCTCTACAGTTACTCCCAATGCGATCAGCAAACCGGTTTGCATGCCGGAATACCCCAAATCCCGCATATACAGTGCAAAAAAACCGTAGTACGCGCCAAAACTTAATTGTAGTAAGGCATTGGACAGCAGAAACAACAGTGCCACTTTATCCCGCAAAAAAGGCATGATCCGCACCGCAACAGCGGCTTTCGGTTTAAGGTTTTGCGGCTGGGTAAGCGTAAGGCTGCTGATAAACAGACCGATTAACACCAGCATCGATGCATAAATTGGCGCGTCAGTAGAAAAAAAGTCGAGTGCCTGTCCAACCAAAACGGTCAGTACAATAAAGCCAATACTGCCCCACAAACGAATACGACCGTATCGTTTAGAGTCTCCTTCGATAGTTTGCAACGTGAGTACTTCGAGCTGCGGCAATACTGCGGTCCAGAACATCATCATCAGGCCCATAACCAGCGTCAGATACCAGAATGAATAGGCCCAGAACACACCAATAAAACTCAGTACGGTTAAACCGCTACCGAGTCTTAAAATAAACAGTATTTTGCCGGTGCGATCGGCAACTCCTGCCCATAGCGAGGGGCCGATAATACGTGCCAGGGTAATCACCGCAAACAACTCGCCAATTTCGACTGAGGTGAAACCGCGCCCATCAAGGAAAACGCCAAGGTAAGGGGTAATTACCCCTAACTGACCAAAGTACAGAGCATAGGCAAGGCTGAGCGCTATAATAGCAAAGCGGCTGGAAGACACCGCCATTATTTAGATGTCGGGTTCAGCATCTTATTTGGCAGAACCCGGAATCATTGGCGTAGTACATTGAACCGCCTCATTTTGTGCACGATGACGCAGGCAATGGTCCATTAACACCAGCGCGAGCATGGCTTCGGCGATTGGTACTGCACGAATGCCTACGCAAGGGTCGTGACGCCCTTTGGTGACAATTTCAATCGCGTTACCGTCGGTATCAATGGTTTCGCCTGGTACCGAAATACTGGAAGTGGGCTTAAGCGCCATATGAACCACCAAATCCTGGCCGGTTGAAATCCCGCCAAGCACGCCGCCTGAATGATTAGAGGTAAATCCGTCCGGGGTTAGCGTGTCGCGATGTTCACTGCCCTTTTGAGTCACCACATCAAAGCCGTCACCCACTTCAACCCCTTTCACCGCGTTGATGCCCATCATGGCACCCGCAATGTCAGCATCGAGACGGTCAAACACCGGTTCACCCAGGCCTACCGGCATATTAGTGGCGACTACTGACACTTTTGCGCCGATTGAGTCGCCGGACTTTTTCAGTTCGCGCATGTATTCATCTAACGCATCCAATTTCGACGCATCCGGGCAAAAAAACGGGTTTTCGTTAATAAGGCTGTAGTCAACCGTGTCGATGACAACCGGGCCTAATTGCGACAAAAAGCCGTGAATTTTAATGCCATGAACCTGCTCAAGGTATTTCTTGGCAATGCCGCCAGCGGCCACTCGTATAGCCGTTTCACGCGCCGAGGAGCGACCGCCGCCGCGATAATCGCGCAACCCGTACTTTTGCTGGTAGGTATAATCGGCATGACCAGGACGGAAGCGGTTGGCGATATTGGAATAATCCTGACTGCGCTGATCCTTGTTTTTGATCAGCAGGCCTATACTGGTGCCGGTGGTTTTGCCTTCAAACACGCCTGATAAAATTTGCACTTCGTCGTCTTCACGACGGGCAGTGGTATAGCGTGAAGTACCTGGTTTACGACGGTCTAAATCTACCTGTAAATCTTCTTCGGTCAGTTCCAGTCCCGGAGGACAACCGTCTACCACACCGCCAAGGGCGATGCCGTGACTCTCACCAAAGGTGGATACCGTAAATATTTTACCGAAAGTATTACCCGCCATCTCTTTTATTTATCCTGTTGGTTGTAACTGTCTAATGCTGCTTTGGTTACAGCGAAAATACCATGGCCGCCCTGTGCCAGTTCGACCCACTCAATATCCAGCCCCGGGAACCTGGCTTCCATATGCACCAGACTGTTGCCGACTTCGACAAACATGACCCCCTGCTCGGTAAGGTAATTTCCGGCCCGGGCAATCATGGTCTCGACTAAATCGAGGCCGTCGTCGCCGGCGGCCAGTGCCAGTTCTGGTTCATGCTGAAATTCTACCGGCAAATCGGCCATATCCTCAGCATCCACATAAGGGGGGTTCGATACGATTAAGTCGTATTGTTGTCCTTCGAGCTGACCGAACAAATCGGAGTACAAAGGGAAAACCCGGTCACTCAGTCCGTGCTCTTCTATATTCAGCTCTGCTACGGCCAGTGCATCGGCACTGATATCCACCGCATCAACCTGGGCCTCATCAAATGCATAGGCCAGTGCAATAGCTATACAACCGCCGCCGGTGCACATATCCAGAATGCGAGTTGGCGTGTCATGCAGATGTGGCGCAAACTTGCTCTGAATAAGCTCGGCAAACGGTGAGCGTGGGATAAGCACCCGCTCATCCACATAGAACGGCAGTTCGCAAAACCAGGCTTCATGCGTAATGTACGGCAGTGGTAAACGAGTTTGCACTCGTTGCAGCACCAGTTCGGCCACCTTACTGCGCTCACTCTTGGTGAGCCGTGCTGCAAATACACCGTCACCGGTTTGAGAGGTTAACGTGTGAGGTAAATGCAGGGCATAAAATACCAGGCTCACGGCCTCATCCCAGGCATTGTCGGTACCATGACCGTAAAACAGTTCTGCATCATTAAACCGGCTGACCGCCCAGCGCACCATATCTAACATGGAGTGCAGATCAGCAATCGCTTCGTCGAGGTAAAACTTGTCGGTCATACGGGCTACAATGTCCTGAAATCATAAAGCTGGTATGATACATAATGTTGTCCGCTTCGGACATGCTTAATTTAGTGCAAAATCAGCCGCAATGAAGATTAGGAAACCTGGCCTGTGAAATTTAAGTCGCAATTTCCCCCTGTCACCGGCCAACAAGACACCGAAGACAGTGATGATATGGCGTTATTTCGACAAGAAATCAAAGGCGTAGCGCCTTTGAAGCAGGATACTTATGTGCCGGAGACAGCCCGTCCGGAAGTGAAAATTCGTCGCCAGCAAAAAACTCACCGGCAGGCCAGAGCCAGCTTTGAGTTTTCTGACGCCTTTGAAGGCTTTATTCCGCCAGAAGGCGCACTCCGCTACTGCCGTCAGGATGTGCCGGGCTATGAGCTTAAACAGTTGCGCCGGGGCGATTACAACCCGGATTACATACTTGACTTACACGGCCTGACCAAAGCGCAGGCCAAACATGAATTAGCCGCTTTATTGCACACAGCCTGGCAGGAGCATGTCGACTGTGTGTGTATCGTTCACGGTGTAGGTTCAGGCGTTCTCAAACAGGCGCTGCCCCACTATCTTATCCAACATCCCAAAGTAATGGCCTTCCATCAGGCACCACTGGAATACGGTGGGCAGGGTGCCTTGCTGGTATTGCTGGAAGTCGAGTCACCGTTTAGCAAAAAACGTTAATCTCAACCACGTTTCCGGGTTACGGGTTTACTTATGGTCATCACCGCTGTTGTGGATGAATAAGTAAGTGTAATACGCCATCATTACGCATACGATAAAAATGCCAAGTAATGAGCCCCATACCACTGGATCTTTTAATAACATTGACCACATAACAATCACCTTTTATTTGCTGTTTCTATGGTGATAGTGTGCGCCCGTGAGGCATAAAAAACGCTGATCCAAATCAATATCAAAATGTCTGCCTGGCGCAAAGCATGACTTGGATCAAAAGAATGCGGCTAACCTAATAGACAGGACTTTTAAAACTTTTATTGATAATAGTTATCATTTAGATTAAAGTAAAAATGCCTGTTGGGTTTCCGGAAATTTTACGGTCTTGGACGGAATCCCACTTCTGGCAGGCGGGCACTTTGCCCGCCTGCTTTTTTCCAGCCCGGGGCTTCGTGCCGCCATTAAGACGTTAGTCAAATAACTTGAAGAACCAGCTTTTCTGCAGCTCTTCTTCACAGGTTTTTAATTGCGTAGCATAGCGCAGTGAACGGCCTTTAACGCGCTGCGAGACTTGTACCAACCACCCCTTCCTGAGATAGGTCTTGCGCCGGTAGCCTCCCCACCCTTCATGGTAATTAAGGTATTGCGCGTAGGCATCCCATTTTGAGACACCATTCACTTTATGGGTTTTACTGATAAACCAGCCCATAAAATCTATCGCATCTTCAAAATCATCGCGGTCAGCGCCAGAATTCCCGGTTTCGCGAATGTAGTCGCTCCAGGTGGGCGTTTTAGCCTGAGAATAGCCGTAAGCCGAACTCACCCTGCCCCAGGGAATGAGTCCGAAGAGAATGTAATCGCGGGGCGGCAGCGCATCGTGACGAAAAGAACTTTCCTGGTACATCATGGCCATGGGTACGTGGATGGGTACGCCCCATTTATCACGCATGTCGGCCGCCGCGTCGTACCAGTCTTCCTTTTCGTAAAAGATCTCACAAAGATTGCTGGTATCTTTTGGTGGCGTGGTGGCACAACCTGTGATCACCATTGGTAAGAAAATCACCCAGCCGGAAAAAAAGATACAAATTTGTTTGAACTTTTTGTACATATGCTGTCCAAATTAATGTTCCGAAAGTGTGTTTCCCTGGAACAAATTCTTATGCCTGACCCTTGTCAGGCATTTTTTTTGGCTGGCTCCCGCGCAAAGTAATCCGTGATAAACTCGCTGAACGACACCTTATCACTGGCTTCAATCTCACGCTGAGCGGCAAAAGAGCGCTCGGCTTCAGCATCAAAGTCCTCTGCCGATTTAAAGTGATAATTAAAATCTCCAATTCGCTGGCGATAGTTTTCAGCCAATTCACGACCCACTACCGCGTTGTCACCCTCTGCCAGTAATTTATTCAGCCAGCGCGCTGAGAAGGTTAAGTCTGGATCTTGCACTTTTAACCATTCGCGTTTAACCGCTTCGCTGTAGCGATTGTCATCATAGTTTTCGTCCATGATGGCTGCCACTTCGGCATAACGGGCAAATAAGGCTTCAGCCCAGTCGCGCATGGCAACTTCCTGCTCATTTTGCAGCAAGGTTAAACCTGGCTTGCGGCCTTCGAGCACTACGCGGTTAAGATTAACTTCGGTTTCTTTGTAGCGTTCAGCATCAAACTTAGGGCTCTCGGTGAGCAGGCATGCCATCAGGAATACATCCAGGAAATGCATTTGCTCTTTATCGATGCCAACCGGACTAAACGGATTCACATCCAGCGCCCGGATCTCAATGTAACTTACGCCTCGCAGTGCCAGCGCATCAGTGGGCTTTTCACCGGATGCGGTGGGCTGTTTGGGCCGGATTGGCGAGTAAAACTCGTTTTCAATTTGCAGTACATTTTTACTGAGCTGCTGATAATCACCGCCTTCCCCGGCGGCAAAACCTGCGTAATTCTTTGACGGCGAATACATTGCTTCCCGCAACAAGCGCACGTAGGTATCGATTGAGTTGTAACAAATACGCAGAGAAGACTGCTCATTGCTGGTGTAACCCAGCCCGCTCATGCGTAATGACGTAGCATAAGGTAAATATAACGTGCCGCGTCCCAGCTGTTTAAAGTCCAGACCGTGTTCACGCCCTTCAACAAAAGACTTACACAACGCCGGAGAAGCGCCAAATAAATACGGAATTAACCAACAACTGCGGCGGTAATTTCTGATCAGAGCAAAATATTGTTCAGACACCCATTCCTGGGAAGCTTGCACGCCTTTCTGGGTGGCCAGGTGCTGCCAGAATGTATCGGGTACAGAAAAGTTAAAGTGCACCCCGGAAATCACCTGCATCATGCTACCGTAGCGGTTACGTAACCCCATCCGATAGGCTTTTTTCATTTTACCCACGTTAGACTCGCCAAAGTAAGCGATTGGGATATCCTGTGCATTTTCAATAAAGCAAGGCATACTCAGCGGCCACAAGCGTTCATCGCCAATATTATCGATGGTAAATTTGTGCACGTCTTCTAACTGCGCCAGCGTAGTATTAACGTCTGACTCGGGCGGAGTAATAAATTCAAGCAGCGATTCAGAGTAATCAGTGGTGATACTCTCATGAGTCAGAGCTGCTCCCAGCGCCTTTGGATGCGGCGTCATTGCCAGCATGCCAGTTGGATTTATCCGCAAGCATTCGCGTTCAACCCCGCGTTTAATGCCACTGAGTGCAGAAAACGCTGAAGATGATTTAAGGGCCTCAAAATCGTAAGAAAGGTCGTGAGTCAGTTGGCGCAATGTCGATTCCATAATGTCGGTTGCGACTTACATTGGTTGCAAGACGGTTAGCTGTGGGCCGTATAATATCAAATATTTATATCGACCCAAGCATAATTCACAGCACAAAGTGGTTAATTTATGGCGCCCCTGCCCCAGTTGAGCCCCAAAATCACTGTTATTGCAGGCCTGCAGGACGCACTTCTTTAATCGCAATGCCTAGGGTTTCAAGCTGGGGCAGGATCACATTTTTGTCTCCTACAACAACAATTTGCAATAACTCCGGGTGCAAAGCCTTAGCGGCCACAGCATCAATTTCTGCTTTACTGATATTCAGCAATATAGCTTTTTGTGCTTTTTTATAATTAACCGGTAGGTCGTAGGCCAGCAGGCGGCGTAAAAAAGAGGCCTTATCCAGCGGCGTTTCGTATTCTAATGCTTCGCTCAGGGTAAAGGCATTTTGCATATAACTCAGCTCTGCATCGGTGATACCGCGCTGCTGATAATGATTGATTTCACCCAGCAGTTCCATGATACCAGCCGCGGTGAACTCTTGTTTCAGATCAGCACCGGCCTCGAACCACCCCAGGGTTTTACCACCATTAAACGCGGAGAATGCCCCGTAGGTGTAGCCTTTCTCTTCGCGCAGGTTAAGGTTAATCCGGCTGTTAAAATCATCACCGAGCGGAAAGTTCATCAGCTGGGCACGAAAATAATCGCCGGTAGCGTCATAGGGCATCGCCCGCTCAACCATTCTTACCAGACTCTGCGCAGCACCAGGCACGTCCACCAGCACAATTTGCTGACCGTCGTACTCAGGAAAGTCGCCGTAATCGGCAATCTGATAGTCATCTCCCTGCCAGGTATTGATAAAGTCAAAATAGGTGGTGATTTGGCCAGGCGTCATGTCTCCCACCACCACGATGGTGCCTTTTGCCGGCACATAATATTGCTCGTAAAACGTTTTAATATCGTCCAGAGTGATCCGGGAGACGGTTTCTGCGGTGCCGCCGGGCGGCAACCCAACCCGGTTCTCACCGCCCCACAATACAGCCGTTTTCACCTGTTCCATAATAGCGCCCGGCTCTTTGCTCTGGGCGTTGATGTTATCAAGCAATTGCTGTTTGATACGGGCAAAATCCTCGGCTTTAAATGCCGGGTTAAACAGTTTTTCTTCCAGTAGCGCCAGCGTCTCATTTAAGTGCTCTGTCAGACTGGAGATAAAGACCTGGGTATAACGGCCATTGCTGGCAAAACTAATAGATGAACCCATTTTAGCCAGCGCGTTAGACATATCCTCATTGGAATAATTTAACGTTGATTCGTTCATCATCAACGCCGTAAATGTCGACAAGCCAGCTTTATCCACCGGATCCAGTAGCATCCCACCATCCAGGTCCAACGTAATGGTTACCGTGGGCGTTTCATCGTTTGTGACCCCTAGTACCTGAATACCATTACGTAATTTGAGCTGCCAGAAACTGGGAATAGTCACTACCGGTGGCTCGCCGGCTGCAGGTATCTGGCTACGATCAAAATCAGAGGTTAGTGTTTGGTTGGTACTTAACTGCTGTTCGGCGGTATTTGCCACCACCTGGCGCTCGGGCTGACTAACAGTGGCAGGCTTAACCGCTAAAGCGGGCTGACCTTCGGGTACCACACTCAGAACAACCGCTGCCTGATCTTTAATATACCGTTCGAAAACCCGGTATACGTCTTCCCTGGTGACTTCGCTATAACGCTCAACATCCTCATTCATTAAATCAGGCTTGCCAAAAAAGGTTTCGTTATAAGCCAGGGTTGATACTTTGCCGCTAACACTCTGCAAACCATAAATGGTAGATGCCTTAATATTCGCTTTAACTCTGGCCAGCGCATCGTCATCGAACGGGCGGCTTTCAAAGTCTGCCAGGATGGTTTCAATTTCGCTGTAAATCGTGGCCAGTGAATTTTCTGATTCTGGTGACACCAGGGCCACCAGATTGAATTCGCAGGCGAGTTCACTACAGGGGTGAGAAACACCGGCCTGAACCACCTTGCCTGTTTTCACCAGTTGTTCGTAAAACACCGATGTCTTACCACTGCCCAGAATACTGGCCAGTACGTCGAGCGCGGCTTCGTCTTCGTGCCGTGCATACACGGTAGGAAAGACTATTTGCACCAGCGGCAGGTGCACGTTGTCCTGCATGGTGATGAATTTGTTTTCGCTAAGCGATGCGGGCGCTGGCAACTGAGCTTTAACCTCCGGGCCGGCCGGCAAATCACCAAAATACTTTTCAATCCAGGCTTTGGTTTGAGCGACATTAATATCACCACCAATAGATAACACCGCATTGTTGGGCCCGTACCAGCGTTTAAAAAACGCTTTGAGGTCGTTAACATCGACCCGGTCGAGATCTTCAGTATAGCCAATCGTCAGCCAGGAATACGGATGACCTTCTGGATACAGCACCTCACCAATTCGCTCGTGGCGACGAGCATAAGGCTGGTTATCAATGCGCTCGGCCCGTTCGTTTTTAACGGTTTCGCGCTGGATCTCAAACTTTTCCTGGGTCACAGCCGGTAACAAAAAACCCATCCGGTCTGATTCCAGCCAGAGTACTTTCTCTAACTGATTAGCTGGCACGGTCTGATAATAATTAGTTCTGTCACGGTTGGTAGAACCATTAAGCGTGCCACCGGCATCGGTAATGAGCTTAAAATGCTGTTCATCGGCCACATTGGCAGAGCCCTGAAACATCATGTGCTCATAGAAGTGAGCAAAGCCTGTTTTACCAGGCTCTTCTCTGGCTGACCCCACGTGGTAGGTTACATCCACATGCACCAGCGGATCAGAGTGATCCTCGTGAAGAATAACGGTAAGTCCGTTTTTTAATTGATATTTCTCATAAGCAATAGCAACAGGTTGTGCTACACTTTTTGTATTGGCCGGTGAGAGATCGGATGTCTGAGAGCAACCATATAATAAATGGGCAATCAAACCCAACAGGATAAATCTGAACAACATTAAACATTCCGGAATTTAGTGGATGGCGCATCCATCTGCGAAGGTACGTTAAGTTTACGTGACAAGTTTAACAATAATTACACGTAAATGTTTACTGTTAAAGCCTCGTCGGCATTTTTTCGTATTTACAGATATATCGAGATTACAGGAACTTATGCAAGAACAGCCAATGGTAATAGATTTTGACTTCGGATTACGGCAGCTAAATGGCAACCGTAGCCTGTTATATCGCCTGTTGCGCAAGTTTGCGGCTGAGTATCAGTCTTTGGATACCCGTTTGCAAACCATGCTCGCCCAACAGGAGATAACAGAAGCTGAGAACCTGGTACACACCTTAAAAGGCGTGTCGGGCAACCTTGGCTGCACGGCAGTCTATCAATCAAGCCGTCTGGTCAATGAAGAACTCAAACTGGGCAAGCCCGAACAGTCCTCATTGAAAGAATTATTTCACCGCCTGGCTGAAACCATCCGGGTAATTGAGGAACTGCCAGACGATTCTGAGCTGACCGCAAGCGCTAAAGCTGCCCCATCAGACGAAAAGCAACAAACCTATCAGGCACTGAGTCAGGCACTACAACACCACGAATACATCAACGACGAAAAACTCAACAACTGGCTGGCAACGCTTGATCTCAATAGCGCTCATCAGCAGGAATTGGTCGATGCAGTGTCGTCGCTGGAATATGACAAAGCCCTGGCCATCTTAGAAGATACTAATGCCTGATGACTGAAGTCATTTTCAGTCATCCCGATTTCTTCATCATTGACAAACCTGCCGGAGTTACCATGCACGATGCTGAACATGGCATTGTGCAACAGGTTTGCAAAGCATTGCAAGAAACAGACTTACACCTGGTTCATCGGCTTGACGACGGCACCTCCGGCTGTTTAATTCTGGCGCGCAACCCTCAGGCTGCGGCACGCTTCGAAGTCTTGTTTCGTACCCGACAGGTACAAAAGTATTATCTGGCGCTGGTCGAGAAGAAACCCAAAAAGAAACAGGGCACCATAACCGGCGATATGAAAAACCGCCGTAACGGTCAGCATATATTATTAAAATCGCAGCAAAATCCTGCCGTTACCCAATTTTTTAGTTATGGCTTTGCCGACGCACCGCGTCTGATGCTGGTAAAACCCTTAAGTGGTAAAACCCACCAGATCCGTGTTGCCATGAAAAGCCTGGGCAGCCCCATTGTTGGCGATACCCTTTACAGCGCCGCGCCCGCAGACAGACTGTATCTGCATGCCTGGGGCCTTGAATTTGAATATGAAGGTGAGCCGGTAAGCGTATTCTGCACACCGTCTGATGGCGAATATTTTGCACACAACAGTATCGCAGACTGGCTGGCTCAGGCGCCCCATCCCAATACGCTAAACTGGCCCAAATCTGCTGTTAAAAGCCGGGATAAGGACATCTGATATGACCGTGAATATTCTCGGCAGTGGTGCTATTGGCGGGCTATGTGCCGCCGGCGCACAGTTATCTGCGACACCTTATCGCTTATGGCCAAGGCCCGGCAGCACCGCGCTTAACAATGTGGAATTGTTGAACGGGGAGTCGGTAAGCCTCGGACCGCCTGACTGTGCTGACGATGCGCTCACGGCTAACGACTTATTGATAGTACCGCTTAAGGTGACGCAGCTTAAAGAAGCACTGAAAACCTGGCGGCATAAGTTGCCAGCTTCAACAGCCGTGATCCTGCTTCATAATGGTATGGGTGGCATGGAACTGGCAGCCAAATATCTGCCGGATAATCCGGTATTTCTGGCCACCACCAGCCATGGCGCACTCAAAACCTCGGCCACCTGTATCAGGCATACCGGCAAAGGGGAAACCATGTTGGGTAGCTCGCCCTGCCACCCCACCAGAGCGCCGCAGAATACCCATATTGCCGAAATGATGAATCGTTGTATCGGCCCGGTAACCTGGCGTGATGATATCGAAACTGCACTCTGGCAAAAGCTCGCGGTTAACTGTGCCATCAACCCGTTAACTGCGCTTAACAATATCCCCAACGGTGGACTGCTGGCAGCACATTACGTTGAAACCATTACCGCCGTGTGTGAAGAAGTGTGCGCGGTTGCCAGAGTGTGCAAGATAGAGCTCGAGGTAAATACCATCACCGAACAGGTATTTAACGTGATCGAACGGACCGCAGAGAACTTTTCCAGCATGCATCAGGATGTGATCAACAAACGCACCACCGAGATAGAGGGCATCAACGGCTACATTGTTAATCAGGCAAAGAAAAAGGGTATTGATGTACCCACCAATACCCTTTTATACAAAGCGATAAAAGCGCTTTAGCGCTTATTCTGCGTCCTGAGGCTGCACTTCCGGTTTCATGTGCGGGAACAGGATAACGTCTTTAATCGTCGGACTGTCAGTAAACAACATGGTCAGACGGTCGATACCGATACCCTCACCTGCTGTTGGTGGTAAACCAAACTCAAGCGCACGGATATAGTCTTCGTCGTAATGCATGGCTTCATCGTCGCCAGCGTCTTTCTCTTCAACCTGCTTGCGGAAACGCTCAGCCTGATCTTCCGGATCATTGAGCTCGCTGAAGCCGTTGGCCAGTTCACGGCCGCCTACGAAGAACTCAAAGCGGTCAGTGATAAACGGATTGGCATCGTTACGACGGGCCAGCGGCGACACTTCCCACGGGTACTCTGTAATAAACGTAGGCTGTTCGAGTTTTTCTTCGGCAGTCGCTTCAAAAATTTCGCACAAATATTTACCGGCGCCCCAGATCCCATCCACTTCGGGCTCTTTAATGTGCAGCTGTTTCGCCATGGCTTTCAGCTCATCGAGGTGCGCTTCCGGGTCACGGATAGCGGCTTCGTTTGCTTCTGGCCAGTATTTCAGGATGGCTTCACCCATACTCAGGCGGTCGAAAGGTTTACCAAAGTCGTAGTGTTTTTCTTCTACTACGTTGTCTTGGGTATCACGCACGGTATTCACCAGTTCGGTGGTTCCCAGGATATCTTCAGCCAGCGTACGCAGCATGTCTTCAGTCAGGTTCATCAGATCGTTGTAATCTGCGTAAGCCTGATAGAATTCCAGCATGGTAAATTCCGGATTGTGACGGGTAGATAGCCCTTCGTTACGGAAGTTACGGTTAATCTCGAATACACGTTCAAAGCCACCTACAACCAGACGCTTAAGGTACAGTTCTGGTGCGATACGTAAATACATATCGATATCGAGCGAGTTGTGATGCGTCACAAACGGTTTCGCTGTCGCCCCGCCCGGAATAACCTGTAACATGGGCGTTTCTACTTCAATGTAGTTACGGGTGGTGAGGAAATTACGGATACCGTTAACGATTTTGCTGCGCACCACAAAGGTCTCGCGGGTCTTTTCACTGGTGATAAGGTCCACGTAACGCTGACGATACTTGGTTTCCTGGTCGGTTAAACCATGGAACTTTTCAGGTAACGGGCGCAGTGATTTGGTCAGCAGTTCGTAGCTGGCCATGTTCACATATAAATCGCCTTTACCGGATTTGTGTAATGCACCGGCCACGCCAATGATGTCACCAATATCCAGTGACCCATAGCGGGCTTTGATGTCTTTTTGCGTGGCTTTATCAGCATAAGCCTGAATGCGGCCGGTCATGTCCTGTAACAACAGGAACGGGCCACGCTTGGCCATTACACGGCCTGCGATACTGACCTGGTTGTCCTGGGTTTCGAGGGTTTCTTTATCCAGCTCACCGAACTGACCTTGCAGTTCCTCGGCGTAATTTTCGCGACGGAAGCCATTCGGAAAACCGTTAGCGCGACAGTTTTCGCGGATAGCGCTTAATTTGGCGCGGCGCTCGGCAATCAGTTTATTTTCGTCGAGTTGTTGTTCGCTCATAGTCTGTTCACTTAAAGTTGAGTTACTACAGCCCCGATTTCAGGCTGGCTTCTATAAATTTATCTAACCCACCGTCCAGAACGGCCTGGGTATTACGGGTTTCAACACCGGTGCGCAAATCCTTAATGCGCGAGTCATCCAGCACGTAAGAGCGGATCTGACTGCCCCAGCCGATATCGGATTTGTTGTCTTCCATGGCTTGCTTTTCGGCATTTTGCTTTTGCAGTTCAAACTCATAGAGTTTGGCTTTTAACTGCTTCATCGCCTGATCTTTGTTTTTATGCTGTGAACGGTCATTCTGACACTGCACCACAATACCCGTAGGTTCGTGGGTAATTCGTACCGCCGAGTCGGTCCGGTTAACGTGCTGACCACCAGCACCAGAGGCACGGTAGGTGTCTATGCGTAAATCAGACGGATTGATATCGATTTCAATATCATCATCAATTTCAGGGTAAACAAAGGCCGACGCAAAAGAAGTGTGGCGGCGGTTACCCGAGTCAAAAGGCGACTTACGTACCAGACGATGAACACCGGTTTCGGTGCGTAGCCAACCAAAGGCATACTCGCCTTCAAAGCGTACGGTAGCACTTTTAATGCCTGCCACGTCGCCATCAGAGACCTCAATAAGTTCGGTTTTAAAGCCGTGCTCTTCACCCCAGCGCAGGTACATTCTGAGCAGCATATTGGCCCAGTCCTGGGCTTCGGTACCACCAGAGCCAGACTGAATATCCAGATAGCAGTCGCAGGTATCATTCGGGCCGGCGAACATACGGCGAAACTCAAGGGTTTCCAGTTGCGCGATCAGGCCATCTAACTCATCCTGCGCCTCGACGAAGGTTTCTTCATCTTCGGCTTCAACGGCCAGCTCGACCAGGCCATCAACGTCTTCGGCACCTTGTTCCAGGTTAACAATGGTTTCTACCACCTGTTCCAGGGCGACTTTTTCTTTGCCAAGTGCCTGAGCTCGCTCGGGCTCATTCCACACGTCGGGACTTTCGAGTTCGCGGTTAACTTCTTCTAAGCGCTCTGACTTTACATCAAAGTCAAAGATACCCCCGAAGCGCTGCAGTACGCTCACGGATATCCCGAATCGCATTTAGCACAGGGTTTACTTCAAACATAATGACCTTTTAACTGATTCATTTTTAAGGGCACGGATAGTACCGGATTTGGCCTGCTTTTAACAGTCGTTTTGTATGCAAAGTGCGCAGACAGAGTGCTGTTAATCCTTAAGCTTTTCAGCCATGGAGACCACTTGCGAGGCTAAGTTAGCTAACTGCTTCTTAGCGGTTTCGTCGGTAAGCTTGCCCGCTTCGTCGAGCTTGTCGGCCGCTTTGGCTACCGACACCTGCGCAGGCGTCACCACGCACATCAGGTTTTGCATCAGCATGCGAAGTAACATCAGCACACGCATGCCACCCAGCGCGCCTGGCGAAGCGGCCATCAAACCAACTACTTTGTTTTTGTAGGCGGCCAACACGGCTTCATCACCGGCTTTGCGCGACGCCCAGTCGATGGCATTTTTCAGCACCGCCGGATAACTGCTGTTGTACTCCGGGCTGGCAATTAAAAAGGCATCGTGATCGATAAGCAGTTGTTTAAATGCCTGGGCCCGTTCAGGAATACCGTACTCGTCTTCCTCATCCTGGTTAAAGATTGGCATCGCATAGTCAGCCAGATTGATTACCGTAACCTCTGCGCCCGCTTCGCGCGCGGCATCGGCGGCATTTTCCACCAACGCCTGATTTAATGAGCCGCTACGGGTGCTACCTGAGAATGCCAGTACTTTAACCATGATGTCTTCCTTATTAACAAAGTGAGTGTGGGCGTTTATCAGCCTTACATTTTTTCCAGTGTTTCGATGCCCAGCAGCTCAAGGCCCAGTTTCAGCTCCTTGGCAACCAGTGCCGACAAAGCTAAACGACTGTTCCGGGTGGCTTCAGGCACATCACTCTTTAATACCGGGCAAGCTTCATAAAAGCTCATAAAGTGGCTGGCCAAATCATATAAATAGCTACACAGCACATGAGGCGTTGCATCACGGGCGACAACATTCAGTTGTTCTTCCAGTTGCAACAACTGCACCGCCAGGGCATGCTCCTGCGCATGTTCAATGCTAATAGTGGCATTCAGTGCGGTAGGGCTCACCTCAGCCTTGCGGAACAGGCTTTGTACCCGGGTGTATGCATATTGCAGATAAGGCGCAGTATTGCCTTCAAAGCTCAGCATGGTATCCCAGTTGAATACATAATCGGTGGTACGGTTTTTACTTAAATCGGCGTACTTAACGGCACCGATGCCCACTTTGCGGGCAACGTCGTTAAGTTCGTCAGCGGTTAAACCAGTATCTCTCTCGGCTAGCAATTTACGCGCACGCTCAACCGCTTCATCCAGTAGCTCTACCAGTTTAACGGTACCACCACTGCGCGTTTTAAACGGTTTGCCGTCACTGCCGAGCATCATACCGAACGGGCAGTGCTCGTAAGTTTGTTCTGGTTGCATAAAGCCGGCTTTGCGGCCGACAATTTCAGTTTGTTTAAAGTGCAGCGCCTGGCGGGCATCGGTCAGGATCAGGGTGCGGTCTGCGCCCAATTTTCCGCTGCGATAGCGCATCGCCGCCAAATCTGTGGTCGCATACAGGTATCCACCACCGGATTTTTGCACGATATACACTGCCGGGTTGCCTTCTTTGTCGGCCAGCTCTTCAAGGAACACCACCTGGGCGCCCTGATCTTCCACAGCAATGCCCTTCTCTTTCAGCTCAGCTACCACGTGTGGCAGATCTTCGTTATAGGCGGATTCGCCCATAATGTCCTTGCGGGTCAGACTAACATTGAGTTTTTCATATACTTCTTCACTGTGCGAAATAGACACATCGATGAACAGATGCCATAGCTCGGCACACTGCTGGTCGCCGCTTTGCAGTTTCACTACATATTCACGGGCCCGGTCGGCAAAGCCTTCTTCCTCGTCGAAACGGATTTTGGCTTCCCGGTAAAAGTTTTCCAGATCAGAAAGTGCGGTTTCGGCTACGGCATTGGCGCTGAGTTTATCGCTTAAGTGCGCCAGCAGCATACCAAACTGCGTGCCCCAGTCGCCCATATGATTTTGGCGAATAACCTTATGGCCAAGAAACTCCAGCAGTTTAACCACCGCATCACCAATAATCGTGGTGCGCAGATGGCCAACGTGCATTTCTTTGGCCAGGTTGGGCGAAGAATAATCCACAACAACGGTTTGAGGCGCTTGCTCTCGTACCCCGAGCCGCGTGTCGTGCAATGCTTCATTACAGCTTTTTGCCAGCCAGTCGTCTGACAAATGGATATTAATAAATCCCGGGCCGGCAATTTCAAGTTTAGTGGCAACATCATCGAGTTTGACATGTTCAAGCACCTGTTGCGCGATATCACGAGGCTTTTGTTTTAACTGTTTTGCCAGTGCCATGGCACCATTAAACTGATATTCGCCAAATTCAGGCCGGCCACTGCGCGCTACAGGCACTGGCGCGTCGGCAACGCCCATATCTGCAAGTGCCTGGGAAAAACGGGTAATTAAAAGTGCATGTATATTCATAGCGGTTGTTAGTGCTCGCGAGTGGTTTTAAATTCAATATCCGGATAACGTTCCTGCGCCAGTTGCAGGTTAACCATAGTCGGTGCGATATAGGTAAGATTATCACCACCGTCAAGGGCCAGGTTTTGCTCTGCTTTACGTCTGAATTCATCGAGCTTTTTGTCACTATCCGAATAAACCCAGCGCGCGGTCGCAACGCTTACGTGCTCGTACAGGGCATCAACGTTGTACTCAGCTTTTAAACGGGCCACGACCACATCAAACTGCAGCACCCCTACCGCACCCACAATCAAATCGTTATTGGCTAACGGGCGAAACACCTGCACAGCCCCTTCTTCGGAAAGCTGAATGAGGCCTTTTTGCAGTTGTTTTTGTTTAAGCGGGTCGCGCAGGCGAATGCGTTTAAATAGCTCTGGCGCAAAGTTAGGAATACCGGTAAAGCGGTAATCTTCACCCGAGGAGAAAGTGTCACCAATACGGATAGAGCCGTGATTATGCAGGCCGATAATGTCACCGGCGTAAGCTTCCTCGAGTAATGCCCGGTCGCCAGCTAAAAAGGTAAGCGCGTCGGAAATACGCACATCTTTACCAATCCGCGTATGACGCATTTTCATGCCTTTTTCGTATTTGCCTGAAACGATACGGCAAAACGCAATACGGTCGCGGTGTTTAGGGTCCATGTTAGCCTGGATCTTAAACACAAAGCCGCTGAACTTCGGCTCCAGTGCATCCACACTGCCTTTATCGGTTTCGCGACCTTGTGGCTGCGGTGCCCAGGCCACGAGCCCATCAAGCATATGATCCACACCAAAGTTACCAAGTGCGGTACCGAAAAAGACCGGGGTAATTTCACCCGCCAAAAACAACTCCTGATCAAACTCGTTAGAAGCCCCCATGACCAGCTCAAGTTCATCCCGGAATTCAGCAGCCAGGCCATCGCCTACAGCGGCATCCAGCTCCGGGTTATCCAGCCCTTTGATGATCTGAACATCCTGAATGGTATGGCCCTGACCGGTTTTATACAAAATCGTTTCGTCACGATGAATGTGGTAAACCCCTTTAAACTGCTTCCCACAGCCAATCGGCCAGGTCACCGGTGCGCAGGCAATGTTAAGTTCGGTTTCTACTTCATCCAGCAATTCCATGGGGTCGCGAATATCACGGTCCAGCTTGTTCATGAACGTGATGATCGGCGTATCCCGAAGACGGGTCACTTCCATCAGTTTGCGGGTGCGATCCTCAACCCCTTTCGCCGCATCAATCACCATCAGACAGGAGTCAACGGCAGTCAGGGTGCGATAGGTATCTTCCGAAAAATCTTCGTGTCCGGGCGTGTCGAGCAGGTTGACCAGGTTATCACCGTAAGGAAACTGCATTACGGACGTGGTAACGGAGATCCCCCGCTCTTTTTCCATTTCCATCCAGTCGGATTTAGCATGCTGGCCGGACTTTTTACCTTTAACGGTACCGGCGGTCTGCAATGCTTGTCCGTATAATAGCACTTTTTCGGTGATGGTTGTTTTACCGGCGTCCGGGTGCGAGATGATAGCAAAGGTCCTTCGCTTATTGATTTCATTAAGAAAATCTTGGTTTGCCATGTATAAATTCTTTTAGTTTGTACACGGATTTGTACACACTTTTGGAAGTACTCTCTTTTCAGTTCTTCGCTTGTCAAATCCGTCGTGTTAATCGTAATTGGCCGCTATTTTCGCTGATCTTGACTTTATAAACAATCAATGGTTATCTAATCGGTTACCATTTACTCTCAGCGTGCGCCAATGCTCAGTTGTAGCTGTTTGCAATCGTTGCTTCTTCAGCTCATGAACAACTGTGGCTAAACCACAAATTCCTTCGCTACCAAAAATCGATGATAGCTTGTCGTACTACACCAATGATGGTGCAGTTGCCGTTGATCGGTATTGCAGGGTATTGCGGGTTCAAAGGTTTTAGGTACTTCTGTTCACCATCAATAACCAACTGCTTAAAGGTTGCTTCTTTCGAATCATCCAAACGCGCAACAACCAATGAACCTGATGAATAAGGTAACTCAGGATCAACAACGATCACTGCTCCCTCAGGTATGGATTTTTTTCCGCTTGGATTTTCCATACTGTCGCCTTTTACGCGAAGTGCGAAACAACCCTCATGTGCTTTCCCAGTGACTTCACGCCACTCCTCAGCATCTTCATGGGCAAATCCCTCCGCTATTTCAGTCCAATCACCGGCCTGAACCCAGTTAATGAGAGGAATACTCCCTTTAATATCAGGCCCGACTTCTACATTACCGACCCCCAAGCCAATCTCGCCATCACCTGTGGCGAGCCAATGAGCATTCACGCGAAGTGCCTCCGCGATCTGCATGGTGTAACGAGACCTAGCCGATTTACCAGAGCAAATCTGGCTGATCGACTGCTGTTTGATACCAATGCGGCGAGCCAACTCAGACTGAGTCACCCCAGTAAGCTGCAAGGCATGGTTTAGTCGTTCGGATAAAGTTTTCATAAGCCCGTATTCTACAAATAAAACTGTAGCCTTTCAACAATTTTAACTGTTGACTAATCTACAGTTTAAACTGTAACATTCAATCTTGTAACAGTTATTATTGTAACAGGAGACGGTATGGAAGTGTTCAACACAACACAAAAACATCTCCGCCGTGCCATTGACTTGGTCGGCGGGCAATCAGCATTAGCACGAGCCATCAACTCAAAACAGCAAAACGTCTGGTTTTGGTTGAATAAATCAGGGCGTGTTCCCGCTGAATTCGTTTTACCCATCGAACAAGCTACGCAAGGACAGGTAACCCGATCTCAGTTAAGACCGGACATCTACCCCGAATGCCCAAGCGAGCTGAAAGCCAGTAACCAGTAGGATTAAGGGCAAGTAATGGTCAGCATTTTACGTAAACACAGAAGCGAGTACCTCCATGCGTGATTATGGCAAGGTCTATACCCGCTTTTGGCTAAAGCAAAACGTTTTGTCCTGGAGTGACTCTGCGAAGTTGCTAGGACTGTATTTGCTTACATGCCCACATTGTAATTTGCTTGGCTGCTTTCGACTGCCGATTGGTTACGTTGCTTCTGACTTGAACTGGGATGAGCAACAGGTTGCCAAGGCGTTAAGTGAGTTAGAACAAGATCAGTTCCTGATTCGTTGCGAGGAATCCGGTTGGACTTTGATTCGAAGCTTTCTGAAGCACAACCCAATCGAAAACCCAAACCAAGGTAAGGCAGCCTTTCGGTTGCTTAAAGATGTACCTGCCGACTTCGTTGGTATGGCATCGCTTTTGAAATCTCTTGCCGCTTTTCAAGCTCGGCTACCAGAAGAATTTTCATCATTGTTTATGCCTGATGGCAACCCGGTAAGGGACTCTCAACGGTCGGATGACTCTGAGAGAAGCAATAAACCAACAGTTAAAACTGTTGACCACATACAGTTTGAAGACTTCTGGGATGTACAAATACGCAAAGAAAAAAAAGCGAAAGCCAAAGAAGAATGGCTACGCATGGGCCTCAATGAAGACCATGAACTCGCCTTGGAAGTGCTAACACGCTGGAAAGAGCAACGAGACAACCGATTGCAGTATCAAGATCGGACTAAGACCCCTATGCCACATAACTGGCTTTTAAACCGGCAATGGGAAGACGAGTACGTTCGCATTGATGAAGTACAGCAATCATCGACGAGCCTAAAGGGCAGCAATCACCAATTGAATATTGAAGAAAGCAATCGTCGCATCGCTGAAAGCTGGGCCGGACCAGGTATTCGGGAGGTTCGTTCAAGTGCAGGAGGTTGATAAACGCGAGTTTGCTGAAGTTTGGGGAGCAGCTTGGGCCATGTATGGCAAAAGCGTATCACCGCAATTGCTATCCATCGCATTTGAAGCCCTTCGTGCTTATAGCATTGAAGAAGTGCGAATCGGTCTGACTCGGCATATTCAATCACCGGATACTGGGCAATTTTTTCCAAAGCCCGCTGACGTCATCAAGCATATCGATGGCAACTCGGGTTCAAGAGCCATGGTTGCTTGGAACAAAGTTGACAAGGCTGTTCGTCAGGTTGGCGCTTGGACATCCGTGATGTTTGACGATGCGCTTATCCACCGCGTGATTTCGGACATGGGGGGATGGGTTGAACTCTGCAAAGTTGATGACAGGGAATACCCCTTTAAGCAAAAAGAGTTTTTAACACGCTACCAGGCTTACTTGCTGCGGGACGAAGTGGGTGAATACCCAAGGCTATTACAGGGTATTGCAGACCATCAGAACCAGCAAAAAGGATTTGATATGCAAGCGCCTGTTGCCGTGGGTGACTGGTCAAAAGCGGCACAAGTTTACACGAGAGGCATCGCCAATTTTAGCGCAGTGCCTTTGAAAAGAATAAGCCCGAAAGCCATTCAGGCGCTTCTCGGAAATCAATTAGAGGACAAAAATGAAAACGATTAAAGCAAAAACCGTTGCCCTAGTGATAGCCATGTCCGCAAGCACTTCAGTCTATGCGTTTCCGGGCTATCAGTGGGAAAAAGCAGCACAAAGTGTTGGTATTGATCCAGTCATGCTCTACGCCGTTGCCTTGGCTGAGTCAGCCTCACATCGAGGTCTTAACATGACCAGTCCATGGCCATACGCAATTCGCAATGGTTCAAACGCAACCTACGCCAAATCTAAGACAGAAGCGGAGCAACTGTTAAACCAGGCACTTCAAGAGAGTGAAAAATACCAGCTCGATATTGGCCTTATGCAAATCAATTTGCATTGGCATGGGCATCGAGTGAGCTCAGCAGCTGAACTGCTAGACCCCATCACCAACCTTACTGTCGGCTCCAGTATTTTGGCCGAAGCAATCAAGTCTTCACCAAACGATTTAGAGCTTGGCATAGGCCGCTATCACAGTTGGAACGAAGAGCGTGCACGCTGGTATGGGCAAAGAGTGCTTTCTATCTATCGCAATATTTTACATGAACTGGAGGTCCGTCAATGACAACCAATCAACAAGACTTCTATCAATTAAATTTGGCGTACCTACACGCAGCACGTGAATTGGCGCGCATTGATCCGCAAGAGGCGGTCTTGCGCTTTGGACTTACACGCGACGTGGTGGATGCACTTATTAATGCCGGTGTTGACGACCTGCAACGAGTGGCGACCTCATCATTCATGCTGTTTCAACCAAGGGGTAACCAAAGCCAACTGATTGAGATGGTGAAGAGCAAAGGTACAGGTATCCCAAGAATCGCTTATTTATTATCAACCCTAAACAACAAGGGGGATGCATGATTGATAACCTGTCCAAAAGTGAGCTGTTTACCCGAGCCTCGCTGCTTATTAAGTACGGATTTCGAACGACCATTATCGCGCTCGATACAGGTTTGCCAATCCACATTATCAGAAGGCTGCACAAAGAAGTGACTGGCAAGTCACCTTGTCCTGGTCAATTGCCAGAATCTGATGCCATCGTTAAAAGCAGAAGAGCCCTAGTTGAAGGCTCCCTGCTGATGGCGCTTTATGTCAATATTGGTGGTGATAATGTCTACAAGAAATTAAATATCGATGCTTTGATGAAGGCTTACGATGCGTACTTGGTTGCAAGAGAAGAGGCAGATCTTCCAGCTGAGATCCCCTGGAAAAAACTGACCATCAATGAAGGTTGGGTTCTAGCTCGTGATTTAAGATCACAGCTTGCATCCTTACACCGGTGTCGATGCGGCAGTCTGTATTTGACGGTATCTCAACAGCGCATTCAGCTTAAATGTCCTGTGTGTGAGATTATGGCCGAGCAAACCACTAGAGCACTTTTTGAGAACTAACATGCTGATGCATGATTTGATTGTGCACCGCCCGTGCACTTTGAGAGTACTAAGAAGATGACAAACTTACTTAAATCTTTACCAGCACGCTGCTGGTTTATATCACTGGGGCTTTTTCTGGCGACTTTGGCTTCGGCTCATTTTTTTCCATCAGAAATATTAACGGCATCTGCCAAGTTAGCGGCTTTGCCATTTCTGTTCTGCACCGTCGTTTTTTTCAGCTACTTGGGATTCAAAGCGACCTGTAATCCCATCGGACTTATAGCCATCATCACTATGCTTGTAGCAATCGCATATTGGCAAGCGAGTTGGACAATTGTTGGTTTGGGACTCTTCTTCTTAGCTATTTGTACTGGAATTAGATTCTTGAGCAGCCAAGTTAAAGATTCGGGTAGAACTTTGAGCATTGAAGAAAAATGGTATTGGTATAAGCTCCATTCGTTTTTTGATGGCTTTTATCCTAGGTATCCCAAAAAGCCAAAAAAATAGCCAGCCCACCACAAGCTGGCTACCTTCTGTTTTTAGTTCCTTCCTGATGCCTGGTTATAGGCCCTAATATCGATCAAGTTGTTCTGAGCATAATCTCCCGCAAGGGATGCATTTGAGATCACTGCAATCTGCTTATCCACAAATGCTTTATCTTCTTCGGACACACTGTCGGGGATGTAAGAGCCACTCTCATCCTTTTGACGATACTCATTTAGTATTTGTTCCCTTAAGCCAAGCATTTCAGGCGACCAACTCGATGAGTCTTCAGAGTTGAAAACGCGCCCCGCCAAACCTTCATTGAAAGCTTGAGCGAACACTTGACTTTGAATCGGGGTCAATCCCATTCTCTGCCCTTCGCTGTATGCTTCCTGTTTAAAATCATCGGCATACTGTTCTAAGAACTCACCATATCGATTGTTAACTGCCGCACCGAATGCCCCAGCCAACATGGCTTCAGACTTAGTGCCCCAGTTTACTTCGGAGGCATACTGCGAACTCGATCCACTGTATGCATCATTAAACGCCGTCAATGGATTTTCCAAAGAGGTTCCGGCATCAACGGCGGCTTTTAAGCCATCCCAGGTTGATTTGCTGGCCACCGTTGCATTGTGCAAGAAACCTCTTGAGCCAGGATCTTCAAGCGCTTGTTCTTTGTAACTCTCATAGTCTTCGCCAAAGTGATTCAAGGTATGCAGTGCTGCATCAGTATGCTTGCCACTGAAATCACCAATAGCACTGGCGCTGTTGAAGAACATTTCAGCACCAGAGACTCCGCTATCATCAGCCATAATGCGAGATCGCCACTGAGATCCAGCTTCACTGTTTAGTCCAGATTGATAGGTACTTGTGTCAGAAGCTACGGCCTGCTGGGCTTGCTGCTGATGCGCATTCAACTGTCCATCTATACCAGACAGATTGGTTTGGTAAGCCGATTGAGCTGCGTTGAACTGAGTTTGAACTGTTGCTGCATCCTCGTAGCCGCCCAATACACCCGATTCAACTTGGCTTTGAGTACCACCAAAAGTAGGTGCAGTTGATGACATGCCTTCATTTGAGCGCGGCTGAATTGATCGTAAATCGGCTCCGGTAGCCATGGCCATAACCGTCATTGCAGCTTGATAATCATTGTCGCGTTCAGCGGGCGTTGAAGAGTTGCTATAGGTTAAAGACTCCATAGCTGCCGCTACATACGCCTGATTATCATCAGGTAGCAAGCGCTGATACATTGGAAGGTTTTCACGTAAACGGTTACCTGCTTCAACATGCTGGTTCATATAGCGACCTAAATAATCCATGACTTCAGGATTGTCCGCTGCTAATCGGGTTAACGTCGCACCATCAGTATTTCTTTGTCCTGATAGACTGTAGCTGGCCTGATCAAGCTCACTAAAGCGATTTGATGCCGTGACAACGTCTTGAGCTGAACTCTGAAGTGACTGATAGTCTTGGTTAGACAAGGACATCTCAACGCCAGAACGTCTTGAGTCTGAAAGGTCCTTAACCATTGCATCGCGATACTCAGCACGTCGTGAATCACTCGATGCCAAGCTTTGCATCTCCCCAGTGAGCGTATTTGCGGTCGTAGATCGAGAACTGCCTTCTGACGACTCAACTTGGCCACTAAAGTTACCACCTAAATCCAGCCCTGCTCGTACCCTTGATAGTTTTGGTACACGAGATGAGTCTGGCTTATCGACTCCTGGCAAGTTGCCCTGTGGAGAATCATTGCCGCCAGTACCAAGAAGCCTTCCAAGAAAGCCCTTATCAGCAACTTCTTTCTCACCGGGATTAGTAATAGTTCCATCGCCACCGACCCTTAGGCCTCCCGATAGCACGCCCGATACCAAGCCACGTACAGCATCTTTTTTATCGTCTCCAAAACCATACCGAGTTTGCAGGTCATCAGTAACCTGATTAACAACGGCGCTAGATGCGGAGTTAGATGAGCCGATCTGACGTCCAACCGAAGACAGGTTGTCGTAACTTAGCTTTTCACCAAAAGTTCGACTCATAGTATTCCCAACCTGACGACTAAAGGCTTGGGTTGCTTGAGTCATGGATTCTTTTGCAGAGCCAACCATTGAACCCACTGCGTTTCCTACAGAGAAACTGCTTAGTAGGTTTGACGCGCCGGTCATAGCAGAACCAGTGAGGGCTGAATTTTGGAACATTGACTGTGATTGCATTACCGGGGCATTTTTCGCGACATCTGGACTTGTCATCTTTTCATCAATGGCATCACCGTTTTGAAGACGTCCAGCCAAGTGGGTAGCGGTTATTGCTGAGCCATAAACGAGCATGAGCGAAATCGCCGGAACACTCGACGCCAACATGCCGCCAGTCGCTATCCAGGTTTGCAGCACTGAATCCATCTGCATCATCCCGGCAAAAGATGGCACTTCTGTACCTGCAAAGGCATCAAGAGCCGACATTTTCCCTGCAACGGTTAAATGAATATACAGGTTAATGATGGCCATGACAGGCATCCAAAGTTGAATCCAAAGCAGGATTAACAAGTACTTCCCAGCCATTCGCATCCCGATTTGGCCAAGGGCTATCACAAAGGCCATCAAAGGGGTGATGGCGTAAATGAAACCCTCAAAAAACGTCATCATCGGACGAACGATACTTTGGAACAGGGTCTGCTCCGCCGCCCATTGTGTATTGCGCTGTTCAATCGCTTGGTTAACCATAACGGCTGCGGTGAAAGCTTGATCATCCATATACTTGCCCGTCACGCTTTGCTCATAAATAGGTAAAAGCACCGACGCGGTCATGTACTCTTGGGTGTTAACCGAGGCCAAACCAAGATTATTCAGTGCATTTCGGATCACGTCATCAGTATCAGTGGCTGACGAAGTTCCCAATGAGGCTGACAGAACCTGTTTAAGCCTTGGAATGAAGGTTGATTCTGTCATGAGTTTCAGTTGGCTATAGGCATCGGTGCAGTCCAAATCGCTACTGCTACCACTGAGCATGATGCGCGTGCCATAAATGCGCGAATCAAACCTAATCGCAGTCATCGGGTTAGGATCACTCAGCACCTGATCGAGGTTCTTTTGGCCAATGTCGATACCAATCAAGGTGCACTCTTTAATGTAGTTAAACCAAGATTGCTCGATATCCGAGCCGCCGACACGATTTGCATCACCCAACCCAGAGCGATCCATCACCTGTTTTCTCACTTTAATCAGTGTCTGTAAACTGGATGCAAAGCCGTATTCCGTCATGGCGGGAGTTGAGAACGCCGTTTCAAACAATCGCGTGATTTGAAATCCAACAGTCGAAATTGTACTGCCTGCGGCAGCAACACCGATGGGCACATTATCAACCACTCGAACTTGTCCCGTGTACGCATCCTCAATGCTCACACGGGTACTGGGTCCAAACATGGTTGCAAAGACTATCCATGAGACTAAAACGTGCTGAAAGTTAATCCCTCGACCACCTTGCATTAAGGCCTGAACAGAGACCATCAATACCCCAATGAGCAAGCCAATGCGAACCATTGAAGTAAAGTCGCCTGTACCAGTAATCATCGCGACAGCGTTCAAGACCTGCTCTAAAAATGCCGAATCCCCGATGGAATAGATCTCCCACATGACCTATTCCCCCAGTGCCGTAGATTTAACGGTGTAATAACGCTGCTTGCGAATGGTCTGAATCACCTGGTTAAAATGCGCCAGCAATTCTTGCTCTGAACCGTATCTTCGCTGTAACGCGGCGTATTCCTCATTGATTTGGCGACGTGCACGTTCAAGGTCTTCCGTTAACAACTTCGCATAGGCATGATCTTCCACACCGGAGGTACTTCTAGCTGCATTGAGCATGTCTTCAACCAATGCTCGGGCCATCTCAACAGCAATAAATGGCGCAGCTCTTGAAGCAAACGACCTAGCAGCCCCTTCATTTAATGCAGAAAGTGTTCGAATCATGCCGCCAATACTTGCAGGAGCCGAGGTCATAAAAGCCTTTTCGGTGGTGCTAGCTGCCCCAGTATTTCGAGCAAACTTAAATATAATGCCGTTACTAGAACCTGTACCAAGAAGTAAATTTTCGACCTGAGTTGATAACCCGGTTAGGGTCACGTTAGTGATTGTCGGATTTAGACAGCCGTCTTGTGTCACTGTGTCACATCGGTACATAGCGACGTTACCGCCATGAATTAGATGCTCAATAGTCACTTTATTGCCATTCAGTCTGGTCAGTTTTGGGGCTTTACCTTGACCATCAGCCGCATTCGCTAAATCACCAACGATGATCGAGCCCGTCACGGACATAACCGCTTCAAGAAAACGGTCATCCCCCGATGCAAACCAGCTTGATGCCGAGTGACGTTTCAGTGCTCGCCAGACCAAGTTACCTTTAATCGTTTTGTTCACATCAGATGCCGCGACACTTGAAGCATTCTCGTAAGGGTTCTTACCATTGGACTCACTCCAACTGGTAAAAATGTCTCCAGCCCCTTTAAGTGAGCTCAACATGCTGGCCTCTGTTTGCCCCTTCTTACCAAAGGCGGCCAGGGTATCGTTCACGACTCCCTGAGCCATTTGACAGGAATTGCCAAAATACTCGTTCAACTGCTGGATTTTCTTTTGCAGTGTCTCCATGTGCTGGGAGCATTTCTCACACATAGCACTGAGCGCCAATTGGAATGCGTATCCCTTGGCATTTGCCGCTACAGAGCGAAGTAATTGAACAAACTGATCTGCATTAACAAATGACAAACTTCCAGCGAACATATCAATGCCGCCACAACCGGCTTGGAATGACGGAGGCACCATAGAGACGAGGTTCTCGTTCATGATCCTGTTACGAACAACAACACTTCCACCAGATATAACGCCACGCCGCTGACTCTCGAATACACCAGGCGCAGTGGTGTTGGTCATTGAACCAAACAACTGATTCATCTCCTGTTGCAAGCTTGCTTGGCTCATAGATGAAAAACCAATCGCACAGGCGATTAGCGATACTTGGAATACTTTTTTCATCGTTATAACCCTCCTTGTGCACGCAGATAGCGAACAAGGAACTCAGGGTCCTGTAATATTTTTTCGTTAAGCTCTTGGGCTGACATCGCGAGTGAAACGCCGGGCTGAACAGGTCTGGTGGCATAGTAAGTTTGATCGTCAATCCAACCGGCTTGATGGGCTGCAAGAATGATTCGATTATTGAGCTCATCAAGGCTCATTGCGCCCTGGCCAATCGGAGTGATGACATTAGGCGGGTCTACTAAGAAGACCGCAGGAACAGTCGTAACGGACAACGATTGTGCTTGTCCTGAATCGACTTTGTAATTTGGAAATTCTCCACTTGGTAAAGGCAAGCCATCGACAGCAATAGCAAACACCTCGAAACCGTAGTTCAAAGCCATGGATTCGATGATAGGCGCTTGAGCATGGCAATAAGGGCAATCCGAACGATAGAAGAAGAACAAGCCAGCCCGTTTTGCTACTTCACCTAAAGCTACATCACGTTGAGCGCCAGCTTCTCGATCCATCCGATTGGCAGCATAGGTCGCCAAGGGTCTGCGACTGATTTCATCTAAAACAGGATCGCCCATGACCACCTGCTGACTAACATCAGCAAACTGTGAGCCCTTATCCATCATGACTCGCTGGAGATACAGATAGGCTCTGACATTCTCATTCGTCGGCTCATCAATCGCCTTGTCCATAAACGACTGCATGTGCTCACGAAACCAAGCTGCACTGAAAGGCTTTAGTTCGCTCTGACTGGACTCCACGACACCAGATTCCGGCTTTGTAAGCTCATCAGGCTGTTCAGGCTCAGCTATAACCTGATACCAAAACCAGCCTTCCTGACCACGCTGATAGAATGGCCCATCATTAGCATGGGCGGGCAAGATGAATACAAAGAAAATAATGATTGGGATGGTCACCCATAGGATAAACCAAGGTAACAAAGGGGTTCTCATTGTCAGCTCCAGAAAATTTCATAGAGCTAACATGCTAAAGGTCCCCTTTAGAGCGATAGGCCAGATAGATGAAGGAATCGTGTGTGTTTCTGACTAGCTGTCTTGACCAGTAACAGCTAACTTTAATAAGCCAAAAATATGGTTTTCCGTTTTGAGCTAGGAGCGGACATCGAACTATCATACTTTGCAGAGGAAATATAGCTGTGGGTTAACTTTTAAAGAGTGATCGTGTACATTGTCCAGATTAAATCAAGATGACACTTTTTTATGGCAGTAGAGACTATCAATAGGGAAGCTGGAGACTCTGGCAAAGGCTTTAGATTACAGCTCATAAGGGCGATTAAGCTCATGCTGCAAACGATTCAGCAGGATAGAAGTACTGTATTTTTTACTGCGGTGGAAAATCTCGAAGATGTTTCCCATCAGACTATTGTAGATGGAGAAGTCAGTAATTACTTCGAAGAAGACAAGAATTATGACTTGAATGGCAATTTCACAATTTTTAGTCCTCCGGTTATAAATACGTTGGTCAGTTTTTATGACATCTATGTAGATCAATTTCGCACCAGCAACAGCGTATATTTGGGCTTTTACACGACGAGGGATGTCGGTAAGGAAAGAAAATCCAAGCTCAATAGCGGTAAAGAAATAGCTCTACCAGAAAAACCAATTTTAGAAATTCTTCAATCGTTTGATGATGTTTCAGACGATACAATTAATTTAGTAAAAGAAATTCTTGTTGAAGAGTACGCTTCCCAATATAAAGAAAAGTCTAAGTCAGGAAACTTAGAAACGCTTCGGGGTCTAAGTGCTGATAGGTTTAAAGAGTTTTTGAGGAAAATTTTATGGCATTTCGGTCAGGAAGATGAGGATGCTCTCAAGCAGACAGTTTTAAAGGATATTGAGTATTCACCACTTCACAACAATGCTCATATAGGCAAAGAAAAAATAATATTTTGTTTGTTAATGGATAAGCTGAGTGAAAGGCAAAATAGTAAAAACTTAGTCGATAAGTTGGTTCATAGTTCAGATGTAAAACTGATTTTTAAAGAAGCAGAGTCTCAAATTCCAGACGAGAGTATAGACCCTACTTGGCGCTATATCGCCGAGCTTGAAAAGGATGTGACCGACAAGCGAAATCTGAAGGAAAAAGTACTTTCAGTAATAGAGGATATTTCAGATCGTCGAATTAGACTGTTAGCAAGAAAAGCAAGTGGCTCTAAGTATGAAGAGCGTGAAGCAGACAAGTCTTTTTTGTCTTTGAAGTATCGTGTTTTTGAAGCTTGTGAAGAATATTTTTCAGATGATGGATATGTAGCCCCTGAAAGCGGCAACGACTTGGATGCTGTTCTTCAAACGCTCTTATCAAAAGCAGTAGAAGATATTTCTAAGTTAAAGACCGATTACAAATATACGATTTCTAATGATAAAACAATAGAAGGAATTATTTGGAATTTATTTGATGGGTGTTTTTTAGCTTTTGATGAGTGTAGTGATGAGTGATGTAAGTACAAAGAAAAGGCTAATGTACTTAAGCGGTGAAGATTTCTATCTTTATTGCTATTCCGTTCTTGTTATTTTGGATTCTTTAGGTTGTCGTGATGGGAGATTTTTTAGAGACTACAGGAAGTTGGCTTTTTTAACTGACATTATCAGTAATGATAAAACAGTCTATGTGGTTTCTCATTCTTCAGCGGAAAAAATGAACCCTAAAGATTATGAGTGTTTACTTGACAGCTATTCGAATGGATTAACTAGAAGAAGTGAAATTCTTAAGTTGTTGTTTGTTCTTGAGAAGAGAGGCTATGTGACTTTGAATCGAGGTAAAGCACAAGAAATTGATGTTTCTTTGACTAAGGATAACCTTCCTAATGACTTTTTAAACAGCAATGTTTTCGAGTCGGAATCTAAGAATATAATAAAAATATCAAAGAAAGTGGGACGGTTGGCATCGCTAACTCTGGATACCATGTTAGGTAAAATTTATGTTGAAAATGGAGTTCGAACATGGGTCTGATGCGAGTTAATAAGCTTATTTATGAAGGAAGCAAGTATTTTTTCGAGTCTAAAGAGTTCGACGAAAATATCATCCTAATTGAGGGCGATAATGGAACAGGGAAAAGCACCTTTTGTAATTTGATTTATTTTGCATTGGGTGGAGAGGTTCCAATATTTCGAATAAATAATGATAAGCGCCACGATGAAATAACTTCTGATAGTGATAACTATGTTGATCTTTATATCTCAATCAATGATGGCAGTTATTTACTAAGGCGCTACTTTGGAGATAATGAAGTAACAGTAATCCCCTATGAGCGGGTGGTTGAGAAGATATATTCAGAAGATAAAAATACTTTAATTGAAGAGAAGGTAAGATTTTCTCTTTCGGAAGATAAGACTGAAATATATCCCGTAAACAGAAGCAAAGATTCATACGTTTTTTCTGACTGGATTCTCGAGAAATTGGAAATATCTGTGGTCGAGCTTTTTCATGGATATAATACATTTAAAATTAATATATCAGACTTGATGCGGCTGATTTATCACGATCAACAGCCGAACCCAGAGGGTATTTATAAAAAGCCAGATACTAATTCAACGTATGTTTCTGATTCTGAGTTGGTTCGAAAAGCTATTTTTGAACTCTTAGTTGGTAAAGCCTATTCTGATTACTACGACTCTATTGTCGAGGAAAAGAAGCTGTCGAGAGAGAAAAGCTTGGCTAAAGCGGTTGTGAATGAGTACACGCTTTTAGCCGACAAAATGCGAAAAAATGGCGGGGCTAAAAATGTCAGTTTTTTACAGAAAGAAATCTCTGATAAAGAGCAGCAAATTGACAAGTTGCATGATGCCAGACAGGCATTCAAGCGAAATCGAACTGGATCAAATACAATTAATCAAGATATTGAGTCGTGCAAATCAGAATTAATTGATTGTGAACTTAGATTAAGCCGATTAAAAGAAAATCTGGTTTCAGCTCTTGATGAACGGTACAAATTAAACGTAGTTAGAAATGAATCTGCTTCAGAGATTAGACGTATTGAAAAAGTTATTTTTTCACACGATCATCTAAACCTTTTTACATCTGATACTTGTCCATACTGCTTAAGTCACGTGGATCGTGTGGAAGGGCATTGTGTTTGTGGCGCTTCGATAGAAGAAGAACAATATGAGAGGTTTTTCTACACATCAAAAGAGTATAAAGATATTCTGAAAACGAAACTTAAGGCACTGTCAACAATTAAAACCGCATATGATGATTGTGACTCTGAAGTTCAAGAGATTAAAAAAGAAATTGAGTTGATAGAGAAAAAGTCGGTGACTTTCCGTGAAAAGCTACAAGAAATGCTTGGGCGGGTCGATGAAATTGTTGACATTGAAAGCCTAAATGATATTGACGATAAAATATTGCAGCTTAGAGAAGATGTTGCGAATTTGAATCGATTGTTGGAGATTGAATCAAAGCTGGAACGTATCCAAAAAGATTTTGATCTGGTTAGCTCTAAAGCAAAAGACGCTGAGTTAAAGAGGAAAGGGCTTGAGATTAAAGCTCAACAGGATGTAACTTCGAAGGTAAATGCGTTTAGTAAAAAGTATGATGAGCTGATGAAAAATACTTTGCCTGATTGCAGATCGGCAAAGATTGCGCTTGATAACTATTTGCCTTCAATTAATGATGGTCTCTATCGAGAAACAAGTTCACTTGTTTCAATTCGAATGATGTACTTTATCACTCTCATGCATTTAGCTTTGTCTGATGAATCAGTGACATTCCCGCGCTTTTTACTTATTGACACACCTGAAACTGCCGGAATCGAATTAGAGTATCTGATTAACTGTATTCGTCAGTTGGAAGAATTGAAAAATTATGGAACTGACTTTCAAGTTATCATTTCGACAGGTTTAAACAAGTATCCCGAGTCATTAAAGGACAATCGTGTACTCTTTATGCCCGATAAGCAGAAGGAACATATGCTCTTGAAGAAGAAGAGCCTTTCTAAGTAATAACGTCAAGCAATTTAGATTCAACTAGTTAGTATGATTAGTTACTGAAGTTCTGCTATCGGCACGTAAGTAATATTCAGAAATTTTGAATACTACATTAACTCACTTTACTGCAAAAACCGTAACCAACGTTTTAATTGAGTCACCCGGAACCATAACAAAGTGCATTTTGCTACCAACATGCTGCCATAACTCGGCCTCTTGTGCATATTTTTTGGCTTTTTGGATAGTGACCCTTTCAGGTAACTGGGCTTTAGTTAGCGCAGAACATAGCAGCTTTGTGCACAAAGCCTTCCAAGGATGCTTGGGCACTCCATCAGAAAGCCGTTCCACAAATCTTTCAAGCGCGTGACGAGTCACCACGACAGGTCCAATGTTCGGAACGTTGATGACCTCATCGATTTCTCTCACTGTAGTATTATCGACGCTGTATTCTTCGAAGGAATGTGAGAGCCAATCGTCCCGCTTCTCTACCGAGATCTGTGCTTCCTGGTAGCGGGTGAGCAAGAACCTGGTCAGGCTGTAAAGTGAATGCTGAGTTGAGCGTTTTTTCTGTAACTTTTTGATAGCTCCTTTACTGACCCGGATTTGAAGCCCATTACCGCTTCGGTTACTCCCCATCACCTCTTTCACTGACAGTAGGTGATGAATCGCATAGAGCTCAGCTGCAATTGGCTTTTGCTGCTCAGCTAGCTTGTCGTATTGCTCACCTAAATCGACCTTTAGTTCGCCTCCTCTTCGAAGGCCGGTCTTCCAGTAAACCGTAAACTCACCATCAATCTGCTTTGTTAACAGGGTTAATACCATCATGTTTGTTTCTCCTATTGGTTATCTTTTTTCCATTCTCCATGTTTTTTCAAATATGCAAGGCGCAAAAAAAGGGGCCGAAGCCCCTTGGATCAGATATGAACTTTCGGAAAGCCCATGGCACCGTATACATTCAGCACATCATTCCAATCCCAACTTTTCACGCCGAGTGACGTTGGTATCGGGGGGATCAGGACTTGTGTCAGAATGCCTTTTTGCCAGGCTTTTTTCTTGAGTTCATTCGCTGCATTCAGGCCGGTCTCAGAGAGATCGTGATCTGCCCAGATGTACAGCATTTTCACATTACTTGGTGGTTCAAATCTAGCCAGTAGCGTTGCATTCACAACCGACCAACATGTTTGTCCCGTAGCTCTGGTAACCGCTAAAGCTGTTTCGATGCCTTCAGAAACACCTAATACCTCACCAGGCTCACCTATAGGAATGGCACCACCTGTGATTGTTCTGTCACTTGGTATCGGCATCATCTTTTTAGGCTTTTCAACCGGCGCTTTGAATCCATCTTCACTTAGGTAGATCCGATGAAACGTGGCCGAACGCCCTTGCTGAGTAACGATTTTACCTAGCAGCGCTGGGTAGCTATCGATAAACAAGCCATCTTCATCATGGTAAGGCAAGTTTGGATGATACCTCAGCACCGAATCCCATTCAGGACGAAGCCGGGTAACAATGCCACGACGATGCATGTAGTTCCAAACTGGTTGCGCACGAGTATCTGTAAGAGAAAACGTTTCTCCCCAAGTTTGATTCAAGCGATGGATAATCGCTTTGTCCTCGTCCTGCTTTCTAGCCTTCCAATCAACTGCGTTACTCGGTATTGGCCGAATAGGCGCTTGTATTTGTCCGGGTTGAATACCAAGAACCTGGCCGATTGCTTCAATAGACTGAGCAAAGTTCCACCCATTAATCCAAGACAACAGTTCAAAGCCATCATGAAAGATACCGCAGGTATTACAAACGCCACCACCGGTATATTCAGCATCTTTGAACAGCCTAAAGCCATCACGACCGCCATGAACAGGACAAGCCACATGACGACCTTTTCGAGCAATAGCGGCATCAAGTTCTGGCACCAATGCCGCCAAGACTTGAAGCCATTGGCCCTTGAGATATGGCCTTACTGTGTCAATTTGTAAAGGTAACGCCATATAACCTCCTTAAGTAAAATGCCGACTCCTACCACAGGTGGTAAAAGTCAGCTTAGGACCTGCATTAGCCGTTTGGTTAATGCAGGAACGTTAGTCAAGCTGGATACCATGTCGTCTTAATAGCCACATGATGGAATCACGAAGCACATCAGGATCGACAACCGCAGCCATCGCGCAAACACGAAAGCAAAATGGCGCTATTTCGTCATTTTGAATCCACGACAACACATCCTTGCGCAACCGAGTACTGACACGACCGTCCAGCAACACACGGATCGCATCCAAAAGAATGCCTTCGCGTAACTGCCAGATTTCTGTGTCAGACCAAGTGACAGGGGCATCATCAAACTCAAATAGAAATTCGAGCTGTGCTGATGTGTGCTGATGGGACTGCTTTTGTGATGAAGGAGAATGGGCAATGCGCCCATTCATTAAAGATAACCGCGTTCGGCAAGCGAAACGCAGCCCTCGGATGCGACCACGACATGGTCAAGCGTTCGAATATCAACAAGTGACAAGGCGTCACGGAGTCGATGAGTGATGCGTTTATCAGCTTCACTGGGTTCAGGATCACCCGATGGATGGTTATGAACCATTATCACTGCTGCCGCATTAAGTTCTAGCGCACGCTTTGTTACTTCCCTTGGATACACGCTCGCCGCATCTAAAGTGCCTTTGAATAGCTCTTCAAATCGAATAACGCGATGCTTTGTATCAAGAAACAGCACGCCAAAGACTTCGTGCTCATACTCGTGCATCAGTGTTTGCAGGTATGAGAACGCCGACGATGGCTGTTCAATTTTGCGACCTTTACTCAATCGACCACGGGCAAGCTTGAGCGCCATATCTAATATATCCGCTTCAGTCACTTGCTCAGGAACGATGTAAGTACCGGCTTCTTCGCCAGCTAAGAACTTTCTGTTTTTCATAGGAGTCTCCAAAAAAAACGGAGACGAACCCATGCCCTGACGGGGACGGAATCGTCCCCGCAGGGTGGTAAAGTTGATGTGGTTACTGAATTAACAGTTGTTGTGTTACTTCGAATAACTCACGCTTCAGATCTTTGACGTCGTTAATCACGATGCTTTGAGGAAAGAATTTCTCAACACTGCGTGTTTGAATCCCGATCCCCAGCAGCTCAAAGCCACTTCGTCTGCAACGGTCAACAATGTCATGCGTAGCAGCCCAATCATCTGGGTCACCATCGGTTAGCACTATCATTAGCTTTCGCTTCTGTTTTTGTGCCAACAAACTGTTTGCCGCAAACCACATAGCTTGTGCCATAGGCGTACAACCTCGTGGTTTTTGGTCAAAACAGGCGGCCCGATGTCGAACCGATTGCTTGGGCAATAACGCGATAGAAACTTCCTGATGAATACCAGGAAAATAACTGACCGCAGGTACAACACCCGGTATACCTTCCAATGCCATGGCCAAAGCCAAAGCAGCTTCATTGGCAACATGAAAGTACTTGCGATTACCTTCGCCAATGGGTTTACCCATTGAGCCCGATATATCGACAAGCAAGTGAACAGCAGCATTGGGCGCAATGCGCGGCTGCCTTTGAATAAACAATCTCGACTCACCTGCTTGGGAAGCGGCAAGACGATGGGTTGCAACTCGAAGACCGTGCCGTTTGGCATGATTCCGATTGTCCTGACTGGACTGAACCATACCTCTAAGTCGGGCTCGAATTTGAGCCGACTCAGACGCCGATAAGGTCAAGATGGCCTCATCACCCAACATAGCTTGCTCTGCTTGGGGCAAACTGAGTGGAGTGACGCCCTGATGTCCTTCAGCTTGTTCCGACAACACTTCTGCCACTTGTGCAAAGGTATCGGGTTCAAACTGAGCGGCACTGGCCTCTAAGGCTTGTCGCAAATTGTCAGCTTGATCAGAGTTATCTGAATCACCCGTTTCAGCAAAATCCCCCGTTGCAGACGAATCTGTTTCTGGGGTTTGACTATCACTACTGTTATTGCTGTCATTACTCGCATCTTGTCCAATGTCATTACCGCTATCAGCATCCGACTCATCCTGTGGTGGACGAGATTCTTCTTCCAACATGGCAACGATGGCATCGACAAGTTTCAGCACTTCACCTGTAGACCCTAAGCTAGGCACTGCTGTCAGCATGGCGCTTAACCGGCTCATCGCTGCGGCAGGAAAGAGTTGTCTCACTCTTTCATCAATCGCTTGATACAAAGGCGTCAGCGCTTTCTGGCCCAGAAAATGGCATCTCAAGCGGAACAACAACCATGCTTGCAAGTTAGATGCAGGCTCAAGCTGTTCAGGTACACACATTTGCTGTGTGTCCACCATGTACTCAATCACTTGCGAAATACTGCGCCTGGTTCCGGGGTAATCCTTTGCCAATTCGTTTTCAATGCGAACATCCTCAATGATATTGAGAAGTGCCTTACGGATCGGTTTGGACAACGCCTTCTGCACCATGTCAAAATTAGTATGGCGAATATGCGCCGCTTCATGAGCCAGGTAACCCCAAGCTATCTGTTGATAGTGTGGGTCGTCTGGGTTTGCTGTTGGGATCACAATCCGCTCACCATCGGTAAACGCATCTTGTCCTTGAATAAGCACCTTCACACCAAACTTTTCGCCATAAGCGGCGGCAACGATTGGCAGTGCATTTTTTAATGGATGATTCATGGGAGTCTCCTAATCATCAGGGGGAATACTCCCTCAGCGGGAGTGTTTCCCCGCTGGGAATGTGGGTGTTTAAACCTGTGCTTTTAGCTTATCCAGGTCGTATTTTTGACCTAGCCAAGCCACCAATTGAGCTGGACTTTCATGCTGCTCAAATGACGTTTTAAACTGGTCTAAACTCAGGATGTCATCCAATGTCAGACCGTACTGGTCTTGTAACTGAGTAGACACCTCGTGTTGATATTGCAGCCAAGCTCGCTCATGAGCGGTTTGCTGCAATGCCATGTTTGGAACAAATACCATGGCCGTTACCCAAGCTCCTTGTGCGTCCGCATCTGCGATCAGCACTGGGTTCTCGGGGATCACGACACTATGTGTTGAGTACGACCGTTGTACTAACGTTCGACAACACGCCACTTCTGGTATCGATTCACTTTCAACAGCATCAGTCACACCACGAAAATGTGCTTCAAACTGGTTCAGTTGGCTGGGGTTATGGATGGTTGGTTGCATAATTTCCTCTTACATAGTTCAGAGGACATGCTCCCTTCAGGGCAACATGCCCTCAAGGACGTTAGAAATAAAACGAGTTTGGTACAGTCGAACCAAGGTTTGGTCTGACGGTTGGTTGGGGTATTGCACGCAAGTTATCTGCCTGAGCAGATACTGGCTGTGCGGGTTTAGGTTCAGGTTTGGGCATCAGTTGCCTGATATCCAATTGACCTTCACCGTGCATTCTCATCTTGTCTGGATCAGACAAAATTAAAATGGTCGCCATCAGTTCGTGATAGAGATTGTCTGTCACAGGGCCGGTCTTCGGCAGACGAACAAATAAATTGTCCATCGCTTCAACCATCGGCTGAACTCGATGATCTAGGAATGACAAACCATCCAACTTGTCTCTTAACCGTTTGAGAGGATTAAGGGCTCGCTGGCTGATTTGATTCTTACCTGCAACGGAACGTTCAAACAGTTCATTGGCATCACGAGCCACCTCCCTAAAAAGGGTGTGTCCCATACCATTGACCTTGTCATCTAAGCCACCAGCTTGGTCAGCCGGTTGCATTCGATAGATGGCATAATCGAACTGAAGCCGTTGTTCCACGTCTTCGATGGGTGATAATGCACGTCGGATTGCATCTGCAAATTCCGGGTGTTTTGCAACCCAGTCAAAAGTCACCTGATCATAGTTGTCCAAGAACAACTGCTTGCACTGCGCAAACTCCTGACCGATCCGGTCAAGCTCAGGAACAATCTGATCAATTCGGTCTTCAGGGACGGCATAGCCACCTAAAAACCGCACACCGACTTGCTCACACAACCGCTGCGCTTCTTTCTTAAGCCTTTCAAAGTTCGCCAATGCCTCAGGGTCGCAAATTTTTTTACTCCCTAAGCTGGCAACATCCTTCGGTGGAAGTTGGCTGCCATTGGCTAGTCTGAAATCTTCAGGCCTTAGTTTTTTTCTACCGCTCCAGATGGAACAGTCGATGTGACAAATCAAAAGTTTGTCGAGGGTTTGAATACTCATAGTGCATCCTCATGCGAGATGGGGACGCACCACTCCCAGCAGGAGCAATGGCCCCCGTTTGGGTGGTAGTAGTTGACGCGCTAATGGCAACATCACTATCAGAAATAGTAATTTTGCGAATCAGGCGACGATTGGTTGAGATCGATTTTCACAGGCATTAAGTCCAGTGCTTCAGCTATCGGGCGAACCCGCTCTAAATCACTGCCTAGCAAACGCAATACATCTTTTTCCAACTTCAGTTGGTCGGATACTTCTATCCCTTCAGGACTCGCTACTGTAAGCGAACACAGTGGTGGTAATTGACGCTTAAAGGCCAGTAACAGCAACAATGGCCACGGGCCATCATCAGTGTTAACAATGCCAGCGCCTTCACCTGACACCATGCTGATTTGATTGGTACTAGGTAATCCGCTTTTGCAAAACCCTAATGACCATTCTCCAATCCTGACCTGGTTATCATCAATAACAGCCAAGCCATAGGCTTCAAGCAGCTTTGCCATATCGAACAACGCTTTTTGCGCCAGCGATATTTGGCCATTGACGTCCTTGCGAGTACGAAACTCCCAACTGACGTTATTGGCGCACGCGACGCTATCAAGCGCATTTGATAGTTCAAATGGCCGCCCTTGATGATCAATGCCGACTTGTCCAACAAATCGATAACCCTTGTTGATTTTCTCATTGATTCTTCGGTCTGCTTCTGCGTTAGGATCAGTCGAGTCAATCAATCGCTGCTGCGACAATTGACCTGCTTTTCCAAACCGAACTTCAACCTCCTGGTTACCTGCTCCAACGTAAATAGCCCATTCTTTGGCTGTCCCATCAGAATGACTGTAACGGTAAAGAGCAAAGCACTTTTCCATCATCAATCCTCCCAGTGGTCACCGAAGACATCAGCGGCAATACGGTGAATGGCTTCTCGTTGCTCCAACTCAGCACGAGCCGTCAAAGACCGAACCAGTGCATACTCCACTGCGTTAGGAGCACCTTTGAAAGCAAGTGTTAACTTTGCCCAGCGCACCAAGGTCCGAGTGGACATGGTGATACTAAGCTCAGCACCGCCATCCGCGCCCCCAATAAAAAGACGACGAATGTCACCAGCCACTTTCACCATTTTTTGGCGAAAGACTTCTGGCAAGCCCGGCGCAACGTTCTCCAGAATGGCTTCCTCTACAGAAGGCTCTGCATAGGTCGCTTCGATGATTCTAAAGCGATCAAGAAAAGCCAAATTCTGTTGGAGCACACCTTGATACAAGCCCGTTTGGTCACCGCTGCCCGCACTGTTGCCGGTTGCGATAAAACGAAACTTGGTATGTGGCATGATGATCTCTCCGCCATTTTGTGCAATGACCAACGGGGCACCTTCCAAAATGTCATTGAGCCCAGCCAGTTCAGCAGGCTCAGCAAGATCCATTTCATTAATGATCAGCAAATGGCCATGCTTGACAGCCAGTGCCAGCGGTCCATATACAAAAGTCATGTTGCCATTAACCAGCGTGTGGTGACCGATAAGATCGGACAACTCCAATCGACCGTGCGCAGTAATTTGCTGAACAGGCCAATTCAATCGAGAAGCAACTTGGCAAATTAGCGAGGTCTTACCGCATCCAGTGGGGCCTGTAATATACAAACCGTCACCGTCTGGGTGAGACAAGAACGCCAATACATCACGTAAGTCTTCTTTTCTAAAAACATACTCGTCCTTGCGAACGGGAATGTTTGGATGGGTAGTGTCGGCACTAAATCCTTCCAGAACGAAAGCATCAGGAGCCGGGACATTAAACGCTTGATTCACTTGAACCAAAAATGGGGATTGTTCAGTCATGGTAAACCTCATCAGTTTTAACGAGGCCCCATGCCCCAACAGGGAATGAAGTCCCCGTCGGGTGGTGTGTTGATTGTGGTATGGCTGTGTATGTAAGAGTTCAGCTCGCTCTATCATTCGTACCCAGCATTGGCTACGAGTGAAACTGCTTTCTAATGCACTCGATGTAAGCGCATGAGAAAGGAGCCGAAATCGGCTCCAAGTGAACGTTAAAAGTAAAATGAGCTCGGCGAGTCACCTGGCAGAACCAAGTTATCTTGCTCAAGACTGATTTTGATTGGTGTTTCAACGGGCTGCTCTGGCTTATTGGTGCTAATGCGCAACCGCTCTTGTGGCGCTTTTCGGTAAGCGGCTAAAACCTGTTCATCCAGCTCGCCTAACTTATCGGTGGCCAATTGCTTATAGTCCACCGTGCCCGCCATCATGTAGCGGCTGAGTTTGACCCCAGCATAGTCGGCATGAGCGTAGTTACCCATCATGGCGACCAATTTTGACTGAGCGTCTCGCATTTCCTCTTTCAAAGATTTAATGTGATTTTCCAGTCGAACCACTTCGGCATGTGCTGAGCAATACTGTCGAGACAGTGATGTCCAGCGGTATTGGGCTTCACCCTTGGGAACAAAACAATCTTGCTCAGGGCATTTTGACGGTTCTTTTTTGGTCTGTACTAACTCCCAAAACTGAAGCGCTGTTTCTTGCAATTCAGTTAAGAACAATGCGTCTCGTTGTATTTCAAACTCAATCAGTTGATCCTCAAAATAGAAAACCAACCAACCTCGCGTGCTATTGGCGACCAGTATTTGGTGCTGTACTTGCACCCAATACAACTGGTACGCCTCGCTTTGTTCTCGGTGAGCTTGCACATCCTCAAAAACTGACTGGCAAGGACATTTCAATTCAACGGGTTCGCCCGCATCGTTGATGCCATCAAAGCTGGCCCGAAAGATTGCGTTATGATCGGCTTCTGCACATAACGGCAGAAGAAAGTCATTGTGCGCATTCTCAAATGCTCGCCTTGCTTGAGGCTCCAACCGAATACCGCGAAGCACATTAGGATTATTCGACAGGTCTTCCGGTAATACGAATCCGGTTTTTTCTGCCCACAATCGCCAAGGTGTTTTGTAGGGTGAACGCCCCATAATAATTGGGGCTTCAGATGCCGTAACCCCTGCAATGCGCCACTGGTGCCATGCAGGAGTACGTTGTGATAGGTCGATAACCTTCATATTGCCTCCTTTGAGGGGAGACTCCCCCGAAGGAGAGAACTCCCCTTCAGGGTTAAGTGGTTACTTTGCAGCTTGCGCTAACGCTGTTTGGTGCTGAACAACACTTGCTTGAACCGAATCAATTGCCGCTTTACCGGCTTGAATCGAACCTACGACAAGGGCAACAACCAATACCAAGCGAAAAAGTGAGGCTGATTTAGTCATGGAAGATCTCCAAAAAAAGACGAGACCTTCCCCCTGACGGGAGAATAATCCCGCCAGGGTTAGTAGAATGAATGCATGGCGCTAAGAAGCTAAAGGCTGTGTGAGCGCTTTGGCTGCTTGTTGCTGTGCATTAAATATTTCTTGTTTCGCAAACGTCAGTTCAACACCTTGAAAATGTTCATTGGCATATTCCAATGCACTATTCCAAGCGTTTGAAGCTTCCGCCCGCTCGATAAGCTTGTAAACAAGCCCTCGGGTTCGATCATCAACTTGCTCGGGTGGAATCACAGATGGCTCAACAACATATGTTGCTTGGCCTTCGATAATTCGCTCCGCTTCGTCTTGATCGAAAATTCCCACAAAGCCAAACGCAATGCGGGAACACTGGATCATGGATTTATGTCTTAGCATTCGCTTAGTGTGCGTCTGCCATGGACCATCTACACGGTAAGGGCCATTTTTGCCGTTACCTTCAAAAGGCGGTCGATAGACTTCATCCAGGTATTCAGTGATTTTGACTGGGTGCGAACGGTCGCGCCGGTAGATGATGCATTCCATCCATTCCGGGCATTCTTTCGCGCCATCCAGTGAGACATTGTTTTCTGAAGTCTTAAACTCCATGCCATCAAACTGGTCGTGTTGATTGATGATGCGAGACCAGCCATCGACACCTACCACTGGAATAATCCCAGCTTGTTTATCAGGGAGTGCAAAAATCTCTTTGGTGAAAGGGTTCAAGCCGTACTGATCTGCAACCACCAAGAGCGCCATCATCTGCTCATTGGTCGGTGCACTACCGTCACGTTGCTTAAATGCTGTTGCTTTTAGGGTATCGAACAACTTGTTTGGATCGACACTAAAGCGCTCAGCAAAGCGTTGGATTAGCTTTGGTTTTTCCATTATGGACTCCGACAATCAAAGTGGGAGTCTGCCCCTGACGGGAAAGTACTCCCGACTGGGTTAAAGGGTTTTGCTCGGTTAAAAATCTGGTTCAGGATAAGTTTGTGCCCAATTAGCTTGGGAGCCCGCATCATCCGCCGCTGATGGCTCAGATGCTTTGTTCACACTATCAAGAAGCAGAAACTCGTCCGCGGCCACTTCGGTCAATCGATGCTTAATGCCATCTTTCTCCCATGAGCGCGTGCGCTGAGGACCTTGAACAAAAAGCTTCGCTCCTTTTTGGATTAAATCTTTTGCTCTTAGCCCTAACTTAAATCCACCACGATCTCGAAAAACAACCCGATGCCATTCCGTATGCTCTTTGAGCTCATTGGATTGACGGTCACGCCATTTCTCAGAAGTGGCCAGCGAAATGCTGGTCACTAAATCACCTGATGGATAGGCTCGCGTCTCTGGCTCAGCGCCAACGTAGCCTATGAGTGTTACTTGGTTTTTCATGATGTTCTCCTCGTCTTAGTTGAACTCTGTGCACACAGTTGCTTCTACCCGGCTGGGCAAAGAAGACTGACGACGCAGATAGGTTGGTATTTCGAGTAAAGCCATGTCGTACTGATGTGGCTCTTTGTAAAACGCAGATGTCAAACGGGGCATACCAGGAGCTTTAGGCACTGCCATTGGACGACGTTTTGGTGTTGGTGTGAGCAATCGCTTGATTTGAGTAAGTACAAATCGAAACGGGCGCACGCTTTGACGAGCAAGCAATCGCAAAAGCGACCAGCTCAGTTTTGCAAGCAACATAATGCCTGCGATTTGGATAATAAATCCGAAGATATATTCCATTGGTGACTCCTTAATTTGGTTGTGAAGGAGTCACACCCAACTGGGGAGAACTCCCCCAGTTGGGTGGTGAAAAGGCGAACCGCAAGGAACGCATGGTTGAGCATGTAAAAACATGCAGGCTATTTGTTTAAGGAGGCTAGCTACCTCTTAGTACCACTGAGAAAACTCAGCGGCGGGCTTCCTTTGAGCTCATGCTCTCAGGCGCAGATATCACTGAAACAGATCAGCAATATTTGATAGTCAGTGTAACCGTCTTATCCAGACAGGATAGTTAGAAAGATGCTCAATTCTTCCACCTAGCTGAAAGGCCATTACCTCACAGAGGATTAGGCTAGGGACTGATTATTGTCATATCAGGAGCAAACTTATGGCCCAAGCAAAACCCAATTATTCAAAACCCATCTTTGAACAATCATTCACAATTAACAGCTTACAGGCACAACGTGTCGTTGACCGTGTTTTTAGACGGACGGTCAGTGCGCTTTACGGAATCGATGTCATCCTGCGCATCATTGGCGATGAGAACGAAATTGATGAAGTGGAACAGATCATTAGCCAGTTGATCGAGGATTGCGCTAAGGCGGTAGACAACGAACAATCTCGTTTGGACAAATTGATGGAGTCCAACGGCATCGATGAAGTACCTGACTACACCGACCCGATTACCTTCAACGCTAAAATCAGCTCGCCTCAGGTTGGCCAGTTTGTCGGCTTAGTGCGCAAACTCGATTCGTTGATGATCTCAATGGACACACTCTGGTTATCTAGCGTGCTTAGCAACAAGCAACGTGTTGATGGCAACTACGCATGGCAACAGCGCATTATCAAACTTGCACGACGCATTATTGATATCGAAATTCGAGCACGAAAATCAGCCCAAGCTAAGGGTAAAGAAGCAGAAGTTGAGCAAGCGGTGCCTTCGACCGATGACGATATCACTGAAGAGGAAACAGATACCCCCGCCAACTAGCCTCCCATCAACCAGCCCCTCTCGAAGGGGCTCTATATCGCTATCCATGCTATCGGTAATGAGTTCAATAAACAGTATACAATGTACGCATAATGCAGTACATTGTATTGCTTATTTATCATGGAGAAGCACAGTGTCGCGTTCCAAAGAAGAGACTTTGTCAATACGAACATCTAAAGAAATCAAGCTGTTGCTAAAAGCAGCAGCGGAAAAAGAACACCGCTCTCAAGCGTCTATGATAGAAATACTAATTTTAGATTATGCAAAATCGAATGGGCTAAGCCCCATCATAGCCTCAGATAATACTAAGTAGTTACGTCTGATTATTTTAAATCGTTATTAATATGATGAAATAATTAGTATTTAATACGATAAACGACTGAGTAATTCGATTATAAATGAACATTGCAAAGGGGAATAATAGTGGCTAACGGTAAAATACTGAGACAGTTGATTAGGGCTGGAGCCATTGGTGATTCCGAGGCCTTTCGGCTTGCTTCAGAAGCTGTTATTCAAGATGAGCGTCAAAAGCAACATCACCTTCTTGCAAATGATCTTGAGCAGATATTGTATGGTGAGCATTTAAGACCGCTTAAACAAAATGGACGTAACGCTTTGCCTACTCCTCCTGTAGATAAAGAGCGAGGACTACCACTTTTAGATGTTCGACAAGCTCAGCGACCAATAGAAGAAATGGTTTTACCTGAATCTAGTATCGCACCCATCGAGGAACTTCTTGAGGAACACCGCCGTGTCGATGTACTGAGAAGTTTTGGAATGAAGCCTTCTGGAAAAATTATTTTTCATGGTCCTCCAGGTTGCGGGAAAACCTTAGCAGCTGAGGTCATTGCTTTTGAGCTTGATTTACCTCTTGCAATTGTTCGTCTCGATGCGTTGGTATCTTCTTTTTTGGGTGAAACAGCCGCGAATCTTCGCAAAGTTTTTGATTTTGTTTCTGAACATTCTATGGTGGTTTTATTTGATGAATTTGACGCCATAGGCAAAGAACGTTCTGACTCAGGTGAACATGGTGAGTTACGCCGCGTCGTTAACGCAGTGCTTCAGATGATGGACGCTTATCAAGGGAAGAGTCTAATTTTAGCAGCTACAAACCATGAGCACATTTTAGACAGTGCTATCTGGCGACGCTTCGATGAAAAAATTGACTTCCCATTACCTGATGAGCTGCAAATACAACAAATTCTTTCACTCAAATTGCGTGGTGTACGTCGCCAATTTGAGTTAGATGATAAATCTATCCTCGGGATATTTTCTACAAAGAGTGGCGCTGATATTGAACGTATTGTTCGTAGAGCAGTAAAAAGGATGATCCTACGTAGTCAGGAATTTTTGACCGTTAAGGACTTGAAGCAAGCAGCTTCTCGAGAAAGTTAAAAAAAGGGACTAGGAATGGCTAATTATGAACATCTTAAGATTGAAAGAGAACTGCTTGAAAATGAACGTAGAACAAGAAAAATCAATATTCCAAGACATCCACGAGGTGATCTTCGTGGGCATGGTCAAAAATTATCCAGAGACTTAACTGAATCATTCAAATTCGCACAAAGTCAACAAACGTCACGCCCTGGTAATTTTGTACTGAAAATTCGTTATACAGGACTTCTCGATATTACCCATCTAAACAAACATGGTATCGAGTTTGTAAGCCAAGAAGACAATCATCTGTGTGTTGTTTTTGTTGATGAAACCGGCATGGCTGTGTTTGCAGATCACTTGCAACGTCTAGGTTTAGACGATGCGGAGTTGACGTACAAACAGATTCTCGAAGCCATAGAGGGAATCGATAACTGGACAAGTGATGACCGGAAAAGTTGGGCTCTAAGAAGGCATGGCTTACCAAGAGCAGAGAAGTTTCTCTTAGATGTAGAGCTTTGGCCTGTAGCTGTTGCTCATCACCCAGAGAGATTAAGCACTTGTGATGCATTTGAGCGTTGGCTAGCTCATAACGGAATACGGCGAACAGATAAAGTTAACCTTGATAGCTTAGTAATGTACCGTTTGGAGGTTAACTCTAGTCAGGTTAATCTACTGCTGAATCACTCTGATGTCAGACTTGTTGATCTCCCCCCCAAGAGCGGTATTCGCTATAGCCAACTAAATTGTGACATCAATAGAATTCCTGAAGGAATACAATCCCCTACTCATCAAGCTGCAAGAGTTTGCGTCCTTGATAGCGGAGTAAATACTAACCACCCCCTGTTGGCACCCGCAATTGCGGAAAGTGCAGACTTTATTGGTGATACAGACGGCATGGATTTGAATGGTCATGGCACTGCTGTTGCTGGTGTAGCTCTGTATGGTGACTTGGAAGCGTGTAACTCAACAAATTATTGGCACCCTGAACTTTGGATTTTCAATGGTAGAATTCTTGATGAGAATGCAGAATTTGACTCCAGTTCTATCGAAAAAACGCTCATTGAAGCTGTAACCTATTTTGTCGAGGAACACCAATGTCGGATTTTCAATTTGTCGTTAGGGAATTCCAATGCACCTTACGATAATCGCCATATTCGAGGAATTGCGTATGTCTTGGATAAATTGGCTAGGGACTTCAATATCTTATTTGTCGTTTCTGCTGGAAACTTCTCAGGCTCTATCGATCCAGATGTGCCAAGACATAGCTGGAGGAACGAGTATCCAGAATACCTTCTAGCTGACGAAAGTATCATCATAGATCCAGCTCCGGCACTAAACGTTCTAACAGTGGGCAGCTTGGCTCGACATAACGCGACTTTCGATGCTCAACGGTATCCTGAAATTAGTCAATTGGCTCCAGCTACAGAAAATCAACCATCGCCATTTACACGTCACGGTCCATCTATTAAAGGCGCAATTAAACCCGAACTGGTAGCTATTGGTGGAAACCTGGCTACTCCTATTAGAATAGGCAACGAACTGAAGGATGTTAAGAAAGGCATGGGGGTATTGACCTGCAATAGTCTATTCGTTGGGAACACATTGTTTAGCGAAATTAGCGGAACAAGTTTTGCGGCACCTTACATTACCCATCTTGCAGGTCGTTTATTGAATAACTATCCGAAGGCTTCTGCTAATTTGCTCAGAGCACTACTGGTTAATCATGCGAATATGCTGTCGGAGATTGAAAACAGCTTTCCTGAAGATATGAAGAAATCTTATAGGAGCGCAAATGGACGAGATGCGTTTAGAGATATAGCTGGTTATGGTGCTGTTGATGAGGGGGAGCTTTTTAGATCTTCACAAAATGCGGTTGTCTTAATGGCTGAAGATAAAATAGAAAACAACTCGCATCACTTTTTCGAACTGCCGCTTCCCGATGATTTTTTAAGGTCTCAGCGTGCTTCCAGAGAAATTAGAGTTACTCTGTCTTATTGTCCAGCGGTCAGGACAACTAGGATAGACTATGTGGCCACTAAAATGTCTTTTAGGTTAGTCAAAGATCAGTCGCTTGAGTCTGTTCAAAGGCATTTCAATCACAGTACTCAGGATGAAACTAAAACCAGAAATGATGATGCTACAAGCAATAGGGACATAAGTGCTGAATTAAGAGGTAAAGGTACGGTTCAATCTTCAACTTGGCGGATTAAACAGCCGAAGCCTTCTGAAAAGTGGTTTGTTGTAATTACTCGACAAGATAGAGATTGGGGTGAGGCGTTGAGTTTCGAACAAGAAGACTATGCCTTGGTTGTGACTGTTACTGATCGAGAGAATGAGGAAGCCCAGCTGTATAGCCAAATATCACAACGCATAGAGCTTAAGGCTAGAGAACGTGCACGGGCTCGAGTGTAGGGAATTCTTGTTCTGTAAAAATCACCCATGGAACAGGAAGATTAAATTTTTCGGGCCATATGTATTAGGATAAAAGAATGAAACTGCACAGTATTCGGGTTTCAAATTTTCAGAGTTTTGGTGCTGAACCAACAGAACTGACACTGGAAAATATTACCTATCTGATTGGCCCCAACGGGTCAGGCAAGACTGCTGCACTCCAGGCTTTGTGCCGACTGTTTGCATTTGATCCATCATTACGCCGTATTCAGCGCTCAGACTTCCATGTCCCGCACGATGAACAAGAAGCGCCCGAAGAAAGGCAGTTATGGATTGAGGCGGACTTCGTGTTCCCCGAGTTGGAGGATGAAGAAGATAACTCGACCGTTGCTCCCCATTTCAGCCACATGCGCCTTGATGACCCTGACGGAATTCCTAGGGTACGATATCGCCTAAGTGCCACTATGGGCCTAGATGGGGATATTGATGAGACTTTTGTGTATGTGCTTGAAGCTGACCCGGATGGTTCGCCTCTAAATCCTCAAACGGTTCCCAGGTCTGAACGAAATCACATACAAGTCCACTATCTGCCCGCAAGAAGAGATCCGACTGACCACATAGCATATGGAACGAACGCGCTGCTTGGCCGCTTGCTACGGGCAGTGAACTGGGAAAATGAACGGGAGGAGGTCAAAGGGTTCACCGACCAGATTAGTGAGAGTTTGGCTGCTAATCCATCGGTCAATGCTTTTAGTGCCCACCTGAAGAAAACATGGAGCACCCTTCATAAAGGCAGCTACTTTACAGATCCCAAGATTACTTTTGTGGCATCTGAGATCGAGGCGTTGCTTCGTCATTTGTCCGTATCATTCTCGCCTGGACATGATGAACATCTTGTCGATTTTTCCCGACTCAGTGACGGCCAGAAGTCGATGCTCTATCTGTCATTGGTTCTTTCATCTCAAGCAATTGGGCGTGCTGTCCTTGCCGGTGAGGACGGCTCTTTTGACCCAGAAAAATTGCGTCCGCCAGTCTTTACTTTGATTGCCCTTGAGGAACCAGAGAACAGCCTCTCGCCTCACTATCTGGGGCGGATTGTCAGCGCTCTGAACTCCATGACGAGCAACGAGGATGCTCAGGCCCTAATCGCTACGCATGCTCCGTCAATGTTACGACGTGTCGATCCGGAACATATTCGATATCTTCGACTTACCGAAACCCGGCAATCAAGAATTACGAAAATCCAATTACCCGCTAAAACCGATGAAGCGCACAAGTTTGTTCGCGAGGCTGTCCAGGCATTCCCTGAGATCTACTTCTCACGTTTGGTTGTGTTGGGTGAAGGGGATAGCGAAGAAATTGTACTATCGCGCCTTTTCCAAGCGAAAGGTGCGCCAGTTGATGAGTCAGCGGTTACGATTGCTCCGCTTGGAGGTAGGCATGTCAACCATTTTTGGCGCCTGTTATCAGCACTGCAAATCCCATTTTTGACCCTTCTCGATTTAGATGTGGGCAGATATCAAGCGGGCTGGGGAAGAATAAAGTATGTAAATAACCAACTTGGCTTATATCAACCTGAAAAAGTTCTGCCAAATACTTTTTCTTTATCAGATTGGAATGATGACAAAGTACCTGTTCGTACCCACCATTTCTTTGAAAACGGTACTAAGAGTGTATTTGCAGAGCTGGAAATGCGTGGTGTGTTTTTCTCATTTCCAATGGATTTAGATTTTTCAATGCTCCTTGCTTTCCCAGATGCTTACGGTGTTCAGCAGGAAGTTCCGGATGACTCAACGATTAAAGCCGTGTTGGGCAAGAGCCATCATGACTCATCCCAATATAGCTATGGCGAGTTAAATCTTTTCTCTACGTATCACAAGCTTTTTAAACTGGGCAGCAAGCCCGCTGCTCATATCGATGCTCTCGCTCAACTAAGCGACGAGGATTTGCTGGCGAACATGCCTGAATCATTTGGACGACTCACTGATGCCGTGATCGCCAAGCTTGCGGAACTGCCCGAGTGATTGCTGTAGATGCATGGCTGCCTTCGGATGGGCTAACGCTTGAACCCAATGCACTGCGGGCTGCGAAGGAACAAGCGCGCTGTCTTGCACTGACGGCGGGGCCGGGTGCGGGCAAGACGGAAATGCTTGCACAAAGAGCTGACTTCCTCCTACGAACCGGAACCTGCCGTTATCCGAAGAGAATACTCGCTATCTCTTTCAAAGTTGACGCCAGCAAAAACTTGAAGGAGCGAATCCAGCGACGCTGTGGACAAGAATTGGCTTCCCGTTTTGATAGCTACACATTTCATGCGTTTGCAAAGCGTATTATTGATCGTTTCCGAGTAGTGCTTACTGGTAATGATGCTCTTGATCTGGATTATTCGATTGGCGAAAGAAAAGTCACAAGAAGGCAAATTACATTTCATGATCTTGTACCGCTAGCAATTCAAATTCTTAAGGCCTCCACTGTCGCAAGAAATGCCATACGCCAAACTTACAGCGATGTTTTCTTGGATGAATTCCAGGACTGCACGGATCAGCAGTATGAACTCGTGAAGGTAGCCTTCCAAGGTACAAGCATTCGTCTCACTGCTGTCGGTGATACCAAGCAGAAAATCATGGGGTGGGCAGGTGCTTTGGACGGAATTTTCCAAACGTTCGCTAGGGATTTTTCAGCGGTCCCATTAAACATGTACCGAAACTTTCGTTCAAAACCACGCCTGCTTCGGATGCAGAACGAGATAATTCGCGTGCTCGATCCGGCTTCCGTCATGCCTGATCACCAACTTGCTGGTGAAGAGGGAGAGGTCTTCGCGTGGCAATTCGAGAATGCCCAGGGAGAAGCTGAGTACTTGGCCGATTTGATTGCCGGATGGATAAGAAATGAACAAGTTCCGTTATCCGAAATCGCCGTATTAGTGTCCAAACAACTAGATCTTTACGCCAATCACCTGATGGTGGCATTGGAAGTTAGGGGAATACCGTACCGGAATGAGCAGGAGATGCAGGATATTACTGTCGAACCTGCCGCAAGGCTCGTTGTTGACTATTTGTCCTGTCTCTATGGCCAGCGAGAGCCCAAAGCTTGGATTCGGCTGATGAATCAATTAATTCCCTTTGCCGATGATGAGGTGCAGTCTAGCGTCAGGCAAAATTTCCAAAGCTTCTTCAAGGAACAGCGAAAAATCATAGCCATGGCCGAGTTGTTGGATGAACCGTTTTCAGGATGGTGGGATTCTGTGTGTGGATTTTTGAAGGAAATAGGAATGGAGACTCTTGTTGCTCTCTCGCCTGACTATGAGTCACATGCCAGATTAGGTGAAGTTGTGGGAGATACCAAAGCACGCATTGAAGAATTGCTTGAACTTACCCCCGATTTGCCTCAAGCCTTGACTCGTTTCTCTGATGATCAGGCTGTGCGTATTCTGACTATCCATAAGAGCAAAGGATTGGAGTTCGACTCAACGATAATTATGGCAGTTGAGAACGAAATATTCTTTGGGGATCAAGATGCTAATCGGTGTGCTTTCTTTGTTGGTGTATCCCGTGCCAAACGTCGGCTTGTTCTTACATACGCCAAACAACGCGACAGGCCTCTTAACTATGCAAAAAGATGGGATGTAATTCGAACTCCACAACAGGAATACCTTCAATATGCAGCAAAGTTTATTACCGATTTAACGCACATATAAAAAGTCATTAGCTAAACTGCTCAGTTCAAAACTTGCAAAGCCATAAATCGTCCTCAAAAACGTTCCCTTTACTACATATAATGCAACATCTAGCGCGATGTCAGCTCCAAAATATACTGGAGCTGACAAAGATTTTTTCTTCTAGTTATTCCCCGAAATTTCTTCCGTCGCCTCTTGGCGTAATTTCTGGGCATCCATTCCGTTTAGCCGTTCAATGGCTCTTTCTGCGGCACCCTGACGGTTTCCATCCACGTTTAGCGTACTTCCTGAGCCTGTGAGTCTTTCCATATCCAGTGACGGTACTTCGGGTAGGTTGCCTGTTATTGACAAGATACCTATCCATTCATCCAGATTGACTTGGCTCCAATCTACCTGGTTTAACTGACTCGCGGTCAAACCTTCGCAGTTTGGTGACTTTGCACTGCCCCAGCCAAGGCCCAATTGCGGACGAACTTGTTCTTGAATGATCCGTGAAAGCGGCGAAGTAAAGCAGCAATATGACTGCCGTTTCTCAACACAGGCACCTAAGAACTTAGACTTGCAGTAAGAGCCTACATAATGGCAACTCTTCAATACCCGCTTAGCGTTCATCTCAAACTCACTCTGCTCACATTTCCAGATAAGCTGAATGAGGATCATAGTGACTGAATAAATCATGTAGGCCGTCATAACCGTACTCAGAACCGCGCCCGCAGCGCCCCCCAGGGCAAAGTTACCACCCGAAACGACACCATCGGCTCCAACCGCACCACCAACGTTACTAAACAGTGCCGATTGCGCCCCCGAACCAAACGTAGAGCCTACCCACTCAGCCGTTTTGTTGGTCAACACCTGCATAAAGCCAGTCGCAGCTTGCTCCGCTCCCGCGCCAGCAGCCGTTGATGGCCCAGCCCCCATGAGAGAGTCCCATGCAGACACAAAAGGCTCTTTAACCGCACTCCAGGTACTGGTGATTGGTTCCCTGAGCGTATTCCACGAACCATAGATTGCCGAAGACGGATTCATGGCCATGACTGCCGTATCAAGCTTGTTAACCGCCACTATCATCGTGATGTAATCCGATAACGACACGCCACTTGGCTTTTCACAGCAATCCACTATGCCACCAACGGCTTTTTTGCACTGGCCAGCATTACCTTTAAAGACCGTACACTCGACGTTATCTTGGCCATCAGCTCCCGTACATGACATATCATTGGTCATAAACTGCGCCGCATTAAGCATCGCTGCGGCTTCTGCAAAGTTAGCCTGCTTGATTGACTCTGGCTCTAAACAATCTGTGCCCATACAGCGAACTGGCCCCTCACAGTTGTATTGAGTTTCCATTCGTGCATTTTGCACTTCAACGCTTTGTCCGCAGTCATACACCAAACTTTGGATATAGCAGAAGCCTTCATGACCAGCCCCGCCTTCAGTGCATTCGGTTCTGACGTACTGGCAGGCCAGGTTTTGCTCCAGCGCGGCACACGTATTGGTGGTCGTGTTTTGTCCGTTATTAACGATGGTTTGTGTATTACCATTGGCATCTACCCAGCTGTCTGAGCTGCCCATGTTGAACTCTGGATGAGCAGTCGAAGCATTGTAGGTTGCTCTTGCCCTCCAGCATGAGAGTCCCAGTCCATCAGAGCTGCCGCGACTGGTTAAATGAACAGGAGACGAAACAACCGCTGGATAAAGGCTCCCAAGATTGGCCAACTCGCCACTACCAACCGTTAACCCGTCGATTCGTTTTGTGCCCGTATCCAAACACTGCCACTGCACGGCAGTAAACTGATCCGTTTGCATCAAGCATTGGTCTATGCCCGGATCACTTGATTGATGAACAACGTCCTGTTCTAAGTACTTGCCAGAGAAGGTCAATGAAGCGCTCAGTTTCGCAGGAGCCAAACACTTCTGAACTTCTCGGCTGCAAGTATCGAAATCGACTTTGTTCCAGCCGGATTCACATCTGGAACGAGTAACTTCCTGAGGTTCATGCCACGAAATAATCGACCCATTGGCGACTTTACACAATGAACCAACCAAGGTTCCTTTTGGACACGTCATTTCAGGGTATTTAATGGACGGTTTCGTCTCAGTCACCGTTTCCTTATTGCCCGTCAGTGAGAGTGTCGTTTTCCAACCATTTGCCTTGGATGGCGACTCGGTAATTTTTATCTCAGTATTTTGATTATCAAAAATTCTCAGTATCGCGTTCCCAGTTTGCATAGTACTGCTGTGCTGTGGAACAAAGCTGAGCGTTTCAGAGCTAAAGCAACCACGCTCAATAGACCAGCTTTGTTGATGAGTTTCAGCGGATACACGTCGTTCTAACTGACACTCAGTAAGCGTGCTGATCTTCTCGCACACCTGGTAATCCGGTACATGCTTGGTTTCAGTAAATGGCGTAATCGTCTGAGTAGGCTCACAGGCCTCAAAACTACTTGGCATAAGGTTAGATACCACACACTTTGGATCGCTGGTTTGCAATCCACAGTCATAGGTATCGGTAAAACGAATGCATTCACCTTTATCATTGGTCTCGGCACATTCTGACGACATGAAGCCACAGGAAGGATTATCTTCAAGCACTTGGCAGGCCTGATTTTCAATCCCCTTATAGCTTTCATCATCCACACTGACTTGTACACGCCGACACAAAGGCGATATGCCAGCCACTGGGCTTGGGGCAAAATAGGATTCACAAACTGAAACACCATTGACCACCGTACATCCGTTGGTTGATGACGGCTGATCCGTACATTGAATGCTGTAGTCTGAAAACTTAGCCGGGATATCCGCTGCTTGTTCGATACAGGACTGTGGTGACCAACTATCATTCATCACCACCTTGGTTGGATCAAAGCGCACCTTGATGCGTGCATACCCCTCACCACTACCCGTTACCGATACGCGAATTTTGACTGGCACTTCTAAACCGGGCTCTACCGCTTTTAACTTGGCGGTGAGGTCAGTATTAGGATTGCGCTCCCAACTGGTACTGAGCTCGCAGCGGCCAGCCGTTTCTGGTGGAAAGTTATTGTTCGGCCCAGACCAGACTTTCTGATCGCCAAGCCAAACTTGCATGTAGTCATCCCATTTGGCGTACTCAAGAACGGCTGAAGTAATCGCATCGGGGTTCACGACTTTTAGTGTGATGGCCTGTTCAAACACTTTACAACGGCCACTCCAGTAGTTGTCGCCAATACGTCCTATCCAAACTTCAAGACACCCTTCACCACAAGAGCGAAGGTTCATCGGCCCTGAAACATGCTCAATGATGCCTGCCGTGTAATCGTGAGTAATAGTGCAGCTGTTAACCGCTGTATTGAGCCTGTCACATTGCTGGTAATTTGGGCTGCCTTCACCTTGAGACTCACAGCCTGGGAAGCTTTGCGTTAATAGATTGGGGTCAGTTTGAACCGCATCAGTTAATGCCCAAAGCGGATCATTGACCATATCTGGCCGAGACCGGTCTTTGATTTGCTGTAGCGAACGAAATGCTTCACCCATAGCGCCACTTTCAGATGCCATGCTCTCTTGGCGCTGTGTCCCCAATTGATTCATACTGGCATCAGAGCCATAAACGCCCGTTAAGACATCCAATGAGCCCTGATCCATACCAGGGAAAAGCTCTTGCAAGTTAATGGACTCATGACCACTGCCATTCGGCACCGACAACGTATTGCCGTTAAGTGCGGGCATCGTCCAGTTTTGCAGTAATTGCTTACCTTCTTGTTGTCCGCTTAGGCCGGATTGGCGCTGCACATCAGCGGCCACACCATGTAAGGGCAAGCACGCCATAGTGATTGATAAAATACCCGCTAAAACTCGGGTAAAAAGCGTTGGTTTCATGGTTAACCTCCCGAGTTACAGCAGTCTTGCCAGCGCCACAAAATGTAGAGCGCATCTTCACCGGCACCGGGGATCATTCTCCACTCTCCCCATTTCATGGTGCTTTCACCGATGACATGCGCACTTTCAGTTTCCGGTACAGGGAAGAACATACTCATCTTGTATTGGGATTTCGGCAGCATGGGTTCGATAACAGGTCGGCATAGCGCACTGTTCCCCATTGTTCGCCTAGCAAGACCACGCCTGTGTTGAGCCGCGATTGCACGCGCCGCTAAATGGCTGGTGTTTTCTGCTAATGAGCCAAAGGCTAAGGTGTGGCCAGATAACGGGTAGAGATGGCCCCAACTGCCAGCACACCAAAACAACTGGTCGATGGGTTTACCAAGCGTTGATGAAGCAGCGTCAGCGGTACAAGCAGATATAGCCAATGGATTGGCAACGGCAGCCGCTTCAGGCTGAGTAAAAAAGGCCAGTTCATCGTTCAGCCATGTTGGGTCCAATTCCGACAAATACATCAAGTCAAAGTCCATGTAACCATCGGCATTGCAATTGCCATCCATGAATAAATCGAGCATGACCAACAGCGGAAAGGCGTAATAATGGTAATGGTAGAAAGCGAGATCACCGGTATCGTATTCACCCTCGCCATGACCACCTTGCAATCGCCTATCACCTAACGGTAAACGAATCCCTCCCAGGGAAGGCGAGCAACCCGGCGTTCTGACCAGTTCAATCAGACGCGCTGGCTCCCACATGCTGGTAACAATACCTGGCCTTGGCACGCCTAAGTTGTCTTCACATAAGCAAAATGACTTGTTTGATGCGCCGCTTGGGACACTGCCAGAGCCAAGTGGAAGACCTGCAACCCGGATAGGAAAAATGCATGACCAGCAAACATCCGTCAGCAACTTACCCGACAATAAACCCGCGTCTGGGCAGGTCAGTTCGGCTTTAGCAGGAATAGATGCGCCCAGGACAAACATGACAACGAGAGTCCGCAACAGACGATACGTATTATTGAGCTTTTTCATGAACAAGCTCCTTTGCTGGAGTTTCTTCTATTTCAAACGCGAGTCCCTTTGCTTGAACAAACGATGGGGTGACTTGCAAATCAAAGCGCTGCTTTAGCGAGGCATTGAGAAGGTAAACCGGGCTATCCAATGTCTTTTCGAGCGCATTGAGGCTATTCCAACCTTGAGTACGGTCGAGCTGCGTGGTGATAAGCGTAATGCGGCGCAGTGTCCTATCTTGCGTCTCAAGCCAATGCGCTACTGCGTCCACTTCATCAGCGTTCGACGCATTAAACACCACAAGCTGCTGAGTAAATGGCAAGGCTTTGAGCGGGTTAATACGCGTTCCTGCTGGGATCAATGTTCGGCCATTGGCATCCAATAGTGGCCGCTGCATGACGATGGTTGGATCAACCGTTCTTATCCGATACTGCGTGGCTTTGGGTAAGTCAGTGAATGTTTGGCGAGACCAGAAACGCTCAATGGCTTTTTTCTTTAATGCGCCCAGGTCAATCGACTGTAATCGCTGCATCGCCACTTGCATCAAATCCGGTTCTAAAATCGAATGAATCGGACCGCGTTGACCCAATGAACCGGTATTGCCGGTTTCAATTTGACGCTGCAACCAGTCCTTGCTGTAAACCCCTAGTGCACTTGCAGTCACCTTGTCATCTTCTATGCGGAAAATGGCAGGCACGCTAGTCACCCGCCAGTGCACAAAGGCTTTCGGATCGATTCGAACCTGAGGAACAGGATCAAGTCCCGCCATCAGGGTATGCCAATCACGGATAGCCGCCCCCAAGGTCTTTCCTTCAGGAATTCCCCGAAACAACACAATAGCACCGGTAACACTGGCCTCTTTAAATAGTTGCTTCAGTGACGAATCCCCCAATGAGGACGACGCAAATATCAACCATTCATCGTTGTGTTTGAGCGACACAGGTTGTTCAACCGGTGCAAAAGGCTCGATAAATTCAGATGAACCATCCACAGCACTTTGTAAAATGCTGCGGCTCATTTCGACGATATTTTTGTCCTCGTCAGACAACGGATAAGGCTCTTGTGCCCAGGACACTTGAACCCAAGCCAATGGAGCAACCAACAAAAATAAGAGGTATAGTCTTCTCATCATCCACCTCCTACCAAAGCGGCCAAGCGCGACCGACAATCTGCTCGCGCTTAACGGCATTCCAATAGCGGGAGTCGAAACTCGTTGCTGCCTCGCCGGAAAACCAATATTCGTTTTCTTGCAGCGTCAATGAACGGCTAAATTCTGTTTCAGCCACACCAAGACGCTGGGCTAATGCCATGCCGGTAGAGACTTGAGCACCATTCACCAGCACATGCTCAGGAGTCACATTGACTTCATCCCCAGGCATCCCTGTTAGGCGTTTCAGCATCCGAGTACCGTCGTTATATAACGGAGCAAGTCCTTTTGAGTGGAAGGCATACAAACCATCCTTAACGGGCTCTTTATTCCATAGGTCAATCAGATACACCGTGGTATCAGGCAGGCAGCGCTCTTGCTGGGTATCAATACCTATTCGGTAGCGCATCATGGCGTAGGTGCCTACCAAGGCCATGATTAACGCAAGAACGGTCAACCGAATGAAATATGGCCGCCAAGGCATTCTTTTACGGAGTATCTGCATGAGACACCTCCTTTGAGCCTACTGGCACAAATATGGAATCATCAGCACCCACCACCGCTTGGGCATCCAGCACGATAAAACCGGCTGCTTTTAACTTTTCAATTTGCTGATTGGTCTGAAGCAACCTGGATTCGATGTCTTGTTCGCTGGCATTGGGGCCCAGTGACAACACCGCCTCCCCAAAATCTACGACTGCAATGGGCGTACTTAACGCCAACTGGCTGTGGATGGGTTCGAGTGTTTTCATTAAAAGCCAGCTGGTCATTAAACCGCTACCAGCAATAGACAAAGTAATAGAGGCCATAAATGGCCAAAGCGTGGACTTATTCATAGCCTCGCTCCTTCAACAACTGAGAGATGGCATCAGCAACAGAAAGGCCTTTGCGCGTTAACTGCTTAATCGCGTTTACATCTTCTGCACGGGACGAGTACAACAGCTTGTGAAACGGATCGACGATGAGGCGGCCAATCCCGGTGCCCATCTCGGTAATAAAGAAAATTTCGGAATAGACACCCGTGACGGTATGAACCGTTTTCAGGTATTCATAACCGCCTTCACCTAGTGGCAAGCGGCCTTCTTTTTTGAGCGCGTTGATGGTTTCAGCTTTTTGGCCAAGCAGGTACATATTGGCCGAGTTTTCAGCGATGGCTTTACCTGTAGGGCTGTCATACAAATCGTTGACCGACTGCGTTACCGTTACAGCACTGCCGCCATATTTTCGAAATCGACGGTAACCCGTCTCGATAAACTTACCGACATCACCTTGAGTCAGCAGATCCCAGGCTTCGTCAATGAACACAATCTTGCGACGATCCCGCTCACCTAAGTACATCTCTTGTTGGATTTGGTAGATAAGCTGAAGCAACACCACTTGTTGTAGGTGCTTGCGCCCCTTGAGCTCTTCTAACTCCAGAACAGTGAAACGGTTTTTGAAACGAATATTGTTGTGACCATTAAAGAAACGGCCATATTCGCCCTGTGTCGTAAACGGATAGAGCTGCTCACCCACGTCTTGCACACGACGGTCTTCATGATTTTTTAAGGCCTCAGCCACATCATCAACCAACATGGCACGACCTTTTTTCTCCCACAGTTCACGGGTCTGACGCTTTAGGTTGGCCATCTGAAAATCAGTTAATGACTGCGTAGGTGCGGCCATTGCGGCCAATAGCCCAACCAGCACATCCGCTTCTTCGTCATAGTCCTCAACGATTTCAAACGGATTCAAGCAAATGCCACTGTCTCGCCCGAACTGTAAGAACTCACCGTCATAGACTTCACACAGCTTTTCATAAGAGCGGCCAACATCAATCACCCAGCATTGCCCGCCTTCTGATAAGTAGGAAGAGATGATTTCGTTCACCAGGAATGACTTACCCGATCCCGATTGCGCCGCGATGCAACAATTGTAATTACTGCCCGAGTCATAAAGGGACACACTCATGATCTGGCCATTACGGGAAACAAAGTTAATCACCGGCGTGCCAGTGCCTTTCCAATCCGCAAACAAAGGCAACAGAGGGATCACATGCCGTGTCGCCATGGTCTTGAATCGAAACAAGTCGTTCATCGCTTGGCGGTCAGCACCAAATGGCAAGGCATTCAGGAAAATGGGCAAACAGAAGTACTTGTCTTCCATCAGCTCAAATCCGAGTTCTTTGAAATAAGTTCGAGCATTTGAAACAGAGCTGATGGACGCTTCTTCCGTTGGTGAAAACAGCGTCAAAGTCATATTGGCCCGAATAGGACGATCACCTTCTTGCAAAGCTTCAAAAAGAACATCAAATCCCTTTTTCTTGGCTGCAAGCACCGGCACAAACTTGAGCATCGGGCCATAGGCCTGATTGACCGCCCATTGACGCTTCGTCTCTAGACGAGATCTCATCGCCTCGGCTGAGGGAAAGTGAATGGTGACATTCAGCAAAAAGCTTCCGCGTAAACCGCGACTACCCGTCATCATATCGCCCGCAAAACTTGCGGCATGACCAAACCAGATCCGCTCAGGCAAGCGCTTAAATGATAAGGTTTTAACTCGGTAATCGCCCAGCATCAGACCTTGGCTATCCACCTTGATAGCTCGGTCATAATCCAACACTTGCTCTCGAAGTGGTTTATCAGCCTCACTGCGGATTGGTGATGGATTACGCCAGGAAGCACCTTTTCCCCAGTTAAGCTGCGCACTTAATGCTGCGAGCCAGTTTCGGTCAGTCATTTCAGTGACGCGAAAACCAACCGTTGCCAGCGCTTGCGAGAAAGAAGCCCTAAGCGCGGATGCTCGACTCAACTCACGCTCCGTCGGTATAGGACTTTCCAAAGGCAATTTGCAAGTGACGATCAGTTGAAAGTTGCGTACCTGAGTCTGGGTTGATTCTTCTATCGGTTGAACCGTGCCCCCATCGAGGAAGTCCGCACGTTTGCGTATCGACGCCCTGAGCAATGGATCGGATTGACGATGCCGTAAGCCCATCATGCGCTGAAGGTCGGTTTGAATATCAGGCGAGGCGTACAGGCCAAATTGCAGCAAAGTGTCTTTTGGCCAGTCGTTGTTGAGTAGAACATTAACCCTGTCTGCAACAGACTCATCACCACCGGGCAAGGGGTCACATAGAAAACCAAAGCCAACACTTTGGTCTTCCATGAAAAACAGTTGCTCATCGTCGGAATAGGCCAATACAGGCAATAGCTCTGAAGCGCGTTGCCCTGAATACAGAGAGGCTTTCATTAACGCCCCTCCAACCAAGCAGAAAGATCATAAGGACGGCCTCGGCTGATGCGACCATCATTGGCGACAATGAAAGGCACACCTTGAATGCCCAGGATTTGAGCCGTCACCAAAGTACGCTGCATTGGTTCTAAGTTGCAGGCATCATCCTGTTCTAGGTTACCAATCCGGCCATTGAGCAATGCATCGGTGGCCGATTTTTTGTCACGCGCACAGCCAAGCTGGCGAACCTGACGCTCTGAATCAGGACCAAGCACTGGCACAGGGAGAATTTGGAAGGTGTATTCTTTGGTTAACGGTAAGGCTTGTTTCAAAAGCTCATGGCAGTGCGGGCATCGTGGATCAACAAAGACCACCACTTTCTTTTTGCCTTCGCCCAGCGTCAGTGGGTTCAAATCATCCATTTTTAAGCCAAGACGACTTAAGTCCAGCGTGTTTCCCGCTTCTCGAATTTCTTCAAGGCTGGTAAGCGGCTTTTTGGACCAGGCATCATAGAGCGTGCCATCAATGACGAACCGGCCACTGTCTGACATGAAAACAATACGGCCATTGCTTTCGACCGCTTTCATACCCGTGACCGGCAAAGAAACCATGCCGTCAATTTTGCCAACGGGCGACACTTCAGACACAGGTTCAGCTTGAACCAATGGAGACAGCGCAAGCGCCAGAATGATTGGAGATAGTTTTCGCATGAGGAGTCCTCGTTAATGTAAATCGAGGCTCCAGTCTATGCAGTTGTCCTATGTGGACTCGGTTAGATAGATTGAAGAATTGGATGCCTTGCTAGGGTGCCACTTGTTGTGACGCATTATTGGTAACGGTATAGCTATCATTCTGAAAGTTGACAGGTTCCTCCCTGCTAGACTTCTGGTTTACTTAAGTCTATTTTTTCATACTCTAGGTGTTAAATTTTACAATGGTTTAAACCAAAAAGAGTTACGTACCGTCGAAATACAACTAACCAACTCTCAAAGTTCCAAGAACAGCACCGCGTGTATCTATTGACTACACGCTAGAACCGTTTAAACTGTGTATTAAGTAGATATACAGAGGATGGTGTCATGGCTACAAAGACAGCCCCAATCAACATGCGAGTACTGCCATCGGTAAGAGACATCATCGATGCCGCAGCAAGTTTAAAAAAAGTTGATAGAACCGTGTTCATTCAGCAAGCAGCGCTCAATGAAGCGCATAGTATACTGGCAGAACAGCGGGATTTTGTTCTAGAAGCAAAGGCTTTTGAAGCGTTTGATAACGAACTTCGTGCAGAGCCACAGACTCTCGAAGGTATGAAAGATCTGTTTAAAAGGAAAGCGCCTTGGGAATAAGCGCACCAACCCTACTCACTGCTGATCACGAGATTAACGCCTTTCAATGTGGCATCGAAGAACTCGATACTTGGTTAAGAAAGCAGGCGTTAAAGAGTCAAAAGCGGGGAACCGCGAGAGTGTATGTGGTCAATGACACTGAAGTCCATCAAGTGATTGGGTACTATGCCATTGCCATGGGATCAGTTTCCAGAGAGCAAGCTTTCAGTTCATTAAGAAGAAATAGTCCAGATCCCATTCCCATGGTGATTCTAGCCAGGCTTGGAGTAGATAACGCCTATCAAGGTCAAGGCATTGCGGCAGGTCTTTTAAAAGATTGTATCATTCGCTCAGTACAAGCAATGAACGCTGTTGGTGGAGCAGGAATCCTAGTCCATGCTATTGATGGTAGTGCGCAAACGTTCTACAAGAAATTTGGCTTCAAAGAATCGACGTTTGATCCTTTAGTACTCATGGCAAGGATCTGCGATATCGAAAAATCATTGTCGATAGACTGAGATGACGGCTCCCCTTGCACAAGAGAAGCCGTCTATATTATCAGGTGCCCAGTAAAACGGCGCTGATTGCTGGAACGGTTGTGCCAATGACTTCTTGAGTGCTAGCAACAACAGGTAAGGTTGCAGACATAACACTTTCAACGACGGTTGGCGTATTGTAGAGACCCATACCGCCACCAATGCCCAAGGCAAAAGCCATCAAGCTTTGGCGAGCGATACCGCCCACAATACCCACCAGAACCATGGCTCCCGCTACGATCCGTCCCAAAGTACCTTGGGTCCAGTCTTTTAGGGTATCCCACACATCGGTGAAAGCATCACCACCGGTGCCCGCAAATGAGGGCTCCGAAATCATTAACGCCATCAAACCAAGCGCACCAATGGTCATTAGGCGCTGAGTTTGAATGCTGCGAACTGCATTTGTCATTCGTTAGTTTCTCCGTAGATACTCAAGTTATCGCGCTTACCATCAGCTCCCGCTGAGGCTGAATCGCTTTGAGTCTGAAGTGGACGTAGCACTGGCGAAACAGTTCGAGGTGCTGACACCCCAATATCCCACCGGCGCGGTTCAATTTCGGTAAACACGTAGCTGGATAAATTCAGATCTCCACGGTCATCCTCCCAAGGCGCAATCCAAATCCGCATCACCCTTGAAGGAATGCGAATAGGTGCAGATTGCTGCGTCTCAGGTAATGCAGGATGGCTCAGCAGCCCTGTCTCTAAATCAGATTGTGAATACCCAGAGGGAGAACCAATTCGAGTCGCCACAGCATCAATCGTCTTGGGTGCAGCCCCATTACTGGTAAGCTCATAGACTTCACGAGCGGATAAACAGCGCACACCGTCAGGCATACCTGGGCATCCATATTCACTACTCCCAAGACCCAATGAACTACAGCCAGACAATAAGGTTGAGCCGACTGCCAATAAAAGTAATCCAGCTTTAGACCACTGTTTTGACTGGTGCTTTGGGTTGTTCTGCATTGATGTCGTCATGGTTAACTCTCCTCTGGATACACATCTTATTGTCTGAAACGGACTTCGATCGGTTAGCAACATGCAGGATTTTTTCATCTTCTTGCACCTCCCCCTTGCGAAGCGGCCAATGACAACGAGGCCCCACGAGTGACTATGACTTCAATTTTCCTTGCAGCGTCTACCTCTATGACTGGGAACATATTTTCAGCCATGTCCAAATAGAACTTGGCCACTCGATCCAATGCTTTACCAGTGCCTTTAATCGCAGCGCCTTGTAATGCTTCTTGGCTCATGACTTGCTGGTACAGCTGAGTATCACCGGCATTACCCGTCTGAATCGTCGGAACAGGATTTACATCAAATGCGCCAGCCAACCCCTGAAGGAACCCGGCCATCATCGATTTAGCCACCAGTTGGCCTTGTTTCGACACTAATCGGCCACGAATACCGGCTTTGCCGTCTTCACCCACGGCATAAGAATCCAGTCGCGTTTCAATGACGCCACCATCTTCCCTCACACATGAAATGGTCTCGCCTCGCAAATAAGCACGCTCAGAGCTCAAATCACCGTAACCTGCGGCGATCAAGAAACACTCTTTGATATCCGCTCTAAATCGGTTGGGTAAAATGGCTTCCTTTTGAATCCTCAGCAATGCAGGAAAAGGTTCGCGTCTTGCGGACTCGTGAGTAGGGGCATCCAAACCTGTGATCAAAGTACCTGAGATGATGCTGCCCGCCGGTAGATACAAAGGCGGCGCTTCTTGCACAACAACCTCTGGTTCAGCAACCACTTCAGGCTCAATCATACGAATCGTGATTGGCGGCAATGGAACATCTCGTGCTCGTGTACCTTGGCCATTGGCTGGCTGCTGATAGAGCGGATCAGGCAGCGGCGCATTGGCAAAATAGTCGTCTGGGTTAGACGGTAGAGGCTTTTCGTCTTTAGGTAATTCCATGGCAGATAAAGGCACTTCAAAACGGCTATTTGTGCCTTCAACTGCTGCATCACCTCCTGCGCGAACATCATCAAGTTCCGCTCTAAGGCGGGCCAGCTCCGCATTGACCTCACTTGGTATAGAAGGCGAACCTGGGCTTAGCCGTCCTGAATCGACGTCACGACGCAAGCGCTCAACTTCACGACGTAACTGTTCATTGCGCTCACTGAGTAGTTTTACGTTCGCAGCCAAACTATCGACCCCAACATCACGAGTATTGGTATCCGTAAGAATGTGCCGGATCGTTTCCTGCCGGTTCCGACTGCTTGAGCCATCGTCAGGATTAGGTGAAAACACCATCACCATAAGGATGAGACCACCAGCAATACCAGCAACCGATAGACCCCGCTTCATGTTCGGGCTCATTTGTTCCCATTGTGCTTTCATCGTTATTCACCTCCCACAAGAAGCGAAGGTCGCTGACTTTCCACCGCTTCTTCACGATGATTGCGAACAACCACATACAACTCAGTCTTTTCACCCGGCAACAAGATATTGCGAGGCCAGTAGGCGCTTGCCACTATATCTGGTGCATGACAGGCTATTTCACTGGCTTCTATCGGCTCATCGGCAAAGCTTTCAACCAGTCCTACATAGACGGTGAAGTAATGTCCCGTCACAATTTGCCCCTGCTTAAAACCAAACTTTAAGCCAGGCTGAAAACATTTCGGGCTTGTGTCAGTTTGGCCAGCTAAACGGATGTCATAGCCTTGTGGTAACTCATTTAGTGCAAGGCGTCTGAGTAAATCACGTAAGCTATCGACGTATGGCTGAGCCGTTTCCCAAGAGGCGGCTTTTCGGTTCACGACGCCCTTAATAGGCCACTGCTGACCATCAATCGCTAAGGTGATTTCACGCGGTGGAATACGACGAGGTACTAAGGTGACAGATAATGCGGGCGCTTCCTGACCAGGCGGAGTGATGTAAAGTGAAACCGGTGATTCTTTGTCCGTGGCCACATATACAACATTCCCCTTGATTTGCGTCTGAGCATCACTGGTTGTTCTCACCTGAGGCGATTCAAACGGCGTCACAATCCGGTTCAGATGGCCAAGTGCTACAGGGATCAGTTCATTAACCCCCGGTGTCATCAGTAGCATTGTTGGCGTATCCGCTGCAACCGAATTGCTTTGAACCGGTGGATTTGCAGTAGCAGACTGCTTCATCACACTGGCTGGCACAATCGGCAATTCCACGTCTGCATACGACGCTTGTGATAACAGGACGCCACTCAAGCTAATTGCGATTAAGCTTGGTGTCATCCATCGACTAATTTTGGTTCGCATCATTCACCCTCCGGTTTTGCTCTTGGGTCAACTTTTCACGAACTCGCTTCGTTCTAGCTTGCCCCTCATACGTATCCATCCAGCTAAGTTTTGGACGGTATTGCTCAATATCGATATCAAACTCATAGGTGCGAGTTTGGCGCTGCTCATCTCCAGATGGTCCAGAGACCAAGGAATAACCGGTCACAAAGACATGGCCGGTTTCATACTCATACTCCACTTGTCTGGGTTGGAATTTGAGCGTGACTCGGTCTTCACGGATCTGTCTTGCCTGAATCTCCAGTGCATCGACCACTTGCTGGTACACCGCAGGTGAAAGTAGCGGCTCGATAGCAACCCGGATAAAGGACACATTGCCCGGCGTCACGTTGCCCATAAGCTCAGCCAGGTAGAGTCCCCAAGATTCCAGGTAAGGCTGAGTGGCCTGGTTTCGTGACACTTCAGCCGTTTCAGACAAGGTTGGTGGTTGAATGGCCACCACGGTATTGCGAGAAAATGCCGCTACCGCAAGCAGCAAGTTAGATAGCACCAGCACCGCAATCAGGAACCGTTGCCATCGGTTCTCTAATTGCGTGCCTTGCCATGATTTTAAAAACACGTCGAACTTCACGGCAGATAGCTCCTGATAAATGGGTTAGGGATTGTCTTGGCTTTGGTTGGCAACAGCCCGGCCCAGTAGATGGCGTGAAGAATAAAACCATCTGGGCGACCATCACGAAAACGCCGATAGAGCTTGGTTGTCACCAACCCCAACAGGCATAAAACCAAGGCATTACCGGTAAAAATGCCGATCACTAGCCCCAACAGAATGGGAGCCATCTCATCGGCACTCCAAAGCAGGAAGTGCGGCGGATCATCGATATAGGACGGAATACTCACAGGTTCCATAGTCACTCCTCGTTGTTTGAATTGAGAAGTGAAGGATGCCTTGAGATTGACAGGTTCAGTGGTCAGCTAGATGCCGAATTCTTGAAGATTTTGAGGGTTCTACTCAGACAAGACGGTTAAGTTCTAGACAAATCGCACAACCGGAGTTATCATTTATGATAACCTAAGTTAAGGATACCCATGAGCTGGAAGATCGACTTTTACGATGGTGTTGAGGATCAGATCCTCGATATGCCACCCAAAATACAAGCTCGCATGATTAAGCTTTTAGAGCTGATGGAAAAGCATGGTGCAAACTTAGGGCCTCCTCATACTGAGTCCATGGGCGATGGGTTATTTGAAATCCGAGCCAAAGCTCAAGAAGGTATTGGTAGAGGCTTATTTTGCTACTTAAAAGGGAAGCACATTTATGTGTTACACGCTTTTGTAAAAAAATCTCAAAAGACGCCCAAAAATGAGCTCAATCTTGCCAGAGATAGACAAAAAGAGGTTCAAAAATCATGAGTCTGCAAAAACTGAAACAACGTGCTTTAGCCAATACTGAAGTTAAGAATGAGTACGATAAGCTTGAGAGTGAGTTCAGCTTTATTGACCAATTGCTTACCATGAGAACAAAGGCAGGACTTACTCAAGAACAAGTTGCTGAAAGAATGCATACCCAAAAGAGTAACGTCAGTCGTTTAGAAAAAGGTAATGCCAATCCAAGTTGGTCAACTCTTCTAAAATATGCTCACGCATGTGGCTTTGAACTAACACTCAAGCCACAAAAAATGAGTTAACGTCACTCATGAGGCCTAACTGGCCTCATATCTTCTTCTGCAAGTGACTTAACGCCAACCCTGCCATCAATGCCAAGCTGATGATCAGCGACGGTAGCACCAACGGTGGAATAGCCAGCGGGGCGAACAATCCCATAAACAGCAAAATGACGCCTGAGCCCAGGATAATCATGCTGTAGCGGTGAATGATAGGGCTCGAAAAATCAAAGGTTGTTTTCTTAATCTTCCAGGTCATTAAGCCGTCCCACAGCGCCGGTAACATGAGAATAAGCGCAAAGGGCAACCAAACCATCAGCAAAGCAAATCGAGTGAACACTTGGTACAACACATCAAAAAATGCCTGAATACGGTCTTCCACCCAGACAAACCAAAAGCCTCCCATGTTCTCCATCCCTTTAGAACGCAGTCGCTGCTCTTCAGTGGGGATCAGAAAATCTCGCACAGATTGCTCCATCTGCGTATCCACAACCCATGACTGATACCAGCCATGGCTAGTTTGACCAATCCAATAGCTTGTTTGAGCGCCCAATTGATTTTGGATCATCTGCTTCTCTTTACTAATGACCCGGCCAGTCCAATCACCGGGCACTAAAACGCCAATGGCAATAATCTCCAGCATCAGCGCCAGACACAGCAGCCAAACCGACTTATGCTTGCTCATGCCAAACATCCTCTTCTACTCGAGCCAGCATGGCTGCAACGGTCGGCGTCATAATCCGGGCTTTAATCACTTGTTGAAGCCGCTTTGTCGTCGTATGGCCACTGACATAACGCACCTCGATGCGTCCTTCAGCCAAATACGCCATCCGATTTGGACGATTACGAATCCAGGAGTAGAAATACACACCATCCACGGCGGCCCACTCGAAATGGTCAGGATCACGCAGGCGAATCCCCGTTAAAGCACTGGCGGCAGTCCAGGTCAGTGCCTCAATGAAATGCCAAAGGCGTACACTGTCATCATCACAACTGACTTCTTCATAACTGCCCAGGCCATTACACAGACACAAATCAAAGATGGAATGGCCATCTAACGTGAACGCATCCGTTAAGTAGTCCGCCAAGCAATACACCGAGGCCAAAGCATGAGGCCAGTCGGTTTCAAGTAGTCTTAAGGTTTCCTTGAACTGGGGATTATGTTGCTGCCACTGAGCGATCATTTCTTTACTGGTAAGTGTTGTCATTTTCAGACAGACAGAATGATGCATACAGACTCCTTATGCTGCCTGTGTAGAGCTGGTTAAAATAGGAATGCGACCTTTGATCACGCGGCCACCTGAAAGCTTGGCGATGTACTCTAGGTTGGGGAGCTGGCCTAATAACTGCGGTGGAAACATATCGCCTTCTTCCTCCATCAAGCGTTCGCCATGATTGCCGGTAAACAACGCGGGGCTGTCCGAGTTGGACGACATACCTTGAGTTTGCATGATGTACTGCAACCGAGTCTTAGGCAGATTGTCGGTAATGTACTGCTGCGTTTCGGCATCCATCACCCGAAGGGCTATCAAGTTGTTGATATTACCTAACACCTGGCGAGCTTTAGCTTCACTGCCTGTACGAGCTGCAAAGTCAGCAAAGGTCTGAGTAGCAATCACACAACGCATTTTTGCGCCACGGCCTTTGTTGAGCAGTTGAATAAAGGGATCGTTGACGACTTCAGCCGCCTCATCGATGAAAATATTTACGGGACGATTTTCAACACCATAGTTATAGCGGTCACCGGCCACGGCGGTGAGATCGGATAAAAGCAACGAACCAATGGCGCTGCCAACCATGGCGTCGGTTAATGAATCCAAGCCGATATATGCCACTTGGGCATTGTTGATAATACGGCCAGAATCCGTAATTAACCGGCTGTCATCCACGTCGTTTGCAATAGGTGATAACAGTGGACCAAGTTCACTTGATGTGAGCATATTGAGCACCGGCATCAGTGAAGCCACCATCTTGGAATAGTGGGTTCTGTCATGCTCAAACATGCTCAAAAGGCCTTCCAAATCGGTGTTGGCGGCAACGGGCTGAATGCGTTCGTAGTAAAAAAGCAACATCGCCATGGCTTGTTTAGCCAAGGTATTGGCCTTTTCGGTAAAGCGCTTGATCTCCACACTAAAGTTCGGATACACCTGCTCACCCCATGCCGTGACGGCTTTTACTACCAAGCCTTCTGGGCCACCTTCCAAGAATCGTCTCAGTGTTTTCAGATCAGGACGTTGTGACGTAAGCAACAAACCTTGCACGATGTTATTCAGTGCCATTTGGCCAAAGGCTTTAAATGGATCAGCACCGGTTTCAGATGGGATTAGTGCCGCAATACGGCTGGCAATTTCAGTGCCTCGGTTAAAGTTTCTCAGGGGATTAAGACGTACTGAATGCTCTGGAAAACCCGGATGAAAATACACAAAGCGCTCAGGACTACCGGCGGCCATACAGGCTCGCTGCGCATTATCCTTAAGTTCCTTGTCTCCCTTAGGGTCAATAATAATCACGGCTTCATTACGCAAAATGGCCTGGGTGATCATCGCATCAAAGCATCGGGTTTTCCCTGCACCGGTCGTTCCGACAATTAAGGTATGCCCCTCAGTATGACCAACTGGTTGGTACACATCTTCTTCTTTGGGCTCGACACCATGAATCCAGGTCGAACCCATTTGCTTGCCATGGCCCTTGTTAAGCAAGGTTTGCTTATCCCGCTTTAAGATTTCATAAGCGCGTTGAGCATGGCGTTGGTCCCACTCAAAGCCATACCCTAACCACAATTCATCAGGATGTTTTGCCATCACTTTTTGCAAATGCGAAAGCGCCATAAAAGCCAATGGTTTGCCTTTTAGCCCCTTCTGTAATTTATAAAGACGGTAAGCCTCGGGCAGGCGGTACAACGCCATGCCCGAGGAAATCCCTGTCATCCACCAAAATGGCTCAGGTGGTAGCTCAGTCAGCATTTCTGCGGCAATTGCCCCAGTTGCCCCAACTAGCCAACCTGCTGCTGCCATAGCTTCATAGTTCGTGCGCCAGGGCATCTCATATGCGTTTTCTTTCATTCATGCTCCGCAAAATAACCGTTTGCAATCCGCTCAACTTCAAATGGATTAACGCTTAGCGTGAGCGGTAAACAGAACCGTTTCCCCCTCATCAAACTGGCATTGGTCACTAGCCGAGATCCCCCGAAGTAGCTGTCCGGCTGGAATGCCATGCTCCTTGGCGACTTGGCGTAAGGTTTGAATCGTGACGCGAATACCATCGGCACTATGATCCACGTCTGGGTAATCGCCATCGGTCAGTAAGATGGGCAAATCTTTCACAAAATTAACCATCTGTTGGCGCTGTGCGTGTTTGGGGTCTGTACTTGAGTTCGCATTGGGCGCAATCGGCTTTTGCTTACGCTCCGCTTTTGTGACGGGCTCTTTTGCTTGGGCATTGGTTGTATTAATTCGACTCGGACGCAGTGAAGTCTCTTCGTTCTGAATAGCTGCCGCCGGTTCTGCATCTTGTTTGGAGAGGTCTATCAGTACAGTTAGCACTTTTGAAATCGATACCTTCAGCAGTAACCCTTGCTCCTGAACTCCATCATTCGAGGTCACAGTTCTGGCCTTACGTGTTGGGTTTGCGGGATCTAATTCAAGCCAATCTAGTTGACTGAGTTCAGCAAGCAATTTTCGAGGAGCACACCAAGGCCTTACTGCATCGGGATAGAGGATCAGTATCTGTTCACCAACCATAACCAACGCACTGCTGGCCTCTGGGAGCCACGCCAAAGATTCAGGGAGATTCAATGCTTCTGCATGGTGCTGGTTTGCGTTATTCGCGATTGCAGCATTGCTTGAATCGTTTGGCTTTTCGCATTCATCACCTGGAGCATTTTCAGTTGCCTGAAGGTGATTAACATCACTGGCATGACGAAGTTCATCATCTTGTTCGGACGATTTTGTTGATGGCGACTCAGTCGAATTGCTGTGATCGATTGATGATGACTCTTCAGGCAAGTCTGAATGCTCACTGGAACGACTCTGAGGCTCTGCTTGTGTTTGCTGTGTTGCTTCCCACTCAGGTTTGCTGAACAGTCTCACGCTACTTGGTACATTCGAGCTGAACAATAAATCTGCCTCAGATATATGCAGCATGGGTAGCCAGATTGGCTTGTCGTCTTTGATCAGCACTTCAGGGGCAAGACTTTCATATCGCTCATTTGAGGTGGATTTCGTGGCCAACCCTCGTTCAATGAGGATGTCAGCAAGAGTATCGGGATCTCTTGGGATGCCAGGTATCTTGTCTTTGGCCAATAACTCAATGATGTCCTTAGCCGCGCTTTTCCAGACCAGGTAAAGATGGGTTGATTGATTTGATTTTCGTACCCAGACTCTGGCGTCTCGCTGATTGACCAGCCACTGGGAACTGGCAAGTAATCGCCTCATGGCATCAAGTAGATAGCGTTCGACTGGGACACCAAGGGCATTGTCGTCAACGGAAATTCGTTGAGCTTTCAGGTCTCGCTGGACACTGGTTTGGTCAGCTTCAATGACCAGTTTAGACAGGACATGCTCGGGATCGGTATTGCCAATTGCTTCCAGCATGGCTTGCAAAATTTCAGGGCCCGGCTGGGTTAACCAGGCGAGCAACTCAGGTGTCATCACCCGGTTTAACACCAGAATTGAGAATTGCTCGTGCCGCTTGCACCGTCCGTCGCGCCAGCGAATAAAATAGCGTTCAATGCTGTTATTAGTGATCCACTGAGATAAGGTTTCTAAAAAAGGGTTCCACTGATAGCGTCCATCTTCGTCTGTGATGGACAAGTCTGAAACAGGCTTACCAATATCATGGAACAAACCGCCAAGAGCCGCTGCAACACGCCACCTTGGCTCTAGCTCTTTTTTCTCAACTGGTGTGCCACTGGCAACAAAGATGATCCCTTCAGCTGCTTGTGCCGCCCAGAAAGCAACTTCCAACGAATGGCGTAATAAACCGCCAGCACCACTGTGATGATGATGCTCAGAAGCTGGCAACAAATGAACATAAGCAGCAAGATGGTCAATGCAGGGCTGAATCAGGCGTTGAAAATCACGCTGGTTAAAGCCAAGTACCTGGCGCAGTTTGGCAATTAGCTCGTCTTGTGTGGACTGCAAATCTTCAGGTGACGCAGCTGGCAACCCCTTCAGAAATGGCGGATAGCGTGGAATGTCCGCATCCAGTTGCGATGAAAGCTCTGGTAGTGCTTTGGCTTGAAAAAATAGGTTTTTGAACATAGTGAACCTCCGACACGATAGTGTGAAGGTTCAATCTGGCGTTGCTGGTTAATTAGATTCAAAGATTTAATACTTAAATGTGCGGACAATGTATTTAGGTCTTTTTGAACCCGATAAAATAAGCGCGTTGAAATACTAAAATTCAGGTTACGGGAATCAAGATACCTCTGCCGGTTTGTTTTTTAGCGCTTCAGCCGCTTTTTGCAGCGGCCCTTTTAAAGCTTTTTCTAACTTAGTCATCTGCTCTAAGTGCCACGCAACCGCTTTGGGCCACGTATCTTTATTGAAGCCGTCGGCTTTGGTCGAGAACTGAATACGACAAGATTTCTTTTCATCCAATCTCATCCATTCGAGCTCCGCACCAAATACTTGTTCAATGTCCTGTTTGGACCCAAGCAATGAATCAAAGAGATATTTATTCTCTTCGGTAATTCCACGGCTAATCCAAAGCTCAACTCGAAGCTCTTTTTGCAGAAAGATCAGGTTATACGGACAACCACTCAGTCCAGAACCTGCTGATAGCCAATGATCTTTACTCGGGCTAATGTTGTTGTAGAGCTGGCACGGACTTTTCTGAAACGCCTCTAAGGCTCGCTCCCAGTATTCGCGACGCACCGAATGGCGGTTTTTCAGTACCACTTCGGTCGTTTTTTCTTCCGCTTCTTTAGCATTAATACCGATCATCAGCTCCTTCGCTTCGGGCGTGGGGATGATCTGGTCAATATTGATGAGTAGCTGCTCACCCAACGAATAAGGGGTAATTTTGAAGCAAGCAATACTAATGCCTTGCCCCAATAGCCAAAGTGCAGTACTGGTCACTTCTTTGCGAAAGTTTGCCGCAACTAACATAATACGCTGGCTGTTACCTAGATTGAGCTTGACCTCATCCAGATCTGGCGCATCCAGAAATTCGCAAATTCTTTGACTGGCATTAAGTTCAGCAACTTGTGGGACATTTAATGGGTCAACTTCTCGTGTTACAGGTTGATAGCGGTCCAAGTACTGCTGGTAGATTTCAACTATTTGCGCTTTGGTCAAACTGGCGCAGTAAGAGGCATATTTAAGTGCCTGCCAGACCACATCACGACCGCTGTCATCCAGTTTATTTTCAATAATGACCAAGTTGCCATCTTTATCTAGCGCCAGTAAATCTAAGCGTTCGCGGGTATCATCAAACCCATCGAACTCCTTTTGTATAATCAACAACTCTTCACCCAGCGCGGAAGGCTCGTGTGCCACACCATTCCTGAAGATGTTTTCTCTCAGTAAAGCCAAGCTCACTAAACTTCTTTGTCCTAACAGGACTAATCCTGTTGGTTTGATGATTTACCGTGAACATGGTTATTTATCCTATTACTTAGGGAGACTCTGAATAAGTCCCCAAAATCAGCGATAATACGGCCATCGTCAACTGCATAGGATTCCGTGCTTTTATGGATCAGATCACTTTCTCCGAAGCCGAGTACCAGACCAAGAAGCGCAAGACACGTCGCGAGATCTTTCTGGATCGGATGGACAACCTGATTCCGTGGAAGCAGCTGGAGAAAAAGGTAGCCCGTTATTATCCCAAGGGTCAGAACGGACGGCCCCCGTATCCTTTGTCTGCCATGCTGCGAGTTCACTGCATGCAGTTGTTCTATAACCTCAGTGATCCCGCCATGGAAGACGCCCTGTACGAGATCGAATCCATGCGCCAGTTTGCTGGACTGAAGCTGGATCGTCTGCCGGACGAAACCACCATTCTTAAGTTCCGCCATTTTCTGGAGCAGCATGGCCTTGGCAAGGTACTGTTCAAAGAAGTGAATAAGCATCTTGAGAAAAACGGCCTGATGCTGCGTGAAGGCAGTATTGTCGATGCCACCATCATTTCTGCACCGAGTTCCACCAAGAACAAGACCGGCCAGCGTGATCCGGAAATGCATCAAACCAAGAAGGGTAATGAGTGGCGCTTCGGAATGAAGATGCACATCGGCGTCGATGACACGCTGGGCCTCATCCACAGTATTGATACCACCGCTGCCAACGTGCACGACATTGTGCCCACGGACAAGCTGCTGCATGGTGAAGAGCAACGGGTTTTCGGCGATGCCGGCTACCTCGGTATTCAAAAGCGGTCTGAACATAAGCACCGCCAGAATGTATCGTGGTACATCGCTACGCGCCCTGGGGCACGAAAAACGCTGGATGCTGAAAAGCTTAAAGCCGAGAAAATCAAAGCCAGCGTTCGTGCCAAGGTCGAGCATCCATTCCGGTACATAAAGCAGGTCTTTGGCTACAGCAAAGTTCGCTATCGTGGCTTGGCCAAGAACAACAACCGGTTGCATTTGCTGGCCGCGTTCAGCAACCTGCTTATTGGTGGAAAATACCTTCTGGCATAGGGCCAGTGCGCCTGTTTTCCGCCAAAATGGCGGGGAATGGGCAAAAAATATGCAAGCAACGGGGAAAATAGCGTCTGAATTTCATATTTTTGCCGGTTTATGCCGATGCTGGTGAAAATTGGCAGTTATTCAGACCTTCCTTA
>NZ_PVNP01000055.1 GCF_002993365.1 Marisediminitalea alba
ACATCCGGGATAAGCAATCAGACCTGGCTGATATCCATACCTACCGGCAACAACACAGCGAACCCTTAGTCACTGAGTTCTTCCGGTGGGTCTACCAACAACGCCAGCGCACCGATTTACTGCCCAAATCCCCCTTCGCCAAGGCGCTTCACTATGCGCATGAGCGGGAGAGCCAACTCAAGGTGTTCCTGAGTAACCCGGCGTTACCCCTGGATACCAATCATCTGGAACGGGCACTGCGGGGTAAGCGTCCGGCAATACCACCTATCGCTTAGCAAACTGCCATGGTAGCAGTTGCTCGATATCGACGCCGGGCTTGCTGAGTTCATCAAGGTAAGTCATCACATACTCGAACACATTGAGGTCGTTAGCTTTAGCGGTTTCGATGATACTGTAGCCGACATTCCGCATCAAATTCAGGAATAAATCTCTTGGTATAATGTGCCAAGTACATCAATGATCACCTGCTGGCGCTCCTGTTTGTCTGTGATTACGGGGGGAGAGTCACCAATGCTGACTTCGTGGATCCCACTAAAACACAGAAATACCCATCGTGCCGTTGGCTTCTGGGACGGTTTCTTTTTCATGTCAGGGAAGTATTGTTGTCTTTCTTTTAATGACGTTCGGATCCGGTGTTCAAGGGCGGCGTATATCATCAGACTGCACGTCATCACCATGAGCAGCGCTTCAATCCTTTCCGGTTTCTTCAGAAACAGTGAGGATGTCAGAAATTCCGGACTTTTGAGAAAACGAAATCCCCGCTCAACATGTTGCTGGGATTTGTAGGTATCTAACACTGTCTGCATACTGAGTTCCCCGCTACAATCATTGGTTGCGAGGATAAACATCCCGGTTTGCGCCTGAGCTATTCCAACTTTATCCAAACAGGTGGCTATCAGCCCATCGAGTTGGTATTCATAGTATGCTGGCTGTTGTCCTTTTTTGGGGCGACCTTTACCTAAGAACACGGGGTGGGCTATACAGTCAAACTCACTGATGCGGGTTGTTTTTAACGTCTTGCTAAAGACTTTCATTGCCGTCTCGGCATCGGTCTGGCAGGCAAAGCGTTG
>NZ_PVNP01000056.1 GCF_002993365.1 Marisediminitalea alba
GTTGTTGGTAAGACTGACTAATCAGAATTTAAGTTAGAGTAGTGAAGTTACTCTGATTGATACAAATATCATTGCTTTCCGAAATTGTTAATACAAGTTAATGCCTGGCGGCAATAGCGACGTGGTCCCACCTGAATCCATTCCGAACTCAGAAGTGAAACACGTTAGCGTCGATGGTAGTGTGGGGTCTCCCCATGTGAGAGTAGAACACCGCCAGGCTCCTAATTCGAAAAACAAAGAACCCAGCGAAAGCTGGGTTTTTTGTTTTTAGGACTGGTACTGTCGTACCACTCCTATGAAGACCCAACCATCGAGGGTCATATCCAGTAAAACGTATCCGTCCGGTGATCTCACCTAGTCTTTAGCAAACTGCCATGGTAGCAGTAGCTCGATATTGGCTTCCGGTTGACTGAGTAATACCATTCCATCTTAATATTTGGTCAGTAATGCCCAGTCTCTCGAACACATATTCATGATTCGCTTAGTGTCATCGACGAAATCGTTCCAAGCTGTGGTACATGCATCAACGATATCTTCGTATCCCTGGAAGCATCTGTTCGCTAAATGATGTTGCCGTATCCAACTCCACACCTGCTCTATGGGATTCAGTTCAGGAGAATAGGGTGGCAGTTTCATAATTGTCAGGTTTTCAAAGTCATCGGCTATATCATCGGTATGCCAACCAGCACCATCCATCACCACCACGGCATGGCGCCCCGGTTTTGTTTTCTGTGAGATTTGCATCAGGTGTTGACGCATGATGTCTTTGCTCACATAGGGCGAAATGAACGCTTCGGTGTCGCCAGTAGCTGGACATACCGCGCCAAACAAATGTGCATATTCAAATTGCTGTTGCTTCACAACTCGTGGGCGACTTCCCGTTGGGGCCCAAATGCGCGTTGTCGTGTTTTGCTGGCCAAAACGAGCTTCGTCCTGGAACCAAACATCTATGCGATCCAAGGCGAGATGCCCCGGAGTGTTAAGGATCGTTTCCAGTAGGAAGTTTTTTATATGCATCCTGGACGCCTGTTTGTTGTTTAGGATGTCGAGAACGACTCGTTATCCAACTAAACCCCAACGATTTTAACAGCTTATAGATTGCATTATGATGGTAGGTAACGCCAAATGTTTGCTCAATATAGGCTAAAATACTTTCCCCGGTAAGCCTACCTCCTTCATGTTTATCCTGGCTATGCTCTTCGATGTATGAACAGAGCGTTTGCTTTTGCCGTTCTGTGAGGTAGCAAGTTCGACCTTTTGCCTTTTTGGATTCCAGACCTTCAAGGCCATTGGTAAGGTAATTGGATACCCACAGATTCACACTTGTCCTACTGACTTTGAGTATTTCAGCGATATAAGTGCGGCTCTTGCCGTCAAGAAAATGAGAAAGGGCTAAGAAGCGTATACGCTTCCGACTATCTTTTTCAGATTTTGAAAGGGCGAGCAATTGCTCTGATGTATATTTCAAACTAAATGGACTCAGGAATGTAATGTGGCAATTAGATCACAAATCTAGATGGAATGGTAT
>NZ_PVNP01000057.1 GCF_002993365.1 Marisediminitalea alba
TAGGGCGTGTTGATCTTTTCTGTACATATTTTGCTCAACAATACATCGGCAGCCACATTAACATAAATGCCAGCGATACCATGCTGGCATAATTTCGCTCTAACTTATCGTATCTAGTTGAAATAGCTCGATATTGCTTAATTCTTGCAAATGCATTTTCAACCAAATGTCGGTATTTGTATAAGCACCAATCCATGCTTTTTTTATCAATATCTTGACCGTAATTCCGTGTAGCAATCACTGGTGTTCCACCGTGGTCACGAACAAAACAGCGGAATTGTTCGCTATCATAGCCTTTATCACAAACGACAGTGTTCACTTCATCAAGCTGTTCAACCAAACTATTCGCATGAACAACATCGTGGCGTTGACCTTCTGATAAGTCGAAACAAATCGGTAATCCTCCACTATCTACAGCTAAGTGAATTTTGGTTGAATTACCCCCACGACTTTTGCCTATTTGCTCTGAGCTTTCAGTTGCTGCTCCTGTGCTATGTTGATGTGCTCGAACTATCGAGCCATCAAGAAAGACCCACTCAAAATCAGCCATGCTAGATAAGCTTTTGAAAAGGTTATCTAAAATCCCTTTCTTTGACCAAAGATTAAATCGTCTGTATACGGTACTCCACTCTCCGAATTCAGAGGGCAGATCTCGCCAAGGAATACCAGTTCTCATTCGATAAAGTATTCCTTCAAATGTCATTCGATGTTCAGTTTTATCGTAAATACGGCCTGTACTTTTCATAACTTGAAGTAGCAGTTCCCATCGAATATCAGTTAGTATTGTTCTTGGCATGGTATTGGTTATGGTTTTACTTTTGGCGAAGCAAATTATAACCCTTTACCATGCTGTTTAAAAATTACTCACGAAAGATCAACACGCCCTAGTATGAGGGCTAAAAACTATCCTCCCACCGCCGTTAAGTTTGTTTACAACTTTTTGCGTTTGTCGCAGACCCTGAGTTGGTAAACTTACCTTTGGAACATTTGAAGGGAACTTAACATCAGTGAAGTACATCGCTTTTTCGCTTGCCTCAGCGCTTGCGTTTTGTATTGCAGCCTGCAGCAGCAATAATCAAACAGAACGGTTAACACCGCCCGATTCGGTGGTGAAATATTCCAGCATGGAAGGCTATCAGGACCGCTTTATTAATTTGTTTCCCAAATTTAAAGATTACCCGGTAACCTGCAGCGAAGACTGCTACCAGCCCAGTGAGCTTTTGGCGTGTAATGAGCCCATGGAAAATTGCACATATAAAGGTGATTCTGCGCCGTTGTTGCTCAACACCGGCTATACGGTGAAATGGTATGGCCACGCCAGCTTTCGGATCACCACCCCGGATAACCAACAGTTTCTATTCGACCCGGTATTTAATCAGTTTGACTGGCCGGTAAACTGGGCTTTTCGCTTGTCGGCTGGCTTTAATCGCAACGAACCGGAACAGCCATCGGATTTGATGCTTAATGCAACCGATGCGGTAATGTATTCGCACATTCATTATGATCACTTTAACAAAGGCGATATCCAGGCTTTCTCTGCAGATACAGCGTTTTTAACGCCTTTAGGTTTTGCTGAGCACTTTCCCGGCGGTGATTTTAACATTACCGAAATGGCCTGGTACGCCAGCAAACCACTGGGTAAAGTGAATGTGCATTTTGTCCCCGGTCATCACTTTAGCAACCGGATTTTGGTTCCCTATTTGTATGAAGACGAGAACAAAACTCTTTGGGGTGGCTGGTTGCTTGAACATCAGGGCAACACATTATTCTTTGCCGGCGACACCGGCTATTCGCCCCACTTTAAGCAGATAAGAGAAAAGTACGGCGAGATTGATGTGTGCTTGCTGCCCATTGCGTCCTATTTCAGCGCGGAATCACCAGCCTTTTACCGAAAAGTCCATATGACGCCAGAAGATGCGCTTATTGCAGCAAAAGAGCTTAACTGCAAAGTGATGGTGCCATGGGGGTATGGCAATAACAGCTGGAAGATGGGCGATAAAACCTCACACTCTGCCCTATTCCGCCTGCTAACCATGCATAAGCGTTTAGACTCAGAGATCCCCTTACACATTCTCAACGAAGGGGAGCAGGTTAGCTTTTAATAAAGGTAATAAAGGGGTCAGAGTACATTAATAATAAAGGGGTCAGAGTCTGAGGGATCCCCACGAATTTAATTTCATGTGCCTGCGGCCCAGGCAGCGTCAACTATGGAGCTGTACCATTTGAGTGCAGCTTTCCACTGTCGCATAGTGAATCTTATTCGGCAAGCAATAGCTCTCAGACCGAGATAGTGGAATGACAGCACGCTTCTGGTGTCGGTATTAGCTTGGAAGCGCCGATGTTTATTCGAAGAGACGACTACCATACCCAATAAGATAGCAACCAGTGA
>NZ_PVNP01000058.1 GCF_002993365.1 Marisediminitalea alba
TAGGGCGTGTTGATCTTTCGTGAGTAATTTTTAAACAGCATGGTAAAGGGTTATAATTTGCTTCGCCAAAAGTAAAACCATAACCAATACCATGCCAAGAACAATACTAACTGATATTCGATGGGAACTGCTACTTCAAGTTATGAAAAGTACAGGCCGTATTTACGATAAAACTGAACATCGAATGACATTTGAAGGAATACTTTATCGAATGAGAACTGGTATTCCTTGGCGAGATCTGCCCTCTGAATTCGGAGAGTGGAGTACCGTATACAGACGATTTAATCTTTGGTCAAAGAAAGGGATTTTAGATAACCTTTTCAAAAGCTTATCTAGCATGGCTGATTTTGAGTGGGTCTTTCTTGATGGCTCGATAGTTCGAGCACATCAACATAGCACAGGAGCAGCAACTGAAAGCTCAGAGCAAATAGGCAAAAGTCGTGGGGGTAATTCAACCAAAATTCACTTAGCTGTAGATAGTGGAGGATTACCGATTTGTTTCGACTTATCAGAAGGTCAACGCCACGATGTTGTTCATGCGAATAGTTTGGTTGAACAGCTTGATGAAGTGAACACTGTCGTTTGTGATAAAGGCTATGATAGCGAACAATTCCGCTGTTTTGTTCGTGACCACGGTGGAACACCAGTGATTGCTACACGGAATTACGGTCAAGATATTGATAAAAAAAGCATGGATTGGTGCTTATACAAATACCGACATTTGGTTGAAAATGCATTTGCAAGAATTAAGCAATATCGAGCTATTTCAACTAGATACGATAAGTTAGAGCGAAATTATGCCAGCATGGTATCGCTGGCATTTATGTTAATGTGGCTGCCGATGTATTGTTGAGCAAAATATGTACAGAAAAGATCAACACGCCCTAAGTGGTGCATGCTGGCCAGCCAAATCTATGAAACAAGTTGAAGATGTGATTTTAAAAGATTGCGATTATATAAACATTGGCAAACAGCCAGTTGACCCTAGCCATAGATTTGTTTCACGCTTTACAGATTACCACCCGATGGATATCAACAGTTACAACCCTCAGACTCGTAAAAACAATTACGAATCTATCTATACATTGAATTTTGCAAAACAACTCCCCAAACGAGAACTGCCTAAAGATATGGCTATTTATGTTGGAGCCAATTGGTTTTCCTTAAAAAGAAGTACCGTTCAAACAATATTTGACAATACAACTTTGTTATCTAGAGCCAAAGAGCTTTTTCGTTATACAGCCCACCCAGACGAGGCTTTTTTTCAAACAATACTTATGAAGTTAGTCGAAGATAATCAACTCTCAAAAAGCCTGATCAGTAGTAACTTACATTATTCGGATTTCAAGAATAAAGGGAGAGTTGGTGGCCTTCCAAAAATATTGGATGAAACAGATGCAGATGCAATTAGACTAAGCGATAAATTATTTGCAAGAAAAATAGATCCTATTGTCTCGGCAGATTTAATAGAGTTTTTAGAAAAATTAAATAGTTCGATTGATATTTAGTTTATACCAAGCGTAATATGCGATTAACCAATAGGTTTGTTTGAGACCGATGCAGGGTGAGAGCATGAACGTTCAAATATCGTTCAACGCTACCAAACCCGCCGCTAACACCTTTTCCAAATAATCAGTGCTACCATGCGCACGTTTCTGTTTCCGTGGCACACTCACTTTTCTGGTTGTCTCCGCACGAAGCATGTTTAAGGCTAGTTTCCTCGCCCCTGAGAGAATTTCGGCGGCATTGCCACGATATATCTGGCATTCATCTTCTTTCATTGAGACATCAAGGACCCAATGAAGACTGTTTTCTACTGCCCAGTGACTACGCACTGCGTTGGCAAAGCGTGCTTTAGTTAAAGCGGCTGAACTGATGTAGTACCGGTATTCCAAAGATTCTTTACCGTTTTTTGGCTGCCGATAGCTTAACGTAACGCCGTAAGCGATCAATTTAGACCGTCTTTTCCCGGCGGAGCTACCCCGTAAAATGGTCCCCGTAGATTTTACTCACGGAGACTTAATCGATGGCAACAAAAAGACGAACACGCGAGCAATGGCAGGAATTGATTGATAAGCAAGCAGCAGGCGAACTGACAGTCAGTGAATTTTGTGCACAGCATGCGTTAACAGTATCAAACTTCTATCTGTGGCGTAAAAAA
>NZ_PVNP01000059.1 GCF_002993365.1 Marisediminitalea alba
TAGGGCGTGTTGATCTTTCGTGAGTAATTTTTAAACAGCATGGTAAAGGGTTATAATTTGCTTCGCCAAAAGTAAAACCATAACCAATACCATGCCAAGAACAATACTAACTGATATTCGATGGGAACTGCTACTTCAAGTTATGAAAAGTACAGGCCGTATTTACGATAAAACTGAACATCGAATGACATTTGAAGGAATACTTTATCGAATGAGAACTGGTATTCCTTGGCGAGATCTGCCCTCTGAATTCGGAGAGTGGAGTACCGTATACAGACGATTTAATCTTTGGTCAAAGAAAGGGATTTTAGATAACCTTTTCAAAAGCTTATCTAGCATGGCTGATTTTGAGTGGGTCTTTCTTGATGGCTCGATAGTTCGAGCACATCAACATAGCACAGGAGCAGCAACTGAAAGCTCAGAGCAAATAGGCAAAAGTCGTGGGGGTAATTCAACCAAAATTCACTTAGCTGTAGATAGTGGAGGATTACCGATTTGTTTCGACTTATCAGAAGGTCAACGCCACGATGTTGTTCATGCGAATAGTTTGGTTGAACAGCTTGATGAAGTGAACACTGTCGTTTGTGATAAAGGCTATGATAGCGAACAATTCCGCTGTTTTGTTCGTGACCACGGTGGAACACCAGTGATTGCTACACGGAATTACGGTCAAGATATTGATAAAAAAAGCATGGATTGGTGCTTATACAAATACCGACATTTGGTTGAAAATGCATTTGCAAGAATTAAGCAATATCGAGCTATTTCAACTAGATACGATAAGTTAGAGCGAAATTATGCCAGCATGGTATCGCTGGCATTTATGTTAATGTGGCTGCCGATGTATTGTTGAGCAAAATATGTACAGAAAAGATCAACACGCCCTAGTAACAGCGAACCAGTTTATACCCGCAGCCAACTTTCTCCCGCACACAAACTGATAACATCCTGATAAGGTAACCTTATGATTAAAAAGACATTTGGCATGTAAAGTGCTTCTCCTCCAGACTTATTCGTGAAACGCGCTGTTAGCACTGCAGTTGCGCTAAGAGAGTGCAAATGGTCTTTTATTTCTCCCCAAAATTGAACTATCCCCGCAAGGCATGCGGCCTGTTAATTTCTGGCTTTCTATTCGCCACGGTCATGAGCCCTTATTCCTCTGCCCGGACAGAACAACAACTGTTTACCCGCGATCTGGCGGCCGACATCATCGACGACCGATGCGAAACCTGCCATAACGACTACGAGTTTGCCGGAAACTGGTCTGTGGCTGATATTCATGTCAGCGACATCACCAAAGGCAAAAATCAAAAGCTGTGGGAAGGCATTCTTAAATCGGTTGCCATGGGCGATATGCCACCGGCCGATAAAAAACAGTTAACCGCACAGGAAAAAAGCGCTTTTCTGAACTGGCTGGAAGGCTCGCTGGATGATTACAGCGCTGCCAATCCTAACCCGGGCAGAGCTACACTAAGGCGCTTAAACCGCAACGAATACGCCCGTTCAGTGCAGGACCTGCTGGCGTTGAATGTGGATATTACCGGCTCCCTGCCCGGCGACGATTCCGGCTATGGTTTCGATAACAACGCGGATGTACTGGGCGTGTCTACCACACTGCTTGAACGCTATTTATATGTTGCTGGTAAGCTAAGTAAACTGGCTACCGGCACAGCCGGTGACGCTGCTGGTAAAGAAAGTTACATAGTGCCAAAAGACGGCCCGGTGAAAAACAGCGGCGTGCCTTCGTTTGATCTGCGCATGAGTGATGCGCTGCCGCTGGACTCCAGAGGCGGCGGCAGCTTTGAATTTTATGCACCGGTTAGCGGTGTTTATGAAATTGCCGGCTATTTAAATGCCAATACCAACAATGAAGTCGACCGGCTTGATATTCATCGTTACAGTCACACACTAACGCTTAGCGCAGGCAGCCACCAGATTGGCATGAGCTTTCGAAAAGAGTTGGCGCTCAGCGAACATGTGCCCACTGTCCGCAAAGGCACAGACCACGTGGTCCTACCCGACAGAGAGCCAGAAATGCTGGACCTCGATTTTATTGTCGATGGTGCACGCCGCCATTCAACTCAGGTACCTTCTTATCATCTGTCGGCGCGCTTTTCTCAGGCCGCTTTTTTACGCGATGTGCTGGAGATAGAGGTTATCGGGCCGCTAAATTCAGACCAAACTAATGCCTCATGGCAAACTGCCAGCACCCGCAAAATTTTCAGTTGCCTGCCTGAGGCCGAAGCCACCGCTGAGTCAGAGCTTAATTGTGCCCGGCAAATTATCAGCCGGTTAACCAACGAGGCCTATCGCCGCCCGGTTAACAACAGCGATATACAGCCCTTACTGGCCATTTTTGAACGCGCCCGCAAAGATGTAGGCTTTCGCGCCAGCATCGCCACCACATTGCAGGCATTGCTGGTATCACCTCAGTTTTTATACCTGCAGGAAATTCCCCCTGCCGACGTTGAACCTGGCAGCATTTACCGCATAAGTGATACAGAATTTGCTGCCCGGCTGGCGTTGTTTTTATGGAGCAGCCTGCCGGATGAGGAACTTACCACACTGGCCAGTGCGGGTACGTTAAGAGAGCCGCAGGTGCTTAAGCTGCAACTCAAACGCATGCTGGCATCAGACAAAGCCAGCGCGCTCACCGATAACTTTGCCGGACAATGGTTGTATTTACGTAATCTTCCCTACCATTTCCCGGATGTGTTTGAATTTCCGGAGTTTACTATCCCGCTCAGGCACTCTATTCAGCGTGAAACTGAACTGTTCTTTACCCGCATCCTGAAAGACGATTTACCCATCTTCGACTTTTTAAATGCCGATTACAGCTACCTTAATGAACCGTTAGCAAAACATTATGGTATCGACGGCGTGAAAGGCTATGCCTTACGTAAAGTCAGTTTAAGTGAGCAATCCCATCGCGGTGGATTGCTCGGCCAGGCGAGTATCTTAACCCTGACCTCCAATCCCAATCATACTTCGCCGGTCAAACGTGGAAAGTGGATCCTGGATAACCTGCTTGCAGCCAGCCCTCCGCCTCCACCGCCAGACGTCCCCGCACTGGTTGCCGAACACGACGGTATGGCGCTGTCGGCCAGGGAACAACTCAAACGGCACCGGGCCGATCCGGTATGCGCCGCTTGTCATGTGCGCATGGATCCGCTCGGTCTGGCACTTGAGCAATATGATGCCGTAGGCGCATTTCGTACCCGCTATGCCGACCAGGCCATTGATGCCAGCGCCACCATGCCCGATGGCACTCAATTTGAGGGCCTGAGTGGCCTTCACGATGTGCTGTGGGACCGCCGTGAGCGCTTTACCCAGGCCTTTATCGACCGCCTGCTGACTTACGCACTGGGCCGCGGATTAGAAGCCTACGATCAGCCTGTTATCCGTTCCATCGCCAGACAAGCCAGTAACGATAGCTACCGCACTCACAGCATTATTGAAGCGGTTGTTACCAGTACGCCATTTAACTTTAAAAAAGCACCAGAGGCCGCTAATGAACCACAACAATTCGCTAAAGCGCCGTAATTCTGTGTTATCCCGTCGCACCTTTTTAAAAGGCCTGGGCGTTAGCATGGCGTTGCCGGCAATGGAATCATTGGTGCCTGCTGCCACGGCCAAATCCCTGGAGCAACGCCCCAAACGGATGACCGTTTTTTACTCGCCTAACGGCGTAAGAATGCAGCGTTACACACCGGCAACCACCGGCAAAAATTACGCGATGACGCCCATTTTAAAGCCCCTTGAAAAAGTGCGGGATAAGTTTTCGGTTATCTCAGGTCTGGCTCATTATCAGGCCAGTGCTTTTGGTGCTCCGCCGGCCGGCCACGGCCGTAGCTGCCCGGCTTTTTTAACCGGGGTACATGCCAAGGCTACCGAAGGTGCGGATATTCAATGCGGTATTTCTGCCGATCAGGTAGCCGCCAGTTACTTTGCCAAAGACACCCAACTCGCCTCCCTTGAATTAGGTATTGAGCCACCCAGCTTAATGGGCAGTTGTGATATCAATTACAGCTGTACGTATACCAACACTATTTCCTGGAAGAGTCCTACGCTGGCGTTACCCGCCATGGTCGCCCCCAGCGATGTGTTTGAGCACTTGTTTGGCGACGGCAATCAAATCGACGAGCAAACCCGCCAGATGCGACTGGCCCATAAGAGCAGTATTCTCGACTTTATTAACGATGAAGCCAAGCGGGTTAATAAACGGTTAGGCGTTAACGATCGGCATAAAATGGCCCAGTATCTGGAGTCCGTTCGCGATGTAGAACAGCGCATTGCCAAAGCCCGGGAAACAGCGATAGAAATGGATCTGGAAGGCTTTACCGTTCCGGCTAACATCCCTGTGGATTACGAAGAACACGTTAAGATCATGCTCGACCTGCAGATGCTCGCACTGCAAACGGATATGACCCGGGTAAGTACCTTTATGCTTGGCCGGGAACTGAGTAATCACGCCTATAACAATCTGGGTATTCCAGACGGTCATCATGCGCTCAGCCACCACGCGAATATTCCGGATAAAATCGATAAGCTGGTAAAAATTAACGCCTATCACATGCAGCTGTTTGCCGATTATCTGGAGAAAATGGCCAGCATCCCGGACGGAGAATCCAACCTGCTCGACAATACTTTTGTGGTCCGAGGCGCCTGTATAGGTGAGTCGAATGAACACGATCATATGGATTTACCCATCATACTCGCCGGTGGCGGTCTGGAAGGAAACCGGCATATCGCCGCCAAGAAGCACACGCCAATGTGCAATTTGCTACTTTCGGTATTGCAACAAATGAACGTGCCTGTGGAAAACTTTGGCGACAGTACCGGCCCGCTGGACGGTTTGATTGCCTGAGGAGTAAGCAATGAATTTGATCACTAATATCCCGGTTAAGGCGCTCGTGGTAGCGCTTGGCATTGCCGCGTTATCGGCCTGTCAATCTGAGTCTCAACTCACTAATGTAAAACCTGCGCTATCAAGCCAGCAACACGATAACCTGCTCATGGAGGCTAAACAGGCCATTCTGGCTTCTGATAGAAGCCGACTCGCAGAACTTAGCAGCCAGATTGATGTAAATCGCCCGTTGCCCGATAACGCCAGTTTGCTGGCCTGGGCAGTGGAGACTCAGGATCCAAAACTGGTTAGTCTGTTACTGGAAAACGGCGCTGATGCTAATCCCACCGACGGTAACCGTTTTACCCCAATCATTCAGGCCTGCCGCTACGGCAATTCTGAGATCATCAACGCTTTACTGGCAGCCGGGGCAAATCCCGGTGATGCGGTGGAAGATGGCACCACTGCATTCCATCTGTGCGCGGGTTCTGCTAACCGCAGGATTCTGGAAAAAATGGCCAGCCTGGGCGCAGATATCCACGCCAGCAATGAACATGGCCAAACCCCGCTGATGTTTGCGGCAGCAGAGGGAAACACCCACAACTTGCAATACCTGGTGAATGCCGGCGCCAACATCAATACACAAACCATTGAGGGTTTCAGCCCCCTCTTTTTTGCTATTAAAAGCCAGGATGTAACAACAGCTCAAATGGCCATCTCGCTGGGGGCCGACATATTTGCTGCCGCCAAAGATGGCACCACAGCCACCCAACTTGCGGTGTATGCAAAAAACTATGCATTTTTAACCTGGTATATGGGTGAGCTACCGGCGTTGATGGATGAGCAAGGCATTGATAACGTTGTTTCCGCTTTCGACCGGGATGGTTATCAACTGCTCCACGCTGCCGTTAAAGCCAATCAGCCAGAGTTAGTTGCTAAGCTGCTGGCACTTGGTGCTAATCCCAATCAGCGTAGTGAGCCGTCAACCCTAACGTGGCGATACGAGGCCAACTTCAAAACCGAAAACTATATTCCACCACAGCTGACGCCCATGGAAATTGCCGAGCAAAATAATCTCACCCGCATTGTAGAAATATTGCAACAGAACACTCTGTCTCTGACGGTACTTAATATCGGGTAAATTAAAGTTGCCATACCGGCCGGCTTTTCGCCACCACCGGCGTATATTAACCGGCTATTTATTTTTGAGGCGACTGTCCGAGTGCCACTGCAACAGGGGGACACTGGTTTTGTTTAACTACATTAAATAGCAGCATAAAGGGGCGTTATAATTGACGACATTAAACTCAGGTAATTTAAAATTTACGATTAACGCAGAACAAGAGCACGTAACCAAGAGAGTGGTTTTAAAGATGTAAGCCGATGCTTTATTACTTCACCTGTCAGAATCATTCCCGCCTGAGGAATCAGCTCCGGTTTTCAGATAACATCATTCGCTGGCTGCTATTTTTGGCCATCGTGCTGGGCACAATTATGGCGGGCACCGGCTTAGTATCCTGGGCCGTTAAGGACGGCAAACAGCAGTCAGGTCGACTTGGATTTGCACTAAACCGCGGCCTGAATATTGGCAGCATCGCCAGAATTGGGAGGGCTTCCGGTGCCTATGCCTGGGTATCCTCGAGCCAACACATCTTGCTGATCGCTCGTTGTGGGAAATCTGGACCTTTTTTACCATCCGGGCTGTTGGTAATGTTGCTGGGTTTATTTGGCGCAATCACAAAGGCTGGCTGGTTCAGCTAGTCGCCGGCGCTTTACGGTTTAAACAAGTTTGAGAGCACCATAACCTTGATGACCGCTGTTATGCACTCTTAATATTCCTGTCACATCATCCTGGCGTAGTTTTTCTGCCCGCCAGTTACCCACAAGATCCCCTCTATGGGCTTGTAGATCTTAAACACACTGCCAACAGGTTCCATATAACACTACGATTCAACGGTCAGCGACAAAATTCAACACTCTTGAATTCTCGTGTAATAATTTAACGTACTGAAAAAGTACAGTTTTTACAAAAGCGCGATGCTTTGCCAACCTTTAAGTGATACCGTAAATATCGATAACAAGTAACCGTCACAACAACAAAGCGGAAGCTCATCACAGCCACTATGAATAACCTGTCAAAACAGCTTGAACACCAATTCGGATTTTCTCACTTCCGCGAGGGCCAGCAACAAGCGATAAATCAATTGCTTAATGGCCACTCAACACTGGCGGTATTCCCAACCGGCTCCGGCAAGTCACTGTGCTATCAGTTTACGGCGACCATGCTACCTCATCTCAGCCTGGTAATTTCACCGTTAATTGCACTGATGCACGACCAATTGGCCTTTCTGCGCAAAAAAGGAATCCCTGCAGCCTGCTTAGACTCGAGCCAGAATAAAGAGGAAGCACAACAGGTGATCCAACAGGTTCGAGAGGGTGAATTGAAGATCTTAATGATTTCGGTTGAACGGTTTAAAAACGAACGATTCCGGCGCTTCATTGAAACGGTGCCAATATCAATGTTGGTGGTCGACGAGGCACATTGTATCTCGGAATGGGGGCACAATTTCCGACCTGATTATCTAAAGCTCCCGCATTATCAAAAACAACTGAAAATTCCCTTGGTATTGCTACTTACCGCAACCGCCATGCGACGGGTACAAAAAGACATGGCACAGAAGTTTAGCATTGCCTACCCGCATATTGTACAAACCGGTTTTTACCGATCCAACCTGGATTTGGATATCGTGCTGCCCAGCTGCGGCAACAAACAGCAGTCGCTACTTACAGCATTAGAACGAACCGAAGGTGGCGGCATTGTCTATGTGACTCAACAGAAAACGGCAGATGACATAGCCACCTTTCTGACTCAGCGAGGTTATAATGCCCGCGCCTACCATGCCGGGCTGAGTAGTGACCTTCGCAGTACCATTCAAACACGCTTTATGAATGGTGAAACCGCCATCATTGTTGCCACTATTGCGTTTGGAATGGGTATTGATAAACCGGATATTCGTTTTGTTATCCACTATGACTTACCAAAATCCATCGAAAACTACAGCCAGGAAATAGGTCGCGCAGGCAGAGATGGCTTACCCAGCCGCTGTATTTTACTGGCTGGTCTGGATGGCTTAAATGTACTGGAAAATTTTGTACTTGGCGATACGCCTGAACCGCATGCCATTCAGGCATTGTTGCATAACATTGCCACCACCACCCACAACAACCAGTGGGAAACACAGACTTACGGGCTATCACAGGCAACCAATATACGCGCCTTGCCGCTTAAAACCCTGCTGGTTCAACTCGAGTTACACGGCGCTATTCAGGCAAAACACAGTTATTACGCGGACATCAAACTTAAATGGCAATCCTCCCCTGAGCATATCTGCCAGGCGTTGCCGAATGAACAGCAGGCTCTGTTTCACGCTCTTGTCCGGTGCACTCAGTTCAAAAAAGTGTGGGGGGAACCTGATTTTACGCAACTTAACCAGCAGGGCTTCAATAGAGACACGGTGATGAGGCTGCTTAATCAACTCGCCGATGCCAACCAGCTTGTTGTGGAAACTAAAAAGCTAACCGACGTCTACCGCGTTGAGCCAGATAAGTTAACGACTGAGTTGGCCACGCAACTCCAACATTATTGCGAAACCAACGAACAATCGGAATTAGCGCGAATCGCTACCATGTTACGGTTTTTTAGTTTAAATCGTTGCCTTAACTATAATCTAGCGCTCTATTTTGGCGACAAGAATGCGCCAGAGCACTGCGGGCATTGCTCGGTGTGTCGCGGCCAGGTGCTGCGGCTCCCAAAAAGTGAAGATAGCATCAATCCCTCGTTACTCACTGAAGACTTACGGGAGAGCCAATTCTGGCTGTCTCAGCAATCACCGGATTTTCCCGTAACGGCTGCACTGCTCGCACGTTTCGCGGCGGGATTAAACCAGCCAATATTTACCAGATTAAAAGCCCGTAAACACGCGCAGTTTGGTAAACATGAAAATGTGCCTTACAGCACATTACTCGCCTGCGCACAAAATGTGCTGACTAATCCGTCACATTGAATAAGAGCGTCGTTTCCGTAATAATCTTTTTTGCCTGAAAGCTCAGCACTGCGCAACAAACAATTCGTAAATGAACAGATAGTTGAAAGACCAACTGTCAAAACCAATAACAGGTAACGGTGGGGATTCCACGACAATTGAGGTCTCTCTATGCGACAGCTTAGTAAAGCTGGAGTAGATCCACACGCACGAGGGCACGCACTGAAAGCCATTCTTTTATGATCTACATAGAAGACAATTTGTAGTAGACACGGGTTCCAGCAGTCAAGATGAGATGCTAGTCAAAAATTAACTTTTTATAGGTAAAAACTGCTACTGGATATTGGTGCGGAAATAGCGAGGGTTTGGTACGCAGCTTTTTATATACACTGCTAAGTCTTGCTAATGCATTGTTTTTTTAAATAATAAAATGGTGCGCCATAACCTATTGGGTTCGAACAGATTATTTGACGTGCTGGCTGAGTGGGAGAAGAGCTTAAGATGTTTTTTGATTGACGAATAGTTTGATTGTAATTTGACCTGATTTGAGGTTAAATAAAAATGCTTTTAGTAGGAGCCTGTCACTCGTCATAGCAAAGCTTTTGAAGCACTACTTCATAATCCAATATTACTTGCTCAATATTTTAATCGAGCTTGTGGAGCGGTTGGCGAGTGACGCTTATAGGCAAGCTAGGAGATTATAAATGTTGAATGAAAATGTTCATCCATCGACTATCGGTGGCATCAAACGTTACGCTAAGCAGCTCAAAAAGACGCAAAGCCTTCCTTATCACAAAGCTCTCGACATTGCCGCTCGTAGTGCTTCATTTGAAAATTTCTCTCATGCTTACAATCAGCTCCATAAGTCAAATCTAATACAATCAGTGCACAAGCTTTTTTTCGCTACCTACTGGTACGATGAAAAAAAACATGCATCGGGTAGAGAAGTGTTAGAAATAGAACTTTCTAAACCTTTATTAAAAATCGCTACAAAAACCGAAATTGGCAGAAAACACAATAGTTTGGGGAAGTTTAGACTGGCGTCAATTGATTTACTGGTAAGCGATAGCCTTTTTTATTCTCAAGAAGAAGCGAGAAATAGTATTTGCTATGCGGTCCGAGTCTTGAGGTTTATGGAGATAACAGGGCTAAAACCAAGTGGAAATTATAAAGCGGCGTATCCAAACAGAAATCATAACAATAAACTACCCAAAACCGATCATGCTACATACTGGCAAGACCCAGATAAGGGTCAATTCATTATAATTGATGAGCCATACCTTGATCCGACCGTAAATGGTGAGAGAGCTAATTGGGCCAAAGAGCATAATTGGCACCTTAGGGCGTCGACATGGGCAGGTATGTACTATCCTGGTATGACTAGTCTTTTTGTCGCTACCGATGCTTCAAAGGGATACGATTTTGATGGCTTAATGAAAAAAATCGATAATATCCCTTACCCGTTAACCTTAGATAAATGGTCTGGTATGTCTTTTATTGGACATGATACTTTTTATAGTGAGTTAACTAAGACAGCTCAAGACAGAAAGAGAGCCGTCGCCAAGGGCACAATATTCAGGTTTCCGAGTAAAAAGACTGTTCCTATGAGGGATTGGAATGCTCCGAACAATGTTCGTCGGCCTAACTCTATTATGTCGGTAGAGTCTCACCTTCTGGCTGCTAGATTAATAAAAGCTATTGAACAATCAACTGCAAAGCCTTCGGACGTTAATACACGATTATCTTCCATAAGAAGCAATCTAGAATCGTGGTTTCTATCAGAACACAAAAAGGATATAGAGGTTCAGTGTAATGTATATTATTCCGTTGAAAAGAATGTCAATGACCCCGTTGTTTTCCGTGCCCAGTCGTCAAAATCTGTTTTAAATATGCTCAAAGAGCTTAAAATTTTACTGTTAGATTCCTATGTTGATTGCGAGCCATTGAGACGATTAGTCAACAAACTTGATACTTCTATAAAGTTATCAAGTACGAAAATATAGTTCCTATTAGAATTACCCCGATTAATCCTATTAATAATAATTTTTTGATAGGATTAATCGATTACCCACTCACAACAATAAATAACTGGAATGTTGGCACTCATCTAATATGTTTTTCAGTGTTTTAAATGCCGAATTGTCATAATTTTCGAACTTTTAAATTAAAATCGTATTTTAAGATAAAGGGAAAAATCCAATCCTACATGTACTTTTATGAGCAAGGATTAATTTATACAATTGCAACTGATCTCATTTTTGGAATCATTCATGAACATTTTATCAGAAGACGGAAAATCTATTGTACGTTTAAGCTCATGGGAAGAGGTGTTTGCTCGACCTGACTTTCAGCGCGACGTCGATCCTAAAGAAGTAACCTTAAAAACTATTCTTGGCCGATATGAGTTTGGAACTAAAGAAGCCTGTGGTTTAAGCAATTGCCACACTAAACATCAAAATGGATATTTGGTACTTTGCTCGAACAATATTGAGACTAACATTGGTCATAAATGCGGCAAAAATTATTTTGGTGTCGATTTTGAGCATATGAAAAAAGCGTTTAGGAAGGATTTAAATGTAAGAAACGCCAGAATCAATATTGAGGAGAAAATTTGTCAACTCGACGTAGTCAAAAAGCGAATTTCAAGCATATTGCAAAATGGTGGGAATGAGTGTTTTGCTAAGATGCGTGATTACCGTGATAAGTCTGCAACAGGTGCTATTAGAGTAAAACTTGAGCGCAGAGCTAAAAGCGGAGATGAGAAAATTTTTCAAACATATGAACCAACCCAAAAAGAAATCGAATTCGAAGAAGTTCGTTTGAATCGACGCGTGTCCTCAGATGAAATAGCGGCAATGATTACAAAAGAACAGGTCGGTGTTATATATGGCGCAAAAGCTTTTTCAAGCTACGCCAAGATTAAAACAGTCCTCATAGACGAAATACCTAATCTCATTAAACAAGCTGGTAATATTGACACTGCATCGTTAAGACCAGATGAAATACTCGTTTGGTCAAAACGATTGGACGGTATCGAAGCAGGTTTCGAAGAGATCCAACGGATCGTCGAGGACTGTAAAAGGTTTCTTGTGCAAGGTAATTTGGATACTATCGCTAGATATAGTCATTTGTTGTAGTTGAACCACAGAATATTCGATTGGGTTTAGGTGAATTTTAGAAATTCTCAGATTTGATTGCTTTCCTCGGCCTTCCCAGTCTCTTACCTCTTTTGACTGCGGCCTTGAGGCCTTGGATAGTGCGCCATGAGTTGATATTCACCTCCCATTCCCCAACAGCGATAGTCATTGTGAAGAAGAGCCTTCCGTCTGGTGTGGTTGGGTCTAAGTGCTGGCTCAAGGATTTGAGTGTAATCCCTTTTTCGGTAAGTTCATCCAGCGAGCTTAAGCCTTCAACAACTGAGCGGTATGCCCGATCAAATGACATAACGATGAATTCATCACCCTCGGCTAATTTAGCAACAGCTTTTCGATAAACAGGCCTGTTCTTCTTGCGAGCTGATACACCATCTTCAACATAGATTTTGTCACAGTAGCGCTTTAACTCATTGATCTGACGATCAGTATATTGCTTGTTAGTTGAAGTTCGTACATAGCCGATTTTAGTCATTGACTATTCTCCTTTCACTGCTGAAAACAAAAGCTCTCAAATAGGAATAAATACAGTAGAAAAAATAGACAAAAACGACCGTTTTACTGTTCTTAATTGTCGTTTTTACTCTGAAAATTTTTCCCCATAAATTTCAATCGCTTAATTCTGTATAGATTTTCATAATCAGGTATATTTTGAAGGTTAACAAAAACGGTCGTTTTTTCTTCTCTCAAATTTCCTTATTTAGCAAGGCTACAATCGGTTTTTCATACCATTGTGTGCAACTGATCTAGCATTTCATTTGAAGCAACAGTGAAGTATCAATGGGGCGGCAAGCGGATGTCATTTTGTTAAATGTTAAATTGAAGCGCTTTCAGGTTCTTTAGATAAGGTTTTGGTTGATGTGCTCTGGATAGGGTTTCCAATATACAAACCGGAATTATTGTTAGTTTTTATTTAATTATTACGCCCAGAGGGAGAAAGGCTCATGGATTTACAGAAGAAACTTGTAGTACTCGCGGCTCCTGCTGCACTGGCAACAACACTTGCGCTTACACCAGCAAATGATGCCGAAGCGGCAATTTTTTACTATGATTATGAGGCAATGATCACGTCTGTTGACAGCAATATCTCGACATTAAATGTTGGTGATATTATGAACATTTCAGGCAGTATTGATACAGATGGTTTATTCGATGCTGCTGCATCTAGCACACGTGTGCATTTGCCAATATATGATGAGAATAACCTAGGGTTTACACTTACACTTGATGGTGCTGATTATACTTCTTTTGGAGATATTGATGCGCTTGGAAGTACTACAAATCGTGGCATTATAAGTAATGCAGTAACTTTTAGCACTTATGATGACAATGTCTATGCTGATGGAACGCAACTCTATCAAATCTTATGTTTTAATGAAGAGCAAATTAGTGAAGAAGCCGCATCAGATATAGAAGATAGTGTAAGCGCTATTTTTGAAAATTGTACGACTTTCTATGCTAATGCACTTAATAACGCAAGCTTTGAAGCTGCAGTTCAGAATGCGATCTTTTCCTTCGATACAGATGAAACTGCTCCACAGAACTCCGTTGCTTCGCCTGCTTCATCACTGGCACTTTTAGGCTTTGCTGGTTTAGCGCTCACAGCTTCACGCCGCAGGAAAACAAAGCCTGTTGTAGTTCTTACATCAGCGTAGCAGGCTCTGATCATCGTTATTCGAATATCTCTTTATAAAGGTCGTCCTATACGGCCTTTTTTCTTGCCTGTTCGCACAGCTGCAACCAATTTTTCTTATGTGACATTAGTCGGTTAGTGAAACAACATTTGTACAAAATTGACAAATTATTGCAAATCCCATTAAGATGAAACTAGAGCATTCAACATCAAGTGCTTTGGAGGTATTAGTGCGATTATCTATAGAAATCACGCCTGAGCAGCATCAGAACTTAAAAGCCGCAGCTGCCTTACAAGGCAAGAGTATCAAAAGCTATGTGCTTGAACGGGCACTACCTAATGCAGACGAGCAAGCCGCCTTACAAAAGCTTGAGGCGTATCTAGCGCCGCGTGTTGCCGCCGCTAAAGCAGGTAAAATTTCGAGCAAGTCTGTCGATGACATTTTTGATGAAGAAATAGCGAAAGCCAAATAAAATAATGCCCTTGTATGACATTACGGATGATGCTGAAGCCGATATTCGCGAGATTGTTGGCTATACCCTTGAGAACTGGGGCGTTGCACAAACAAACATCTATAGAAAAGCCATAAAAGACACTTTTGAGCTTATCGGGCGCAAAAGTGTCGTAATTCGTAAATTTTCAGATACGTTTCCTGATTTACTCGTCACAAAATGCCAGCATCACTATATCTTTTATCT
>NZ_PVNP01000060.1 GCF_002993365.1 Marisediminitalea alba
AAACAACCTGCTTTTTATTTGGTTCTTTGTATTGCGAAATACTGAGGCCGGGCAGATTAAGTAAAAGCGTAGAGGCGTCATGGATGACGGCTCCGGCCAGTGCGGGCAGGACGCCCGCTCTGGCCGATAGGTTTTACCTGCCCGGTCTCAGTATGCTACTTCGCGATTAAAGAACTGGGGGTGTCCAGAGGGGAGCCACCTCCCCTCTGGGTGCAGTCGGCACCCCGACAAAATGTGGAGAAATGAATGGTGGTGGAAGTGCCTACATTCTATAGATAAGCACAGAATGGTATTTTTTAGTCCACAATATCAGTCAAGGAGATCCCGGATAAGTACTGCGTCCTTTCCGGGATGACAGTAAGGGATAAATTCTATTATCAGATTAAAACAACCTGCTTTTTATTTGGTTCTTTGTATTGCGAAATACTGAGGCCGGGCAGATTAAGTAAAAGCGTAGAGGCGTCATGGATGACGGCTCCGGCCAGTGCGGGCAGGACGCCCGCTCTGGCCGATAGGTTTTACCTGCCCGGTCTCAGTATGCTACTTCGCGATTAAAGAACTGGGGGTGTCCAGAGGGGAGCCACCTCCCCTCTGGGTGCAGTCGGCACCCCGACAAAATGTGGAGAAATGAATGGT
>NZ_PVNP01000061.1 GCF_002993365.1 Marisediminitalea alba
ATTCAATATTGACATCACAGTCTGTGAGGCTTGTGAAAAAACCAACGTCAAAATTATTACTTGTATTACGGATCCGGCTGTTATCCATAAGATTTTGGCGCACCTTGACAAGCAGACTCTTCTTGAAGCAAAAAACGATTCTCTAATGCCGCCACTTCGAGCTCCACCAGCCACAGCCTCATTCAGTGACTACATCATTCAACGCGACTTCGATTTTGGCGCATGAAGCACAAAAAACAGACCATCACTTGAACATGCAACATGTTGAGGTAAGGGCTTTCACATATCTCATTGCGGATTTCAGTACCAAAGACCAGTTATATTGCGTCTATCTTGATGACAACTACTTCACTGATTCCTGAAAAGTACCCATTTGACACACGTGCAACTGGCCTTAAATACAGCTGACACAGTGGGTAGTACATAGCGTTAATATTTCTTATAATCCTTTTCAGGGGTTTCACGTTGCCCTGTAAAGGTGACATAGATAAGCGGTTTGCAACTTCTATCGATGATGGCGTAGGGCTTTGCTGTCGAGTCTGTTTTCATAGTGGCGAGCATAAATTTAATTTACGATATATACGCATAGTTTTCGTTTATGGTCTTAATGTTGCGAGGCGCTTTTTCAACTAGTGCTTTGCACGATTTATCACGTTTTCATAGGGAAGCTAAGGCGAATAGGAAAGCGACGGCGAACCGCATTGGTCCGCCATCTAATCTGATGCCGTATCAAAGCGTGTTAGATCGTTGAAGGTAATCATGTCACGCAACTCTTTTCCATACTCCTCACCACGTTCAGAGTATTTGTTTAAACCGTGGGTAAGCGGTAACCCAGAAATAACAAACCCTTTTTCCCTAAGTGATTGGCGAATAGTGCGAAGCGGTTTGTAGGCATCATGACGATTTAAATTCATCATGTAGCTTTCGACCGAATCTGCTGGTGAACGAAAGTCGGCGACCTCATGGGCTTTTCCTTTATCACGAGACTGGGGAACAATGCCGCAGCCTTTGGTAAAGCACCATTGGCCAAAGAAGTTGTTCCCTTGTTTAGCAAAACGAGACGTGCCCCACGCACTTTCGTTTGCAGCCTGAGCGAGTGCTAATGAAACGGGCACCACATCCGCGCGACGCAACAATAATTGACAAGCAGACTCTTGTTGTAGATCGGCATCGTCAATCCGATACTTGGTTAAGTAACTTTCTAGCGAGGCCGCGTCACTGTTACCCTTATCGCATATTTTTTGAATTTGTCGTCTATCTGCGGCTAGTTGCTTATTAGCATCAACGATTATAGGGGTAAAATAATTGAAGAACGCGGTTTTGCGCTCTGGCCCAGCAGCGTAGGCAGTAAAATCAGGTGCTAATTCCTTGGCGAAAAAAATAAACCATACAGCTACACTAAGCAGTAGTGCGGAGCCTAAAAAAACAATATATTTAAAGTTTAGAATTGAATTCTTCCTTTTGATTAGTCAACGTTGTGATACTTAAGCTGTACCATAATTAATGGAAATATAGGTTAACCGCCTGAATACTTTATACAAGTTAAACTTAATATAGAAAATAAGCACGGTACGCTGTATAAAAATCGCGTAAAAATTTCAAACTGAGTGCACACTCGGTCTTGTGTACAACGATCTATTAATAAAGTGCACTCAGCAATGAAAAAAGGGGTTGCAACTATGTTAGCCGTAAACGCCCTTTGCTTTACTTTTCAGCTTAATACTGGCGATTAGCATATAAATGCTGGTGGCGAGGAGACAAGTAAATAAGTAACCCATCAGGCCTTGTTCACGCAGTATAAAACCATCGGCTATAATGGGTCCTGCAACTGAACCAAGACTATAACTGAAAAGCATAATCTGAGTAGCCGACACAATGTAATGGGCATCAAGGTTGTCGCAAGCAAGGTTGATGGCAACCGGATATAGGGCAAATAGGGCCATTCCAAGAAGGAATAGACCGGCGCCCAGTGCATATAAACCTGCAAAGGACAGTGTAAGAGAAATAGCAGCAACGCCCAGTAAGCAAAACAGGGCCATTAGTAGAGTTCTGGATAAATAGCGAGATAACATAGGGATCAAAGGCTGAACAGCCATTGCCCCAAGAATGACCAGCGCCATCAATCCTCCCAAGTGCTGATGAGCAATACCTCGCTGTATCAACTCTAGGGGCATTAAGCCGTAAACAGCACCTAGCGTTAACCCTGATACAATACATCCCATTATTGCAGCGTGATTGAGCTTGGTGATTTGCTTAAACGATAGTGGTGTGATTTCCGCGCTACTGGGCTGATCGCTTTTTATAAGCAGTAATACACCAACAGCAAAAAGTAGCGCAGTAAAAATGGCGACAAAAGGCATCACACCGTGAACGCCAACAAAGCCAAGGCAAAGCTGTCCTAACGAGCTGCCACCATAGAACGCTCCCATATAAAGGCCCACGCGCTTGGCGCGGTCGGCTTCATTACCATGTAATAACCAAGACTCAACAACAACGAATACACCTGCAACGGCAACGCCAGCAACGAACCGGGCAAGCAACCAAACGCTGGCGTCAGGGATTGCAGGCATTATGGCAATAGTAGTGATGAGCGTACCTAAACACCAAACAAATCCGTTTCGGTGTCCCAAGCGGGTAACCAAAGGCTCAATGGCCAACGCACCGAGAAGAAGGCCTGCATAAAAGCTACTTGCTAACCAACTGGCCAGCGACGTATCAAGGCCATAGTGCGTTAGCATAAGTGGAATGAGGCTCATTAAATAGCCTGACGCTATCGCATACATTGCCAGGGCAATCACCGGCGCTGAAATGCGTACTTTAGGCTCTGTAGACAATGTGTTTTCCAACGTTAAAGCCCCTGCAATCCGCAACTGCGTTCTAATGGCTATTAATTATTTGCGGGAATATGAGGGAATTTAACGGCGAGGTAAAACAAAAAGAAATGGTCGTAAAGAGCGATTTTATTACATGTTGAAGTGTGGAGGTGGTCTGAAAAGACGCTGGTTATAAGCGCGCACCGCAGGGCCAAGTTATCGCCCCTGCTTGCTTACAATTTTGCTATTTACATTTGAAAGCGTACGCCTGCAAATACGGTTCTTTCGAGGGCAGGTTCGATACCATCATTTCTCACGCGAGAATAATAGTTCTCGTCTAAAAGGTTATTAATGCCTCCATATACTGCCCATTGCGAATCGATACGATATTCAGCGGTCAGGTCAACAACTTCATAGGAAGGAATTAGCGCGGCTATTTCATCGATGCCTGTTCCTCTAGACGCATTCGAGTCTTGCCAAAATTGCTCGTCTACCATTGTCGCAGTAAGCGCGACATCAAGCTTTTCCGTGTTGTATATAAACCCGGCGCGTAAAAGATACTCCGGTGCAAAAGCGGTGGTATTTCCAACCAGGCTCTCGTTAAGGGAAGAGACGATTTCGGCATCAAGCAACGAGCCATTGGCAAAAATTCTAAAACTTTCGTCAGCACGACCCGCAAAAAGGTCGTAGTCGACGCTAAACTCTACGCCTTGATGGCGAGAGTCGCCAGAGTTCACTCGCTCTATGTCAGCGATATTTACCTGAATAGTTTCAATTTTGTCGTCAAAGTCGATTCTAAACGCGCTCACGTCAAGTACAAGACCATCAACAGGCATGGCGCGGTAACCAAATTCATAGTTCATTGCACTAGAAACATCGGGGCCATTTGAGCTGGCGAGTTCTGAATTGGGGTTGGCCAAATCATCAAATCGTTGAGGGCGATAAGATTCAGAAACGTTTGCATAAAGCTCACTGATTTCGTTGAGCTGATACATCATGCCAAGACCGAGTAGCAGTTCATTTTCAGTCTCGTCTACGTCGATAGGATCTCGGTTTAGACTTGGATTTTTAGTCAACTCTTCTAAGTCGTAATTAACGCGCTCATAACGTAGGGTAGGTACCACACTCAATTTATCGAATTTGAATAAATTTTCGATAAATACGGCGTTATACGTCATTTTACGGTCTTGATCGAATAGCAAGTCAGCGGCGTTCTGTTGGTTAGAGCGAATATCGCTACTGACGTGACGAGTTCTTGGGCTATCTCCCCAGTAAGAGGTTGTCCCCACAGTCAGCACATTGTTGTCGCCCCAGGCTTGCGCATAACGGGCGTCGAAGCCCCAATTATCGAATTCTTGTTGATCAATATTTGTGGTAGCAGGCTCATTCTCAGGCTCAGAAAATTGCCCAGAACGGCGACTAAAGCGGTCCATGTATGAATACCAGACATTCGCGTCAAGCGTCGCACTATCGCTAATCTTCTGCGCAAAAGTAAAATTAGCCAGTACTTGTTCTATCTCAACACGATTGAATGGGGTTAATGTTTGATTGCGGTCTTGTTCAAATTCCGTCGTACTCAAACGACCTGCTTCACCAGAGTCTGAGTTGTATACATCAAGTTCGAAACCAAGGCGAATGTCGTCAAACCCTTCATAAGCCACACTAACGTGGCCTGATGTTACATCGAAATCTTCATTATCTCGAGGGCCGTCGGCCGAACGGTGGTCTACCGATGCAAAGAAACCGAAGTCTCCAGTTGAAGTGGCAAACTCATTATAAGTGCTATATAGCCCATTGCTCCCGAGTGCTTGATCGGTTCGAAAGCCCGTATCGCGGCCTACTTCTGCGCGCTTGGTAATAAAGTTTACCGTCGGCCCTATTTGTGGACCGTAAATTAAACCCGACCCGCCGCGAACGAATTCTATGCGCTCAATACGCTGTGCTGGCGGCATGTAGTAGATGGTAGGGTATCCGAAAAGGTCTGCGGCTAGGGGAATATTGTTTTGAAAAAAGCCCACGAACTCAGACTCATGAGGGTTTCCTAAGCCGCGGTAGTTCACATTGTAAAAACTGGGGATGGCTTGATCTGAAACGAAGAGCCCCGGCAGCGTAGAAAACATCTGTCTTAAGTTTGGCTCAATGAAGTTAGGCATTTCATCAAGCTCTACCACTGAGGTCTTTTTGCCCTCAAAGATTTTGCCAGAATCAACGGCAGCCATGGTGCGTGGAAATGTTGAATCGCTATTTCCACTAATGGTGATACGCTCAATATCGTCTGGCGCTATAGCCGCCATTGCGGACGCGCTCGACAGTCCCGCTAGTGCAAATGCTATCGCTTTACCCAATTTAGATACTCTACTTACATTTCTCATAAATTTACCCTTTAATACTCTAAATACAAATGATAATGGTTCGTATATGATATATATAATTGTTTTTTTATCAACAAAAAATTCGAAGAATAAAATCTATTTAACAAAAATGCTTATGAACTAGATGATTGCCCACTCAGAGGGCGCTAGCAAGTCTCCTAGCGAAACGTGAGAATCCAGGAGTGGCTGTTCCCTTTCAAATTCCCAGGACGAAGCTACGCATAGTGAAGGTTTCTTTGATATCTGCCGGAGCGGTGGGATCCAGGTTTTCCTCCAGCAATCCCTGATAACCAAAGTTTTCCTGAGCAGAGCGATAACCGCAGCGGGATTTGGTTTGCTGATCGCCGGTAAAAAATACACGGCTGACCGCATAAACTTCCGCTAATAATGTCGGCTCTATACCAATGTCGCTGATTTGCATAAACCCAGACTGGCTTAAGCTCTTGTGGATTGCCTGCGCCGGGGCAGGATGTGGATAAAAGGGGATGACAGGTAAGGTCATTTTTGCTCTCTTTAAAAAATGGGTGACAATGCCGCGTCCGCTCAATCGAGGCGCAGACGCATGAGTTAAGTTAAAGAGATTTTGTGTTACCAGCCCACCAGGCCAGGCACCAGTGGAAGAAGCCGTAACTGCATGGCAGTAAATTAAGCTTACTAAAGTGAGGAATGCTCGCCGGCTGTTTGACACAACCGTGAGCCAGTACCGTGAGCAACGACATTAAATCGATCAGCAATCCTAAAACACCGCATGTAAAGCGGTGTGATGTCATACTCATTGATTGAAAAAACGAAGTGGTTGCCACGCGCCTGCTCTGTATATGGTATAAATAAAATACTACACGGCAGCCGGTTAAATGCAATGGGAAAATTATCGGTAAAACCCAATTGAAGCATGCTCCGAAATCGCCTTAAAACTCAATCAGCCTGCGCGTTTTCCTGCTTTAATGGCAACAACAAAGTAAACTCGGTAAACACACCGGGTTCGCTCTCGCAGTGAATCGAACCATCCAGTCGCTGCATAATGTTATACACCACCGATAAGCCAAGCCCGGTTCCCTCGCCGATGGGTTTGGTGGTAAAGAAGGGCTCAAATATTTTCTGCTGGATGTCGGCCGCCATGCCGGGGCCGTTATCCCTAATTCGAATGTGCAGCATATTATCTATCTCTGCAGCGCTTATTTGAATAACCGGCTCAGCCGTATCCGCCTTTTCCATTGCCTGCACAGCGTTTTTAATCAGATTCACCAGTACTTGCTCAATGAGACCGGAGTGCGAATGTAACACGCCATTAAACTCAACATCCCGCTGGATACTGACCTTGTTGTCCAGGTCATATCGCATCATCTTCAGAGTGTCGTCCAGCAGCACAGAGAAATCACAAACCTCTTTTTCTCCGGTCTGATTATGAGAAAAAGAGCGTAAGTCGCTAATGATATTTTTAACCCGTTGCAGACCATTAAAAGAATCAGCGACGATTGCTCTGATATCTTCCAAAATAAACGGTATACCCGCCTGCTCCTCAAATTCACTGAGACTTTGTTTGAGATGAGCCGCTTTTTGATCCTGCTGAATGTCTATGGCAGTTAACAGCTCACTCTGCATGGACTGCAACTGAATAATGTTATCCAGATAGCTATCCATTGAGGAGAAGTTGCTGATCACAAATGACAGTGGATTATTAATTTCGTGAGCGATGCCCGCTGCCATACGCCCGATACTGGCGAGCTTTTCGTTGTGTGCCAATGCCTGTTTAGTGGATTTAAGCTCCAGCAGCGTATCCCGCAGACGGGTATATTGTTTCTTCAGGCTCGACTCAGCCTGTTTGCGCTCTAACAACACCGTAAGCTGCTCGGCGGCCTTATTGATAATCGTAATCTGCTTCATGGAAACCCTATCCATCTCCTGTTCGGGGATCAGGTAAAGCAATAAACATACTACCCGTTTATACACCACGATAGGGAAAGCCAGATAACTGCCAATACGAGTTGTTATAAGCTGAGTAACCGGCTCCAGCCCGCCGCTTTCATCGAGCAGGTGAATTTGTGGGTGCTGTTCCTCAATGGCCTGAGCAAGGCTGGCCGGCAGCCCGCCCTCTGATAACAATGCCTGCATAGTTTTTGCCAGATCGTTGCTGGCAGTATCGGAACCGCGCACCCGAAAACGCGATGTGTTTTCCAGGTAAATTTCGAAACTGCAGTGGGCATGGCATAATCTCGCCAGCGCATTTGAGAAGGTTGAAAGCAGCGCCGTGAGCTTTTCGTCGCCTCGTGAAAAGCGTGTGATACACACCAGCAATTCTGTTTCTGCATCGTGCTGACGGTAGGTGTTTTCAATATACTCAAAAGTGGCCAGCTCCCGTTTGAGCACACTGGCATTAAACTTGGCTTTCGCTTCAGACGCCGTTAAACAGGCATTGATTTGGTACTCTTCCAGCCAGACTACTTCGTCCAGTTGCTGAGTGGGGTTATGCATAAGAATGATACGGGTATCCTGGTTAACCAGCCCCTGACGAATATACTGGGCTACCGACTGACAGAGGGAAATATCATCATCGGAGCCTACACAGAGTATAACCAGTGAGGGCTTACAACTGCGCAGTGTCTTTTTAGCGTTTCTCAGGCTGGTTAATTTTTCGCAGTGCATTGTGTTATCCGGCAAAAATGCCGCTAAGTCTGGACTCTGACCAACCAAAAACACTGGATTTTCCATACATTTACCCAACACTACCGTTTCTGAAAACTCTGCTATATTTGAAAGATAGTCGTTGCCTGCAGTTACGCAAACAATTACGCAGTTTAGAAAAAAGGAAAGTAAAAATGAAGTTAGTGAGATTGGTGTACTACAGCCATGCCTCGCGGGAAATGTCACTTAGCGATCTGAAATCCATTCTCGACACCGCCCGCCGTAACAATCAGGCCGAGGGCATTTGCGGTATGCTTTCTTACGAACAACAATATTTTTTGCAGGCGCTGGAAGGCGAACGCAGCGCCGTTAACGAGCTTTACCTGGATATTGCTGATGACCCCCGCCATGACGAAATCACTATTATCAGCTATGAGGAAATCACCGCCCCTATTTTCAAACAGTGGAAAATGGGCTACGCCGGCGGCAGTGCCGAGTTTACTAAATT
>NZ_PVNP01000062.1 GCF_002993365.1 Marisediminitalea alba
ATTCAATATTGACATCACAGTCTGTGAGGCTTGTGAAAAAACCAACGTCAAAATTATTACTTGTATTACGGATCCGGCTGTTATCCATAAGATTTTGGCGCACCTTGACAAGCAGACTCTTCTTGAAGCAAAAAACGATTCTCTAATGCCGCCACTTCGAGCTCCACCAGCCACAGCCTCATTCAGTGACTACATCATTCAACGCGACTTCGATTTTGGCGCATGAAGCACAAAAAACAGACCATCACTTGAACATGCAACATGTTGAGGTAAGGGCTTTCACATATCTCATTGCGGATTTCAGTACCAAAGACCAGTTATATTGCGTCTATCTTGATGACAACTACTTCACTGATTCCTGAAAAGTACCCATTTGACACACGTGCAACTGGCCTTAAATACAGCTGACACAGTGGGTAGTACATAGCGTTAATATTTCTTATACTCGCGACCGCTCATAGTGGTGACGATATCGGGTAAACCACGAATCAGTACCTGGTTTACTTCACCATTGGTACGGGCTACCTGAATACCTGTTACCCGTTGCAGGGCTGCCGCCACGCTGTTATCGGGTAGCTTGCCAATATCCTGTGCGACAATCACATCAGAAATGTTTGATGCGTTCATTTTCATGTTTTGCGCAGAATTAAGGCTGGCCTTTACCCCACGTACATCAATAACTTCAACCTCGTCCTCGCTGGGCATGCTGTCGGTGTCCTGGGCATACAGAGGCTGTGCGGAAAGTGCGAATAAAACGGCGCTGGCAAGTTGAGCACGTTTAAACATGTATTATCTCCAAATATATGTGAATGCGCAGTTCACAGGTATGTCGTCCAATTGTGAAAATCCTGGCGCGTTGTAAGGTATCGACTTCAATCAGGTCGAAATCTAAATTCTTTATCATTGTTATTCTTGGGGTGTTGATACTATTGTATGATAATACTACAGTCAACATACCATTAACGAATTATTCCCGGGGTATGGTTGGCTTTAAATGGCGAAAAAGAGTATAAATTTATATAAAACAGCACCTTGTGATTAGGTGGTTGTTTATTGATCTTAATTAATAAATTACGAATTATTAATAAGTTTAGTTTTCCTACCGTTTAAATGTTAAATAATTGTGTGGTTTTTCCTGTTGAAACAGTGCGGATTAATCGCTTTATTCATCGTAACGCATTGCAATGACCCGGGGGATCGGCAATCATCTCTGCCAGCATTATCGCGGAGGTCTTTATGCTTAACTGGTGCTTGTTACCCTTCTCTGGGCTCACTACCGACCAGCTCTACGAATTACTCAAATTACGCACCGACGTATTTGTTGTGGAACAAAACTGCCCCTACCCGGAACTCGACGACAAAGACCGTATCAATGGGGTTTATCACCTGTTGGGTACCAGTAATAGCGAGCTGGTGGCTTACGCCAGACTATTACCGCCCGGCGTCAGCTTTCCGCAGGTGAGTATTGGCCGGGTCGCTGTCGCGGGGCACACCAGAGGTAAAAAGTACGGGCACCAACTCATCGGTAAAGCGTTAGAAGAATGTCAGCGGCTATGGCCGGATACGGACATTCAGATCGGTGCACAGGTCTATCTTGAAAAGGTTTATCAGCAGTT
>NZ_PVNP01000063.1 GCF_002993365.1 Marisediminitalea alba
ATTCAATATTGACATCACAGTCTGTGAGGCTTGTGAAAAAACCAACGTCAAAATTATTACTTGTATTACGGATCCGGCTGTTATCCATAAGATTTTGGCGCACCTTGACAAGCAGACTCTTCTTGAAGCAAAAAACGATTCTCTAATGCCGCCACTTCGAGCTCCACCAGCCACAGCCTCATTCAGTGACTACATCATTCAACGCGACTTCGATTTTGGCGCATGAAGCACAAAAAACAGACCATCACTTGAACATGCAACATGTTGAGGTAAGGGCTTTCACATATCTCATTGCGGATTTCAGTACCAAAGACCAGTTATATTGCGTCTATCTTGATGACAACTACTTCACTGATTCCTGAAAAGTACCCATTTGACACACGTGCAACTGGCCTTAAATACAGCTGACACAGTGGGTAGTACATAGCGTTAATATTTCTTATACTCGATATTCTGAATCTGAAAGTTGAATATAGCCCTTAACGGTCGGTGCATCCGGCGCAATACTTTCGGCTAATTGCATAAAGTCGTCATGGACCAAGACCAACTTGTCTTCGGCATGATTCATGGTGTAGGCTATTTGGTCTCGGCTCAGACGAATATTAACGTGGTGTAAAATTGCGCCTATCATGGGCACCGCGAAGTAAGCTTCAAGATAACGATGACTATCCCAATCCATTACTGCAACCACATCACCTGCGCCAATTCCCGCTTCGGTGAGCACATTAGCAAGCTTGCGCACGCGCTGATTAAAGGTGCGATAATCGTAACGAGACACATCGCTGTACACAATTTCTTGGTCTGGCGCATAGCGTTGACCAGAGAGTAAAAGACTCTTGATTAAAAGTGGATAATTATAAGCACTGTCGGTAGGAGGAAGAATTTTTGTTTTCATTTTTAGTCTCGGTTATAAAAATCTAGCAGTTAGTCACATTTGCCTCAACATATGAGCATGCTCCCAACCATATGAAATTATTCAACAACTGAGTTACATTCTGCCATATAACCTATTGAATTCAAGCCCTTGACTCGTAACAATGTGAATAAATGGTGAATATTTCGCTAACGCATATTGAACTCCAATTATTCACGTCCGTTATTGTCAATAAACCGTCTTGTTACGTCCTTGCTTTTTTTCTTGCACTATCCACAATTAAATTTTTAGCCATTCATTAGGACTCGCTATGTTCACTGGTAATGCCATTACACTTACAGAATTAGACGCAGGATTGGTCGAGTTATGCTTCGACAGCAAATCCGGTCCGGTTAATAAATTTGACCAAGCAACGCTCGCTGAACTTGCTCAAGCAGTCTCGCTTTTAGCACAACATTCGGCTTTAACCGGAGTGTTGATCACAAGTAGCAAGTCGACTTTCATTGTAGGTGCCGATATCACTGAATTTTCTGGAGTGTTCGTCAAGTCATTCGACGAAATCTGCGATTGGACACACCAAACCCATCGCACATTCCAGCAATTAGAACAATTACCTGTACCGGTTGTCGCGGCCATTAACGGTGCGACGATGGGTGGTGGCTTAGAATTAGCATTGCTGGCCGACCGCCGAGTCATTGCAGACACTGCAAAAATTGCCCTACCAGAAGTTACCCTAGGTATTTGCCCTGGTTGGGGTGGCACCGTTCGCCTGAGTCGATTGATTGGTTGGCAAGCCGCACTAGAGTGGATGTTAACGGGTAAACATCAGGCTGCTATTGACGCTGAAAAGGCCGGCGCAGTAGACCTAGTCGTTACCCCTACCGCACTGCGCGAAGCAGCACTGTCTACACTACAGTCGCTGGTCGGTGAAGAAAAAGTATTGCGTCACACCGAAGCACTGGTACTGAACGATGATGAACAACAAGCATTAGACGTATTCTGCGAGCAACAATTAGCTAAATTAGACCCACGTTACCCAGCAGCTATTGAGATTCTAAAAGCGATTGCTAAGCACGTAACCTTGCCGTTTGCTGAAGCGATTAATGAAGAAGTGAAGCTATTTGCTGGCCTTGCTAAAACCGATTCAGCCGAAGCCTTGGTAGGAAATTTTGTTAACCAGCAAACCGTTGCGCGCATTGGCAAACGCATGGCGGGGCAAGTTAACCCTATCGAGAAGGCCGCCGTTTTAGGTGCGGGTATTATGGGTGGCGGTATTGCTTATCAAACAGCGAAATCGGGCATTCCTATTGTCATGAAAGACATTCAACAACCAGCGTTAGATTTGGGCATCGCTACCGCTACCAAAATCTTAGACAAGTTGGTAGCAAAAGGTCGCTCAAGTGAAGATGAAAAGGCCAAAGTACTAGCTAATATCACACCGACTCTAGAATTAGGCGCACTCAGTGACGCGGAAGTTGTCGTTGAAGCGGTTGTCGAAAATCCGAAAATAAAGAGTGTAGTATTAGCAGAAACAGAAGCGAACATTCCAAACACCTCCGTGCTGGCGTCGAACACGTCGACCATTTCAATCGACTTTTTAGCCGAGAATTTAGCCCGTCCACATTTGTTCTGCGGTATCCATTTTTTCAATCCGGTACAAGCAATGCCTTTGGTCGAAATTATCCGCGGCTCAAAAACGTCTGATGATACCATTGCGCGCGCTGTGGCTTACGCGTTGTCATTACGTAAAACACCGATTGTTGTTAACGATTGCCCAGGGTTCTTGGTCAACCGTGTATTATTCCCGTACTTCCACGGTTTCAACCTACTATTACAAGATGGCGTGAGCATGGAACGCATCGATAAAGTAATGGAAAACTTCGGTTGGCCAATGGGTCCTGCTTATCTGGCTGATGTTATTGGTATGGATACAATGGTTCACGCTGACGATGTACTACAAGCCGGCTTCCCTGAGCGCATGACCCACGCCAATGGTTATGTATTAAAGACGTTACTCGACGCAAACTTGCTTGGCCAGAAAAACGGTGAAGGTTTCTATCAGTACACAACCGATGAGAATGGACGCCGCGTAAAGTTGCCGTCAGCTATAGCACAGGCATTAATCGATCAAGCCGTTCAGCGTCACGTAGAAGTTAGCGATGAAGACATTATCTATCGAATGATGATCCCCATGTGCACCGAGTCGGTTCGTTGTTTAGATGAAAACATTGTTAACTCAGCCGCCGAGCTCGACATGGCCTTACTGATGGGCTTAGGTTTCCCTAAATTCCGTGGTGGTTCAATTCGCTATTTAGACGCAATTGGTACCGCTAAGTTTGCTGAAATCGCAGCGCAGTATGCAGATTTAGGTGGCTTGTATCAATTGACTGAAGAACTGGCGGCACGTGCGGCGAAGGGCAGTAAGGTTTACGCTTAAACTCACGAATCCACACTTTAAGATTAAAAAAAGCGCACGTCTTTAATGCAGCAGTGCGCTTTTTCGATTCCGAATTAATTAGTAGTGGCATTCGCATCAAACACCTTCTCACCCGCAATCCAAGTTTGCATGACTTTAGTTTTCCAAATATCTTGCGGCTTCACTTTGAAGATATCTTGGTCGACCAAAATAAAATCAGCCCACTTACCTTCGGTTAGAGTGCCTAGGGTGTCTTCCATGTGTGCAGCATAAGCGGCGTCTAAGGTAAAACCTTTAAATGCTTGTCGAATACTCATAGCCTGTTCGGGGTACCAACCTGCGACGGGTTGATTATTGCGGTCCTGGCGGGTAACGGCGGCGTGTAAACCGTAAAACGGATTAGCTAACTCAACCGGAAAATCTGAACCTAGCGGCATTGGAATACCACTGTTCAATAGTGTTTTCCATGCATAAGCACCTTCCATTCGGGCTTTACCCAAGCGATCTTCAGCCATATTCATGTCGCTAGTAGCATGAGTGGGTTGCATTGAAGGCAATACCTTTAATTCGGCAAAGCGAGGCAGATCCTCAACCGCAATGATTTGTGCGTGTTCAATTCGATTACGCAGGGCTTGGCCACCCAATAGCTCAAAGGTGCGTTCGAATTCATCCAGTACTAACTGATTGGCTTTATCCCCAATGGCATGAAAATTAAGCTGGAAACCCGCGCCTAACACTTGCTGTACTACTTTGGGGAAAATCTTCCGGCTGCGTTAGCAATAACCCATGCTGATGAGGTGCATCTGAATATGGCTTAATTAACGCAGCACCACGACTCCCCAACGCTCCGTCGCCATACGCTTTGACGCTGCGCACATGTAAAAAGTCGTCTTGGCTACGAATAATACCCACATCTAACATCTCTGGGAGCAGCGGTTCTGACCTCCAGCAGGATCAGGTGTACTGTCATCGATACCCGCCATCTGCAGAGCTTTGCTGTTCACCCAAGCAGCGTGACCATCAACTCGGGTCAACCAAACGGGCTTATTTTTCAGTTTAGCATCGAGCACAGCAGCAGTTGGGAATGACCGATCGCTCCATAATTCCTGATTCCATCCACGGCCTTTTATCCACTCTTGGTCAGCGTGCATCATGGCATAGTCAGCGACCCATTGCGCTGCCTGTTGCATTGAGTCACTTTCACGTAAATCGACTTCCATTAAGTTGCCGCCCAAACCGAGTAAATGCCCGTGAGCATCAATCAACCCCGGCAGTAATACTTTATTGTTGCCGTCAATAACGGTTGCATCGGCGGGTACATGGGAAGGATTAAGCTGCAGTACCTTGCCTTCAGCAAATAATATTTTATTGAAGGTCACCATTTCACCTTGCGAGTTTAGTGTGTACCCGGTCACGTCGGTCACTAGCGTAGCAGCATAGCCGGTAAAACTTGCAGACAGTGAAACAGCGAGTGTGATAGCTAAGCCAGAAAGTAATCTCGTCAGTCGTTTTTGCATGATATTTTCTCGTTGTCGTTATTACTCATGTTGCTGAGTATCAGTGTTTGAAACCACATACTACGCCATTTCCTTGGTTCAATTACACTACTTTTCCAAGTGGGGGTGCTCTGACGCCCGCACTAAAGCCACCCTTGTTGTGCTTGCTAATCGTCTACCTCTCTCGCAAAATAGTGTCACTTTCGAATGACTCATTGAGCTAGGTATGTCGCTTCATTACAGTCACAGTGTTTCTGTGCACTTTGCCAATGCGGTGTTAGACGCAGCGCGCCAACTCGGTCTGAATTTAGCGCCAATACTTCAAAGCGCACGACTCAACCAACCCCTGCTCGACAATCCGCAAAGTCGTATAACCTCTCAACAATTTAGCCAACTTATGCGCTCGGTGTGGGAGCAAAGTGACGATGAATTTTTAGGTTTAACTACCCAGCCCAGTAAGTATGGCGTGTTCCGTTTATTCGCCGATGGGGCAATTCAAAAGCAAAATTTACATAGGGTTTATAAACACTTGTGCCGTTTTTACAGTTTGGTTAACCAGTCAATTTCTCTGTCATTGTATATAAGTAAAGGGCAGGTTGAATTGCGCATGCGTCAAGTCCAACCTGAAATCGACCGCAAGCTACTGTTTCGAGACTTCTTTTTGCTACTTTGGCACCGTTTTCCTGGTTGGTTAATTGGTAAGAGCATTCCTCTACAACACGTTAAGATGCGTGGCACAGAACCCGCTCATGCCGCCGAATATCGTTTTATGTTTCCCTGCCCCATCACCTACGGCCATGACTATGATGCCTTCGTTTTTAGCGAAGAAGAACTAGCTTGTCCTGTCACCCAACGCGCGGAGAACCTGCGCGAACATTTCAAGCAAGCCCCACTCAACTGGTTTACGCGTCAAGAGTTCACGCCAGTTTATACTCGTAGAGTAATGGAATATTTGGCCGAGTATCGCGAACACGAGGCTAGCATGAAAGATATTGCTGTTAGCGTGAATGTGTCTGAGCGCACGCTACGCCGAAAATTGACCGAAGAAGGCACCAGCTTTCAAGAAATCAAAGATAAATTACGCAAAAACATGGCGATTTATTACCTCAGTCAACCCGACATTCCTATTTCCACAATTACCAATAAATTAGGTTTCTCTGAACCAGCAGCCTTCACGCGCGCCTTTAAACAATGGACTGGGCAGACGCCCTCCTTATATCGCGAGAATACACTTATCTAGCGCCAAAACATCAGTCTAAACTAATATAAATACAGATTCAGATAGTTTGATAAAGTGAGCAAACGAGTGTCCGAATATGTCAAGCAATAGACTTTTTTGGTAATTGAACAAATTAAGCGCAAATTGCAAACTAGTGCCTATACTATTTGGGTAATCCAACAACGTTAATCACTAGGATAGGTTCCGAAATGAGTCAATATCACCCCCCTGTACTTGATGCTAAATTTATACTTGACCAGTTAATTGGTTTCGATGGTTTGTGTGAAAAACTTCAATTAGAAGACATTAATATCGACCTAGCCGATGCGGTCTTAGAAGAAGCCGGTAAACTGAGCTCAGAGGTATTTGCTCCGTTGAACTGGGACACCGACCAAAATCCTGCGCAGTGGGCTGACAACAGCGTTACTCAATCACCAGGTTTGAAAGAAGCCTATCAGCAATTTGTGGATAACGGTTGGTCTACATTAACAGCACCAGAAGAGTTTGGTGGACAGAATCTTCCTCAGGTCTTAGGGACTGCAGTCAGCGAAATGTGGCAAGCATCAAATATGGCGTTTGCACTTTGCCCGTTACTGAGTATCGGCTCTGTAGAAGCGCTGCTTGCCCATGGTAGCGACGAATTAAAAGCCCTTTACCTACCCCGCTTAATCGCTGGTGAGTGGACTGGTACCATGAACCTGACCGAGCCAGGTGCAGGTTCAGACCTCGCGGCAGTATCAACAACTGCAACACCAGATGGCGATCACTATCGCATTAAAGGCCAGAAGATTTTCATCACTTGGGGCGATCACCAAATGACCCCAAACATTGTGCATTTGGTACTTGCACGCTTACCCGACGCCCCTCCGGGTGTAAAAGGTATTTCATTGTTCATCGTACCTAAGTTCGTACTCGACGAAAACGGCGAGCCAGGCGAACGCAACGATGTATACCCCATCTCAATTGAACACAAGCTCGGTATCCACGGCTCACCAACTTGTACTATGGCATTCGGTGATAACGAGGGCGCGATTGGTTATTTAGTTGGCGAACCGCACAAAGGCTTGCCATACATGTTTACCATGATGAATCACGCCCGCCAAGGTGTTGGTGTACAAGGTTTGGGCATTTCAGACCGTGCATATCAGCAAGCGGTACAGTATGCGCGTGAACGTGTTCAGGGCAAAAATAAAGATGGCAGTAAAAAGCCTATCATTGAGTACCCTGACGTGCGCCGTATGCTATTAACCATGCGCTCAGGGGTTGAAGCGATGCGCGCTTTAGCACTAGAAGCGTCTGCGGCACTAGACTTTGCTCACGCCGACAATAACAGTAAAGAAAAATATGCGCGTCTTGAACTCTTTACACCCATTGTAAAGGGTTGGATGACAGAGTTTGCACAAGAGCTCACTTCGCTTAACATACAAGTTCATGGCGGTATGGGTTATGTTGAGGAAACAGGCGCAGCGCAGCATTTCCGCGATGCACGTATCCTGCCTATTTACGAAGGTACAACGGCGATTCAGGCGCTCGACCTCATTGGTCGTAAAGTATTAATGGACGGCGGTGTAGCGCTGGAAAGTCTATTAAGCGACATGGCGGCTACTGCTAATGAATTGAGTGCTTCGAGCAACGCCGACGCGCAAGCTTTTGGTGCATCATTCGCCCAAGCCGTAGACAAAGCACGTGCGGCAAAAGAATGGCTGCTGACTAACGCACCGAGCGAAAAAGAGTTATCACAAGCAGTTTGTTTCGATATGCTAATGGCAATGGGCTATTTATGTGGTGGCTGGATGCAAGGCCGTACGTTACTCGCCGTTATCGCCTTAACGGACGCGAACGACGACGTGTACGGTGAAGAGTTCCTTGCTAAGAAGCGTATTTCAGCGATGTATTACAGCCAGTGCTTGCTGCCACGTGCACTACATCATTTCGGTGTAATGGTACAAAACCCTCAAGCACTGTATGAATTTGCTGTTGATCAATTTTAATTAGAATTAGAAGGTTTACTATGAAAATCCTTGTTCCGGTAAAACGGGTTATCGATTACAACGTAAAAGTACGTATTAAACAGGACTGCTCAGACGTCGATTTGAGCAACACCAAAATGTCTATCAACCCGTTTTGTGAAATTGCTGTTGAAGAAGCACTTCGCTTAAAAGAAGCGGGCACAGCAAGCGAAGTTATCGCTGTTTGCATTGGCCCTAAAATCGTTAAAGAGCAGATTCTAGCTGCCCTTGCAATGGGTGCTGACCGCGCGATTCGCATTGATGTAGAAGAGCAACCTGAACCGCTAGTGATTGCGCGTTTGCTGGCTAAAGTAGCCGAGCAAGAAGATGCTGGCCTTATCATGATGGGTAAGCAAGCCATCGACAGCGACAACAACCAAGTGGGTCAAATGCTTGCAGGTATTATGGGTCGCCCACAAGGCACCTTTGCCTCTGTGGTTAAAATTGAAGGCGACGAAGCCCTCGTAACGCGTGAAGTAGATGGCGGTTTACAAACCGTAGCACTGAAACTTCCTGCTATTGTTACTGCTGACTTACGTTTGAACGAACCTCGCTTCACTAAATTACCCGACATCATGAAAGCAAAGCGTAAGCCAATTGCGGAGACGACTGCAGCTGATTTAGGTGTTGAAGTCACATCAACGCAACAACAACTTTCTGTTGCTGCCCCTGCTACACGTCAAGCAGGTATTAAAGTTGCCTCGGTAGACGAGCTAGTCGATAAACTGAAAAATGAAGCGAAGGTGATTTAATGAAAACCTTAGTAATTGCATCACACAACAACTCTACACTCAGCCCTGTTACCTTAGCAGCCGTATCGGCAGCACTTAAAATTGGTGCTTCTTTTGATATTTTTGTGGCCGGTAAAGGGTGTGCAACCGTTGCCGAAGAAGCCGCAAAAATCGATGGTGTTAGCGCAGTACTCGTTGCCGACCACGATGCCCTAGAATATCAAGCTGCAGAAAACCTAGCAGCGACATTACAGGCAAACGCAGAAGGCTACAGCCACATTGTTGCACCGGCGACCAGTGTAATGAAAGATGCACTGCCACGCCTAGCAGCACTACTCGGCGTAGGTCAAATCTCAGATATTACCGGTGTTAATGGCGAAGCTGAATTCGTGCGCCCCATTTACGCGGGCAATGCCATTGCAACCGTTACCTCTAGCGATGCTGTGAAAGTTATCACCGTACGTACATCAGCGTTTGATGCTGCACCAACAGGAGCTGGCACTGGCGCTATTACTGCTGTAGATAATGCTGTTGATTGTGGTCTGTCGCGTGTAGTTAGCGAAGAAATTGCTCAGAGTGAACGCCCTGAACTCGCTTCTGCAAGTATTGTTGTTTCGGGTGGCCGTGGTGTAGGCAGTGAAGAGAATTTCGCACTTATCGAAAAACTAGCAGACCGTTTGAATGCAGCCCTTGGTGCATCGCGTGCAGCAGTAGATGCAGGCTTTATTGGTAACGACCACCAAGTTGGTCAAACCGGTAAAATTGTTGCACCCGATTTGTACGTTGCGGTAGGTATCTCTGGTGCCATTCAGCATTTAGCAGGTATGCAAGGTTCTAAAGTTATCGTAGCGATTAACAAAGATCCAGACGCACCAATTTACGAAGTGGCGGACTACGGTTTAGTCGGTGATTTACACGACCTAGTGCCAGAATTAGAAGCCAAATTAGCCAGCGTACTTTAAATTAAGTGCCATAAAGAGGAACGTCATGGATACTCCAGAACGCGAATCCATCGAATTTGATGTTGTTATTGTTGGCGCTGGCCCCTCTGGCTTGGCGGCAGCTTGTCAGATAAAGAAGCAAGCTGCTGAACAAGGCAAAGAAGTCAACGTCTGCGTGCTTGAGAAGGGCGCTGAAGTGGGTGCTCACATTTTCTCTGGTGCAGTCATTGAAACCAAAGCGTTGGACGAACTTTTCCCTACTTGGAAAGAAGACGGCTTTGCCCTAGGTCAGCCGGTAGCAAAAGACGAAGTGTACTTGTTACGCGATGAGTCTAGAGCCACTGAGTTACCCCACTGGGCGGTGCCACCGTCAATGCACAATGACAACAATTACATTGTGAGTGTGGCGAATTTATGTCGCTGGCTCGCAGAGCAAGCAGAAGAGCTTGGGGTCGAAATATTCCCTGGTTTCACTGCCGCAGATGTCATTTTCGACGACAATGGTAAAGTGTGTGGAGTAGCCACAGGCGACATGGGCGTGGGCGCTGATGGCGAACCAGGCCCGGGCTATACCCCTGGTATGGATATCCTCGCTAAGTACACTATCCTTGGTGAAGGCTGCCGTGGTCACATTGGTAAAGGCATTATCAAGAAGTTCGCGCTTGATTCTGAAGCCGACCCACAACATTACGGCATTGGCTTCAAAGAGATCTGGCAAGTGCCTGAGTCGCAACACAAGCCAGGGTTGGTTGTGCATGGTTCGGGTTGGCCTCTGAGTAAAGGAATGGGCGGTGGTTTCTTTCTCTATCACGCCGAAAATCAGCAAGTATTCGTTGGCTTAATCATCGACTTGAACTATGCCAATCCGCATGTGAGTCCATTCGATGAGTTTCAACGCATTAAACATCACCCGATTATTGCTGAAACACTTAGCGGTGGCGAACGTATCACCTATGGTGCGCGTGCCATCACTAAGGGGGGTTTAAATGCCCTGCCCAAACTCAGCTTCCCTGGTGGTATGTTGGTTGGTTGTGACGCTGGTACGCTGAATTTCAGTAAAATCAAAGGCGTTCATACTGCCATGAAGTCAGGCATGATTGCTGCTGAAGCTATTCTTGAAGCACTCGGTACCGATGCCGAAGAAACGGGTACAACAAACTTCCAACAACTATTCGAACAGAGTTGGGCGTATCAAGAGTTATATAACTCTCGTAACTTCGGGCCCGCACTGCACAAGTTTGGCCCTATCGTCGGTGGCGGCTATAACTGGATGGAGCAGAAGATCTTCGGTGGCAAACCATTGTTGAAGCTGCGCGATTCGAAAGAAGACTACGCGTGTATGGAACCGGCTAGTGCGCACATTAAAATCGACTACCCGAAACCAGACGGTAAACTTAGCTTCGATAAACTTTCCTCGGTTTATATTTCAAATACCTATCACGAGGAAGATCAGCCGTGCCATTTGAAATTGACCGATGCGTCTATACCCATTAAGCAGAACTTGCCTCGCTTCGATGAACCAGCACAACGTTACTGCCCGGCGGGTGTATACGAAGTGGTGGAAAGCGACGGAGAGATGCAGTTCCAAATTAATGGACAAAACTGCATTCACTGTAAAACGTGTGATATTAAAGACCCAGCGCAGAATATTACATGGCGTCCACCTGAGGGTGGTGGTGGTCCAACGTACCCCAACACGTAATCTAACACCAAAACTTCAGTAATCTCGAAGCGTAACTTATCAATCCAAATATGTTGCGTTTCGAGCTTGTTTTCTCAAAATATCAAATACCTGCGCATATTATCGCGTGCAAAAGCAGTTAATACCTACACGTCGCAGATTACCTCTACTTTCCTTTAGTAAGCTAGGCTAAACTAAATACATTATTTTATATCTATCGCGACCAACGTCTCATTACACCCGTTACGCGCAAGGAGCAATCACCGTGTTTTCTATTCCTGAGCAATGGCATGCAAACTTTGTCTTCGCCTTAATTGCCGCCGCCGCATTGCTCATGGCGAGTAACCGTGTGCGTTACGACATGATTGCAATATGCGTGGTGTTAGCCTTAATCCTGACCAACGTACTGCCCGTAAACGCGGCCTTAGCTGGCTTTGGCAATTCTGTGGTTATACTCATCGCGGGGTTACTCGTGGTTGGCGAGATGCTAGACAGGACCGGGGTAGCGAGGTTTGTCGGCAATTGGATCAGTCAAAACAGCAGTAGCTCAACCACCAAAATGCTGATCATGCTAATGTTGGCGAGTGCCATACTGAGCGCTGTAATGAGTTCGACCGCCGTTGTTGCTATCTTCATTCCTATTGTGCTGCGCATTGCTAAATATTCAAACAGCAGTCCCAGTAAACTACTCCTACCCATGTCTTACGCTGCATTGGTGAGTGGCATGTTGACCTTAATTGCGACTCCGCCAAACTTAGTGGTAAGCGCAGGTTTAAAGAGTCAAGGGTTTGAACCACTGAGCTTTTTTTCCTTCACCTTGCCCGGCTTGATTGTGCTAGCTGGTTTGGTGTTATACATGGTCAGTTACGGTCGAAAATGGCTTCCCGAAAGTGCCCCAAGCGGGGAGGAAGCCAAAAGCAGATCGGTACAAGCATTGTGGGATGAATACCGCGTTGAGAAAGAACTGACCTATTTACGCGTTGCCATTGGCTCACCGCTGCACGGAAAAACCATTGGCGAAAGTGAATTATACAAACAGTACGGTATCCGTATCCTTGACTTGTCTCAGCGAGTTCGCGGCTGGCGTGAACTGAAAGCAGGCGTGTCGCCCGATATCGTGTTACACATAGACGACATACGGTTACCCTGTACGCCAATGGGTATTGAGTTTACCCATCCCGCTTCGTCTACTTCTAGCTAGGTATCCCAAACACTTAAGTAAAATCATGCAAATCATTCATCGTGCTATTTCTTGCGATATTGTGCATCGGGCTGGGTATCTTAAGAAGCAAGCAAACACAGGAGCGGTGACTTACATTCAGCGATTTGGTAGTGCACTGAATCTCAATATTCACTTTCACATGCTCTTTTTGGAAGGCGTTATCACTCAGGAGTGTGGACAGTCCAAATTCAAGTGCGTTAAAGCACCAAACCACAATGATATGGAAACCCTCGTGAATGTCATTAGCCATCGCATCGCGACCTACTTGGAGAAGGCCGGGCTCGTTCAACGGGATATGGACAACACATTTCTCGATTTACCCATGGATGACGAAGATAGTTTACTGCCCTTGCAAGCAGCCTCTGTCAATTACCGCATTGCTGTAGGACCAGATACAGGCAAAAAAGTCTTTGCCTTGCAAACCTTACCTGCCAAAGACGAACAACATTACGGTCAATTAGCTCAAATAAACGGTTTTAGCTTACACGCTGGGGTGTTTGCAGACAGCCATCAAACTGACAAACTGGAAAGGCTATGCAGATATATCTCAAGGCCAGCGTTAAGCGAGCAACGATTGAGTCTAACCGATTCAGGAAAAGTAAGATATCAACTGAAAACTCCCTATCAAGACGGTACCACACATGTCTTTTTTACTCCCTTGGATTTCATAGGCAAGCTCGCGGCACTGGTGCCAGTGCCGAGGCTAAACCTTACGAGGTTTTATGGCGTGTTTGCTCCCAATGCTAAGGTGCGTGCCGAGGTAACGGCTTCACAACGCGGTAAGAATAGCCCTCGCTTAGCAGAGCATCTGAAAGATTCAGATAAACCATACCATGCGCGAAGCATGTCGTGGGCACAAAGGTTAAAAAGAGTATTCAATATT
>NZ_PVNP01000064.1 GCF_002993365.1 Marisediminitalea alba
AATATTGAATACTCTTTTTAACCTTTGTGCCCACGACATGCTTCGCGCATGGTATGGTTTATCTGAATCTTTCAGATGCTCTGCTAAGCGAGGGCTATTCTTACCGCGTTGTGAAGCCGTTACCTCGGCACGCACCTTAGCATTGGGAGCAAACACGCCATAAAACCTCGTAAGGTTTAGCCTCGGCACTGGCACCAGTGCCGCGAGCTTGCCTATGAAATCCAAGGGAGTAAAAAAGACATGTGTGGTACCGTCTTGATAGGGAGTTTTCAGTTGATATCTTACTTTTCCTGAATCGGTTAGACTCAATCGTTGCTCGCTTAACGCTGGCCTTGAGATATATCTGCATAGCCTTTCCAGTTTGTCAGTTTGATGGCTGTCTGCAAACACCCCAGCGTGTAAGCTAAAACCGTTTATTTGAGCTAATTGACCGTAATGTTGTTCGTCTTTGGCAGGTAAGGTTTGCAAGGCAAAGACTTTTTTGCCTGTATCTGGTCCTACAGCAATGCGGTAATTGACAGAGGCTGCTTGCAAGGGCAGTAAACTATCTTCGTCATCCATGGGTAAATCGAGAAATGTGTTGTCCATATCCCGTTGAACGAGCCCGGCCTTCTCCAAGTAGGTCGCGATGCGATGGCTAATGACATTCACGAGGGTTTCCATATCATTGTGGTTTGGTGCTTTAACGCACTTGAATTTGGACTGTCCACACTCCTGAGTGATAACGCCTTCCAAAAAGAGCATGTGAAAGTGAATATTGAGATTCAGTGCACTACCAAATCGCTGAATGTAAGTCACCGCTCCTGTGTTTGCTTGCTTCTTAAGATACCCAGCCCGATGCACAATATCGCAAGAAATAGCACGATGAATGATTTGCATGATTTTACTTAAGTGTTTGGGATACCTAGCTAGAAGTAGACGAAGCGGGATGGGTAAACTCAATACCCATTGGCGTACAGGGTAACCGTGAAGAACATCTTCAACTAACAACTTGGCACTTTCTGCCATCCTTCTTGCACCGCAACTTGGGCAAAATCCCCTGCGTTTGCAGCTGAACGCCAGCAGTTTCTCATGCTTGCAGTCGTCACAAACTACACGCAAAAAACCATGCTCAAGCCGACCACACCTAAGAAACTCTTCAAACTCTTTTACCACATGAAGTGGTAACGACTTCCCTTTTTGTGAAAGCTGCTTCTGAAATTCTGGGTAGTGGCGTTCGACCAATTGATACAGTAACGTCTGCTCTGGACGATGTCGTTTATAGGTATGAGAGTGAGTTACTAGCAATGGCGCCTTTATCTTGAATTGGCATCACAGTGTGTATATGATTTTAATGTAAATCTACTGATCAATAGGGTGGGAAATTTATAGTCTCAAGGTCCGAAAAACGTACA
>NZ_PVNP01000065.1 GCF_002993365.1 Marisediminitalea alba
AAACCGCTTCCTGTTCGTCAGGCCAGCATTTTGCCTTCGGCTTCCTTCAGATTTCACCTCGCGGTGAACACCCTTGCCGTTCGGCTAACACTTCCCCTTGCCGGGTGTGCAGAGGACTTTCACCTCCAAGTCATCAACTCACCACCACAGTGAGTTAAACGGTGTCGAAACACCACGCGCCATGCCCGGCGCACGATACCAAAAAGCCCCGCGATGCGGGGCTTTTTAATGAGTAAAACTTACCTACAGCATAAAACTGACTTAATCGCCAATCTTAGCCCAGGTATCACGCAGACCTACAGTCTGGTTAAACACCAGTTGCTCAGACGTGGAGTCTTTATCCAGACAGAAGTAACCGGTACGCTCAAACTGCCAGCTACCCACTTCTGGTACACGGCCAGGCAAGCCAGGCTCTACCCATCCTGACTTCACAATCAGGCTGTCCGGGTTGATAGCGTCAACGAAGTTCTCTTCCGCGGCCGGGTTAGGTACGTTGAACAGACGATCGTACAGTCTGAACTGCGCAGCCTCACCGCTGGCTACATCTACCCAGTGGATAACGCCTTTAACCTTGCGGCCGTCTGCCGGGTCTTTACCGAGGGTGTCCGGGTCATAGGTACAGTAAACCGTGGTTACATTACCCTCTGCGTCTTTTTCAACGCGGTTGGCTTTCACCACATAGGCATTACGTAAGCGCACTTCTTTATCCAGTACCAGACGCTTAAACTTCTTATTGGCGGATTCGCGGAAATCTTCTGCTTCAATCCAGACTTCGCGACCAAATTTAAGGTTACGCGTACCCATAGATTCATCATTAGGATGGTTGGGCGCAGTCAGTGTTTCAGACTCACCTTCCGGAAAGTTTTCGATAACCAGTTTAATTGGCTCAAGTACAGCCATAGCACGGGGCGCATTAACGTTAAGGTCGTCACGAATACAGGCTTCCAACATGCTCATTTCAACCATGTTGTCCATCTTGGTCACGCCAATACGCAAACAAAACTCGCGCACTGAACCCGGTGTATAGCCGCGGCGACGCAAGCCGGCAATGGTTGGCATGCGGGGGTCATCCCAGCCTGCCACATGCTTTTCTTCCACCAGTTGAATAAGACGACGCTTACTTAATACCGTGTATTCCAGGTTTAAACGGGAAAACTCATACTGATGCGGCGTACAGTCAATAGTGATGTTTTCGATAACCCAGTCATATAACCGGCGGTTGTCCTGAAACTCCAGCGTACACAAAGAATGGGTTATGCCTTCAATGGCATCCGAGATGCAGTGGGTAAAGTCGTACATCGGATAAACGCACCACTTCTCGCCGGTTTGATGGTGATGGGCAAACTTAATCCGGTAAATAACCGGATCGCGCATACACATAAACGGCGACGTCATATCGATTTTTGCCCGCAGCGAACAATGCCCTTCCGGGTACTCACCGGCAGTCATTTTAGCAAATTCCTGCAGGTTGGTTTCGATGCTGGTGTCGCGATACGGGCTGTTTTTGCCCGGTTCGGTTAACGTGCCACGCATCTCACGCATGGCTTCCTGGGTACTGAAGTCCACATAGGCCAGGCCTTTTTCGATAAGCTCCACAGCAAAACCGTGTAACTGGTCGAAGTAATCAGAAGAGTAACGCGCCTCACCATCCCATTCAAAACCAAGCCACTTCACATCCTGCTGGATGGAATTGACATATTCGATGTCTTCTTTAGCCGGATTGGTATCGTCAAAACGCAGATTGCAGCTGCCCTGATAATCTCTGGCAATGCCAAAGTTCAGACAGATGGATTTAGCATGCCCAATGTGCAGGAAGCCGTTTGGCTCTGGAGGGAAGCGCGTTTTGATGCTCGTGTGTACCCCGTTAGCGAGGTCTTTATCAATAATTTGACGGATAAAGTTGGTCGGACGGTGTTCAGTCTCGGCCATTCGCGGTGCCCTCTTATTATAATGTTTAAGTTAAATACGTGATGAAGCAGAAGAAAAACGCTATGCTTACACTACTTCGTGTTTAACAAAAGTATATCACTGTCTTAGGGGTGCTAACCAACACTACTTACAATTCAGTGCAATAAAACGGGTATCGTGCAGATATTAATCAGCTTGGACCCATCGGTTAAATTATAATATGAACTATAATAACGACGCATGAAGCATAAACCGACCTCTTTTGACATTGCTCACCTTGCCGGCGTGTCGCAATCCACTGTATCCAGGGCATTGAATGACAGTCCGCTGGTCAATATTGCAACCCGCCAAAAAGTGCAGGAAATCGCGCGAGAGCTTAATTATCAGGTAGATAAAAACGCCAGTAATCTGCGCCGTCAGCGCAGCAGCACCATTGCTTTATTGTTGTTTGAGGATCCGACTTCAGATGATTCACTGGTGAACCCCTTCTTTCTGGCCATGTTAGGCAGTATTACCAAAGCCTGCGCCGCTAAAGGCTATGATCTGCTGGTATCGTTTCAGAACCTCGAGAGTAACTGGCAGGCAGAGTACGAAGACTCCCATAAGGCCGACGGGCTGATCCTGCTCGGTTACGGCGATTATCGCTCCTATGCCGGTAAACTCAGTCAGTTACATCAGCATAATACGCATGTTATGCGCTGGGGAGCGCCCGTTGAGCAATGGCCCGGGATCTCCATTGGTTGTGACAATTTTAGTGGCGGGCAGTCTGTTACCCGTCATTTACTCTCCCACGATTACCAGTCGTTTGCGTTCATTGGTGATATCGGCGACAAAGCGCCTGAGTTTCAGAGTCGTTACGAAGGCTTTCTCAGTGCGCTGGATAAACAGCACAATCACCAACAATATGATGCAATCTCTTCTGAGGAGGCAGGTATTGAGGCAGCAAAGTATTTATTGGCAACCACTTCAGCGCTGCCCGATGCCATTGTGTGTGCGGCAGATATTATTGCGGTGGGCGTGCTTCAGCAGCTTAAAGAAGCCGGGATACGGGTGCCAGAGGATGTTGCGGTAGTCGGTTTTGACAATATTCAGTTAGCGGCATTTACTACTCCTGGCCTGACCACCGTGCAACAAAACACGGCTCAGGCCGGCGAAAAACTGGTGGAAAATCTGTTGCTGGCGATTGATGGCCAGCCAACGGATGACCATTTGTTGCCGACTAATCTGGTGGTTCGTCAGTCCTGCGGTTGCGACATTAAATAAAGCCGGTGTTACTGACGGGCCATCTGGTTTAACAATGCCTGCGTAAAAGCCGGGTTGCTGATTGGCTGATTGCGCACATACACCCTCGCTGAATGCGCCGGGACCGTGCTGATCAGTGTGCCATTTAGTGTTTCCGCTACTTTGCCGGTTAATTGCTCCTGCCACACGCCGGCTTCGACAAATTTATCGGCGGTCATGGCGACCTGCGTATCACCTTTATTCAGCATAACCAGGGCAATCTGGGTTTTACCATTCTCCACCAGCACCCGATAGAACATGGCCAGGTCACTTTCCATAGCAAGATTGTATTGCAGGCCACGCTGCAGGGCTGGCGTGGTTTTGCGAACCTCAGCAATAGCTTTTAAGGCCTGGCGAATAGGGTTTTCACGCTGCTCGTTAAGTAACGCCTGGCCAATAAAATTGCGGTTACCGGCGTGTTCGGCAGTACCGCGCATAAAGGCAAATTCTGAGCCCTGATAAACCACCGGGATCCCACGCGCAGTAAACAGCCAGTTATGCGCATCGATAAACCCCTCATCACTGGCATTCATTCGCGCCATATCATGGTTGTCATAAAAGGTCGTGAGCTCGTAAGGGTTATGATACGGGCCGTGGGTCAGATAAAGGTGTTCTGCTAACGCAGCAAAGCTGCTATCAGCATTTTCAAACACATTTACCATCGCTTTTTGCAGCGGAAAATCAAGCACCGCTATGCCGCCATTTTTAGGCTGCGTATGCTGGGCGATAAAATTGGCGTCGTACTGAAAGCTCTCGCCAAACATGTAAAAGCCCGGATGCTCAGCGCGGATCCGCTCCGCCATCGTCCACCAGAAACTATGCGAAACATGCCGAATGGTATCGATTCTGAACGCGTCAGCGCCCTGCTCTATCCAGTACAAATAACTGTTGATCAGATAATCCTGCACTGCCGGGTTATGCTCGTTGAGATTAGATAGCTTAACCAGATCCGGGTACGGATGAAAAAAAGCATGCAATGGTTCTGTTTGGGGCGACAGCGCCTCAGGGGCTAAATTCATATGGTCGGCCACCAGCTCGCCATCTGCGTTATACAATTCACCATAGCCTGGCTGATCGACGGGCATAGTCCAGCTCGGGGTACCGTGATTGGCAACAATATCAAATACGGTTTTGAACCCCTTCTTGCGCATGGCACCGGTAAAGTCAGCATAGCTCAGTGAATCGCTGACCAGGTGTTCGTCGGGCTTATAAAAATTGGTTGCCCAGTAACCATGATAGCCGGTTTTACCGCCGTCTTTAAACTGGCCGCCATAGGTGATTTGCTCATCCCCGGTGAACGCTTCATCCGGATTATCCAGTACCGGTGATAACCACACTGCCGTAAAACCCATGTCGGCGATATAGTCAGCGTTATCTAACACGCCTTGTAAATCGCCCCCCATGTAGCCGACGTTGGCAAATTTGCCGTCGGGACCGTTTAAGCGCAATTCCCAGGTTGGGTTTTCGCCGCCTTGCTGTTCATGATTGTTGGTTGGGTCACCATCCACAAAACGGTCGGTCAGAACAAAATAAATGGCTTGTGCCGCAAAGGGCTCTTTGGTGCCATAAATTTCTTCCTGCACTCCCTGCTCAGTGGTGCTGCAGCCAGTCAATGATAGAGCAAGTAGCACTGAAGCTGCGGGTATAGTCAATTTCATAAGAGCCATTATCCTGTAGTTCTGACGCCGAATCCGGAAGTTAAAAACATCGCCAGTACCCCAGCTAGCAACGGCGTACCGGCGATAACAATGAGAAGCGTCTCATCATTGGAAAAAGGATGCAGTATCTGGCTGTAACCCTGCTCACCTTTGCGCGCAATGGCGGTGCGTAACAGCCTGTTAACAATGATTTAAATACTAACGGGAGTTGGCCGGAACGCCAACTCTGTGCATACGTATTCACAGGATTAATGCCAGAAGGCGTATCTATTTCCAAAGGTATGAATATTGCTTAATTATTAATTGGTTTTAAATTTAGTGCTGTGGTTGGTAGTGCAGATTAACCTGACACAATCAGCTTTAAGGGATGACATTTTGGATACAGGCTGGTTATTGTTCGCTGCAATTTTAGTTTTTTGTATGCAAGCGGGCTTTTTATGCCTGGAAACAGGCAAAGTACGCAGCAAAAACAGTATTAATGTGGCGGCGAAAAATCTTTCAGACTTTATCGTATCGTCCATATTATTCTGGATGTTTGGTTTTGCTATCATGTTTGGTCAGTCAAGCATGGGTTATTTCGGTACATCTGAGTTCCTTTTTGGTGCAACCCACACGCCATGGCAATACAGTTTCTTTTTATTCCAGCTGATGTTTTGCGGCACAACAGCAACGTTAGTTTCTGGAGCCGTCGCCGAACGGATGTCCTATCGCGGCTATTTGTTAATAACTATCGTGTTATGTACGCTTATCTACCCCTTTGTAGGTCACTGGGCCTGGAGCTCGTTATACTCTGCACAAAATCCGGGTTGGCTTGAAAGCCTGGGCTTCTTTGATTTTGCCGGCTCAACCGTAGTCCACTCGGTGGGCGGATGGGTCAGTCTGGCTGCCATTATCGTGCTTGGGGCGCGAGCGGGACGTTTCGATGATAAGTATACATTCCCTGCAGGCAGTAATTTACCACTGTCGGTACTAGGCACATTACTCATCTGGCTTGGCTGGTTTGGCTTCAACGGTGGCAGCACGCTTACGCTAAATGAGCAGGTTCCGGTTATTCTGGTCAATACCTGCCTGGCCGCCGCTTTTGGCGGGCTCAGCGCCAGCACTTTATTTGTAAGCCGGCACCGGTTTCTGGATGTTAGCATCATGCTCAACGGTGTCATAGCTGGCCTGGTTGCAATTACCGCCAGCGCCAATGTTGTTGAGCCGGCTTCAGCGGCACTGATTGGTATTATCGCCGGGCTGGTGATGTACGGCGGCGAGCGCCTGATGTTAAAAATGCGTCTCGATGACGCCCTGGGAGTTGTGCCTGCGCACCTGTTTGCCGGAATTTGGGGGACGCTAGCCGTGGCGTTTTTCCATCAATCTATAGCCATGTTTTCTGACGCTTTCTGGGCGCAATTAACTAGTCAGCTTATCGGCATAACGGTAGTCGGCCTGTTTAGTTTTACTCTCGCCTGGCTGGCACTGAATTTAATTAACCGTTTTATTCCGCTGCGGGTGAGTGCCGAGCAGGAGTATCTTGGTATGAACGTAACCGAGCACAATGCCACTACCGAATTACTCGATTTACTTAATTCGATGCATATTCAGGAGCGCCAGGCCAATTTTAACCAGCGGGTGCCGGAAGAACCGTTTACCGAGGTAGGCCAGATTGCCAGGCAGTACAATCGGGTTATTGAACGTGTTCAGTATGAAATGACACAACGGGACTCCCTGCTAAGCGATTTTAAAAGCAGCGAAAAGCGTAAGAGCGCGATCCTCAATTCCTCGATGGACAGTATTGTTACCATTAACCTTGAGGGTAACATTATAGAATTTAACCCGGCAGCAGAACGCACCTTTGGCTGTTTACAGGCCAAAGTGATTAATCGCAACTTTATTGAACTGTTTATTCTGGAAAAAGACCGCCCCTCGGTGACAGAAAGCCTCAAAAGTAAGTTTGTAGCCTCCAGTGGCCTGCTCATCAACCGCCGCAATACGCTGATACTGCGCCGCTCCACCAGCGATACATTCCCAGCAGAGATTACCATTACCGGTACGACTTTCGGCAGCAGTATAAGCAATGAGTTTACCCTGCATATTCGTGATGTAACACGCCAACGCCGCTTGCAGGAAAAATTGCGTGAGCTGGCCTACAGCGACCCGCTCACCGGATTATACAACCGCACCTATTTCCTCGATGCCTTACAGATAGCTCTGCGTAACATTCATCAGGATTCTGACTCAGTAGCCGTGTTTTTTCTGGACCTGGACCGCTTTAAAAAAATCAATGACACCCTGGGCCATAAAGCCGGTGATGAACTGTTAACCGAAGTCGCGGCACGCTTAATTAACGTTACCCGGGAAAGAGATACCATATGTCGCTGGGGCGGTGATGAGTTTGTGATCATGATGACGGGTAATCACGATGAAACCACGGTGGTTACCAGTGCCACCAAAATCCTTCAGGTCATGCGCGAAGCGGTAAACCTGGGCGGCCGGGATCTCAAAATTCCCACCAGCATTGGTATCAGCATCACCAGCGACGCTAATTGCCAGCCAATGACGCTTATCCAGCAGGCCGATATTGCTATGTACAACGCCAAACAGGCAGGTCGGGATAACTTTAAAATCTTTGAACTAACCATGGCCCGGGATGCATCGGATCAGTTTAATTTTGAGCAGACTCTGCGCCAGGCCATTCAGTCGGCCCAACAGTTTGTCATGTTTTATCAGCCTAAGGTGAATCAGCATCGCGAACTGGTTGGCCTTGAAGCATTGGTGCGGCTTGAGCTAAGCCCGGGTAAATTCACTTCACCGGCTGAGTTTATACCGGTAGCAGAAGAATCCGGCCAGATTATCGCGCTGGAAGAACTGATCCTGCGACTGGTCTTTGAGCAACTGGCCAGCTGGCATAACATTTATCCCCTGACGCCACGGGTCTCAATTAACCTGTCAGGCATTCATCTGCTGTCTGATACGTTTCTGCCGTTTCTTAATCAGTGCATGGAAGAGTTTGCCATTCCTGGCGCCTGGATTGAGTTTGAAGTCACCGAAAGTGTGTTTCTAAACGATATTGAGCGCTGTATTCAGGTGTTACAGGTATTGCAGGGAATGGAAATTGCCATTTCCATTGATGACTTTGGCACCGGCTACTCTTCGTTAAACTACCTTAAAAACCTGCCGGTGGATGTGCTGAAAATCGATCGCTCCTTTGTAGTGGAATGTGCCAGCCAGAAGGAAGACGCCAAAATTTGTTCTACCATTATCGAACTGGCTTCGACACTCGGACTCAGTACCATCGCTGAAGGGGTAGAAACCCAGGCCCAGTTTGAGTTCCTGGCCGCCCACGGCTGCGTACACTTTCAGGGCTATCATTTTTACCGCCCATTATCGGTATCACGAATCGATGAATTGCTGGCGGCTGCACTGGCGGTGCCGGAGACTCACTGATCCAGGCGTAAGCGATTATTAGTGTCCCGGCTGTTCCTGATTAATTCCAGCGAGCTGTCGTAGTCACTTTTCGCCAGTCGGTCATAAAGTAATACATTAACAGTGGCAGCCAGGTTAAGACTGTTAAAGGTAGGGATATACACCACATGGTCGCACCTGGCGACTAACGAAGGCTCCATACTGCCGTCTTCCGGGCCAAACAGGTAGAAAGCATTGTCCGGATGGACGAATTCGGGCAAGGGTGTTGCGCCTTCCACCAGCTCAACCCCCACGACAGTGGCGCCGGACGGAATAACGGTTTCCAGATGGTCAACGCCAACCGTGGGGATCACGCGGTGATACGCTTTGGTATCAGCATTAAATTCTTTTGCGTGACGAAAACGCTGGCCGGTATAAAACACACTGCTAACGCCAAAGCAGCCGGCGGCACGCAAAATGCTGGCAACATTGGTCGCGGATTTCGGGTTTTGTAACCCAATAGAAACGGCACGGTACACGCTGAACCTCCTGTTTAAAGAAGACTGCATTTTAGTTTGCTGGGGCAAAATCACAACCACCATTACAATCCAATCGCGCTTAAACAGCGTAGTGATGAGGTCGGGCAATTCCTACAGACGGTCGGGAAATATTTGCCCGTAGAATGAAAACTCACACAAAAACTTTTCGCCAAACTTACAAATAAACACCATTTAACAACAACCTACAATATTACTCAGTTTTCTCCAAACGGTACAATTCCTGCAATCACCATTGGTTAAATATCATCAGTTTATGATGTTAACGACAAAACATCAGCGACATTGATTTTTCAAGGATAAGGGTAATCAGGGGCTTACTATGACCAAGCAAAATATTTTCGAACCAGGTAAAAATTGTTGGCAGGAAACTCAGGCCTGCTATTCCACCCCGCTTATCGACTGTGCCAACTACTACCGGGCCTTGCATTCAAGTATTTGTAAAGCTGAAAAGCAAATCATCATTGTTGGATGGGATATCGACAGTCGTATACGGCTGCTTCATGGTGAAGAGGAAGAGCAGTCTGAAGCCCCTTCAAGGATTGGCGACCTGATCAGGTGGAAAGCCGAGCAGAATCCCGACCTCAAAATCTATCTGTTACGCTGGGACTCATCCTTTGCATTTTTCGATCAACGTGAAATGTGGGCACTGGAAGTCTGGCAGGATAAAACACCGGAGAATGTTCAGGCTATCCTTGATGACTCCATTCCCATGGGCGGCTCGCAGCACCAGAAAATCGTTGTCATCGATAACGAAGTGGTATTTTCCGGCGGTATGGATGTGGCATTACATCGTTGGGATACTCGTGAACATAAAATCGATGAACCCGGCCGTAACGGTCCGGACGGTGAATATGGTCCATTTCACGATGTGCAAATCGTGTCCAGTGGCCCGTTGGTAAAACATTTTGCCGAACTCGCACACTGGCGCTGGAATCGCATTGCCGATAACCCTATCGAGTCTATTGGGTTTCCTGACACCGACACGGATGATTTGCCTGGATGCTGGCCGGACGGCGTTAAGCCCTGCTTTACCAACGCCGATTGTGCTATCGCGCGAACCATTCCGGAAATGGAAGACACCGAGCTGGTTCAGGAAGTTAGGCACATGCTGATCAACCTCATTGGTCAGGCAGAGAAATTTATTTACATTGAAAATCAGTTTGCCACCCGTGAAGAGATAGCCTATGCCATTAACAAGCGGATGAAAGAATGTCCTGATCTGCACGTGGTCATTGTGAGTTCTTATGATCCGAAAGGATTGTTTGAATCTGAGGCTTACTGGGCGAGCCGTATTACGTTTAAGAATATTATCGAAAAAGATATCGATGACGGTCGGGTGATGATGACCTACTCGTCTATCCGCGATCAACAAGGCCGGATGGCATACAAACGGGTGCATTCAAAGGTGATGACCATTGATAACCAGTATCTGGTTATTGGCTCATCGAACCTGAGTAATCGCTCAATGACCCTGGATACGGAGGTGGATTTGGTCTTTCATGGCAGCACGGAAGAAAACCAGCGCTGCATCGAATTTGTCCGCAACGATCTGCTGGCTGAACATACCGGCCGGGAAACAGACCAGATGCAGGATCTGATCAACAGTGACGCGCCGGTAACGGCCATTATGGAAGGTCAGTTAGCCCACGGTTATGTGCTTACAGAAATTGATGACAGTGAATTTACCACCGCATCGGAAACCAATGTATTTCGCAGTATTTCTGATCCGGAAGAGCCGCTCGGTCCGGCAATACCGGATTTCCATGGTAAATTCAGTGCCATTACCAATCCTCGTCGCCGGACCATTATGATTAGCCTGGGCGTTATCATACTGGCGCTGATAGCGGGTGCGCTGATCCTTATCAGTAATACCGTTCCATGGCTCGACGGCGACCGTATTCAGGCCTTCCTGGAAGAAAGCCGCGGCACCTACTTTGCGTTACCGACCGTATTACTGGTGTATCTGGTAGGCGGGCTACTGTTCTTCCCGGTCACTGTACTCTCGCTGGCGGTGGCTGCAATTTTCGGCCCGATATGGGGGCCGCTCTACGGCATCATGGGCGCCCTGCTCAGCGCAGGCACCACGTTCCTGCTGGGTAAACTGTTAGGTAATGCCGGACTGCGCAAACTGGGCGGCCCGAAAGTTGAGGCGGTTGATGAGAAGCTGAAGAAAAGCGGCATCATTGGCGTTGCGGCAATTCGTATGCTGCCGGTAGCGCCTTTCAGTCTGGTGAATCTGGTGGCCGGTATTTCATCTATCACACTGGTACAATTTTTAATCGGCACCTTTTTAGGCATGGCCCCACAGATGGTTGCTAAGGGCCTGGTAGGTGACTCTATCATGCAAATTTTCAGAAACCCCTCAGCCGAAACCGTGACCTACCTGGTAGGTGGTCTGGTGTTCTGGCTGGCTATGATTATTGGTTCGCAGAAAGCGGCTAAAATGTATCAGGCGAAAAAAGAAGAGGCAAAAGAAGAATCTGAAGAATGTATCGCTTAATTACCTATAATCTGCACAGCGGCGTCGGCCGGGACGGCATTCAGGATTATGCTCGCATCGGCCGCTTTTTGGTTGAACAGGACGCCGACTTTGTACTGCTACAGGAAATGGATACCCGCTCAGCCGAACGCGACGTTAACGATGATATCAGTGCGATTTGTGCTGACGGCAAATACATGTTGATACCTGCGCCAACGGTGACTACCGAGCATGGCTGGTATGGCAATGCGATTCTCACCCGCCATCCGGTTTTGCACCGTCAGCAGTTTAATATCAGCGTTCCTGGCCGCGAGCCGCGCACCCTGCAACACGTTGTGGTGACACTGGGCAAACAGCCGCTTAGTTTGCTGAATGCCCATTTAGGACTCAAAAAGAAAGAGCGGGCTTATCAGGCCAGACGCTTGCACGAGATCATTCAGTCTGTTAACGAGCGTAATCAAATGCCGGCCTGCCTGGGTGGTGATATGAACGAATGGTGGCTGAACACCCGGCTGTTTAAGCGGCTTGATCAAACCTACCAGCAGCTTCGCACCGGCAGAAGCTTTCCAAGTCACCTGCCACTGTTTAAGCTGGATCGCTTATGGACCAGTCCTGAGCTTAGGGTAAACCACTGTGACCGGCTAATGGATAAGGGTTACCGCCATTACTCTGATCATTTAGCGGTTAAGGTGGATTTTGAGATGAGTCCGCCTACTGAATAAAGTAGGCGGTGACTTTTAGCTGACCACCCTCTTCCGACAGGACCAGGATTTCGCTGAGTGAACTGGCCTTCTCAAACTCACTGGCAAACTTTAACACCCAGTATTCGCCGTCGGGCAAACCGCTGAACTTTTGACGTTTGCCATAACCGGTGAGATTACGGTTGGTTAAATTTCCCAGTTTGCTGCGGGTTCCTTTCAATACCTGATCCCACTGCGAGGCATCAATACGTTGCTTAAAACTCTGACTGGCATATTGCCAGGTCTGGTAGAATCGACCGTTATCCAGTAACTCCAGCCAGGTATAGGCAGGCGCCAGATCCATCTGGGGCTCATTAGCATAAGACGGCACAACCGCCATCAAACACCAGCTAACTAACAGTAAACGTGCGAACCTGCGCATTATTATTTCCCCCAAAAAAAGCGCGCCGGAAACCAGGCGCGCTTTTACGGTACAACAAGTCAGGGTTATTTCGCAATAACCGTCAGGATGGGTTGGGAAGCATCCGGACCGGTTACCCTGAACTCGTAAGTTCCGGCTGCCAGTTCAATCAGCAGATTGTTGTTACTACTGCCCAGAGTCTTGCTAACACCCTCATCAACGGTATTGATCAGAGCATCGTCCGGATTGCCCAGATTCACCGTCGCCCAGTCTTCTGAGGCAACCTTAAACTCGGTAGCACCACCGCCTAGAGTAATATCGACGGAATAGACACCAGCGCCCTGATAGATAAGTTCATCATCCGTACCCCAGCCATTCATACCACCACGCAGATAAACCGGGGTATTGCCAAAGAATTGCTCATTGAAAACCTTAAGTACAGGTTCAGCCTTATCAGTAGCATCAAGCACAAACACATAGTCACCGTCTTCTTCAATGGTCAGTACCAGGTTGTCATTGGTCGCCGCCAGGTATGTCGGCTCACCTAATACCACCTGTTTATCGGCATCCGCTCCCGACAGCGCCCCAAGGTTTACGATTGCCCAGTCTTCAGATGCGACCTTAAACTCATAGCTGCCAGCAGTCAGCGACATTGCCACCTGATACTGACGACTACCCTGATACAACAGTGGTGTGTCTGTACCCCAGCCGTTAAAGCCGCCGCGAAGATACACCTCGGTTCCCGCATAAGGCTCCTCGTTTTCAACCGTTAATACCGGTGCCTGGGGATCGCTGGCATCTATGGTAAACAAATAGGTTGCATCGATTGTGGGGGTAAAGAACAGGTTATTGTTAGTGGTTCCCAGCGCCACCGGTTCGCCCTCGGTAACGGTTGCTTCAGACGCATTGGCTGCACCAAAGTTAACCGTTGCCCAATCTTCGGAGGCAAACTTAAACTCATACTGGTTACCCGCAGTTAACTGGGCTGTTGCGGTATAGATACCGTTACCCTGATAACTGAATTCACCATCGGTTCCCCAACCATTCATGCTACCGCGCAGATAAACCGGCGTATCACCGTAAGGCACTACATCCGGGGCTCCCGCGGTGGCATAACTCGCCAGACCATAACCCTGTGCCCCTGCCTGAGGCTTAACAAATACAGCAATGGTTAGCGCTGGCACCGTAAAGCTACCATTACCCGATTGATCTTCGGTGAAATACGCGCCGCGTACGGTGCTGTCGTAAGAGCTTTGCTGAACCGGGTGTAGTACAAAACCACTAGCGGTATTGACGCTCAGGGTCTTTTCTTCATAACCGGTATTTACCATTACCATCACGGCATCATAATTAACATCGATATCAGTAAGCAGGGTTTCTGCCTCACTGTTATAGCCGTCGTCAATGCTCATGGCGATCAGGCCAACCTGCTGGCGGGTACCCAGATTATGAAAACCTACCCGCTGCATGATTTGTTCGGCGGTAGTGAGTCGAAATAACGGGCTGGTCTGGCGAATAGTTAGAAATTCCTTAAACACTTCTGCCGCCAGTTCAATTTCCGTCATGCTGGCAGCCCGTTCAGGCGATGACACAAACTGGCCCATTTCTGACCAGCGGGCCTCGTTTTTCTCAGCGAGCGGTAAACCCACATTCCAGTTGTTGGTTTGCATGGTGAAATCTACGTAGTTAAACCAGTCACCGGAGTCGTAGCTGTCGCGATCCATGGATTTAGAGCGCAACATATCACCGCCCATCTGTAAAAATGGAATACCCTGGGATAACAAAGTAATTCCCATACCGGCATTTTGCGCCCGCACTCGTTCGTGGAGGGTCAGCGACTCTGGTAACACGTAGTTAAGCTGATCCCACAGGGTTTCATTATCGTGTTTAGACACATAATTGATAATGTCGGCAGGATCTTTAGCATAACCACCAAGTGCTGAGGCCGTGGTAGCGCGTCCACCCGAGGTGTTTAATACAAAGTCAGCCAGCGTTCCGGCCATGCCCATTTTGACCCTATCCTGTTCATACAGTGCAGAATCACTGTCGGGGTTAAAAATATGACCATAGCGGATCGCATCACGCAGTCTGTCGTTATAGGTACCAATTTCGGTACCGGCCATATTCAGCTGGTTAGCCTGCTCGTAACCACGGTCTATCTTGTTCCAGCCTTCACCGTAAAAGTAGTTATCCGGATCGATAGCCTGAATAGCTTCACGTAAGCGCACCATGCTGTCTTTGGTCGACTGACTCATTATGTCAAAGCGGAAAGCGTCAAACTTGTATTCACTGGCCCACATCGATAATGAGTCCAGCATCAGCTTTTCCATCATCACATTACGCGGCTCGGTGTCCTCGCAACAGGTTTCCCGCACAATAGCACCGCTATCCGTCTCATAACGATGGTAGTAACCGGGCACCACTTTATCGAGGACCGATTTAGTAAAGATACCTGACGCATTGGTGTGGTTATACACCACATCAAGGGCTACCCGCAGACCAATCTCGTGCAGCGCCTGTACCATGGCGCGCATTTCAATGATCCGCTCAACCCCTTCAGCACTGGACGCATAACTCCCTTCCGGCGCATTGAAGTGATGCGGGTCATACCCCCAGTTAAAGCTGTCGACACTGCGTAAATCCTGGGTCAGCGCCTGGGCACTGCCTGCTTCGGATAGCGGGTCGTAGCTGTTGTACACATCCAGTAAAATGCTGCTCGGATCTTCTTCGTTACACACCTGGGCATCCGGTTTTTTCACACAAAGCTGACCTACGGTATCGTAGATGTCCACGGTATTGGCCGGATCTTCATCGATGGTGGCAATATCGTTGCTGGGCAGAATATGAAAATGGGTTAATCCCGCATCGGCCAGGGTCTGTAAGTGATTGACCGGATCGCTGCCGGCTTCGGTAAAAGCCAGGTATTTACCACGATTGGTTTCACTGGTAGACATATCGCGAATACTGAAGTCGCGCACATGTCCTTCGTAAATCACCGCATCTTCCGGATTCGCAATCTCCGGGATCCACTGGGTATCCCAACCGTCTGGTTTCAGCGATTCATCACTTAAATTGACAAAGCGTGAGAAGCGCCCGTTGGTCGATAATGACACCGAGTACGGATCGGTTACTTCGAGCGTGGTAATTTCCTCCAGCGATGGATAATAAACGGTGACTTCATAACGATAGAGCTTTCTGTCGAGACTGGTATCACCGGCATAGGACCAGACGCCAGACGTGTCATCGAAGGCCATTGGGTAACGGTTAGCCAGAGTCTTATCATCATTGAATACCAGCAAGTTTACTTCCGTTGCCGTAGGAGCCCAGACTGCTGCCGTAATGCCTTCATCGCTATAGACCCCACCGAGCATGGCTTCATCGGCGTCATTTTCACCGCGGGTATATAACTGGTCGAGTACTTTGGCATGTTGTAAGCGTGTGGCTGCCAGCAAAGTACCATCGCTTGCATAACCGCCCACAACCACCTGGGTTTTCAGCACTGCTTTGGCCTCGTCGCTACTCCACTGGCCTTCGAATGCGGGCAATGAAGCCAGATGTGGGGCAATAGCAACCTGCTCTTCGGTAAGGCTGGTTGCGCTGAGTTCGACGGCGGCACCGTTAAGACCATTTTCCACCGTGGTGGCCAAATCGGCCGCGGCAGAATAATGCAGTTTAACCGTTTCAACACCGTCCGGTACGTCCCATAACACGACCTGGGTATCCAGCCAGTGCGCCGCTGCACCTTCAATTTTTACCGGTTGCGGACCAAGTGATAACAAAGGAAATTCAAAGACGGTGGGCACGCCGGAGAGCGTAAAGTTCATCCGTGTGAAGGTTTCATCGTCCTGATCCAGTGGAGCCTGGAAATCGGTGCCGCCCATTTCTTTGCCTGCATCGTCGGTCCCTTTGTGAATAATAAAATTATGACAGGCGCCCGGAGTTCCGGCTACGCCGGGTTTAAGCTCCAGGATCCAGTAAGCCCCGAAGTTAGGATCGATACCAGAAATCGCCCGGCCATTGGCCCAGTCGGTATCGCCATCTGCGTAAGCGTCACAGGCATCATTATTCCAGGTATGCAGTTTCCAGCCGTCATAGGCACTGTCGCCAGGATCATTTGTGGCCCCTACTCCAGCACGGTTGTAGTACAACACGGCCTGATTAGCAGTTGGGAAATACACCGGATCGTCCAGCGTTGGATCAGCACCAACCACACAGGCGCTGTTGTCTTCATTAGGTACCGTGGGTGGATCGCAAGCAATGGGCGGTTTTTCCACACACATCATGCCAGCTTCATCGGGCACCAGAGGCGCATCACACACCAACAAGTCATTGGAACCAGAGTCTGTGCCAGAACTGCCGCACCCGGTAAGGGTAAGCACCACTAACACCATTAGGCCAGCCAGTATTTTATACAGCATGCCGGTGGATGCTGTGGGTTGAGTAAAAGTATTCATAGCGAGTAAGTCATCCCCAGGAAGTATTGGGTTCCGAAGAACTGAATGGTTCCTGTTTGTTCAGGCGAGGTGAAATAGCTTTTGGTGGGTTCATCGGTCAGGTTATTTATCTGGAACAACACACTTATGTTGTCGTTGATTTCATATGATGCCTGATAGTCCACCACTAACTCGGAATCAAAATTGACGGTCTGATCGTTGACCGCGACCTGCTTGGAAACAAACGCGTCGCGGTAGCGGCCAGACACCCGGGTTTCAAACCCTTCGTATTCCCAGAACAAGGTCATAGTGGCAACGTTTTCTGACAAGCCCGGTAGCTGGCTGGCATACACGCCATTGCCGACGGTGCGCTGTATCTCACTTTCGGTATACGAATAGCTGGCATTAACGCCCAGTCCCGACCACATACCCGGTAAGTCACTGTATATCTGGGTATAAGCCAGCTCTATACCGCGAATGTAACCGCCGCGGGCATTATTAATAGCGGTTTCATAGCGACCATCAGTGGTAGGCACCGTAACGGTAACCGGCGCTCCGGTATTATCTACAACCGGCTCAGGCGCCTGACCCGGATAATCGGCTTCGTAAAACACCGGTACAGTAACTGAATCCGGCACTACAAAGCCGTTACCTTCAAAGTCATAGGGTTCGATGGCGATGTTTTCGATAAACGACTCAATGTTCTTATAAAACCCTGCAACGACAATCGCGCCGTCACTATCATCAAAGTAGTGCTCATAGGAAATGTCATACTGAGTAGCGTAAAACGGATCCAGATAAGGGCTGTTATTCGATGACCCCGAAATGCGCGCCTGCTGATTGGATAAGGTAATCTCACCGGAGTCGCGGTTCTGCGTAGCACTGATTAGCTCAACATTGGTGGACGCATTGGCTGCAAAACGATTGATCGGAGCCCGACCCATTACCCGCGCAGCAGCAACACGAAGTTGCGAGTTATCAGTAAGCTGGAAATTTAAGTTAATCGACGGCAGGACATCGGTGTACTCGTAGGTGAGTATGGCCGGGCGATAGAAATTATTGATATAGCCAAGCTCATCGACAATATTTTGTGCCCCGGCAGTGGGATCGCTGACCTCTACATCCTGCCCGGTCTCCGGATCCTCCACAAACATGGTTGCTCTTTGCAGTGTGGTAGAGCTCTGTTTTGATTTTACATAGCGAACGCCGATATTACCGGTAATCGGTAACCCGCCGATTTCAGTATCGATATTGGCCATCAGGTAAGCAGCTGAGACGGTTTCAAACACGTCTCCACTTTCCAGGACCGACCATGCGGTAGACACAGTGGCATCGTCAGGGCCATTAATTACACCCGGGTCTCCTGCTCCCCAGGTTTGGGCTGGTTGCGGTATCCCGGATGGGAACCAGGCTTGAAGCGCTTTGCCCAAATCAATGGAAAGGTAATTGGGAAAGTAAGCAAAGTCGCCCTGCCAATTTACCACTTCGGCTAAATCATCGGTCAGACGCAGCGGCGGCTGACTCGAGGAAAATGCCTGGTCGTTACCATATTCAAACACCGAGCGATCGTTACTGTAGGTGCGATCTGAGTAGCGGCCACCAAACTCGATTGATGATATGAAGTCGGTATCAATAAAATACTGGAAATCAGCCCGGTAGGCATCCAGTTCATCACTGTTAACATAGGGATAAATGCCATACTTACTGACCATAACCCGGTCCAGATCGTTAAAAGCATCGGCCTGATTGAACTGTAAGTCCGGTAAGTCCATACCATTGAGCAGATACGAAATCTGTATATTTTCATCAAAACGCGGACTAGCGGCGGTGGCATCATCGCCAACCAGTGACCACAACAAGCCATTGCGGAAATTACTGTTAGCTTTTGATAATGCAATATCAAACTGTGCGGCGAAATTATCGGTGATCTGCCAGTCAGCATTGATACCGTAGCTTTCTACTTTATCGAAATCCTGATTATCGTCATTAACCAGTTCGATACGGGTTTCACTGCTATCGGAACGCACAAAAGTGCCGCCAACAACACTGTTATTCACCACCACCGGATTGTAAATTTCGGTATTAACACCACCGAGTTTTACCCGGAAACCGCGGGCAAAGGCTTCTGAATCAAATTTGGATACGAAGGCATCAGCTTTTAAGGTGAAGTTATCCAGTGGTGCCCATTCGATCGCCGCGACATAGCCGTTTCGGGTTTCTTCACCACCCTTGTGCTGCATTTCAAAGCCTTCGGAAATGAGTTCACATTCCAGGCATTGATCTTCCCGGGGCACATCTGAATTCGGGTTATAATTCTCCTCATCACCGGCCAGGCCATCGACATCAACTTCGGCATTGTAGGCAAAGCCGATAAACTGCGTAGAAACACTGGGTTGATATAACCTGGCGTAACCAAGGGAAACTCCCAGGGTGTCATCTAAGAACTTGCCCTGATAGGAAAAGCTCAGGCGATGGCCAAACTCTTCTGCATCAGCCACTTCATTGGCCCGGTCATTAAACATACCGCGCACGTTGGCATCAAAGGTATGTTTGTCATCCTTAGCTAATGCACTTGCGGTTTGTAACTCAACCGTACCGGCAACCCCGCCCTCAATCAGCGACGCTTTGGGTGATTTATACACGGCTGCTGAATTGATCAATTCAGACGGGTACTGATCGAATTCGATTGAACGACTGCCACTGGTAGATACCTGTTCCCGGCCGTTCAGTGTCGAGAAGACAAAGTCTCCGGATAAGCCCCGAATATTAATTTCCGCAGCCTGACCACCGGTTCGTACCGCGGATATCCCCGGTAACCGGGTGAGTGCATCGGCCATACTGACGTCGGGCAAGCCGCCCAGGTCGTCTGCTGAGAGTTGTTCTGAAACGGTATCACCAAAACGCTTTTGGTTGAGTGACTGAATTAGACTGCTGCTAAAACCGCGCACCTCAATGCGCTCTATAGCTTCTTCCTGTTTTCCCTGGTCACTGTTTTGCGCTGAGTCTTGCGCCAAAAGCGGATAACTAGTGAAAACCAACCCACTGGTTAATAGTGCCAGAGTGATAGCACTGGGTTTGAACGTTTTCATGTTTTCCCCATTATTAGTTATGTTGAGAAATGCTGTGCAACATTTCGCCGGTTTGATTACCGAATTTCATACTAATTGCTAGGTGAAAAACTGAAAATGTCATGCATACGTATTCAGTTAACTTTTTTTACAAATTTTTCACAATAGATTTATAGTAATAAAAGAGGAGATCCCTAAGGGCGTCTTAAATTGCCTATCTTTTTGATAAATAATAAAAAAGCCCGCATAAAGCGGGCTTTTACCAAACAATAAATTGTTAACGCATCGGCGCCAAACCAGAGGTAATTACCAACCAGTTTGTTCGCGCAGTGCTTTACCGATTTCGGCCAGAGAGCGAACAGTTTTAACGCCTGCTGCTTCAAGGGCTGCAAATTTCTCGTCTGCAGTACCTTTACCGCCAGCGATAATCGCACCAGCGTGACCCATACGTTTGCCCGGAGGAGCAGTAACACCAGCGATGTAAGAAACAACTGGCTTAGTCACGTTTTCTTTGATAAACGCTGCCGCTTCTTCTTCTGCAGTACCACCAATCTCACCGATCATAACAATCGCTTCGGTTTGAGGATCGTCCTGGAACAACTTCAGGATATCGATGAAGTTAGAACCCGGAATTGGGTCACCACCAATACCAACACAGGTAGACTGACCAAAACCTTCGTCAGTAGTTTGTTTAACTGCTTCGTACGTAAGCGTACCAGAGCGTGAAACAATACCAACTTTACCAGGCTTGTGGATATGACCAGGCATGATACCAATCTTACACTCACCCGGAGTGATTACACCCGGACAGTTTGGACCAATCATGCGTGCGCCTTTAGCATTTACGTATTCTTTAACGTAAAGCATATCCAGCGTAGGAATACCTTCAGTGATACAAACCACTAATTCGATACCTGCATCTACTGCTTCAACAATTGAGTCTTTACAGAAAGGTGCTGGTACGTAAATAACCGTAGCTGTGGCGCCAGTTGCTTCAACGGCTTCACGAACTGTGTTAAATACTGGCAGGCCCAAGTGCTCAGTGCCGCCCTTACCTGGCGTTACACCGCCAACCATTTGCGTACCGTAAGCAAGCGCTTGTTCAGAGTGGAAAGTACCCTGACCGCCAGTGAAACCCTGACAGATAACTTTAGTATCTTTACCGATCAAAACTGACATTATTTGCCCTCCGCAGCTGCAACAACTTTCTCTGCTGCATCAGTTAATGATTCTGCAGCGATGATATCCAAACCAGAGTTACCCAGCACTTCACGGCCAAGCTCTGCGTTGGTACCTTCAAGACGTACAACAACCGGAACTTCAACGCCCACTTCTTTCACTGCGCCAATGATACCTTCTGCGATCATGTCACAACGTACGATACCGCCAAAAATGTTAACCAGAACGGCTTTGACGTTGTCGTCAGACAGAATGATTTTGAATGCTTCGGCTACACGCTCTTTAGTCGCGCCACCACCAACATCCAGGAAGTTAGCCGGGCTACCGCCATGCAGGTTTACGATGTCCATGGTACCCATAGCCAGACCCGCACCGTTAACCATACAGCCAACGTTACCGTCCAGTGCTACGTAGTTCAGTTCGTACTGAGCCGCATGTGCTTCACGAGCATCTTCCTGTGAAGGATCTTTCATGTCCTTCAGCTTAGGCTGACGGTACATTGCGTTGCTGTCTACGCCCAGTTTAGCGTCCAGACAGTGCAGGTTTCCGTCTTCTTTGATGACCAGCGGGTTAATTTCGATTAACGCCAGATCCAGGTCTTCAAACATTTTCGCCAGACCTAAGAAAATCTGTACGAATTGCTTAACCTGTACGCCTTGCAGACCCAGTTTAAACGCCATTTCGCGCGCCTGGTAAGGCTGAGGACCAACGATTGGGTCGATTTCAGCTTTCAGAATTTTTTCCGGGGTTTCTTCTGCAACGGTTTCAATCTCAACACCGCCTTCAGTAGACGCCATGAAAACAACGCGGCGTGTGCCACGGTCTACCACAGCACCTAAGTACAATTCGTTTGCGATATCAGTGCAAGATTCTACTAAGATCTTGCTTACAGGCTGACCGTTCTCGTCAGTCTGAAATGTCACCAGGTTTTTGCCTAACCACTTTTCAGCAAAAGCGCGAATTTCGTCTTTGGTTTTTACCAGCTTAACACCGCCGGCTTTACCACGGCCACCAGCGTGGACCTGACACTTAACAACCCATTCGTTACCGCCAATACGGTCAGCAGCTTCTACTGCACCTTGAGGGGTATCTGATGCGTATCCTTCAGAAACAGGTAAGCCGTATTCTGCGAATAGCTGCTTACCTTGGTATTCATGCAAATTCATGGTGTTTCTTTCCGATTATTATTTAAACGAAAGCCAATATCTGGCTCGACTAATTCCCAACTGGTATCCGTCCCCAAATACCAGCATGTAAAGATGATACATGAGTATCATCTTTACATATAGTTATGCTACGAAAGTCTTACACATCCAGAAGCAGACGCGTTGGATCTTCCAGCATTTCTTTAACGGTGACCAGGAAGCCGACCGATTCTTTGCCATCGATGATCCGGTGGTCGTAAGACAACGCAAGATACATCATTGGTAAAATTTCAACTTTGCCATTAACTGCCATTGGACGATCCTGGATCTTATGCATACCCAGAATAGCGCTTTGTGGCGGGTTAATGATTGGCGTAGACATCAGTGAACCAAACACACCACCGTTGGTGATGGTGAAGTTACCACCTTGCAGCTCTGCCATAGACAGTTTGCCATCACGGCCTTTAATAGCCAGTTCCTTGATACCTTTTTCGATACCGGCCATACCCAGAGTATCTGAGTCTTTCAGTACCGGGGTAACCAGACCACGCGGTGTAGACACTGCGATAGAGATATCAAAGTAGTTGTGATAAACAATATCATCACCGTCCAGTGAAGCATTCACTTCAGGGAAACGCTTCAGCGCTTCAGTAACCGCTTTTACATAGAAAGACATAAAGCCTAAACGGATGCCGTGACGCTTCTCAAAGCCTTCCTGATACTGCTTGCGCAGGTCCATGATAGGCTTCATGTTAACTTCGTTAAACGTGGTTAACATTGCGGTAGAGTTTTTCGCTTCCAGCAGACGGTTAGCAATGGTTTTACGCAGGCGTGTCATTGGAACACGTTTTTCACTACGCTCACCAGCAGGCGCTGCAGGTGCTTCTTCTGACGCAGGGCTGGCCGGAGCCGGCTTGCTGTCAGACTTCAGGTACTGCTCAACATCTTCTTTGGTGATGCGGCCGTTCTTGCCTGAACCTTTTACTTTTGCCGGGTCAACGCCTTTTTCTGCTAACAGGCGACGTACCGACGGACTGAGCGCATCACTGTCACTGTCGTCACTGCTTTCTTCGCTGGCAGCAGCGGCTGGCGCAGATGAACCTGCACCTTCGGTGAATTTAGCAATCACTTCCTCGGCAGTTACCGTGGTGCCTTCCTCTGCCAGTACTTCGGCGATAGAGCCGTCAGCCGGCGCCACCACTTCCAATACTACCTTATCGGTTTCGATATCAACCAGATTCTGGTCGCGGCTTACTTTTTCGCCTGGCGCAACGTGCCAGGTAGCAATGGTTGCATCAGCCACTGACTCAGGCAGCACAGGTACTTTGATGTCAACGGTTTCACCGCTTGCTTCTGGCGCTGCTGGAGCTTCTTCTTTGGCAGGCTCAGCGTCGGCTTTGTTTTCTGATTTGCTTTCAGATTTGGCCGGTGCAGCACCGCCCTCTTCCAGTTTAGCAATCACTTGTTCACCAAGTACGGTTGCACCTTCTTCATCGATAATCTCACCGATAACACCATCTGCAGGGGCAACAACTTCCAGTACCACCTTGTCCGTCTCAATGTCTACCAGGTTCTGGTCGCGTTTTACACTGTCCCCGGCTTTTACGTGCCAGGTTGCAATCGTGGCGTCGGCAACTGACTCGGGTAGAACCGGAACTTTTATCTCAATTGTCATCTCTGTTCCTTATTTTATCGTGAGAGCGTCTTCAACCAGGGCTTTTTGTTGCTGGTTGTGAACGGATAAATAACCTACGGCTGGCGACGCTGATGCCGCCCGTCCCGCATATGTTAACTTGGCACCATCTGGGATTACCTGCCAGAAGTGATGTTGGCTACAATACCAGGCACCCTGGTTCTGTGGCTCTTCCTGACACCAAACCCAATCTTTAACATGGCTGTATTCAGCCACAATCTTCGCGCATTCTTCCTGCGGGAACGGGTATAACTGTTCCAGACGAATAATGGCGACATCGGTTTGTTCATTCTTACGGCGTTGATCAAGCAGGTCGTAGTAAACCTTACCAGAACACATCACCACACGTTTTACATCTTTAGCAGGCAGTTCATCCACTTCGCCAATCACGTTGTGGAATACGCCTTCAGACAGTTCTTCCAGTGAAGAAACCGCCATGGGATGACGCAGCAGTGACTTAGGTGACATCACAATCAATGGCTTACGCATTGGGCGAATCACCTGACGGCGGATCATGTTGAACACCTGAGCTGGGGTTGAAGGCACACAAACCTGCCAGTTGTGATCGGCACACAGTTGCAGGAAACGCTCAAGACGTGCTGAGCTGTGCTCCGGGCCCTGACCTTCGTAACCATGTGGTAACAGCACTGTCAGACCGCATAAACGACCCCATTTGGCTTCACCTGAACTTAAGAACTGGTCGAATACCACCTGGGCACCGTTGGCAAAGTCACCAAACTGCGCTTCCCAGATAGTCAGACAAGTTGGCTCAGCTGTGGCGTAACCGTATTCAAATGCCATAACCGCTTCTTCAGACAGAACCGAGTCATAAATCTCGATAGCTTCCTGATCTTCGCTGATATGCTGAAGTGGCATGTACGTTGAGGCATCAGCCTGGTTATGTAAAACCGCATGGCGATGGAAGAATGTACCACGGCCTGAATCCTGACCGGTCAGACGGATACTGGTGCCACCCTTAACAATGGATGCGTAAGCCAGCAGTTCGGCCATACCCCAGTCGAGGTTACGCTCACCGGCAATCATGGCTTTACGGTCGTTATAAACCTTATTCACCCGTGACTGTAATTTTACGTCTTCCGGGAACGACACCAGGCGATCACCCAGTGACTTAAGTTCATCCAGACTAATGCTGCCATCGTACGGCGTATCCCAGTCATGGCCGAGATACGGGTGCCAGTCAACACTGTGCTCGGTCATTGGCCGCCATTCTTCAACCACGCAGGCGCCATGGTCCATAGCAGCCCGATAGTCTTCGATAAGTTTATCGGCATCCTGTTTGCCCAATACACCTTCGGCAATCAGCTGTTCGGCATAAAGCTCACGTGGTACCGGATGCTTCTTAATCTTCTGATACATCACCGGCTGTGTAGCATTCGGCTCATCCGACTCGTTATGGCCGTGACGACGATAACAAACCAGATCAATCACTACGTCGCGCTTAAATTTGTTACGGAAATCAAGCGCCAGCTTGGTAACAAATAATACAGCTTCAGGATCATCTGCATTCACGTGCAGAATCGGCGCCTGAACCATTTTAGCGATGTCAGTACAGTACTGGGTAGAACGGGTATCTTCAATTTTCGAGGTAGTGAAACCAACCTGGTTGTTGATAACGATTCGAACCGTACCACCTACTGCAAACCCGCGGGTTTGCGACATGTTGAAGGTTTCCTGAACCACACCCTGACCGGCAATTGCCGAGTCACCGTGGATAGTTACCGGCAGAACCTTAAGTGCGCTGTTTTCGCGACGGTCAAGACGGGCACGTACTGAGCCCATAACCACCGGGTTAACAATTTCAAGGTGTGACGGGTTAAAAGCCAGCGCCAGGTGAACGTTACCGCCCGGCGTAGCGAAGTCTGAAGAGTAACCGGCGTGGTATTTTACGTCACCAGCGCCCAACGACTCGTCGTGCTTGCCGCCAAATTCATCAAACAGTACTGACGGGTTTTTACCCAGTACGTTAACCAGCACGTTAAGGCGACCACGGTGAGCCATGCCCACAACCACTTCTTTAGTACCTTGCGAACCGGCCTCTTTAATCAGCCCTTTCAGCATCGGGATCAGCGCATCGCCACCTTCCAGTGAGAAACGCTTAGCGCCCGGGAATTTCGAGCCCAGGTACTTTTCCATACCGTCAGCGGCAACCAGGCCTTTGAGGATATCAATTTTCGAATCGCGGTCTAATTCAGGACGCGCTTCGACTGATTCAATACGTTGTTGTAACCAGCGCTTTTGCTCGGTATCGGTAATGTGCATATATTCTGCACCGATTGAGCTGCAATAGGTTCTGTTTAATGATTTAAACAGTTCACCTAATGGCATGGTTTCCTTACCGATGGCGTAAGAACCAACGTTGAAAACCGTATCAAAATCCGTCTCGGATAGATTGTGATGCGACAACTCCAGGTCTCTGACCCGTTCCTGTTTCCACAATCCCAGCGGATCGAGGTTGGCATGCTGGTGCCCACGGAATCGATAGGCGTTAATTAACTGCAACACCTTAACCTGTTTCTGGTCAGACTGATTACTGCTCGCTGTGGTAGCAGAGCCACTGCTACAACGGGCCAGTGGTCCCAGAGACGCCAGTTTGCGGAACTGGTCTTTGATAAGGCTATGGTTACTTTCTAATTCCACCCCATCCACTTTGGGTAAAGCGTCAAAGGTTTCACGCCAGGAATCAGAGACACTCTGCGGGTCGTCAAGGTAGGCTTCGTACAATGCTTCCACATAGGCAGCATTGGCTCCAGCCATGTGCGATGAGTCCCACCACGCTTTCATCACGCTTTCTTGCATTATTGTGCCTTGCTAGGTTGTCAATAAAACTATCAGGTCAGATGTCTTACCCGACCACATTTACAAAAAAATAGCCACCCCATAAGGATGGCCATTTATGCATTACTCACTTGTTACTGAAGCAGTAATCAAGTTAATTGCTAAACAGCCCGTTGTAAAAGCATGGACTTAATCTGTCCAATTGCTTTTGTAGGGTTGAGTCCCTTAGGACATACACTTACACAGTTCATGATACCGTGACATCTGAACACGCTGAAAGCATCATCCAGATCGTTCAGTCGCTCGTCTGTTGCTGTATCGCGGCTATCAATCAGGAATCGATAGGCGTGCAACAAGCCGGCTGGTCCGATGAACTTATCCGGATTCCACCAGAATGATGGACAAGATGTTGAACAACATGCACACAGTATACACTCATAGAGTCCATCCAGTTTAGCACGCTCTTCAGGAGACTGCAGATGCTCTCTTGCCGGCGGCTGTTTGCTGTCGTTAATTAAGAACGGTTTAATCTTCTCGTACTGAGTGTAGAACTGGGTCATATCGACCACCAGGTCACGCACTACCGGCAGACCAGGCAGCGGACGAATAACCACTTTACCTGAGCCCAGTGCTGACAACGGAGTGATACACGCCAGGCCATTTTTGCCGTTCATGTTCATGCCGTCAGAACCACAAACCCCTTCACGACAAGAGCGACGGAACGATAATGTTGGATCCTGTTCTTTTAAAAGAATCAGTGCATCCAGCACCATCATATCCTGGCCTTCTTCCACGTCCAGGGTGTAATCCTGCATGCGAGGTGCATTATCCACCTCAGGATTATAACGGTATACCGAAAAAGTTAATTGCATGATCTAACCCCTCTTAGTATGAACGTACTTTTGGCGGGAAGGCTTCGCGAAGCTTAGGCGCCATATTGACATCACGTTTAACCATATCTTCAGTCGCCGGGTTGTAAACACTGTGACACAACCAGTTCTCGTCATCACGATCCGGATAGTCAAAGCGGCTGTGTGCACCACGGCTTTCTGTGCGGAAGTTTGCTGCCACAGCAGTGCTGTAAGCAGTTTCCATCAGATTATCGAGTTCTAAACACTCAATACGCTGGGTATTGAAGTCGGCACTCTTGTCATCAAGACGTGCGCTTTGCAGACGCTCACGGATCTCTTTAAGTTGCTTGAGACCTTCGGCCATTGCATCACCTTCACGGAATACCGAGAAGTTAAGCTGCATACATTCCTGCAAATCTTTCTTGATTTGTACCGGATCTTCGCCTTTGCCTTTTTCTGAACCTTCCCAACGATTGAAACGCGCCATTGCACCTTCCAGATCAGACTCTGAAGCCTCGCGGCTTGGGGTCATTTCGTCCAGCTTGTCACCCAGATGTAAACCTGTAGCACGACCAAACACTACCAGGTCAAGCAGTGAGTTACCGCCTAAACGGTTCGCACCGTGTACCGATACACAAGCAATTTCACCACAGGCAAACAGACCGTTGACGACTTTATCATTACCGTTTTCGTCCAGCGTCAGACACTGACCATCAACGTTAGTCGGAATACCACCCATCATATAGTGACAGGTTGGAATAACCGGAATCGGTTCTTTAACCGGATCAACGTGCGCAAAGGTACGAGACAGTTCAAGGATACCCGGCAGACGTGATTCAAGGACGTCTTTACCCAGGTGGTCCAGTTTAAGTTTGATGTGCGTACCCCATGGGCCTTCACAACCACGACCTTCACGGATCTCGGTCATCATTGAACGGGCAACTACGTCACGGCCGGCTAAGTCTTTAGCATTCGGTGCATAACGCTCCATGAAACGCTCGCCGTCTTTATTCAGCAGGTAACCACCTTCCCCACGACACCCTTCTGTTACCAGGGTTCCCGCGCCGGCGATACCGGTTGGGTGGAACTGCCACATTTCCATGTCCTGTACGCAAACGCCGGCACGCAGGGCCATGCCCACGCCGTCACCAGTGTTGATGTGTGCGTTAGTGGTCGATGCGTAAATACGCCCTGCACCACCCGTTGCCAGAACAACCGCTTTAGATTTGAAATAAACCACTTCACCGGTTTCGATGTCGATAGCCGTACAACCGACTACATCGCCATCCTGGTTCTTAACCAGATCCAGTGCGTACCATTCGCTGAATACTTTAGTTTTGTTTTTAACGTTTTGTTGATACAGCAAATGCAGTAACGCGTGACCAGTACGGTCAGCCGCTGCTGCGGTACGTGCGCCCTGCTCGCCACCAAAGTTCTTAGACTGGCCACCAAATGGACGCTGATAGATTTTTCCGTTCTCGAAACGAGAGAAAGGCAGACCCATATTTTCCATTTCGATAATGGCTTCAGGTCCGGTTTTACACATATATTCGATAGCGTCCTGGTCACCGATATAATCGGAACCTTTAACGGTATCGTACATGTGCCATTCCCAGTTATCTTCATGGGAATTACCCAGCGCTACAGTAATACCACCCTGAGCGGATACTGTGTGCGAACGGGTTGGAAACACTTTTGATAGTAATGCACAGGATTTGCCAGACTGCGAGATTTGCAGTGCTGCGCGCATGCCTGCACCGCCGGCGCCAATTACGACGGCGTCAAACTCATGAACGGGTAAACTCATTTTACACTCCCCACAAAACAAACAAACCAGCGGCAACGTATACAAACGCGATAATATTCAGAACATACTGAATGGTAGCGCGCAGACCGGTTGGCTTAACATAATCGGTTAACACCTGCCACAGACCAATGCGAACATGGATCATGATGGAAACCAATGCAGCGAGGGTAAATACTTTCATTGCAATACCAGAGAACAAGCCCTGCCATACGTCGAAAGTAACTTCTTCAGTCGTGATAAAGAATCCAGCCATGAAGAATGTGTAGACTGCGATAATTACCGCAGTTGCGCGTAAAGAAACGTAATCCTGTACACCATTACGCTTGATGCTTGCCTGATTAGTTACCATAACGCAACCCCTATAACTACTGTCAGTACCACCCACAAACCAATAACAACTTGCGCACTTAAGTTACCTGACTCAAGCTCTTCCCAGTGACCCATATCCATTATGCCGTGACGGATACCGCCAAGGATGTGATAGGTCAGCGCAGAAGCTGTACCGATTGCAATGATCTTTCCAATCAATCCATCCATTAAAGCCTGCACGTTGGCGAAGCCTTCTGGAGATGATACCGAAACGGCCCATGCCCAGATCACAAACAGCAGCGCAAAAAACATTGCGACACCGGTTACGCGATGGAGAATTGACGAAATAGCAGAGGGAGGAAATTTAATGGTGTTAAGGTCTAAATTTACTGGTCTTTGCTTTTTCACAATTTTTGCCTGTTTTATCCGTAGGGACAAACCACTCTCGTGTTGAGTCCTGACAGAGTGATTCTGATTGTTACTAAGTTAATTTTCTCATCCAATGAGGTGTTAACATTTTGTGAATATTTTATTACTTAGTTAACAGAATAAATATTCAGTTAATTTAAGTAGGCCAGAGTATATCCACGACCTATTATAATTACAATTTTTTGTGTGGTATTAGGACATTAGTCTTAGGTCGTAGAAAGGATAAAAATGCTTGATCCCGGGTACTACATAACCAGTATAATCGATAACAATCTAGAATATTTATGTGGAATATAAGTAATAAAATTGACTTGTTACTGCATAATAAAGTACAAATACGCCACTTTTCCCACCGGATTGCTCAAAATTGAGTAACATCCCGATAAAGAAAATTCTGAGGAGAGCAACTTATGGCAGATCAAAAAGCCATTCTGAAAGCGGGCGACAAGGAAATTGAACTTCCTATCTTGTCTGGTACAGCAGGCCAAGATGTGATTGATATTCGTGCCCTTGGCAAACACGGCTATTTCACTTACGACCCTGGTTTCCTGGCGACTGGATCTTGCGAGTCTTCCATCACATTTATCGACGGCGCAGAAGGTGTATTATTACACCGCGGCTTCCCAATCGACGAACTGGCTCGTGATGCCAACTATCTGGAAGTTTGTCACATGCTGCTGCACGGTGATGCACCGAATAAAGAAGAATACGAAGAATTCGAAAACACCATCAAGCGCCACACCATGGTACATGAGCAGATTCACATGTTCTTCCATGGCTTCCGTAATGACGCCCACCCTATGGCGATGCTGAACGGTACTGTTGGTGCGATGTCCTCGTTCTACCACAGCGACCTGGACGTTTCTAATTTTGACATGCGTGTACGTTGTGCACACCGTCTGATTGCGAAGATGCCTACCCTGGTAGCGATGTGTTATAAGTACAACATCGGTCAGCCATTTGTTTATCCTCGTAACGACCTGAGCTACGCGGCTAACTTCCTGAATATGATGTTCTCTGTTCCGGCTGAAGATTACAAAATCAGCCCGGCGGTAGAACGCGCTATGGACCGCATCTTTACCCTGCACGCCGACCACGAGCAAAATGCATCAACCTCTACCGTGCGTTTAGCGGGTTCTTCCGGTGCTAACCCCTATGCCTGTATCGCTGCAGGTGTTGCTTCACTGTGGGGCCCTGCACACGGTGGTGCTAACGAAGCTTGTCTGAATATGCTGGAAGAAATTGGTTCAGTAGACCGCATTCCTGAGTTCATTAATCGTGCGAAAGATAAGAACGATCCGTTCCGTCTGATGGGCTTTGGTCACCGTGTATACAAAAACCACGACCCACGCGCTACAGTAATGCGCGAAAGCTGTCACGAAGTACTGAAAGAGCTGAATGTTCAGGATCCGCTGCTAGACGTAGCAATGGAGCTGGAACGTATTGCTCTTGAAGACCCGTACTTCGCCGAGAAGAAACTGTTCCCGAACGTAGATTTCTACTCTGGTATCGTACTGAAGGCAATCGGTATCCCAACAAACATGTTTACCTGTATTTTTGCCCTGTCACGTACTGTTGGCTGGATTTCACACTGGCACGAAATGATGTCTGATCCTGCACAAAAGATCGGCCGTCCTCGCCAGTTATACACCGGTCACAACCAGCGTAAATATACGCCAATTAAATAACGTTTAATTTAATTGTTAAAAAATAAAGGCTCGCATTGCGGGCCTTTTTTATTACTAATAAGTAGCTTAACAATATATTAACCTCTATATTTACTATTATTTAACATTTATCGCATGCGCGATTTTAAATTAATAAGTAATGGGTTTATGTGACGGATTTAATAATCCACCGATTAGAAATTTTCGTAATAAATTTTAAATATTTATTATAATTAAGGTATTTCAATAACAATGCAACCTCTCATAAAGCAATTAGGTTACGCCGGATTACTGCCTTTTATTGGTTTAAATGCGCTGACATTTACCGATATCCTGCCGCAATCGCTGGTCTACCTTTACTTTACGCAGTATTCAGCCGTGCTGTTGTCGTTTTTTGGTGGCGTGCACTGGTACGATGCCATTAGTAGTAATAAGCCAGCCCATCAGATGTACGTGGCAATGTTGCCAACGATTGTAGGCTGGATATGCTTAACTCAAACCGGCGCGCCCTGGGTACTAGGCGTGTTAAGTATTAGTTACCTGCTAATGATGTTTTACGATAAACAGGTACTAACCCTGCCAAAAGAAATGGTAGTGGCTTACACCAAACTGCGTATGCAGTTAACCACAGTAGTTGTGTTATCTCATGCTCTGATGATTTTCAGCCGCTAAGAGCCTGCTAATTGATCGCTTGAAACAAAAACACCAGCCGAGGCTGGTGTTTTTTTGTTTGCCCAGCGAAGCTGGCAAACCCGTCAGGTTGAAAGAAACCTGAATCACCCTGACTGAGGGGAAGATAATCCGAATGGCAAGGGCGTTGCTGGCCAACGGCAGGGTTCGAAGGAAGCCATAGGAAGTTAGAAGTACACAACGAAAGTGAACCTGATTCGGCAAGGCAGGAGGGTAAGCGTGCAAAATAGCGCGAAGCCCGATACTCAGTCAGTCCTGTTTTGTGTTTGAGGGTGG
>NZ_PVNP01000066.1 GCF_002993365.1 Marisediminitalea alba
TGACTTGCTTAAAACCACCGGCTTCACCCATCCACACGCGCCACATTCCAAAAAAGGCTTGCAGAAATGCAAGCCTTTTTGCTTTCTGCGGTGTGTCAGGATTTCCAGCCCCCCGACAGAGCGGAGGGCGTTCAGCCGGAGCAAGTCAAATTGTTGACTTGCTTAAAACCACCGGCTTCACCCATCCACACGCGCCACATTCCAAAAAAGGCTTGCATAGATGCAGGCCTTTTTGCTTTCTGCGGTGGGTCAGGATTCTGAACCGAGCTAGATGCTTTAACATTAAAAACTCTTGCTTATCATAGTTAAATACATCCCTGTAGCATCGCCAAGTCACGCCATCCGGGCGTGTGATTCATCATCAAGCCATATCCCACATATTTCTGTTACCTTGCACGAACTCGCCTGTGAGAGCCTTATTACTTTGTCGTGCCATCTGAGTTTTGGTATCTGGCCTTTTTTAACCACTAAGGTACTCTGCTTTGAATTACAGGATGTTATGTGAATAAGGACGTTATGATTGAAGATCTCTACTTTATCAACGCTAAGGCGTTGGCGGTTAAACTTCATCAACAGGAAGTCAGCGAAGATTTAGCTTTTAAACACCTGCTCGTATTCAGCATGTTGTTTGCCAGTGCGATGGTATTTCCGGTGGCGGTAAGCTGCACACAAAGTGACGTATTTGCCTTTTGGTACCAAATCGCCAATTTCTTCGCTTTTGCGCTACTGCAGTTCTGGGGAATGAGGCTACTTTATCGCACTAATAAGCAGGGAGATGGTCAGGCGTTTTTCCTCCGTTGGGCAGCTTTATCCTTGCCGGTTGGATTACAGGTTTGGCTAATTTCTTTGTTGCTGGGCCTGGTGTATGGGATTCTGATTGGCTTTGTTTTTGTGGATACCATAACTGACCTGCCAGAAAATACCTGGCTTATCTCTGGTATGGGGTTTGGCTTAGTCATGCAACTTATTTACTACTTCATCATGCAACGTAATTTTAAACGTTGTGCAAACGGCTAGATCTAATCCTGTTGAATAAATACATAACCCCAATCCTGTTTAAGAAATTGAACTAAATGCCTGTTCCCAGATCGGATCTTTCGACCAAGAACGATTCAATCAAACAAAAGGAACAGGCATGAAGAAGTTAGTAGAATTATTTTGCGATGTCGATGATTTTTGCAAAGTGTTTATCCCTCAATGGCAAAAGCAGCTGCTGGAAGACGGTACTCGAAAAAGACAACGAGCTTGCCGTATGTCAATGAGTGAAATGATGACCATTATTATCGGTTTCCACATGTCACATCATCGTGATTTTAAGAATTATTACTTGGGGTATGTTCACGCTTTTTATCGTAAAGACTTCCCTGTTCTACTCAGTTACACGCGTTTTTTAGAAGTGATGCCTCGTACTATTGTCCCCATGTGTGCCTATTTTAGTTCGCTTAAGGGCAAGCCTACAGGCATCGAATTCATTGACTCAACGAGTTTAAAAGTCTGCCACAACATTCGCATTCCCAGACATAAAACCTTCGACGGAATTGCACAAAGAGGAAAAGGCACCATGGGCTGGTTTTATGGTTTCAAACTACACTTAATCGTCAATCATCACGGCGAAATAGTCGCAGCAAAAGTGACGACGGGTAATGTTCATGACACAAAACCTGTTGAGGAATTAGCTCAACATTTACCGGGTAAATTGTACGGAGACAAGGGCTATTTAAGCAAAGCACTTGAAGCTAATTTATTTGATAAAGGCGTCGAACTTATCACCACGGTTCGCAAAAATATGAAAGCAAAAGCGATGTCTTTATGGGACAGAGCAATGCTTTCAAAACGCTTCATTATTGAAACCATCAACGACCAATTGAAGAACATTTCATTCATTGAGCACTCAAGACATCGCAGTATGAACGGTTTTACGCTTAATCTGATGGCAGGCCTGGTTGCTTACTGCCTCAAGGAAAACAAGCCATCACTTGATATTACTGATGTTGAGCGTAATTCAATGGTCGTGGCTTAAGCCGATCTCGGGTTAC
>NZ_PVNP01000067.1 GCF_002993365.1 Marisediminitalea alba
GAACAACGTTAGTCAGGCTCATTCGCATACTGTTCCGGCTGCAACACCGGTATGAGAGTAACGAACTAAGTGAAAAGCGATACCGGGACCGAATGGAAAAACTGCGTATCGCCTGGCGAGAACAACTTGAACTGGCATCAAGGCGTTGTGTTACTCCCCGCTATCAGAACCGGTGTAAGCTGCGGCTAAAACACGATGATATGTGCTGGGTGTTCCTCAGTCACGATGGCGTCCCCCTCACTAACAATGAAGCAGAGCGTTCATTGCGAAGCTATGTGCTGTGGCGAAAAGGCAGCTATGGCGTGTGTTCTCACCGAGGGGAACTGTTCAGACAACGTATACTCACCATTGTAGAAACCTGCCGGAAACAAAAGCTGAATCCACTGAATTGGCTCCGCGCCATTCTCGAAGCGACGTTAAACAAAACGTCCTATCCTCTACTCGGCGACTTCAAAGCAGCCTGTCAATAGGGCCCTGCTGAACGGTTACATGCAGTTACCTACAGTAAGAGATAACATCTCTCCCTTACGTATTCCTGTTTCATAAAGAAGTATAATAATTAGCTTATTTCTAAAAAATATGCACGTTAGTTAAGTGTTATTTTCACTGTTTGGGATAAAATGTTGGTCTAATTCAGTTTTAATTTTTTTGAGATTTTATCCCTTCTTCAGTTTCATAGCTAAAAGGTACAATAATGGCTTTATCAAATACCTAAACGCGTTAATTCGAAACGACATTTAACGTAAAACCATAGTATCTAATGTAAAAAGCCGCTAAATAAGCGGCTTGATTTTACGTGATAATGCGTAAACTTTTAATTAAAAGTTATAACGCACTTTTACGCCATATTGGCGAGGTTCACCATAAGTGTTACTTGTATTACCGCTATCGGTAAGTGAGCCATCTAAATTTCGGCCAGCGGTGATATAAGTAGCATAACGTTCATCTAGCATGTTAGTGCCGTATAATGAAACTTCCCATTGATCATCAAATGTCATCAACGAAACTCTTAAATTAAGTAATGAATATGAGTCTGACTGGAATTTTTCTTCGTTGTTGCTTTTAAAGTAAACACCGTCACGCCATGCATAATCACCTCTGAAGACTAAGTAACCAACATTGGCTATTTCGGTAGTATATTGCGCGCCTAGTGAATAGGTTAAATTTGGCGTGTTAGGTAACTCGTTGCCAGCAAAATCTACACCTTCCCCCTGTGGAAAGTAGTCAAATTCGGAATTAGTATAAGTAACCACCAAATTAACATCAAAATTATCACTTACACGAGCAACAAACTCACCTTCAATACCTTGAATAGTGGCTTTACCTGCGTTTGTTGTGGTTGAAATGCCACTATCATCATCGTATTCAACAACCTGCAAATTGGTGTAATCATATAAAAACAAACCAACATTGGCACGTAAACGATTTTCCAACAAGGTTGATTTTATGCCTGTTTCATAACTCCATAAGTCTTCTTGTTCAAATGAAGTGCCATCACCAATTTGAAAACCGCCCGATTTAAAGCCACTAGTTGCTGAGGCATAAATCATAATGTCATCAGCTAAGTCATAATCTAAGGCAAAACGCGGTGTCCATGCACTCCAACTGTCATCCGGTGTTCCTGTGTCATCAAGGCCGCCATTAACATTAGTAATATAGCCATAATTTTTACTTTCATAGCTATAGCGTAAACCAAATGTGGCTCTTAATTTAGGGTTAACATCATAGGTCATTTGGCCAAAAGCCGCATAAGCTTCGGTAACATTTTCTTCGGTAATTTCAATGGCCAAACCATCAAATAAAAGATCAATACCCCCGCTGCCATCTTCTTTTAAATAAAATAGGCCAGTGATCCAATCTAAACCATCAGGTGTGGTATTTGATAATTGAAACTCTTGAGTAAATGATTCTGAGGCTTCAAAAAAATTGATGTTAAATACCGTAAACTCTGTAGCATCCGCATCCGTGGTTTGATCGAAATCACTTTCACGGTATGAACTAATCGACTTTATGGTGTAATCATCGCCAGTCCATGTCAACGTTGATGAAAGCCCCCATACTTCAACGTCTGTTTTAGGTTTATAGTTTAGCGCTATATCGTAGTCATCTTTTGGTATTGCCGCACCCGCGTCAACATAATCTTGGGTATAACCACCGCGTTGGCTAATATAGCCCGTGCCGCCATCATTGTTGTAATCGCCTCTTAAAACGATTTCTAATTTATCTGATAAATCAATAGCAAGCGTTCCACGGCCAGCAAAGGTATCTTCATCTTGGTATTCTTCACCCGTTAACATATCTTTGTAGATACCATCACGGGTATTTTTTAATAGCGTTACTCTACCGCGGCTATTGTCAGTTAAACCGCCAGAAAAAGTACCTGTTAGTGTTTGTTTATTATAACTGCCAAGTGTTAAACCAACGGTTCCTTCAGCATCATCGGTGGGCGCTTTAGAAATAATGTTTAAGGCACCACCAACAGAATTTCGACCAAATAAAACCCCTTGTGGACCACGCAGCAATTCTAAGCGTTCAACATCGAACATATCTTGATAGCCCGTGGTTGGCCTTGGTTGGTAAATTCCGTCAATATAAATAGTTGAGCTAGGATCAGTGGCGACACCAAAAGCGGTTGTGCCAACACCACGAATATTAATAATTGCCATCGAATCATTAGTAATCGTTATACCTGGGGCGAAAAACTGAAAATCGTCCATGTTGGTGATACCCATTTGATCCAAAACATCGCCTGAAATAGCGGTAACACTAATAGGAGTTGACTGAATACTCGCTTCACGTTTTTGCGCCGTGATTTGAATCGTTTCAAAAAGGGTATCTTTTCTAGCCACTTTTTCTTCTGTTTGTTGCGCTGTTTTAGTTTCCGTCTGATCGTTGTCGCTGTTTACTTGAGCTTCAGCAGCAAAACTTTGCCCCGATGATAAAGCCATAGCTAAAGTAAGGGCACTTAGCGGGTAGATAGTTTTTAACTTATATTTCATTCGACTATTCCTTTCATTAATTATTATTTAACCCCAACTCGGTTTAAGAAATTGAACTAAATGCCCGTTCCAAGATCCGATCTTTCGACCAAGAAAGTGGGAACAAAACAAAAGGAACAGGCATGAAGAATTTAGTAGAGTTGTACTGTGATGTCGATGATTTTTGCAAAGTATTCATTCCACAATGGCAAAAGCAGCTACTAGAAGATGGTAGTCGCCAAAGGCGCAGAGATAGTCGTATGTCTATGGGCGAAATGATGACAGTCGTCATTGGTTTCCATATGAGCCATCATCGTGATTTCAAGAATTATTACCTAGGCTATGTCTCGTGTTTTTATAAAAAGGACTTCCCTAAATTATTGAGCTACACACGATTTTTGGAAGTGATGCCTAGTCTTATTGTACCCATGTGTGCTTATTTCACTTCACTCAAAGGTAAACCCACAGGTATTGAATTCATTGACTCTACAACCTTAAAAGTGTGCCATAACATTCGGATACCAAGGCATAAGACCTTTGAGGGTGTTGCACAAAGAGGAAAAGGTACGATGGGCTGGTTCTATGGGTTCAAGTTACATTTAATTGTAAACTATAAGGGGGAGATTGTTGCCGCTAAAGTCACCACAGGTAACGTGCACGATACCAAGCCAGTCGAAGAGCTAGCGGAAGGTTTAACAGATAAACTTTACGGCGACAAAGGCTACTTAAGCAATGCGCTCAAAGACAATTTATTTGATAAAGGCGTCACGCTTATCACAACGGTTCGTAAGAATATGAAAGCAAAAGCGATGTCATTATGGGATCGGGCAATGCTGTCAAAGCGATTCATTATCGAGACGATTAACGACCAATTAAAGAATGGCTATGTTCTGCTAAATTGTTGCTATACTGTATATGAATACAGTTATTGAGGGTTGATCATGATCCCAGCACAATTTACAAAGCTTATAGCCGAGTTAGAACACTTAACAGATGGCTATGTTCTGCTAAATTGTTGCTATACTGTATATGAATACAGTTATTGAGGGTTGATCA
>NZ_PVNP01000068.1 GCF_002993365.1 Marisediminitalea alba
ATAATAAGGTCGCTCGGTTACGCAGAGCTTACCTCGCCTTACAGAAATTTAGTGAAGCAACGCTTCACTAACAAAAAGTTCTAGGATGAGGTCGCTCAGATACTAAAGTATCTTTCGCCTTACAAAATTTTATCGTCGCAGTGCGACGATAGACAAAAATTTTGTCCCCTTCGTCTAGAGGCCTAGGACACCGCCCTTTCACGGCGGTAACAGGGGTTCGAATCCCCTAGGGGACGCCATTTACATCGCGTCACAGTCGATTAATACTGTGGATAGGCCGGAAGCTGAAACGCTTTCAGGACCGAAATATTCTGTGAGGAACCATAATAAGGTCGCTCGGTTACGCAGAGCTTACCTCGCCTTACAGAAATTTAGTGAAGCAACGCTTCACTAACAAAAAGTTCTAGGATGAGGTCGCTCAGATACTAAAGTATCTTTCGCCTTACAAAATTTTATCGTCGCAGTGCGACGATAGACAAAAATTTTGTCCCCTTCGTCTAGAGGCCTAGGACACCGCCCTTTCACGGCGGTAACAGGGGTTCGAATCCCCTAGGGGACGCCAT
>NZ_PVNP01000069.1 GCF_002993365.1 Marisediminitalea alba
GGAAGATGCGAATAAGTCCCCGATGTGAGATCATAGCTGCATAGTAAATCACAAACATTACCGCTCATGAGTCACCAGTTAACCTTTGCTGACAGCGAGTTTTCCAGTAAGCGCCGTCAGACCCGTAAAGAGATATTCTTATCCAGAATGGATAACCTGCTGCCGTGGTCTCAACTGCTGGAAGTGATTGAACCCTTTTATCCTAAAGCAGGCAATGGCAGACGTCCGTATGCGCTCGAGACCATGTTTCGCATTCACTGTATGCAGCAATGGTATAGCCTTGGTGATGAGGCAATGGAAGATGCGTTATATGAAATTGCTTCGATGCGCCAGTTTGCGCAACTGTCATTGGATAAAGCCATTCCAGACCGCACTACCATTATGAACTTCCGGCACTTGCTGGAAAAGCACAAGCTGACTCGCAAATTGTTCAAAACGGTCAACCAATGGCTTTCGGACTGCGGTGTGATGATGACGCAGGGCACATTGGTGGATGCGACGATTATTGAAGCGCCCAGCTCCACTAAAAACAAAAAGAATGAACGTGACCCGGAGATGCATCAGACCAAGAAAGGTAATGAATGGCATTTCGGCATGAAAGCCCATATTGGTGTGGATGCCAAGAGCGGTCTCACCCATACATTGGTAACCACCGCCGCCAATGAGCATGACCTGAATCAGTTGAAAAACCTGTTGCATGGCGAAGAAGAATTCGCTTCCGGCGATGCCGGTTATCAGGGAGCAGAGAAACGGGAAGAGTTGCAAGATACAAATGTGGAATGGCTGATTGCCGAACGCCCCGGAAAAGTCCGGGCACTGAAAAAGCATCCTCGCAAAAACAAAACGGCCATTAACATCGAATACTTAAAAGCCAGCATCCGGGCGAAAGTGGAGCATCCGTTTCGGATCATCAAATGTCAGTTTGGCTTTATCAAAGCACGGTACAAAGGACTGATGAAAAATGACTCACAGTTAGCCATGCTATGCACCTTGGCAAACCTGTTTAAAGTAGACCAGATGTTGCGACGACAGCCAAGATCTGTCTGAAATCCGGGAATAACCCGGAATAAGGCCTAAATCAGGCCTAAAAAGGTAGTATATTGGCCGAAATTGAGAATTTACCGTTCAAAAATTAAACGGCGAATGCAAAGGCTGGTTCAAAAACTAAATTGCAGGACTTATTCGCAGTTTCCCTCTCTTTCGGGGATTTTTGATTCTTGGCTGACCAGTTCATCATTATTCAATGTAATCAATCGAGCATTAACCGAGTTATTTAATTTCGTGGCCAGTTCGGGCAATTTAGCTCTAGCCGAATGAGTTTCTTTAGATACTTCTAGATCTTTAATGCTATTAAAAATCGCATTAATGTAAATCGTAATTTGTTGTGCAGATTTTTCTACCTTATTAAGGTCAGAATTATTTCTTATGGCTTCTAAAAATGCTTCAAGCCTTTTATTAAAGTTGTTAATGTTGTCCGTAAGCTTTACTGGTACTTGTTTGCCTGATAAACCTTGAACTACCTTATCTACTGTTTGTTTAGAAAGGCCTGCCAATTCCTTCAAGTTTTCAATATATGAATCATGCTCTTCATTCATGTCGATAAATCCTGTTTGTCGAACTTGGTTGCTAACGCCCTAATTTGGCGGCACAAACGCGTGGGCTATACTGCGAAGCAGAGCCCACGTGTTTGTGTCCCCAACATTTGTTTGTTATGCGTGCGAGACACTTGCCCTTCGCGGCTTTGCCGCCACCGCCCGCTACAACAAACTATTGCTTTAAATATTAACAATTACCTTAAAACAACCCTGGGCGAAAAGCCAGATGATAAAGTGGCGGCTTGAGAAGTGAGCTGGCTGGCAAAACTGATTGTGCCGAATGCTGGTGTTACCGAACTAAAACAAACAAGCGTTGCTAA
>NZ_PVNP01000070.1 GCF_002993365.1 Marisediminitalea alba
GTTAATGGCCGTTTTGTTTTTGCGAGGATGCTTTTTCAGTGCCCGGACTTTTCCGGGGCGTTCGGCAATCAGCCATTCCACATTTGTATCTTGCAACTCTTCCCGTTTCTCTGCTCCCTGATAACCGGCATCGCCGGAAGCGAATTCTTCTTCGCCATGCAACAGGTTTTTCAACTGATTCAGGTCATGCTCATTGGCGGCGGTGGTTACCAATGTATGGGTGAGACCGCTCTTGGCATCCACACCAATATGGGCTTTCATGCCGAAATGCCATTCATTACCTTTCTTGGTCTGATGCATCTCCGGGTCACGTTCATTCTTTTTGTTTTTAGTGGAGCTGGGCGCTTCAATAATCGTCGCATCCACCAATGTGCCCTGCGTCATCATCACACCGCAGTCCGAAAGCCATTGGTTGACCGTTTTGAACAATTTGCGAGTCAGCTTGTGCTTTTCCAGCAAGTGCCGGAAGTTCATAATGGTAGTGCGGTCTGGAATGGCTTTATCCAATGACAGTTGCGCAAACTGGCGCATCGAAGCAATTTCATATAACGCATCTTCCATTGCCTCATCACCAAGGCTATACCATTGCTGCATACAGTGAATGCGAAACATGGTCTCGAGCGCATACGGACGTCTGCCATTGCCTGCTTTAGGATAAAAGGGTTCAATCACTTCCAGCAGTTGAGACCACGGCAGCAGGTTATCCATTCTGGATAAGAATATCTCTTTACGGGTCTGACGGCGCTTACTGGAAAACTCGCTGTCAGCAAAGGTTAACTGGTGACTCATGAGCGGTAATGTTTGTGATTTACTATGCAGCTATGATCTCACATCGGGGACTTATTCGCATCTTCCCTAGAACCCCATTGTGATACTTGGTAATCATTCCCCCCACGAAATTTATTGCCATTAACTGAAGTAATAGCACGTTTTAACTGATGGTATGCTTCACCTCTGTTCAAGGCTTGCTGGACGTAATGACGCAACGTTGAATTATCAACATACTCCAAAACATAAATAGATTTAATTAAACGGTCGTACTCATGCAATGCTGACAATCTTCGGCTCTTGCCGTTACTCAACTTTCTAATGATTGTGCTTTGAGTGGTGGTTTTACGACTCAATGAACAAACAATATGCTGAATATTGTCCCATTCTTCAGCAATTAGCTTATGATTAATATCTTTCTTTAATTGAATACGGCCTCCGTTCTCTTCAGTCACTTCAAATAGCTCAAAAAACACCTTTTTCATTTTCGCGTATCGAGGGGCGAATGTGTAACCAAAGAAATCTAATATAGCGAAGTTAACATTATTGGTACCATGCGTATCGGTCGATAAGGTATTAGGCTGTATATCTGAAGAGTTGTTATAGAGTAAGTCAAAAGCAAAGTGACCTTCATATTCGTTAGCGCCAATGACTTGCGTACTCACCGGAACATGACGTGGTCAACCAAAATTGACCAACCCAGTTAAGCTACTTTTTTCAATTTCTTCATGTCCGCCTCATATTGATTTGAAATTTCCATACTTTATCTAATTCATGTTTTTCTAAATTAGCTAAAATGCAACTCAGAAATGTCCAGAAGTGAGTTGTGTGGTGTCGAGTGGAGATTGTACGATTAAGCCCCTAAGTAATTAGTCCGTCAGTCTCCCTCGGTAATCAAATTAGTACATCTTAGCGATCAAATTGGTAAAAAATTAGACATGTAGATGAATGCCCACCTTAAAAAATAGACAGCGGGTTGGGCTGGGTGATTTTTCTGGTGTTAGACGCCAGCAACCCATGCGGCAGAATGGTTGCTCACTTACTCGTCTATTTTTAGCGGGAATTCTTAGCCAACTGTACGAACTTTACGATTACTTGTCGAATAAAATGATGCAGGTTGTAGGGCGGTACGCTCCTGACCAGCATATCTATTCCATAGACGAGTGCTTCTTATTTTTTGATAGCTGGCGGCCTGCTGAAAGCTGGCGTGCTTATGCTATGCGCATACAGAGTGATGTGTGGCAGCAACTCAGATTGCCGGTAGGTGTTGGCTTAGGCGCAACGCCCACTCTGGCGAAGGTTGCCAGCTTTGCAGGTAAAAAGCTGGGCGATAAGTCTGGCATTGCCGTGCTCGATACGCCGGAAGCTTGTAGGCATGTGCTACTTCAAATGGATGTCCAAGATGTTTGGGGAGTGGGTAAACGCATAGCTGCCCGGTTGCGTGAGCAAGGTATAATAAACGCCTGGCAGCTGGCACAATTTGATCCTAAAGCGCTGCGTAAACAGTTTTCAGTAGAACTGGAGAGAACGGTAAGAGAGCTCAACGGTACCGTGTGTATAAAGTGGGATGAGGAAAGAGCGAAGAAGCAGCAAATATACTCAACGCGGGCGTTCGGGCAACCGGTTACCAGCGAACAGTTTCTGCGTGAGAGCCTCTGCTGGCATGCTGAAAAAGTGGCTGAGAAATTACGCCGGCAGCAGAGTAAAGCCTGGCTACTCACTTTATTTACTCACGCCAATCCCTTTGCGGATACAGAACAATACCACAAGGCGATTCAGCATCGCTTTGCGCAGCCAACTAACGATACCAGAGCGCTGGTTCAGGCTGCGTCTAATGCCAGTCACGCGCTTTACAAAGCCAATATTAAATTACACAAGTGTGGCGTTGGCGCGATAGAAATTATCGAAACTGCCCATGAGCAGAGCGATATGTTCGCCGAACTCGCTCACAACCCCAGACTCATGCAATGCATGGATGCAATAAACAGCCGCTACGGCAGTCAGACTATAGGCGCAGCCGCAAAAGGAATACACCCGGAATGGGGGATGAAAAGAGAACACCTGTCACCCCAATACACGACTAACTGGCGGCATTTACCCAAGGTTGTTTGCTAACGCCCATCATCTGGTTTTTCTGCCTCTTCTACCAGCAGAGCCGGGCAGTCTGGTCTCTCAATGCCGAGAAGATCCGGCATTGCAGGAGGATAGTTACCGCCCTGTACCATTAGACAGTCTTCCACTGAAATCTCGCAATTGGTTAATTTTTGCTCTATATTCATTTTGAAGTACTCGCATTAAAGTAGTTGATAAGGAGATACCAATTTAATAAAAGGACTTCGGAGATACGCAGATGAAAAAGACAAGGATGTTGACATTTAGGACAGTATTATTTGCTGTCTTTATTTGGTTATTGACCGTAGAGAATGCGTTTGGAGTAGAACCGTCCTGGACGGGGAAACGCAAACTAAACGGTGAAGCAACAGGTATTATACGGGACATTAAAGAGCACAATGGAGCAGTATTTATTGGTGCAGAGAATGGCCTGTTCCGCATTGTCGGTAATTCAACAGAACAATTTACTCATTCCAATAGTCCGTTAGGTAAAGGGTATATTGCGGATCTACACATTGCCGGGAATAAGCTGTTTATTTCCGAATTCGGTAACGGCGTGTTTACCTATTCCTTGTCCGAAGGCACCTTTTCACAACTTGCTATCCCTGAGCCTCTGGCTGTAAAAGCATGGGCAACCCACTCTTATAAAAACTCAGTTGTAGTTAGTACATTGACTGGCATTGTGCTGCTGCCATCTTCTGGTAGTTCTCCGATCGTTAAAGATAAGTTCGAAGATGGTTCGAACATGAGAAGTATCTATTCGCTTACTGTTTACAATGATCTGGTTACTGCATCTGAAGCAAACCATGTCATTTTTATGGATGAGCAATTACGGGAAATTACGCTTCTTAAAAGAGATATTTACTTCCCGGGGCTGGAAAAGATTACTTATGTCAGGGCTATTGGCGAGTATCTCTATGTGGGTGGTGTTGGTGGTATTTATCGGTATCGGGATAACGTTAGTGATTTTTATCCAGTTTCTGTTCCAGAAAATCAGCTTAAGGATGTTGAAAGTATTATCGAGGATAGCGAAGGTACGCTTTGGGTCGCGGCCGGAGGGTTATTTACGCTTGATAAAAGCGATGGTGTGTTACGTGAATTAGCTTTCGGCAAGCCTCGTTTTAGTTTTGATCAAATAAGAGCAGTGCAAGCTATCCATCAATTAGAAAGTAAACAGTTTCTGGTTGCCTCCACTCAGTTGGGGATATTAGCTCTAGACCTTAATCTCCACGCAGTTAATTACCTGCACGAATCATCATTTCCTTTTCGGAATGACATTTACTCAGTCGTACCTTTGAGTTCAAACCAATATATAGCCAGAAGCAAAGACAAGTGGTTTCGATTGAACGCCGAGACGGGTAAGTTAGACCGATTCACTAACAATGAATTTGAACAAGTCCCGATTCCAATAGGTAACAAAGTGATAGCGCCTGACGCTGCGTGCAATGCATTCGAATTTGGGGATGCTGAGCTGATTAAAACTCAGAAAATACGTGACGCATCAGGCTTTTGCTCTTATTTGAAAGCAGAACACTACAATCAGGAAGAATTACAATACATTTATTATCAGGCCCCCACACACGCAGGGTTCGTGAAGTTAGAAAATAACGAACTATCACATCACGTTAATGCACCAAAAGAGCTCAGGTTTCTAGAGAGCACCAGTGACCTGCCTGCAATCATACTGGATAAAAAAAATGTGCTTTATTTCATGGTTGAACAGGGAGTTTGGGTTCGACATGAATTGGAGGAACTGAAAGGCGTTTTTGTATATTGCATGTACACAGATTCAACCAGCATTTATTTTTGTACATCCGGCAAGGGGTTGAAACGATTCGACATAGTTGCGAAGCGCTTTATTGAGGAGCCAGTAAGTGCAGCTATCCCGAGGTTTATAAGGGCAGGTTTTTTGGATGCTAATGGCAACCACTGGCTGGCGACTAATAAAGGTTTCGTCTTTTTAAGTGGAAACTATCTATTTCAATTTGATAGTAGTGATGGAGTTGTTGATACTGACTTTAATTACCGGGGCATTTTGCCGCTTAACGAGAAAAAATTTATTCTGGTGGGCGATCAACTGTCTTACGTAATCGATGCAGACATGGTCGCTCAATACGTTGAAAAACGCAGACGGCATGTCGCACAAGCAGCAGTAGTAAAATTAGAGTTCTCGCCTGATATTACCCGAACAGCGCCTCCGGCCTCACAATTTACTTTGGAACTAGCCTCTGCCCCCGATGAAATGATTTTTGAATTTGCCTCGGCAGACTACGTTTATCCGCATTTGCACAAGCTTGAATATCGTCTTAAAGGATTTCATGAAGACTGGCAGGAGCTACCGGCTAACATGGGTACCGTGGCTTACTCAGGCCTGAGCTTTGGCGCTTTTGATTTTCAGGTTCGGGTTGTGGATAGTAAAAGTCAGGCTGTCCAGCCCATTAGTCGTTATCCCTTCAATATTGCCCGGCCACCATGGCTAACCTGGCAGGCATACTTACTGTATCTGGCGGCTTTAGCACTGACCATCTGGCTTGTAGTAGTACTGATAAAACGGCATATGGCCGAAAAAAGCCGGGTCTTGGCGGCGGTTATTGAGCAGAAGCAGTCGGCGTTACTGGAAAGTAACCGCTCAATTACCGAGCTCTTGAACAAGAAAGAAAAAATCTTCAGTAATCTTGCCAATGAAATAAAGACACCGGTAATGCAAATCTTAAATCCGCTCACAGAATTACGGGCAAAGCCATTAACAGCGGATATTCGAAGTAAGCTCAATCTGGTTTACGATAACGCAGGCCGCCTCAGAGTGCTCACCGACCAGCTTGCGGCGGTGGAGCGGATTGAACATATTAGCGGGCAGGTGCTGCAGCGATACAATATCGGCAATACATTAGCCTTCCTGGTTGAAACCTGGCGTCCGGAAGCCTTCAAAAAACAACTTATACTCAGCTGTGATTGTGAATTTAGAGCGCCAGTGTTGCTAATTCAGGACTCGCTTGAAGCGTTACTCAACCATTTACTGATTAATGCAGTTTCTTATACTCAGCCTGGCGGACAAGTGCGCATTAAAGCAATACACCAGGCTGACAAGCTAGTGGTGTGCATTAAAGACAACGGCCCGGGAATGGACAAACCGCACCTGGAATTTGTTACATCCCGGTTTGCCAAGGGCTCCAATTATAATGGCAACACTAAGACTGGCATTGGCCTGAACCTCGCGAACGCACTGGCGCTGGCCAATGACGGCTGGTTAGAATTAAAAAGTGAACCGGGTATGGGTACAGAGGTTTCGGTGCATTTGCCTTTTAACCCTGCGCTGACAGTGGAAAATAGGGAAGCTCTTACCGTTGATGATGAAACACAGCGGCAGGTAGCAGAACAATCGGCTCTGTATAGGGAAAGCAATTTACCGGTAGTTCTCGTGATCGAACGTAGTCATGAGGCCTGCGAATATATCATTAATTTACTGGGCGAAAGCTTTAATTGTTACTCAACCCAAAGCGGTACGCAGGCGCTGGAAATCATCCCCGTTTTGCAGCCTGATGTGATAGTCACTGAGTTAAACATTACCGATATTTCCGGTGTGATCTTTACTGAAAAGCTCAGGGAGAAGGATGTATTTGCAGATGTACCGGTAATGATACTCACTGCCGACAGTGATTACTCCTCAAAACTCAGTAGTTTTAAGGCGTCAGTCAATGACTACCTGGTTAAGCCGGTAGAACGTGAAGAACTGATATCAAGAATTGAAAGTAATCTCACCTACTCTCGGCTTGCCCATCGTCATAACGTTAGCCGTAACGTTAACGACAACACAGAAAATTCACCTGCTTACGTAAAGGCTATCTTGCCCCGATGTGATAATGAGAAAGACCGCAAATTTATTGTTAAGTTCTTGGATATAATAGAGAGTAATTATCAGGATGAGCGGTTCAACCGTAGTCGTGCATCGGCGCTTCTGGCAATGAGCGACAGGCAGCTCAATCGCACTCTTTCGAAATTACTACCAGATAACTTTACGATGTTTTTGAAAAAGTACCGGCTGGAGAAAAGCATGCCGATGTTGGAACAAGGTTTACAGATAACCCAGATAGCGTTTGAAGTTGGGTTTGGTTCCGGCGCCTACTACAGCCGCTGTTTCAAGCAGGTTTACAAAGTGCTGCCAAGCGAATATGAATTTTCTCAGCCAGTTGAAACCGAGTAATCTGCCAAAGCTTTGCACTTTTAAAAGTCAATTAGTCTCCCCATGTCGTATTAACTCAAAATGGAAAAAAAAGTTTGGAGACTTATTTTGGCTACTATTCTTATTACCGGTGCGAACCGTGGGATTGGTCTGGCGCTTGTGCAGGCGTATCTGAAACGTGGCGACAGTGTTATCGGGGTTTGCCGTAATTCATCTGAAGCGCTTCAGCGAAGTGGCGCAGAGGTAATTGAACAGGTGGATGTCAGCCAACAGGACGGCCTGGATAAATTGCAGAACCAGCTTGGCGGCAGGACCATCGATGTGCTTATCAATAACGCGGGCATAATGCGTAAAAATAGTCTGGATGATTTGAATTTTGAGCAGATTAGAGAGCAATTTGAGGTAAACGCTATCGGCCCGCTACGGGTTGTTGCCACCTTAAAGGCGAATTTGCAAAAAGGTAGTAAAGTTGGTCTTGTTACCAGCCGGATGGGCTCAATTGCTGATAACGACTCAGGCGGTAGTTATGGTTACCGGATGTCAAAAACGGCGCTCAATGCGGCTGGTAAGTCGCTGGCTGTTGATCTCAATAAGCAAGGGGTTGCAGTGGCCCTATTGCATCCGGGTTGGGTAAATACCGAGATGGTAAACTTTAACGGGCTTATCGAACCTGAAGAGGCGGCAGCCGGATTGCTGGCGCGTATGGACGAATTAAACGTCGAGAATTCCGGTGGATTCTGGCACAGCAATGGCAGTCAGCTTCCCTGGTAATCCGTACTAAGTATTAACGTGTCATAACGCCGGGCTTGCCCGGCGTTATGCTGATTACTTTTCGGGTGGCAGTGATACGTGGATCTTGCCGGTTTTATAATCCATGGTAAGCAGGAAATACTGGAATAAGCCATAGCCGATAATGCCGACGATGCGTTTACCTTTAATGCGGCTGCGGGTTTCAGAAAACTGGCTTTTCAGGTTGGTGGTTTCGCCCGGTGCCGGGAAGCTTACTTTCACATCGGCAATTTCGAACGGGCCAAACCTTACGGTATCTGCATTGGCAACATCCTGAATACCGGTACTGTTAACCCCTCTGGATGACTCTGAGCCATCAACTTTGTCGAGTAAGCCCGCTCGGGATGCGTAGCGCCGTTCCATAAAAATGCCGCTGGAGCTACCGGTATCAACCAGAAACCAGAAGTTCTCGCCATTTATGCCTATCTCAGCGATGGGCATGCCATTGCCGCGATTGTCCATGGATCTCACATTGGACGCTTCATTCATATCCACGCTGTCGCGGGTGAGTAAGCGTATTTTCTTTTCAGGGTAATTGATTTGGATAATGAATGGATTGAAAAATCCAGCGCCCAGTAACATGCCGCTGGAATGGTGGCCCAGATTAAACTCGACCACCTTGTCCAGCTCAAATTCAGAGCCGAACAGTCCTACCTTAACATTGTTGTAAGTGGTTCGATCTTCGGTGTCGTGAACGCCCTGAATACGCATTTTGGCGCCGGTCGATAAATCCAGGTTGTTTTTACCAATGAAGGCCTTATTGATAGCGTGAACCTGAGCGCCGGAGTCTAGTAGTACATGAGTGTCGATACCTTCAACGGTAATCGGTAAATAAACGTGGCCATTGTGCAGCGTAAAATCGACCCATTCTGAGACAGCGGCAAGAGCGCGCAGGGGGGCAAGAAGCAAGATCAGCAAGTAGGCATACTTCATTGAATTTCCTTATTTTATTAATTAATCCTTTATCAACAAACAAAAACATACACCACAAGATGATGGGAAGTCGAGGGATCTTTGAGCTGTAAACTGGCGACAGGCTTAATGCGTGTCAGCGTAATAATTGCGCCGGATGGATTGAAAGGCACCACTGGCGATGCCGTTGGCAATAATCGCTTCTAACTCGGCCTTGTGTGCGTAAAGCCACGAGTGGTTATTGATGGCAATATACTGCTGATAAACCTCAGGTGGCTGGTAATCGGCTTGCGTTATGTTGTTGGTGTAGCCGAGCTCCTTAAGGCGCAATGCGGTGCTTTGCGTCACATGTAAAAAACCATCTATGCGGCCTTTTAACAGCATCTCGATTTTTTGCTCCAGCGAACGAGCCGGCACTATATGCGCTGCGGGTATTGCGCTTAATATGGCATCACTGTTGGCGTGTCGGGTCAGGCTGAGTAAATGCTTGCGCATATCATCAGCTTCAGTAAACAGAGTCTCATTGCCTGCGAGTACAAAGAGTCCGATGCTCAGATTATCGTAGGCGGGCCTGAGCAGAATGGTATGGCTACCAATGGGGGCAGTGCCAGACACTCCAACCATCATATCGATACTGCCATCATCCAGCTCTATCAGTCGCCGGGCATAGGGCATGTGGGTGATGACCGCCTCCACATTAAGCTGCTCGCTGATATACTTAATAAAATGAGCGTGGAGGCCGTTGGGAAAATTACCGGAGACTGCCGATTTAAGTTGGTTTGCTGCATGAGTATTCCCGGATAACAGCAGTAGCAATAACAACCAGCGATACCACATAACTATCCGCCGCCTCCAGAACGCTTATTTACAGAGCGGTTTGCCCCACCACTCGCCGTCTTCCACGTATTTAACCACCAGGCCGTCATGAATCAGCAGAGCGTGTGTATTAAACCCGGTGTCTTTTCCCACCATGTTGCGGTAATTGAGCGTGGCACAAACAAGATAGCCGTAGTACACGTTATCCAGTTCATTGCCCAACCAGTAACGTTTGGGCTTTTCTATTTTGCCGTACTCAACAGAATTCGGGTGAGTGAGGTGATAGCCATAGTAAGTTTTTATGATATTTTCGTAATCATCGGGGTAGGCGCCGTAGTCAGCATCACTGATTTCCTGTTCCGAGGGGAGTGACGTACATCCGGCTAATACACCAGCAGAAATAACAGCTAACGCAGCAAGCAATTTTTTCATATACATTCATCTCCTTTTTGTTTTCAGACCAGAGTTTCAGAGTGCAAAGGATACCATATCCTTACTTTATCTTGTTACGGCAATTAGATAATGAAACCTGCCTGCGCGCTATATATTGCGACGAAACTGTGATTGTGCAAGTCCGGTAACGCTACTTTTGACTAATAAGGTTTTGTTAAAAAAAGTGGTAAAAATACTACCGTTCAGAGAAAATAAAATTCACCTTCTCTGTAAGAAGCCCGGAATAATGAAAAAAATCACTGCGATTATAAAACCATTTCGCATCGAAGAAGTACGTCAGGCCCTGGCTGACGTAGGAATAAACGGCTTAACAGTTAGTGAAGTAAAAGGATTTGGACGACAAAAGGGCCACAGCGAGTTGTACCGTGGTGCCGAGTATCAAATTGACTATGTACCCAAAACACAGATGGAGCTGGTGGTTGCCGACGAAAACGTAGAACGCGTTTGTGAAGCGATTATTCAGAGTGCCAGGACCGGCAAGGTAGGCGACGGAAAATTATTTATAACAGATGTCGAAAAGGTTATCCGAATAAGAACATCAGAAACAAACTCCGACGCAATTTAATACAACACATTTGAGAATCAACAGGACACACTTATGCGAAACTGGCTTATCGGCCTGGCGTTAATGCCGGGCTTTGCATTGGCTGAATCCGGTGCAGATACCGGCGACACCGCCTGGATCTTAACCGCTACGGCGCTTGTTTTATTTATGACCCTGCCGGGTCTGTCGTTTTTCTACGGCGGCCTGGTGCGCAGCAAAAACGTACTTTCGGTATTAATGCAATGTTTTGCAATTGCCTGTGGCGCGTCTTTGATTTGGCTGATAGCGGGATATAGCCTGGCATTTGGAGAAGGTAACGCTTTTATCGGCGACTTCTCAAACATGTTTTTAGCCAATACGGATAAGTCCTCATTATCCGGTACACTCCCTGAGCCGCTGTTTTTCATGTTTCAGATGACATTTGCCATCATCACCCCTGCACTAATGGTGGGCGGGTTTGCTGAGCGTATGAAATTCTCTTCTGTACTAGTGTTTTCTCTGGCCTGGCTGGTGCTGGTATATCTGCCAGTGTGTCACTGGGTGTGGGGCGGCGGCTGGCTGGCGCAAATTGGCTTGCTGGACTTTGCTGGCGGTACAGTAGTGCACATTACGGCGGGCGTAGGCGCTTTGGTGGCAGCGATGTACATCAAAAACCGCCACGGCTACGGCAGCGCCTCAATGATCCCACACAACCTGACCATGACGGTAGGCGGCGCGGGAATGCTATGGGTTGGCTGGTTTGGCTTCAATGGCGGCAGCGCCGTGGCGGCTAATGGAGATGCGGCTATGGCAATGTTGGTAACTCACGTGTCAGCTGCGGCAGGCTCACTGGCGTGGATGACCATCGAGTGGGTGAAATACGGTAAACCTTCGGTGTTGGGTATCGTTACCGGCATGGTCGCAGGACTAGGAACCATCACGCCGGCTTCGGGCTATGTGGGTCCGGCAGCGGCTCTGGTTATTGGTCTTACTGCTGGTTGCGTCTGTTTTTACTTCACCAACCTAATCAAGCAGAAGTGGAAAATTGATGATTCGCTTGACGTGTTCCCGGTTCACGGCATCGGCGGTATCCTGGGTACTTTCCTGGCCGGTATCTTCTGCTCTCCCGATCTGGGCATTTTCAGCGGCTACGGATTCGGAGGCGATAATACCTCCATCGGCGAGCAACTGGGCGTACAGATGGTCGGTATTTTTGCCACGTTTGTCTATACCGCAGTGGTAAGCCTGGTGCTGCTTAAGCTGGTAGACATGCTCACTAAAGGTATTCGGGTTTCTGCAGAGCATGAGCAGCAGGGGCTGGATATCAGCAGCCATGAAGAGCGCGGATACAACCTCTGAGCCACTAACAGGGCTGCTGATGCAGCCCTGTTACCTTCGTTACATTGCACTAAAGTATAATGTCGCTTTTTTTTACAAATCAACAGTTCGTAGAATTATTCAAAAAGTCTTCAAATCAAAAAATTGTCAGTTATTCAAGTAATTAATCATAAATCTAGCGATCTGGCCCCTTCTTTGCTAGATATGCGGTAGGTATGCTTAATTTTTAATCATACTTAATATACTGCAAATAAAAACGTAGAGAATGCGCGGTACTACGGGCGTTTATTGAAGAAGGACTTTTTACATGAAAGCGAAGAAACTGTTTGCTGGCGGTCTCGCCGGCGTATTGTTGGCATCTGCGTCTGCTGCCAACGCAACCATTCTAACCGTATTCGATGGCATTACTGACGGCGTTGCCGATTTTGACAGCACCGTAACGGGCGCTGGCGGTACTGTTGGCGTTGACATCTGGGATACGATCTTGTCAGGAGCTTCGATCGACCGTGGTGACTATGTTATTACGCAAAACGATGGCGGCTCTGCATCCGGCACAACCTATGGTTCATTAACGGGTACTGCAATTGGTATCAATCCGGCGGGTGGTGGTTCACTTCCTCGTACGAATCCGATGGACTATTTTGGTAGCGGCATTACCTTCACCTTCGATAGCGCAGTAAACGCTGTTGGATTTGAAGTAGGCGACTGGGCGACCTGTTGTACCGATCCTACAACTGATCTCTATATCTCATTTGACGGTGGCTCGCCAATTTTAGTGGCTTCGGCATCCACAAATGCTGAAGGGCTTTTCCCGTCGCAGGATAACCCGGCAAGTGATGTATTTGAAATATTTGTAGCGGCGTTTGACGATAGTGATGAATTTACTCAGGTGTCGTTCTGGGGCAACGGTATCGGTGAGTATCTGGTTGCTGGTGGTCAGGTGCGTTATGCACTGCTAGATCAAGACAGCCTTCCGCCAACTACTCCGGCTTCAGCGCCTGCCTCGCTGTTACTGATTATCGGTGGTTCCCTGCTTGCGGCTCGTCGCCGTCGCTCCGCATAAATCACGACTCGTTCGTACCTAAAAGGCCTGCTCATGCAGGTCTTTTTTATGGTGCGCCGGGCATGGCGCGTAGTGCTTTAGCACTGTTCGACTCACTGTGGTGGTGAGTTGATGACTTGGAGGTGGAAGTCCTCTGCACACCCGGCAAGGGGAAGTGCTAGCCGAACGGCAAGGGTGTTCATCGTGAGGTGAAATCTGAAGGAAGCCGGAGGCAAAATGCTGGCCTGACGAACAGGAAGCGGTTTAGGCGTTGTTGCAGGGTGAGGTGGCCA
>NZ_PVNP01000071.1 GCF_002993365.1 Marisediminitalea alba
CAGGGCAACCGCATGAGTGCTCACTAATTAATCATGCCACTAAAACCCGCAGTTAGCACAGCTTCCAGATAGCTGGCTTTCATCCAAGCCCGTTTTTGCTTGGCGGGTATGCTGCCTTTTGATGACTCTGCCCGCAACATGTTTAGCGCTAAATGGCGTAGCATCGACCAGTTTTCGGCACCGTGATTCTGGTGTATCTGGCAGTCGTCTTCACCCATGCTGACATCCAGTACCCAATGTAAGCTGTTCTCTACAGCCCAGTGGGAACGTACTGCTTCGGCTAGTTGCTTCTCACTTAATGGTGCGGAGCTGATATGGTAGCGATACGTCAGTTCAGGTGCTTTGCCTTGTTGTTGGCGGAAGCTCATGCTCATGCCAAGCGTCTTTAACTCAGGCCATTGCGGGAACGCTTTGCTCACCTCATCAGCACTTAACACATGGTATGTCCGGGCTTCTATGCGACCCCGCTTTTGCTCGAAGGTTAAGCCACCAAGTGGTGCTTCCCGTGTCTCAGTAAACGCATCCTCGACTGCTTTACAGAGCTTGCCCTGATTGCTTTTGAGTGTGAACAGGTAATCACCACCTTGCTCGACTATTTGCTCTGCGATGCTGGTCTGGCAGCCCATAGCATCAATTGATACCAAGGTGTCCTGAACATCAAGTAACTGAATAAGCTCAGGGATTGCTGTAATTTCGTTCGACTTCTCTGAGGTTTTAACCTGACCTAAAACGACTTTATTGGTGCAGGCAAACGCGTTGACCATGTGTATCGTTGATTGGCGGTCACCGCGCTGGTAGGAGCTTCGCAGCGTTTTACCGTCAATCGCAATCAATTGTCCTTCGGTGCTTTCATGTACAGCCTGCATCCAGTTGATAAAGCAAGCTCTAAACTGCTCTGGGTCGAGACGCGAAATGGTACGGGCAATAGTGTCATCAACGGGGACGCCATCGCGCAAGTAACCATGTTGCTGGAACCAGCCAATATGACCGTCGGCATAGTCCCGGATATCGCTCCACCCTTCGGCTCCAGCGACGACACCACATAAGGTGATAAACAAAATATCCTCAAGTGGATAGGTCACTTTTGCTGATTGACGCGTGTCAGATAATTCCCCAAAGTGGGTGGTGAAGGCTTCGATATACATGGTTTTACTCCCCAAAAAGAGAGTATAAGATCACGACTAAACCGGATCGTCAAACTGATCGTTTAGTTTCCTCCAACTGGTTAATAAATATTCACGATCTCACCCTGGTCACATGCTTAATCAAATGAAGTGCGTAGCATTAGCGGATATGTGGTTTTCTGTTAAACATATAGAACTGGCTTCAATAAATAATAAAAAAAACTCTCTTCGAAAGGATATTGCCCAACTAATCAAACGTGGCATCAATTCATTTGAGGAATTGAATCAAGAGCATCTAGAAATTTTGGTTACTGAGGGATGGTATGATATTTCTAGGAGCTATTGTTTTATAGGGTTGAATAGTCTTGTCCACTTGAAAGGGCTGCTACCTTTCAAGGTCAATTTTTCACATCAATCCCATAAGATGTACAACATGAGTTCTGATGCGCAAAACGGAAAAGTGGTGATTCCCCCCCGAATCTATTTTGCGGCATTAAAAGGGTACAGTGAAGATATCGTAAAAGCCTACGGATTAAGAGATGAAATCGAACAAGCAGTTGAGCAGATGATTTCCTTTTATTCCGATGAAGTAAAAAGAAAAATTCTGAGGGTTAGAAGCGGCTATAGCCATAAACCTCATGGCGGTTATGCAGAATCATGGGAACGATTTACCCAGGCGCTCGACAACAATGGAATAACCTTAGCGGATAAAGGTGAAGATCCACGGTGGATGCAAATATTCACATCTATTCAACCCCGCATTCAAATACGACGAGAATGTCTTAGTATCTTCAGAGCACGCATTGGCAACACTTATTATGGCTGGGCTGGTTTTAGACAGTATTTGAGAAGCTTGAACACAAAAGCCTCATGGCTTTGCTTGGCATTGTCAGGAATGCGCGTAGACGAGTTGTACAAAATGAGTCCTGTTTACGGTGCGCAAAGAACGACTTTCGATAAAAATGGATGTGAGTCCGAAACTGGCAAGGAAACCATTTACTTTCTAACTACACGCCAATCAAAAATTACGATCAGTAGTCAAACCAAAAATGACACGTTTGTAACCACGGAAACGGGTTGGAAAGCCTTCCATATATTAAATGCTATTAATACGCCTTATCGCGACAGATTTGCAAAGAAAAATAATCATCGAATGTTTGCAAACTTGAAGGACATCGCTTTTCCCCAACCTATAGGGAAGAGCGCATTACACACTAAAATTAATACGGGGTTTAACAGCGATAAATTTGATTTTACACTTACAGCAGAAGATATGGGGCATTTACAGACCTCCGACCCAACCCAAACATCTTTTAATCAGGGTGATAAATTTCACTTTTCGCCACACCAGACACGGCGCTCCCTCGCGTACTACCTAATTGGTTATGAGCTGTGTTCTTTCCCCGCCTTGAAGCAGCAATTTTCGCATTTGTCGATGGCAATGACGCGATGGTATGCCCGAAATGCCTATTCATTTGAAAAACTTTACAGCGAAATACAAAAAGAACGAGTCACACAACAGGCTGAGATATTTGCTCGCATATATCAAAAAATGGCGAATGGTAAGCGTATCGCAGGAGGTAAAGGTCAAGCAGCAGCGGCTGAGATTAGTCGCGAAGGTGAAAGTTATTTTGAAGATGGAGTAAGCAAACGCAAGCTATCGGTTGACTACTGGATAGATCGGTTGACCAACGGTAAAGAACATTTACATGCTATTGCTCCTGGGATGTATTGCACTAATACTCAATGTTCAATGCGTATCAATATTGATTTAAGTGAATGTGTAGACTGCGAATATGATTTTATTGAAAATGCTGTTTATGCCGAATCCTCCCGTATGGACGCAATGAGAAACGTTGAGTTTTTAAAAGAAAACAATGAATTAAACTCCAGTTCTGCAACCAAATACTTTATGCAGGTAAAAGCTGCGGAAGCGATCATGGATGATCTAGGATTTAAATATGAAAAGTATGAATTTGCAGAAGATGTGCTGAATTTGGTTATCGAAACGACAAGGAAGGCGTAAGGCATGACAGACAAGGCGGAGTTAAGCTCAACAGAAAGACAGCTAAGAGACGCATTGGCGCGGCTTGTTCATCAAAAGCCGATTAACAGAGAGTTGAAACAAAAGCTTAAAGCCAACAAGCTTAAAATTGTTGTTTCTAATGTTGAGAAAGAAGCGGGGTTATCGAATGGATCGGCCAGGCGCTATCCAGAAACAAAAGCGCTGATCGAAAGCGCTGAAGCAAATCGTGTTCATGGAGTAAGCAATGTGTCCGATACTGTGGTTCGCGGCCACCCTCTCCACATAAAGGCTAAGGAAGACTTAGACAAAGCTAAAAAAGAAATCAAAAAGCTTAAGAGAGAAATTGAGAAGAAAGAAGAAAAGCTTGGAGATTATAAAAAACGCTTAAAGTCTCAAGCCGTGAGAATGCACCAAATGACCGTTGCTATGTGGGAACATATGCCTGAAGAATGCAAGCATATTGAGTTAATGATCGATGTGGAAACAACGGGGGCAACAGGCAACGTTCTAGAATTCAAAAAGCGAGAGAAGCTAGATTAGCTCCGAGACTTATGTTCTTAGCTGGATTAGTCTGGACTCAACCTGTCAAATTCAAATCACGATGCAATTAGGTGTACTAGCTCAGACCTGATCTGACAGTTACCCAGATTTTCTGGTGTCGGCGTCAGGTTAGATTTGAGCTAAATTCTTTTCAGCCCAAACCCGTTTTCCATCAGTTAATGTTTCCATTGGCGTTCGGCCGCAGCACATTTTGCCCTGATGGGTCCGTTCATTGTTGTAATAATCCAGCCAGTCGTCCAGATCTTTCTGCAACATTTCCAGTGAATCATAGAGCTTTTTGCGGAACGTTACCTGATAGAACTCATTTAAGATGGTTTTGTGGAAGCGTTCACATATACCATTGGTTTGCGGATGCCTCGCTTTGGTCTTGGTGTGGTCGATGTCATTGATTGCCAGATACAACTGGTAATCGTGCTGTTCAACCTTGCCGCAATACTCAGTGCCTCGGTCAGTTAAAATCCGTAACATTGGCAGCTCCTGAGCCTCGAAGAACGGCAATACACGGTCATTTAATACATCTGCCGATGTGATTGGCGTTTTCGTTGTGTAGAGCTTAGCGAACGCTACTTTGCTGTACGTATCAACGAAGGTCTGCTGGTAAATTCGGCCTACGCCCTTTAAGTTACCT
>NZ_PVNP01000072.1 GCF_002993365.1 Marisediminitalea alba
CAGGGTGAGATCGTGAATATTTATTAACCAGTTGGAGGAAACTAAACGATCAGTTTGACGATCCGGTTTAGTCGTGATCTTATACTCTCTTTTTGGGGAGTAAAACCATGTATATCGAAGCCTTCACCACCCACTTTGGGGAATTATCTGACACGCGTCAATCAGCAAAAGTGACCTATCCACTTGAGGATATTTTGTTTATCACCTTATGTGGTGTCGTCGCTGGAGCCGAAGGGTGGAGCGATATCCGGGACTATGCCGACGGTCATATTGGCTGGTTCCAGCAACATGGTTACTTGCGCGATGGCGTCCCCGTTGATGACACTATTGCCCGTACCATTTCGCGTCTCGACCCAGAGCAGTTTAGAGCTTGCTTTATCAACTGGATGCAGGCTGTACATGAAAGCACCGAAGGACAATTGATTGCGATTGACGGTAAAACGCTGCGAAGCTCCTACCAGCGCGGTGACCGCCAATCAACGATACACATGGTCAACGCGTTTGCCTGCACCAATAAAGTCGTTTTAGGTCAGGTTAAAACCTCAGAGAAGTCGAACGAAATTACAGCAATCCCTGAGCTTATTCAGTTACTTGATGTTCAGGACACCTTGGTATCAATTGATGCTATGGGCTGCCAGACCAGCATCGCAGAGCAAATAGTCGAGCAAGGTGGTGATTACCTGTTCACACTCAAAAGCAATCAGGGCAAGCTCTGTAAAGCAGTCGAGGATGCGTTTACTGAGACACGGGAAGCACCACTTGGTGGCTTAACCTTCGAGCAAAAGCGGGGTCGCATAGAAGCCCGGACATACCATGTGTTAAGTGCTGATGAGGTGAGCAAAGCGTTCCCGCAATGGCCTGAGTTAAAGACGCTTGGCATGAGCATGAGCTTCCGCCAACAACAAGGCAAAGCACCTGAACTGACGTATCGCTACCATATCAGCTCCGCACCATTAAGTGAGAAGCAACTAGCCGAAGCAGTACGTTCCCACTGGGCTGTAGAGAACAGCTTACATTGGGTACTGGATGTCAGCATGGGTGAAGACGACTGCCAGATACACCAGAATCACGGTGCCGAAAACTGGTCGATGCTACGCCATTTAGCGCTAAACATGTTGCGGGCAGAGTCATCAAAAGGCAGCATACCCGCCAAGCAAAAACGGGCTTGGATGAAAGCCAGCTATCTGGAAGCTGTGCTAACTGCGGGTTTTAGTGGCATGATTAATTAGTGAGCACTCATGCGGTTGCCCTGTCCTAGATCCTATCTCCATTTAGAACGAATTGAAGACACGTTTTCTCGGCAAGATGCATCATTAGACATTATTGCAATACTACGCCCAATTAGGGACGTAGAACATTCTTGGTATACGCGGGCTAACAACAAAGATGATAATTCATGGGATAGGGGGCAATATGGCGTATTTCCCTATATAGAAATGATGATTCTAGTATGGCGATTGGTTAGCTTAAGAGAGCCAGAACGCTGCCTAATTATTTCATATGAAAGTTTTATTAGTTCATCTGATAGGCGCCTTGTATTAAGTTCATTATGTGATTTTTTGACGCTCAATAGCTCAGCAGAAATGAATTCAATGATGGAACGGAGCTATAAGGAAACTACGGACGTAATTAACAAAGAAAGAGCCCCGCATCCTAACGAGTTCAAAACATCGTCAGTATTTTTTGATAACGTAATTAAAATAGTTAACAATTTGAAAGTAGGCAATTTAAGTGAAATTGTTGAACCGCTGAACGTTGAGTTTAATGCATTACTGGCAGACGAAGTTTTTTTCAATGAAGTTAAGTTATATTTGAAAGCAGTAAGCTGTTCAGATATTGCAGAATATGCAAGAAAGATAAACAAGCATTACTATAATTCTCTCGTTAATTTTGCGCCAAAATTTGCAAGTGAACTCAAAAGTATTGTTGAGGAGGCGGGAGAGTCAGGTGTTCTCTGTGAGCGTTTTTACGATTTTACAGATTTGGTTGGATTTTATTTACATGCTGGGGTTATCACGGGTATACAGCGTGTGCAGTTAGAGGCGTTGCGCGCTGTTGCGATGACAGAAAAAAGCGCTCACCAACTGTCGGCACTATATTACGACAGTCAATACGGCTATGTTGTTGTTTCTCTTCACGAGTTCGTTCTTCTTTTTAAAGAAGACAATGCGTTAACTCAACGACTAAATACATTTAAGTTGAGCATAGCTACCAGGCCAACAGCAAGCTTTTCCGCCAATAGCGTTATCTATTTTCTTGGTGCAACGTGGGGAATTCCAGGTCTTTATAGCGAATTAAAGCGATTAAAAAATGAAGGGGTAAGGTTAGTTTTTTATATGCACGACCTTCTGCCCTTACAAAGCCCTGAATTTTTTGAGGATACTCATTGTTATTCAATAAAGCACTGGTTATTAAATTGTTTGGCGGTGGCCGATGGTTTAATTTGTAATTCAGAGGAAACCAAGCAAGCAGTGCTATCACATACCAACTATCAAAACAGCGTTACGGTAGCAGACCTTAATATTCGGCCCGCATTTCTTTCTCAAGATACTCAACAGTTAGATTTTGATTACATTGAGCAAGTTGGACTAAAACCGCAAGGGTTCGTGTTAATGGTTGGCACCATCGAACCCAGAAAAAATCATTTAACGGCGCTTCACGTTTGGCAAACGTTGTCACAGCGCCTTGGTACTTCTTGCCCTAAATTAGTGATTGTTGGTAAAACAGGGTGGATGGCCAGCGCAAGAGCAGTGACACAAATCATAGAGGCAGAAGGAACTCGATTCAATGTAGTTCATCTTCAAAACGTTAGTGATTCACAATTAAAAGCATTGTATGAAAATTGTCTTTTTTCGCTGTATTTAAGTCGCTGCGAAGGGTGGGGTTTACCTGTAACAGAATCGTTAGCAGCGGGCGCAGTTTGTGTGGTTGGCAAAAATTCCTCTGCAAAAGAAGCAAAACAGAGTTTAACGATAACCGTAGACGAGCGCTCTGAGTCAGAAATACTTAATACCATTTCGAACCTAATTAGCGATAAAGCCGACATTCCGCATCAAATTCAGGAATAAATCTCTTGGTATAATGTGCCAAGTACATCAATGATCACCTGCTGGCGCTCCTGTTTGTCTGTGATTACGGGGGGAGAGTCACCAATGCTGACTTCGTGGATCCCACTAAAACACAGAAATACCCATCGTGCCGTTGGCTTCTGGGACGGTTTCTTTTTCATGTCAGGGAAGTATTGTTGTCTTTCTTTTAATGACGTTCGGATCCGGTGTTCAAGGGCGGCGTATATCATCAGACTGCACGTCATCACCATGAGCAGCGCTTCAATCCTTTCCGGTTTCTTCAGAAACAGTGAGGATGTCAGAAATTCCGGACTTTTGAGAAAACGAAATCCCCGCTCAACATGTTGCTGGGATTTGTAGGTATCTAACACTGTCTGCATACTGAGTTCCCCGCTACAATCATTGGTTGCGAGGATAAACATCCCGGTTTGCGCCTGAGCTATTCCAACTTTATCCAAACAGGTGGCTATCAGCCCATCGAGTTGGTATTCATAGTATGCTGGCTGTTGTCCTTTTTTGGGGCGACCTTTACCTAAGAACACGGGGTGGGCTATACAGTCAAACTCACTGATGCGGGTTGTTTTTAACGTCTTGCTAAAGACTTTCATTGCCGTCTCGGCATCGGTCTGGCAGGCAAAGCGTTG
>NZ_PVNP01000073.1 GCF_002993365.1 Marisediminitalea alba
TAACGGGAGTTGTTGACTGGGTAAGAAACCGGACACGGGAGTAACATTGCCAGACGTTAAGTAGATTGCCATTGTGCTAGAACGCTTAACAGCAATGAGAAATATACCAACACGAAGAAAGGGTATCCGTCCCCACACAGCGCACATCCCAAAGGGGAAACAATTGCGGGTTTATTATAGTTTGTATGGTCAGCTGTTGAACAAAGCTCGACTGTACAAAGGATTCAAAAAGGTGTTCAAAGCGAAAGGCGCGGCCGGAACAGATGGGCAGAGCCTGAGCGAGTTCGCCTCGAATCTGGATGATAATCTTGAGCAATTACGCCTCGAACTCGAAACCAAACGCTATACTCCTCAACCGGTCAGACGGGTGGAAATCCCGAAAGAAGGGGGAGGAGTACGGTTACTGGGGATCCCATCAGTACGGGATAGAGTCGTTCAACAAAGTTTGACTGATATCCTGAGTCCCATTTTCGAAGAGCAGTTCCATCCATCAAGCTTTGGTTACCGACCGGGGCGGAGCTGTCATGATGCCATCAATAAAGCCACAATGTTCATCCGTCGATATGAGCGACGACACGTGGTGGATATGGATCTGTCGAAGTGCTTCGATAAGCTGGACCATAGGCTTATCCTGAAAAGCATCAAAAGACGGGTACGAGATGGTAGCGTGCTGAACTTAATCAGTCAGTTCTTAACAAGTGGGGTAATGGTTGATGGGCATTGGCAGCAGACAGAGGCAGGTAGTCCGCAAGGTGGGGTAATCAGCCCATTGATAGCGAACATCTATCTGGATGCGTTTGATGAGGAGATGAAACAGCGTGGCCACCGCATAGTGCGATACGCTGATGACATTCTTATCTTGTGTCGGAGTCGTTCAGCGGCAGAGAATGCGCAGCGACAAGCGACACAAATCCTTGAAGGTAAACTGAAGCTGACAGTGAACACAGAGAAAACCCATATCACGCACAGTGATGCGGGAGTCAGGTTCCTTGGCGTGGAAATCGGGACAAAACATACCCGAATTCAAGCGAAGAAACTGGCGGCGTTCAGAAGGAAGCTAAAGCAGATGACAAAACGCAATGGAGGAAAACCGTTGCAAAGTGTCATCAAAGGACTGAACCCATTGCTAAGAGGGTTTAGCCAGTACTTCAGGATTGCCGATGCCGGCAGGGCATTCAGACAAATTGCGAGTTGGCTAAGACGCAGACTGCGAAGCGTTCAACTTAAGTTATGGAAGAAGACGAGCCGCCTGCATCGCTGGCTACGACAGCGAGGATACAAAGGCAAGTTCGTCTGCATGAACATGACGAGTTGGCGAAGCGCAAGAAGCCCGTTAGCAAGCTACGCGATGCCAAACAGCTGGTTCAACGAACTAGGACTGGTGAATCTGGAAGATGTTAGAACGGGGAATGTGCCCAGCATTTACGCTGGATAAATCAGTACATGAGCCGTATACGAGGTCCGTACGTACGGTTCTGTGAGA